>NZ_JBEZDU010000044.1:0-63166 GCF_040648495.1 Nonomuraea sp. NPDC049129 | reverse complement strand
CGGAACAGGTAGCGCGCGACCTCGTCGGGGGACAGCCTGCGCTGTCCCCTGAACGTGCAGGTCACGCCGTACTCGTTCTCCAGCCCGAAGATGCGACGATCCATCACCTCACACTATGCCCACGGATCGTCAAGCGGGAGAGATCTTCCCCGTGTTTCCCTCGCGGGCTTCCGTCCGTCTCGCGAGGCGGCCCCGCCGGATGGTCACACCGGCGTCATTTTCCGCTCGTACTGCCGCTTGGGGCGTCAGGGGGTGTAGATCTCCTGGACCTGGACGATCTCGCCCTTGTAGACCGTGATCAGCGACGGGTGGGCGTTGCTCTTGTGCCGCTTGATCAGGACCGACCGCGAGCAGCGCTTGCTGCCGAGAGCGTCCTTCTTGCCGACCGTGAGGTCACCTTCGGCCACCTTGCAGCCGAACGCCGACAGGAACACCACGTTCTTGGCGATCCGCGAGGAGTAGGCCATCGAGTCACCCTCGGGCGGGGTGACGAACTGCCCCTCCGTCATGGTGCCCTTCTTCCACTTGACCGGCGTGTACTCGGCGGTGTCACCGCTGAGGTGCGTGATCAGGCCACGCAGGATGCCGTCGTGGCGGGGGGAGATGTGCTTGGTGAAGTCGTGCTTCGGGTCGGCCTGGAAGGTCGTGCCGAAGGTCTTGGGCGCCTTGAACTTGGGCAGGCCCGTGGTGGCGGCGTTCGCGGCGGTGGCGGCCGTAAGGACGACGGTCGCGGCGGCGGCGCCGGCGAGGAGGGTACGCATCGGGTTCTTCACGCCTTCTGAGATCCTTGTTCCCGCTCGACGGTTCGCCCAAATACGTGTGAACCAGGTCACACTCCCCAGGACTCGCGGGCCGTCTCGTGCCGGCGTCCGCCCGATCCCCTGTCCAGCCGGGCGGACGCCGGCCCTGTACGACAAAAAGCTCGGACGGGCGAAGATCGCCCGCCCGAGCAAGACGAGATCAGAGCACCCGAGCCACGCACTGCCGGAGCGTTGGCCATCGGATCATTGGCCATGGCCGGCCGCGCACTCCCGGAGCGTTGGCCATCGGCTCATCGCGCGCTCCCGGAGGCGGTGGCCTAGAGCGGCGGCGAGCCGTCGTCGACGTCGCCCTCAGGACCGGTCGGAGGCGGGGTGTCGGAGCCGGCGTCGGATTCGAGCGGAGAGCCGCCGGCGGCGGGCGGAGTGGCAGCGGGCGGGGCGGCGGCGAGGAGACGCTCCAGGCGCGGTCCCGCGAGCCGCTGGAACTTGCGGTGCTCGCGGTTGCGGTCCAGCACCGCCACCTCCAGCTGCCCCACCGGCGGGCGTTCCCCACCGGGCTCCGTGAGCGCCGTCAGCGCCACCTCCAGCGCGGCGGCCAGTGGCATGCCCTCGCGGTAGCCCTCCTTCAGCCGCGTCGCCACCGCCTCCGCCTGGCCGCCCATCGCCGCGAAGCCGTGCTCGTCGAAGACCGACCCGTCGAACGTCAGCCGGTAGATCGCGTCACCCTCCGGCGTGTCACCCACCTCGGCCACCACGACCTCCACCTCGAGCGACTTGATCGACTCGGTGAAGATGCGGCCCAGGTTGGAGGCGTAGAGGTTGGCCAGCCCACGACCCGTCACATCGGAGCGGTCGTAGGTGTAGCCGTTGATGTCGGCGTAGCGGATGCCGCCCAGCCGGAGCTCCTCGAACTCGTTGTAACGACCCACCGCCGCGAACCCGATGCGGTCGTAGATCTCACTGACCTTGTGCAGCGCCCGCGACGGGTTGGGCGCGACGAACAGGATGCCGTCCTCGTACTGCAGCACGACGACGCTGCGACCCCGCGCGATGCCTTTGCGCGCGTAGTCGGCCTTGTCCCGCATGATCTGCTCAGGGGACGCATATCCAAAAGGCATGGACACGGAAGGGGTCCTTTCTAGCGCAGCGGGGCGATGGGGCCGTCAGGGGAGATGAGGCGCAGTTCGAGCATCTGCTCGACGTAGCTGGCCACCTCGTCGTCCGACAACCGGCGGAAGCCGTCGGCGTCGATCACCGAGACGATCGGCCAGATCTTCCGCGTCACATCGGGCCCGCCGGTGGCCGAATCGTCGTCCGCCGCGTCGTACAGCGACTGGATCAACGCCATCACCGTGTCGTCCGCCGACATCCCATCGCGGTAGAGCTTCTTCAGCGCCCCCCGCGCGAAAATCGAACCGGAACCGATCGCGTCGAACCGGTCACGCTCGTAGGGGCCGCCCGCCACGTCGTAGCTGAAGATCCGCCCGCCGTCGCGCTCCGCGTCATAGGCGGCGAACAGCGGCACCACCACCAGCCCCTGCATCGCCATGCCGAGATTGCCGCGGATCATCGCGGCCAGCCGGTTGGCCTTGCCGTTGACCGATAGCGTGCGGCCCTCCAGCTTCTCGTAGTGCTCCAGCTCGACCCGGTAGAGCCTGGCCATCTCGATGCCCGTGCTGGCCGTGCCGGCGATGCCCATGCACGAATAATCGTCGGTCCTGAACACCTTCTCCACGTCACGCTGAGAAATGATGTTGCCGGACGTCGCCCGCCGGTCGCCCGCCATGACCACGCCACCCGCGAACGTGGCGGCGACGATCGTGGTCGCGTGCGGAACCTGGTCGCCGATCGGCGTGGCCAGAATCTCACCACGCACCGGAAGCAGCCCTGGCGCGCGCGAACCGACGAACTCGGTGAACGAGGAACTTCCGGTGTTGTGGAAAAGCTGGTCCATCAAGCCGACGGGCAGATCCCTGTGCGATGCCACGCGACTCCCTCCCAAACGTCACTGTCCCTAAAGGGGACCCTACTCATGTTGCGTCGCTGTCTGCACTTCCCACGATCAGCCCACGGCGAACCGGTCACCAGATCGTTTCTTTACGCCCAGTAGAGGCCGTGCGATTGTCGGTATGTCTGCACGTCCTGAACAGGAGGCCGACATGCGACTCCCCAGCCGACCTGCGGTGATCGCGGCTCTCGCCATCGTGTCCCTCTGCTCCTGCGGGAGCGGCGCGCCCGCCGGAGGGGAGGGCATCACCCTCGTCATCACCGCCAACTCCATCTCCGGGGGCAAGAACTCCGAGTCCGCCGACTGGATCAAGCGATGGGTGATCCCCGGCTTCGAGCAGACCCACCACAACGTCAAGGTGCTCTTCCAGCCCAGCGGGGTCGACGACGAGCAGTACAAGACCAAGATCGCGCTCGACCTCAAGTCCAAGGCCGGAGCCGACGTCATCGACCTCGACGGCATCTGGGTCGGCGAGTTCGCCCAGGCCGACTACATCAAGCCGCTGGTCGAGTTGGGCGGGCCCGCCGTCGACTCCTGGGAGGGCTGGTCACAGATCCCGCAGGCCGTACAGGGGCTCGGCGTCTTCGACGGCAAGAAGTACGGCCTGCCCCAGGGCACCGACGGGCGCGTCCTGTTCTACAACAAGACCCTGTTCAAGAAGGCCGGCCTGCCCGACCCATGGCAGCCGACGAGCTGGGAGGACATCCTGACGGCCGGCGGCAGGCTGAAGGCCGCGGGCGTCCCCACCCCCATCCAGATCAACGCCGGCACCGCGATGGGCGAGGCCACCACCATGCAGGGCGTGCTCCCCCTCCTCGCCGCCGCCGGGTCCGAGATCTACGCCGACGGCAAGTGGACCGGCGCCACCCGGGCCATGAAGGACGTCCTCGGCTTCTACCAGCGGCTCTACGCCTCCGGGCTCAGCGACCCCAAACTGCAGCAGGAGGCCAAGGGCCGCGACAAGTCCTTCGCCCAGTTCGCCGCCGGCAAGATCGGCATCCTGGCCGAGAGCGACTACTTCTGGCGATCCGTCATCGAGCCGAAGGCCGGGGTCGCCCCCATGGCCGACCGCGACTCGGCCGTCGGCTACGCCGAGATCCCCGCCAAGAACCCCGGCGGCGCCATCCGCGGCCAGGACTTCGCCAGCATGTCGGGCGGCGCCGTACGAGTGCTGAACCCCTTCTCCAAGAACCCCAAGCTGGCCTGGGAACTGCTGGCGTTCATGCACTCCGCGGCGGCCACCAAGTCGCAGCTGGCCGGACAGGCCCGGATCAGCTCCCGCGGCGACGTCAACAGCGAGGTCCTCACCGCCGACCCGATGCTGAAGTACATCGCCGACAGGGTGCTGCCCATCACCGCCTACCGCCCCGGCCTCGCCGTCTACCCCCAGGTCTCCGTCGCCCTCCAGGAGGCCACCGCGGCGATCGTCAGCGGCAAAACCGCCGACGAGGCGGCCGCCGCCTACCAGACCAAGCTGGAAGAACTGGTAGGCGGCGCGGACCACGTCGCCGGGTGAGAGCGCCATGGACCGTGAGAGAGCGCCTGGGCCTGGACTGAGGAACGCAGGGAGCGAAGCGACCGGAGAGACGAGGAAAGGCACAGGACCCCAGCGACCGAACCGCGATCCGAAGGATCGCCATGGACCGTGAGAGAGCGCCTGGGCCTGAACTGAGGAACGCAGGGAGCGAAGCGACCGGAGAGACGAGGGAAGGCACAGGATCCCAGCGACCGAACCGCGATCCGAAGGATCGCCATGAATACTGACGCGGCGGGGCTCGGCAGGACGCGAGCGGCCGGGTTCATCCTGCCCGCCCTCGTCCTCATCGCCGTCTTCCTCGTCTTCCCCGCCCTCTGGACGATCTACCTCGGGCTCACCGACTATCGCCTCACCGGCCTGGCCGCCGCCGACCCCCAGGTCGTCGGCCTGGACAACTACATCACCACGCTGACCGACCCACGCTTCCTCAGCTCGCTGTGGCTCACCGTCGTCTACGTCGGCGGCTCGGCCGTCCTCGGCCAGGCTGGGCTCGGCTTCACCCTCGCCTGGCTGCTGCGCACGCGCCGCGGGCCGCTACGACGGGCCGTCGAAGGCGTCGTCCTGCTGTCGTGGATCCTGCCCAGCACGGTCGTCGGCTTCCTCTGGTTCGCCCTGCTCGACCGCGACGACGGCACGCTCAACGCGCTCCTGCGCACGCCCGGCCTGGGCTGGCTGCTGGACTACCCGCTGCCGTCCATCATCGTCTTCAACATCTGGCGCGGCACCGCCTTCTCGATGATGCTGTACGCCGCCGCGCTGGAGAACGTGCCACCCTCGCACCTGGAGACCGCCCGCCTGGCCGGCGCCTCCGTGCCGCAGCAACTGCGCGACGTCGTCTTCCCGCTCATCCGGCGGCACGTGCTGACCGACCTGCTGCTGATCAGCCTCTGGACCTTCAACGACTTCACCCCGTTCGTCCTCACCGGCGGCGGGCCGGAAGGACGCTCGGAGATCCTGCCCGTCTACGTCTACAACATCGCCCTCAAAGGCGGCGAACTCGGCGTGGGCGCCGCCGTGTCCTTCCTCATCCTGCTCATCAACCTCGTCTTCGCCCTGGCGTACCTGCGGCTGCTGCGCGGCCGGCGCCGCACGGCGGGAAGGCCACCGGCATGATCCGGCACACCATCGGACGGCTCGCCGCCACCATGTTCATCGCCATCGTCCTGGCCTTCTTCGCGCTGCCCATGCTCTGGCTGGCCAGCGCCCCCTTCGACGCCACCCCAGCGATCACCACCTCCATCCCGGACTTCACCCTGCGCAACTTCGCCGCCATCCTGGACAACCCCTACGCCCTCGGCTCCATCCGCAACTCCCTCATCCAGGGCGGCGGCGCCGCCGCGCTCGTCGTCGTCCTGGCCGCACTCGCCGCCTACGCCCTGTCCAGGGTCCGCGTCCCCGGCCGCGACGTGCTGCTCTATCTGCTCCTGCTGCTGTCGTCCGTCGTCACCGGCACCGCCGCCATGGTGCCCATCTTCGAACTCGCCACCAGGCTCGACCTCATCGACACCCACCTCGGCGTCATCCTCGTCGTCTCCGGCGGCCTGCTGCCCGCCGCCATCTTCATCCTCAAGGACTTCATGGACGAGACGCCGACCACCTACGAGGAGTCGGCGCGCGTCTTCGGCGCCTCATCCCTGCAGATCCTGCGGCACATCGTGATCCCCCTCGTACGGCCCGGCCTGGCCACCATCGCCGTCTGGGCGCTGGCCAGCGTGTGGGGCGGATTCCTGTTCCAGTTCATCCTGCTGCGCGACCCCGACAAGGCCCCCGGCTCGGTCATCCTCTACACCCTCTACACCGAGGGCGGCTCACCCAGACTCGAGCTCATCTCCACCTTCTCACTGCTCTACTCGCTCCCGGTGGTGGCGATGTACCTGTTCGTCTCCCAGCGGTACGGCTTCCGCTTCCACGGAGGGATCAAACGGTGATCTCGCTGCACGGCCTCACCAAGGTGTTCCCCGGCGGAGTACGCGCCCTCGACGGTCTCGACCTCACCATCGCCGACGGCGAGTTCTTCGCCCTGCTCGGCCCGTCGGGCTGCGGCAAGACCACCCTCCTGCGCACCGCCGCTGTCCAACCTCGACGCCCGGCTCCGCCTCGACGCCCGTACCTTCCTCAAGCGCCTGCAGCGCGAGCTCGCCCGTCACTACCGTCTTCGTCACCCACGACAAGGCCGAGGCCCTCGCCCTGGCCGACCGCATCGCCGTCATGTCCCACGGCCGGATGACCCAGGTCGGCACCCCCGCCGAGGTGTTCCAGCGCCCCGCCACCCCCTTCGTGGCCGCCTTCATCGGCTCCACCCCCATGAAACCTGCTGCCCGGCCAGATCACCTCCGGCACCCTCCACGTCGCCGGCGCCACCCTCCCCGCCCCCGCGGGCATCGCCGGCGGAGATCTCGTGTACGGAGCGCGGCCCGAATATCTGGAACTCCTCCTCCAAGCCCGCCCCGACGCCTTCCCCGGCACCGTCTCCGTCCTGGAGAACCTCGGCACCAGCACCCTGGTCACCCTCGGGACGGACGACGCCCTCATCCAGGCCGTCGTCCCCGAAGGCGAAGAACCCCCCATCGGCGCCCCCGCCTGGGCACTCCCCCGCCGCTCCCTCCTCTACCGCGACGGCCGCCTGCTCTGAGAGAGGTGTCCACCGGGGTCCGGGTCCCGCACGTCCTAATGACCTCTCGCACGATGATCGGGGCTGGTGTAGAGAGGTAGTGGGCGGGACCTGCTGACAGGCTGACTCAAGTGATGGTCGTTTCCCTGAATTGCGGCGGGTGGACGGGGAACGCGCCGAGGGCGGCAGAACGTCAGAGTCGTTCCCGGCCGCTCGGGTGGTTGATCTCCAGCCATGTCGGCAGGGACAGCGGCTCGCCGAACCGGGCCCAGACCGCGCTGGAGTCGACGATCTGCGGCCGGGTGTCCAGCAGTGCCCCCATCTGCATCCGTCGGGCGAGGACCGCGTTGAACGGCCTGGTCAGCGGGCTCATCACGCGGAGCATCCCGACTGGCATCTTGTTCTCACCCTTGATCTTCAGGCCCAGCGAGGCCGCGATGAGCTCGTTGACCTTCGTGAGCGGTAGCGCCTCGGGGCCGCCGAGGTCGGCGGACCAGCCTTCGCCGGGGCGCATGGCGAGCGCGGCGGCGACCTTGGCGACGTCCTTGCCGGCTACCCATGAGACCGGGTTGGTGCCCGAGCCGAATACGGTGGCCTTCCCCTGCTTAGTGATCGACTCGGTGAGCATCTCCACCCAGGTGTCCATCAGGTGGGTGGGCCGCAGGATCGAGTACGGCAGGCCGCTGGTGCGCAGTAAGCGCTCGGCCTCGAACTTGAGCCGGAAGAACTCGACGGGGCTGTCGGCGTGGGCGCTGGCGGAGGAGATGTAGACGAAGTTCTCGACCGCGGTGTCGCGTGCGACGCCGATGAGGCTGGGGATCCCGGCGCCCTCAATGCCCTTGGGGCCGCTGTTCCCCTTGCCGTTGCCGCCCTGGACGGTGCAGACGATCGCCTCGGCCCCGGTCGCGGCTCGGACCAGCGTGCGCCGGTCGTGCACGTCGCCCGCGACAACCTCAACGCCCTGGACCGCGTTCGCCGTGGCCGGATCGCGGGTGACGACGCGCACTGCCTTTGCCTCCTGGCGGAGTTGTTCCACGATCTGACGGCCGAGTCTGCCCGTCCCGCCGAACACGACGATCATGCTGTTCCCCTAACGATGTTCATAGATCTAACATTGTTAGGAATTAGACCGGCGATAGGATGTCGGCGTCAAGAGAGAGGACGCATCGTGACGACGAAGACCCAGCCCGAACCAAGCGCCAGCAAGAAGCGGCGTGAGCGGGAGCGGGAGGAGATGCGCGCCCGACTGCTGGAGGCAGCCCGGGTCATCGCCTCCCAGGAAGGCTGGAACGCAGTCACGATCCGCCGCATCGCCGGCAAGCTCGAATACAGCGCGCCGATTCTGTACCAGCACTTCTCCAATAAGGAGGATCTGCTGGTCGAGCTGATGATGCTCGGCTTCGCCGAACTCGCTGAGCAACTGCGCCTGGCGGCGGAGGGCTCCCCTGAGGGGCGGCTGGTCGCGATGGCCGAGGCGTACTGGGCGTTCGCGTTCGCCTCCCCGGAGCTCTACCAGGCGATGAACGGCATGGATGGGGTGCCGTTCGGCACAGCCGAGACCCCGCGGGAGGCCAAGAACGCCTTTCGTATCTTCCGCCTCGCATTGCAGGGCATCGCGCAGATGCGGGGCGCCGAGTTGGCCGATCCCCCCGGCGCGGTCGACACGATCTGGGCCTTCCTGCACGGCTGCGTCTCGCTGGCGATGGCGGGCAGGATTGCCGGCGGAACGGAGCGCTGCAGAACGCTTATGTTGAACGCCCTGGAGCCGATGTTCGCTGCTCAACTGAGCATCTCAGGCAGATCTTGATCTTGGCAGTCGAGGCGGGATCTGTCTCAAGTAGATCGCGGGTCCCAAGCCCACGCTGGTCTTCGTCGACCGGGTACTGGCGACCTTGGCGTTCCTGCGCACCGGACTGCCGGTCACTGCCTTGGCCGCGTTGTATGGCGTGCACCGCTCCACCATCGACCGGGCCATCGGCCGAGTGCGGCCGTTGCTGGCCGGACGCGACTATGCCACCCCGCAGGGAGTGCGCCTGCACACCCTGGCCGATGTGTTGGCCTACGCCCATTCCAACGGGATCAAGCCGCGCATTGACGGCAGCGAGCTCCAAGTCCGCCGTCCCCAAGCCGGCAAGCCGGGACGCCGACGTCCAGGTGGAGATGGACAGCGGCTACCGCGGCCTGCATAACGCTCACCCCGACAAGGTCAGCGTCCCACCGAAAAGACCCGGCAAAGACGCCCCGCCCGAGATCATCGCTGCCTTCGAGCAAGCCCGCCGCCAACAGTCCTCCGAACGCATATGCGTCGAGCACGCCATCGCCGAAAGCAAGAAATGGGCCGTCCTACTGCGCTGGACCGGAGAACGTGACGATCTAAAGGAGACCATCCGGGCCATCGGTGCCCTGGTCTCCGACCGCGCCGCCGAACGTCACGGGGGGTGATCCCCCATCACCCGAACACCTCAGGCAAGGCCGTCTTGATCCCTATCGTGCTCGAGGTCGTAACTCTGAGAGACGCGACGACCAGGGACTGGGGCCCGTCTGAGAGACGCGTCCACCAGGGACTGGGTGCTGCACGTCCTACTCTGAGAGACATGTCCATCAAGGACTGGGTCCTGCATGTCGACCTCGACCAGTTCATCGCCGCCGTCGAGATCCTGCGCCACCCCGAACTCCGCGGCAGACCCGTCGTGGTCGGCGGCTCCGGCGACCCCACCCAGCCGCGCACCGTCGCCGCCACCGCCACCTACGAAGCCCGCGAACACGGCGTCCACTCCGGCATGCCGCTCCGCACCGCGCTCAAACGGTGCCCTGACGCCGTCTTCCTGCCCAGTGACCCGCCCGCCTACGAGGCCGCGTCCGAGCGCGTCATGGCCACGCTGCGCGGGTTTCCCGTCCTGGTGGAGATCTGGGGCTGGGACGAGGCGTTCATCGGCGCCCGGACCGACGACCCCGAGGCGCTGGCCACCGCCCTCCAGCAGGCCGTCCTGGCCGAAACCGCCCTGTCCTGCTCCGTCGGTATCGGCGACAACAAGCACCAGGCCAAACTCGCCTCCGCCTTCGCCAAACCCGCCGGGATCTACCGTCTCACCGGCGACAACTGGGCCGAGGTCATGAACGACCGGCCCACCGACGCGCTCTGGGGCATCGGCGCCAAGATCGCCAAAAAGCTCGCCGACCTAGGACTCGACACGGTCGCCCAGCTCGCCGCCGCCGACCCCGCCGACCTGGCCCGCCGCTTCGGCCCCGCCAACGGCCCCTGGTATCGCTATCTCGCCCTCGGCAAGGGCGAAGCCGAGGTCGTCACCACTCCCTGGGTCGCCCGAGGGCACAGCCGCGAGATCACCTTCCCGAACGACCTCACCGACAGAACCGAAATATCCACCCACATAGCGACACTGGCCCGACAGGTCGCCTCAGACGCGACCGCCGCGGGACGCGTGATCGTCCGTGTCTCGGTAAAGGTGCGATTCGCGCCCTTCCTCACCCGCACCCGCCAGTCGAAGCTCCCCTCACCCACCACCGACGCGGCCGAGCTCTCCCGCGCCGCCCTCACCGTGCTCGACCGCTTCGACCTCAACCGGCCGGTCCGCCTCCTCGGCGTGGCCGTCGAATACGCCCCACCGGATCAGACCCGGACCGCTCGCTCATAGAACTCGGACCGCATCTCCTCATCGGCGCGGATGAACTCCTGGATCTCCTCCTCAGACACATCCTCGATGTCCTGCCACTCGACCGTCGCCTCGATGTAGGCCAGCGCCCTCCACGCCACACCCGGATCGTCCCTGAACTGGCCGATGCCGGTGTTGCACGGCAAGCAGAGCGCGTAGCGCACATCGCCCGTGCGGTGACAGTGATCGACATGCTCGGGCGAACGGTCCCAGCAGACCACGCACAACCCGTACTGATCGACCACCATGCGCTCGACATCGTCATGCCGCATGCCGTAACGCTGGGTCAGGTGGTAAGTCCTGGTCGGCGCCACCGACTCCGGACGCCGCTGCGGCGGGATCACGAACTCGGGCCACAGGATCTCCCCGTCCAGATAGAGGGCGGCGAGTTCGAGCAACACGGTGTTGTCACCGAAATGCCCCAGCCCGTTGTTGCAGTTGAAACAGAGAACCCCCCGCACCAGGCCGCTCTGGTGGCAGTGGTCGACGAACGTGCCGGGGACCACCTGACAGATGGCACATAGCCCATTCTGCTGGGCAAGCATGCACTCTTGCAGTACCGCGCAAGCCCATCGCTCATCCGCTTGTTCAGCCCAAACTCAGAGACCTCTTTCACCTCCTTACAGTCCGGACACCACTTCACTCCCTCAGGCGTTTCCACCCCATTCCTCCCGATTTTGATGTCCGATTCGCCCTACTCACCGCCCTTTTGGACGTAGCTGCGCACGAACTCCTCTGCGTTCTCTTCGAGAACTTCGTCGATTTCGTCCAGAATCGCGTCGACATCGTCGGTGAGCTTCTCCTGGCGCTCCTGCACGTCCGGCGCCGCCGAAGCCTCGGTCTCCTCGACCTCGCTCTCGCGCCGACCGGCCTGCTTCTGGCCACCCGTGTCCTTGCTTGCCATGTCCTACCTACCTCCGCTTGGGGGACTGCTCTCTAGGCATATCTTCCCCGAACCGGGCGACATTTCGCGCCCAAGGCCCCGCGATCTTGCCGACTTGACTAGATAGTTCCCCTATCCAATAATGAGGCCCCTGTCCCACAGGAGGTTTCGATGTCCCCCTCGTCCCTGAGCACGGCAGGTGTGCTTCTCATCACAGTCCCGGCGGTGGCCTTCGGCGGTGTCTCGCTGCTGACGTTCCTCATGCGGAACGTGCCCGGCTACAACGACAACCCGGTGCGCCGCAGTCTCTGGCGGGCGGGTCACGCTCACGCGGGCGTGCTGGTGCTGTTCAGCCTCGTGGCGATGCTCTACGTGGATCAGGCGGATCTTTCGGACGGCCTGAAGAGCCTGGTCCGCATCCTCATCGTGGTCGCCCCGATCCTCATGCCGCTCGGCTTCTTCCTGTCGGTGGTCCGTCCCAGCGACACCAAGCCGAGCAAGCTCATCGGGCTGACGGTGGTGGGCGGCGCGGCGCTGGCGGTGGGCACGCTGACGCTGGGCATCGGCCTGCTCTGACCGGACGCCTCCGGGGGCCGGGAAACCCGGGCGCCGGAAGTCTGGGAGCCGGAAGTCTTGGGCTGGAAGAACACCCATGGCCGGGCGCGCGACGTGAGGCGGCCCGGCCCGGAGACGTACGGCGGCTAGTCTCCGCCGGTGAGGGCGGCGACCAGGTCGGCGGCGGTACGGCAGCGGTCGAAGAGTTCGCCCACGTGGGCCTTGGTGCCGCGCAGTGGTTCGAGGGTCGGTACGCGCTGGAGGGATTCGCGGCCCGGGATGTCGAAGATGACCGAATCCCATGAGGCGGCCGCGACGGACTCGCTGTATTGGCGTAGGCAGCGGCCGCGGAAGTAGGCGCGGGTGTCCGTGGGTGGGTTCTCGACGGCGCGCTGGACGTCGTCCTCGGTGACCAGGCGCTGCATGCGTCCGCGGGCGACGAGGCGGTTGTAGAGGCCGCGGTCGGGGCGGATGTCGGAGTATTGCAGGTCGACGAGTTGCAGCCGGGGGTGGGACCAGGTGAGCGAGTCGCGGGTGCGGTAGCCCTCGAGGAGTTCGAGTTTGGCGACCCAGTCGAGTTCGCGAGAGAGCTGCATGGGGTCTTCGGCCAGGCGGGTGAGGACGGATTCCCAGCGGTCGAGGATGTCCTTGTTCATCTCTTCCTGGGCGGTGCCGCGTTCCTCGACGTACTTGCGGGCCTGCTCGAGATATTCCATCTGCAGCTGGATGGCGGTGAGCTTGCGGCCGTCGCGCAGGGGGATCTCGTAGCGGCAGGTGGGGTCGTGGGAGACCGCGCGCAGGGCTTGTACGGGGTTCTCGACGGCGAGGTCGCGGCTGAGGAAGCCGTCTTCGATCATGGCGAGGACGAGGGCGGTGGAGCCCAACTTCAGGTATGTCGAAATTTCCGACATGTTGGCGTCGCCGATGATCACGTGCAGCCGCCGGTACTTCTCCGGATCGGCGTGCGGCTCGTCCCTGGTGTTGATGATCGGCCGCTTGAGCGTGGTCTCCAGGCCCACCTCGACCTCGAAGAAGTCGGCCCGCTGGCTGATCTGGAAGCCTTCGCCGCGCGAGTCCTGTCCGATGCCGACCTTGCCCGCGCCCACGACGACCTGGCGGGAGACGAAGAACGGGGTGAGGTGGCGGACGATGTCGGCGAAGGGGGTGGCGCGCCGCATGAGGTAGTTCTCGTGGCAGCCGTAGCTGGCGCCCTTGGCGTCGGTGTTGTTCTTGTAGAGCTGGATGGGCGCGTTGGACGGGATCGCGGAGGCCCGCTGGGCGGCGTCGTACATGACGCGTTCGCCGGCCTTGTCCCAGATGACGGCGGCGCGCGGGTTGGTGCATTCGGGGGTGGAGTATTCGGGGTGGGCGTGGTCGACGTAGAGCCTGGCGCCGTTGGTGAGAATGACGTTGGCGAGGCCGAGGTCCTCGTCGGTGAGCTGGCTGGGGTCGGCGACCTCTCTGGCCAGGTCGAAGCCGCGGGCGTCGCGCAGCGGGTTCTCCTCTTCGAAGTCCCACCTCGCCCTGCGCGCCCTGGCGGCGGAGGCCGCCAGGTAGGCGTTCACCACCTGCGAGGAGGTGACCATCGCGTTGGCGCCTGGCTGACCTGGTACGGAGATGCCGTACTCGGTCTCGATGCCCATCACCCGACGCACCGTCATGCAACACCCTCTGTTCGTCCGGATCTGCCTATCCGCCGTTTATATGCCCGAGCCTATGCCCTTCACAGTGCCCCAGGGTCACAGAGTTATGGCACCGCAGTCTTTTCCACCTTTACGGCGGGAACTGGGGGGGTTTGTGGACGCGCGCGGGGCTTAAGAAGACGCTGGATGGGGCGTTCGGCGAGGGAGTAGACAAGGTAGGACAGGAGCACGGCCGCGAGCGTGGTGGTGAGGGCGGTGGCCCAGGGGGCCATTCTGGTGGCCAGGATGGGGATGAGAGCCACGGCGACGACCGAGTGGAAGAGGTAGAGCGGGTAGGTCGTCGCGCCGAGCGCAGTGAGCGTTCTGGACGGTCGCAGCCGGAACACGCCGAGGGCGACGAACGACATCGCGGCGAAGATGACCGTGATGGTGATGATCACGCTGAGGTCGCTGACGGGCATGCTCTTGAATCCGGCGACCTTGATCCGGCCGTGGACGCGTTCGAGCGCGGAGTGCACCGCCAGGACGTAGCCGCAGGCGACGTAGAGCCAGGGCAGCACGGCGTTGCGGTGTTTGTGGATGAGATAGAGGGCCATGCCGGCGGCGAAGTAGGGAGCGTAGCGGGGCATGACGATCTCGTTGAGCACCTCGTTGCCGAGCAGTTCGGCGCCGAGCGCGGCGGCCAGCCAGACACCGGCGAAGATCAGGACGCGACCGTAGGTGACACCGATGATCACGAGGATGGCCATGAGGAGATAGAAGCGGAGTTCGGCCCAGAGGGACCAGTAGACGCCGCTGGCGTCCAGGACCTTGAACAGCCGCTGGAACATACTGGCGTTCACCAGATACTCGCCAGGCGAAAGCTTGGGGTCGAGCACCTTGGTGCCGGTGAGGCCGTAGAGAGCGGCGACGGCGGCGAGGCTGAGCCAGTAGGCCGGGTAGAGGCGGACGAACCTGCTCCGGGCGAACGCGCCGAGCCCCCTCCCCCACGCGCTCATGAGGATGACGAAGCCGCTGATGACGAAGAATAACTCCACGCCCAGGATGCCGAGCCCGGCGAACGGGGCGACGGCGGGGAAGAGCTCGGCGGGCCGGTCTCCCCAGACGGAGGCGAACGCGATCAGGTAGTGGAAGGCCAGCACCGCGAGGGCGGCCACGAACCTGAGCAGATCGAGTTCGGCCAGCCGGCCTTCTCCAGATGAGCGCCTCGGCCGGTTGGGTGGTTGCACGCCCAGTTGGACGGCACAACGATCACTTTGGTTCCGTTGGTCCCAATTTTCACACGGGTCCCTCGGCGACGCGGAGAAGATGGGGCGGCATGAGAAGGGGCCGCGCGGAGATCCGCGCGGCCCTTCTCAGCAGCCTCTTACAGGTATTGGCCGGTGTTGGCGACGGTGTCGATGGAGCGACCCGCCTCCGCGCCCTGCTTGCCCGACACGAGCGTGCGGATGTAGACGATCCGCTCGCCCTTCTTGCCGGAGATGCGGGCCCAGTCGTCCGGGTTGGTGGTGTTGGGCAGGTCCTCGTTCTCGGAGAACTCGTCCACGCAGGCCGTGAGCAGGTGCTGCACCCGCAGGCCCTTCTGGCCGCTCTCGAGGAACTGCTTGATGGCCATCTTCTTGCCCCGGTCGACGATGTTCTGGATCATCGCGCCGGAGTTGAAGTCCTTGAAGTAGAGGACTTCCTTGTCGCCGTTGGCGTAGGTCACCTCGAGGAAGCGGTTCTCTTCGCTCTCGGTGTACATGCGCTCCACGACGCTCTGGATCATGCCGTGAATGGTGCCCTCGCGGGAACCGCTGTGCTCGGCGAGGTCGTCGGGGTGCAGCGGCAGCTCGGAGATGAGGTACTTGGAGAAGATGTCCTTCGCCGCTTCGGCGTCGGGCCGCTCGATCTTGATCTTGACGTCCAGGCGGCCGGGCCGCAGGATCGCCGGGTCGATCATGTCCTCGCGGTTGGAGGCGCCGATGACGATGACGTTTTCCAGGCCCTCGACACCGTCGATCTCCGAAAGGAGCTGGGGAACGATGGTGTTCTCGACGTCCGAGGAGACGCCGGAGCCTCGGGTGCGGAAGATCGAGTCCATCTCGTCGAAGAACACGATCACCGGGGTGCCCTCTGAGGCCTTCTCGCGAGCCCGCTGGAAGACCAGGCGGATGTGCCGCTCGGTCTCGCCGACGTACTTGTTGAGCAGCTCGGGGCCCTTGATGTTGAGGAAGAAGCTCTTGCCTTCCTGGCCGGTGCGCTCCGCGACCTGCTTGGCCAGGGAGTTGGCGACGGCCTTGGCGATGAGCGTCTTGCCGCAGCCGGGCGGGCCGTAGAGCAGAACGCCTTTGGGGGGGCGCAGCTTGTGCTCGCGGAACAGGTCGGCGTGCAGGTAGGGCAGCTCGATGGCGTCCCTGATCTGCTCGATCTGCCGCATCAGGCCACCGATCTCCTCGTAGGAGATGTCGGGGACCTCTTCGAGCACGAGCTCTTCGACTTCGGACTTGGGAATCCGCTCGTAGACGTAGCCCGAGCGGGGTTCGAGCAACAGCGAGTCGCCCGCCCTGATCGGCTGCCCGACCAGTGACTCGGCGAGACGTACGACGCGCTCCTCGTCCGCGTGCGAGATGACCAGTGCGCGCTGCCCCTGGTCGAGGAGCTCTTTGAGCATCACGATCTCGCCGACCTCTTCGTAGCCGAGGGCTTCGACCACGTTGAGCGCCTCGTTCAGCATGACCTCCTGGCCACGCCGGAGCGAGTCGACGTCGACGGCGGGGCTGACGTTCACCCGCAGCTTGCGGCCGCCGGTGAACACCTCGATCGTGCCGTCTTCTCTGGCCTCCAGGAAGGTGCCGAACCCGGATGGCGGTTGTGCCAGCCGGTCGACTTCTTCCTTGAGGGCAACGATCTGATCCCTGGCCTCCTTGAGTGTGGCGACCAGGCGCTCGTTCTGGCCGGTGACGGCCGCGAGGTTCGCCTGCGCCTCGTGGAGACGCTCTTCAAGGACTCTGGCCTGACGGGGTGACTCGGCCAGCTTCCGCCTCAGCGCGGTGATCTCCTCTTGGAGGAAGGAGACCTGTGTTGAAAGATCAGCGACCTCCCGTTCGCGCTGCGCGGCTCGAGCCTCAGCATCATCGCGAGCTGCCACGCCCCGTCACCTCCTTCCCAGTCGAGGGCGACTACTAAGGACCTTACCTATCTCGGGCCCCTCCGTAACCTGGCCGGGCAGTGTTCGTCGTGTGACATTCAGTGTTCGGCGAATAATCCCTAATAGTGCGTTTAATACTGGCAGCATAGGAACACGGCGATCTGTTCCCGTGTCACGCACCAACGCACCCTCGTGGCCAAATTGTCATAGTTCCTCAGTGGTCCCCTTCGGTCGTCGGCGGCGTGGTGGCGGTGCCACACCGTCCGCCATGCGACGGGCGCTGACGAGGAAACCGGTGTGGCCGATCATCCGATGATCCGGTCTTACCGCGAGCCCTTCGACATGCCAGTCGCGAACCAGGGTCTCCCACGCATGGGGCTCGGTGAAACTCCCGTGATCGCGAATCGCCTCGACAGTCTTGGACATCTGGGTCGTCGTGGCCACGTAGCAGCAGATGACGCCACCCGGTGTGAGGGCCTTGGCGGCGGCGTCGACGCACTCCCAGGGAGCGAGCATGTCGAGGATGACGCGGTCGACGTCCACCTCGTCGATCGAGGCGACCAGGTCGCCGACGACGAGCCGCCAGGTGTCGTCCATGGGGCCGCCGTAGAACTTCTCCACGTTCTTGCGCGCGACGTCGGCGAACTCCTCACGCCGCTCGTAGGAGGTGACGTGACCTTCGGGGCCCACGGCGCGCAGCAGGAAGCAGGTCAGCGCGCCGGAGCCGACCCCCGCCTCGATCACCCGGGCGCCGGGGAAGACGTCGGCCATGCCGACGATCTGCGCGGCGTCCTTGGGGTAGATCACGGCGGCGCCGCGCGGCATGGCCAGAGTGTAGTCCTGCAGCAGGTGACGGAAGGCGAGATATTGGGTGCCGCCGGAGGAGCGCACCACGGAGCCTTCGGGCTGCCCGATCAGGTCGCTGTGGGGGATGGCGCCCTTGTGCGTGTGGAAGACGCCGTCCTCTTTGAGCGTGATCGTGTGGCGCTTGTTCTTGGGGTCGGTGAGCTGCACCTGATCCCCCGCCTGGAACGGCCCATGCCTGCGGAAACCCATGTCGGCAAGGTTATAGGGCTTTCGAGCACGCCTTGACGCGCGATATCTATGAGGGATGTTCCCCCGTGAGGTGATCTCTACCGGTCCCCTGGTGTTGCGACGTCCCGCTGATTCCGACGCCGAGGCGATCGTACGCGCGTGTGACGACCCGGTGACGGCCCGGTTTCTGTACACCCTGCCGTCGCCGTACACGTTGCAGGACGCGCGCGCCTACCTGCGGGCGGCGGAGGCGAAGTGGGCGGACGGCGGCGCCGAGTTCACGATCACCGAGAACGGCCACTATGTCGGTGCCATCGGCGTCCAGCCGCCCGATCCGTGGGGCGTGGCGGCGATCGGCTACCTGGCCGCGCCGTGGGCGCGTGGCAAGGGCGTGGTGAGCCGGGCGACGCGGGCGGTGACCGAGTGGCTGTTCGACCATGGCGTCGAGCGCGTGGAGTTGCACGCCGCCGTGGAGAACATCGCCAGCCTGCGAGTCGCCTACAAGGCCGGTTTCCAGGAGGAGGGGCGCAGGCGTGACGCCAAGGTCGGGCGTGACGGGCGCCGCACCGACATCATCACGTTCGCCCGGATCCGGCGCGACTCCGGCCTGGCGGCCGAGCCCTACCTGCCGTTCTTCGACGGCGGCGAGCTGAGCGACGGGGTGGTACGGCTGACACCGATGGAGGTGGCCGACGCCCCCGAGTTCCACGCGATGATGCGGGAGCCGAGTGTGGCCGCCTACGCGGTCGGGCCGCGTACCACGCTGGAGGACAACGAGCGGCGCTGCCGCTACACCGGCTACTGGTGGGTGTCTGGGCAGCGGATCGAGCTGGCGATCAAGGATGCCGTCTCCGGGAGGTTCGCGGGGCACGTGCAACTGGTGCAGGTGGTGCCGCTGATCGGGCAGGGCATGATCGGATATTCGCTGCGGTCGGAGTTCCGGGGCAGAGGGTTCATGACGCGGGCCGTGCGGCTGCTGGTGGACTGGGCCTTCGCCAACACCCAGCTGCACCGGATCGTGGCCGGGACCGAGGTGGGCAACAAGGCTTCGCAGCGGGTGCTGGAGCGGTCGGGCTTCGTCCAGGAGTCGACGCAACGCGAGCTGTTCCCCAGGGAGGACGGGACCCGGTCGGACGAGCTGGAGTGGCTCCGCCTGCGCCCCCGCTGACCGGAAATCCCGATTTCCAGTTGGGGTCTGGTCAAGTGACACGGCGACGGCGAGACTCGGGGTCACCGCCCTTGAGATACGCGTGATCATACTGCGCGATCTCACTTCCCCCTCCTCTGAGGGATACAGCGATGACTTACAACCGTGTCGACGTCGCCATGCGCGAACTCATCGCCTCGTTCTCCTGCCTGGACCCCGCGGGACTGATCGACAGGCTGAGCGGGACCGCCGCGGCGGTCACCGGAACGGCCTACGCGGGATTCGTACGGGTGGACGCGCTACGGGAGGTCGCCCAGGCCGTCAATGTGCACGCGCCCCCGGTCGATCCGCTGCGGGTACGCCCGTGGCTGCAGGAGTCCGGGGTGCTCAAGACGCTCGCCACGCGGTCCGTCCGGCTGCTGATCGTGCCGGACGCGTCGATGGGCGAGCCCGGTTTCCTGGCCATGCCGGTGCCGCTCGCCACGAGGGAGCACGTGTTCCTGTGGGTGGCGGGGCGCCGCTTCGGGGAGCGGGAGGAGCACCTGCTGAGCCGTTTCGCCACCGCCTCGGGCCGGGCTCTGGAGGCCGCCAGCGGGCTGGAGGCGGCCATCCGGCTGTTACGCGGTGTGCAGGCGTTCTCTCGCGGGTGACGGGTGCCGCCGGGCCGGGTTCGGTACGGGCCGGATCGCAAGAATACGGATGACCTACGGGTGAGTCCGATTGGGTACGCGGCCGTTTCCGTGCTGCGGTTCCAGGAGATTCTTCGCCGCTTTTCTATGCCCAAACTTGGAAATTACGGGATTTCCACAGAACGGGTGAAGGCGGCCTTCCGGACGCCTGCGGCGGGGTCGCGGCTCGCGCGGCCCCGCTGCTCAGAGGCTCTCCCCGGCGATCGGCGGCCCGGAGGCCCGGATCAGCGCTTGACCTGGCGAATAGCCGGCCTGCTTGCCGCGGAAGCGGCTTTGCGGACCGCCTAGTTCGTACACCCGCGGCGACCGCCGGGCACCGCGGTAATCGTCGGCATATTTCACATCTTGCCGCCCTAGGGAACGAGGAGTGTGCCCGCACCAATGTCGCATCGCCGACGCGATCACGCATCAGCGGCACCACTCCGCTGACAGCGCGTCAGTTGCCGCTCCGCCACCGGCGCGTGTCAGCCGCCGCTCCCCGACCGACGTGTGTCAGCCGCCGCTCCCCGACCGGCGTGTGTCAGCTGTGCTGTGCGACCGGCGCGCGTCAGCCCGTCCTCTGCTGAGACGCCCAGTGGCCGGCCGGCTCCGCGACCACTGCGCGTCAGACGTCTGGCCCGAGCATGGCGCTTGTCGCCTCGTCGACGATGTCACCCATCGCACGTTGCGCCTCCGCGGGGTCTCCGGCCTGGATCGCCTGGGCCACCTCCGCGTGCCGGCGGATCGCCGCCGGCTCCGGGAAGGCCGGCATCAGGTGGTGGTGCGTACGAGCCGCCAGCACCTCCGTGACCACCGTGGTGAGCGCGCCGAGCATGTCGTTGCCCGAGGCTTCGAGCAGCGTCCGGTGGAACAGGATGTCGGCGGCCAGGTAGGACTCCAGGTCGCCGGACCTGCCGTGGACGGCCATCCGCATGACCGCCTCCGTCAACCGGCCGCACTGCTCGGGGGTGGCATGGGTGGCGGCGAGCGCGGCGGCGACGGGTTCGGCGCCGCGGCGGAGCTCGCCGAGGGAGCGGAGCAGCGAGGCGCGTTCGCCGCTGTCGAGCCGCCAGCGGATGACGCGGGGGTCGAACAAATTCCAGGAGGTCCTGGGCGACACCGTGATGCCGACGCGCCGGCGGCTGCTGACCAGGCCCATCGACTCCAGGACTCGTACGGCCTCGCGCACGACCGTACGAGACACCCCGAACCTGGCCTCCAGCTGCTCGATCCTGAGCACCTGACCGGTGGCGTAGTCGCCCGCGACCACGAGGGCGCCCAGCTCGCCGAGCACGCTGCGGTGCAGACTCTCGTCCGTGACGCCCCTGCTCACACGCCTCACATGCTTCAAAAGTATGATTTATTCGACTTCTCAGCTTGATTGATATGACGCAAGCTGTCTAGTCTGACGCGCATCCGAGCCCGAGAGGTTGCCCCGTATGGACGACTCACCCCGCCCGCAGCTCATCGTCGTGATGGGGGTGACGGGTTGCGGCAAGTCCACCGTCGGTGCCGCGCTCGCCGAACGCCTCGGGGTGCCGTTCGCCGACGCCGACGACTTCCACAGCCCCGCGAACGTCGCCAAGATGACCGCCGGAATGCCGCTCGACGACGCCGACCGGCTGCCGTGGCTGCGCGCGGTGGGCGCCTGGCTCGCCGAGCGCGCCGGCACCGGGGCCGTGATGGCGTGCTCGGCGCTGAAGCGCCGCTACCGCGACCTGCTGCGGGAGGCCGCCCCCGAGGTGAGCTTCCTGCACCTCGACGGCGACATCGACATGATCAGGAAGCGGGTGACGCACCGGCCCGGGCACTTCATGCCCGAGTCGCTGGTGGCCTCGCAGTTCGCGGCCCTCGAACCCCTCGGCCCCGACGAACGCGGCGTCGCCCTCGACCTGTCACTGCCGGTCGACGACCTGGTGAACGCCTATCTCGCCCGTACGACCTCGTGAACGCCCACTCTCGGCCGGACGGCCTCCTGAACGCGCACCTCAGCCGTGCGACCTCCTGAACGCGCACCTCAGCCGTACGAGCTCCAGAGCGCGTGCCTCGCCCGGACGACCCCCTGACCGCACCCTGCGCGACGTCCGGCACGCTCCTGGCCGACCGGCGTCGGCCGCCCGGAAATGAGCCAGATCCGCGACCGAAAGCGAGACGGCACGGCCGAAGCGGATAGGGCTGAGGACGCGAGGGCCCAGGTACGAGAAGCCCCGGACCGGAGAGGTCCCAGGAGCGGGAAGCCCCAGAGACGCGAGGGCCCAGGAGCGAGAAGCCCCAAGGCGAGAGGACCGACGTCGCCTTCCTGAAGGCCCTCCTGAAGGCCCTCAGCCCTGGGCGGCCAGCGGGTGGCGCACGGGGGCCCGGCGCACGGGCCCATTGGCGCACGGAGGCCTAGCGCACAGGCCCATTGGCGCACGGCGGCGGCTCCGTCTACGGCCGGTGGCGGGTGATGCACGGCGGCGGCTTGCGCGTCGGCGGGCGGTGCACGGTGGCGGGTCACAGCAGAGCGCCCGCACTCCCACCAGGAGTACGGGCGTTCAGCAAGATTCGGGAAGGTTCAGGACGAAGGGCTCATCCCCGGTGAGCCTCGAAGCGCATCGTGCGGGAGACACCGACGCGGACCGTGGTGCCCGGGACGATGGTGACGGGCTCGTTGGGCGGGATGTCATAGAAGTTGGGGTCACCGGGCGGCTGGATCTGGGTGCCGTTGACCGACCCCAGGTCGACGAGGTTGACGTCCCAGCCGTCGAGCGCCACCCGCAGATGCCTGCGGGAGACCGACCCGTCGGGGCTGGTCACCTTGGCGGGCCTGGCCGTGCCGCCCGCCACCTCCGGCGCGCGCTCGGGGTCGCGTCCCAGCAGGTAGTCGCTCTCCAGCGGCAGCGCGGTGCCGTCGTCGAGGATGAGGACGCCCAGCGGGGGCCGGGGCCCCTTGTACGGCACGAGGGTGCGCTGGACGAGCGCGATGCCGCAGACCGCGCAGTAGGGCACGCGTGGGTCGTTGAAGTGGTCGTTCTTGCAGTCGACGCCGTAGACGAGCTGCCGGTCGCCGTGCTCCTCCTGGGCGGGCGGAGGCGGCGGCTGCTCGAACAGCTCGCGGGGCTGTTCGAAGTGCTCCCGTGGCTGGTCGTAGGGGGAGGCGGGCTGCTCGAAATGTTCGCGGGGCTGGTCGTACTGCTCACGCGGCTGGTCGTAGGGGGAAGAGGGCTGCTCGTACTCGGGCATCGTGCCGTTGCCGGAGTGCGCGGGTGCGGGCTCGTCGTAGGTGGGGAACCCGCTCGGCTGCTCGGCCGGGGGCAGCGGGTCCGGGACCGCAGACAGGAACGGCGGCTGCTGCTCCAGCGCGGGAGGCGGCGGCTGCGGCCCTGAGGCGGGCTGGGGGCCCGACAACGGCTGCGGGCCTGACAAAGGCTGAGGGCCCGAGGGTCCGGCCGCCGAGGGGGTGGCGGGCTGGTCGTTGCCCGACAGCGGATAGGGGGCCATCTGCACCGGAGGCGGCACGACCAGGTCGGGCTCGAAGTGCAGGGCGGTGTTGGGCAGTTCGCTGGTCAGCGGCCTGGACTGCGCCGCGGGCCGCTCGGCGACCTCACCGAAGTCGCCCATCAGCCCGCCGCCGTGCACCACGCCGCCGTCGAAGCTGACCGCGGGATGCGGCTCGCCCCCGCCGGGCAGGCTCAGCGAGACGCGTTGGACCGGCCCGTTGATGAGCCGGTCGGCCCAGGTCAGCGAGTCGCTGCCGGCCAGCCGGGTCTCGCCGGAGGCCGTGGTGACCGTGGCCGAGGCGGAGCCGCTGACCAGGACGGCCACGCCGCCGTCGACCGGTCCCGCGACCGCGCAGGTGGCGGGGTCGCCGGTCATGTTGGCCGCGAGCACCTGAGCGGCGCGCCTGGCCAGCGCTCTGCCGTCGCCCCCGGCGGCGGCCGTCTCGCGTAGTGCCTTGAGCAGTTCATCGGCCGCGGCCTCGGCCGCGTCGCACACCAGCAACAGCCCGCCCAGATAGGCGACCAGCCCATCTCCGGGAAGCGGACGTACCGCCCCGAAGCCCTGGCCCGTCATGACTCCTCCTTCATGACGACCGCGCTGCGCTCATCGGTGCCCTCGCTGCGCTCGGTCACTCAATTCTCCTCCCCGGAAGCCGGCGTTATCACGGCACCCGCACTGCCGTGCCGGCCACCAGCCATACGCATACCCATACGGCGAGGCGGCGTCGCGGCCGCCCCCGTCTCGATTCGGTGAACCGGTGGACCGGTGGACCGCAATAAACCTGGCCGGACAGAACACTATCGGCCAGCCGTCTCATCCTCGAACCGCCGGGTGCGATCCGGAATCACCTGATCACTGGACACGACACTAGCCGGGGGCTGCCGGTTATACGAGTGGGACATATCAGACGCCGCTGAAGACGCGGTTGACGTCGGCCGTGGCGAGCACGCCGTAGATCTCGCCGCCGCGCTCCACGAGCAGGTATTCGCCGGCCGGGGACTCGCGCATGGCGTCGATGAGCGCCTCTCCCGTCAGGTCGGCGGCCAGCACCATGGACGGCTCCAGCGACTTGGCCATGGAGCCGGCGTTCACCCAGGGGCGGCGGTGCTCGGGAGTGGCCTGTACGGACGCTTCGTGCACGATCGCGACGGGGCGGCCCTCATGATCGACGACGACGAGGGCGCCGGCCCGCTTCTCGGCGGCCTGGCGCAGCGCCTCCGACAGCGGTGTCTCGGCGACGACGGGGATCGCCCTGCGGGCCAGGGTACGGGCGTTGACCTGCGGGATCCTGGCGCGGATGCGGGCCACGCGCAGCGACTGGGTGGCGCCGAGCCAGATGAAGGAGGCCAGCACCAGCGGCCACAGCACGTCGCGAAGGTCCACTTCCTGCCCGCTCATCAGCGGCGTGGCGATCGGCACGACCACCAGCAGCACGGCCAGTACCCTGCCGCCCCAGGCGGCGGCGATGGTGCCGGAGCCGGCGTTGCTGGTCAGCTTCCAGACGCCGGCGCGCAGCATCCGGCCGCCGTCGAGCGGCAGCCCGGGCAGCAGGTTGAACACGCCGACGATGAGGTTGGCCAGCCAGAGCTGCCAGATCAGTACCTCAGGGATGCCGCCGCCGTTGATCAGGAAGACGTCGGCGGCCAGGCCGATCCCGGCCAGGCCGAGCGACAGGGCCGGGCCGGCGGCGGCGACCATGAACTCCTTGCCGGGGGTCGGCGGCTCCTTCTCGATCTCCGACACGCCGCCGAGCAGGTAGAGGGTGATCCGGCGGACCGGCAGGCCGTAGGACTTGGCCAGCACGCTGTGGGCCAGCTCGTGCAGCAGGACCGAGACGTAGAGGAGTACGGCGAAGACGAAGGCGACGGCGTAGGCCGCTGTGGCGTCGAGCTCGGGCAGCATGGCCCGCACCTGATCACCGAACATCCAGGTGATGAAGGCCGCGACGATGAACCACGTCCACGACACGTAAACCGGGATGCCGAACGGCTTTCCCATCCGAAGACCGGAAAATTCCTGCTGCGGGCTCTGCTCGCTCACCGCGCTCCTTGCCGTTCATTACGTGCTGTCCGCTGCCTTGATGCTACGCGCCGGACGAGGTGCTCCCGGCTTCGCGGGCCCTATTCTGTCGGGCTCTTGACCTAGAGTGCGGTGCATGACGTTGACCGAACCGGTGATCATCGGAGCCCTCTCCCCCTCCCGGGCGGGCGACTTCATGACCTGTCCGTTGCTCTATCGCTTCCGCGTGATCGACCAGTTGCCGGAGAAGCCCTCGGCGGCCGCCGTGCGCGGCACGGTGATCCACGCGGTCCTGGAGCGCCTGTACGACCTGCCCGCGCCGCGTCGTTCGGTGGAGGCGGCGCTGGAGCTGCTGGAGCCGCAGTGGGAGCGGCTGCTGTCCGATGATCCGCACTACGCCGAGATGTTCGCCGATGACGAGGAGCAGGCGACCTGGCTGGCGCAGGCGCGGGGGATGCTGGAGCGCTATTTCACGCTGGAGGACCCGACGCGGCTGGAGCCCGCCGAGCGGGAGCTCTATGTGGAGGCGGTCCTCGACGGCGGCCTCATGCTGCGCGGCTACGTCGACCGGCTCGACGTGGCGCCGACCGGCGAGGTGCGGGTCGTCGACTACAAGACCGGCAGCGCGCCGGGCCCCGACTTCGAGGCCAAGGCGCTGTTCCAGATGAAGTTCTACGCGCTGGTGCTGTGGCGGCTGCGCGGCCAGGTGCCCAGGCTGCTGCAGCTGGTCTACCTGGGCGGTGGCGGCGAGGTGCTGCGGTACGCGCCGGACGAGGCCGATCTGCTGGCCACCGAGCGCAAGGTGCGGGCGCTGTGGACGGCGATCGAGCGGTCGCTGGAGACGGGCGAGTGGCGGGCGCGGCGCAGCCGCCTGTGCGACTGGTGCGACCACCAGGCGATCTGCCCGGAGTTCGGCGGCACCCCGCCGCCGGTGCCGGACCGGCAGCCGGGCGACACCGTACGGAGCAACCGCCGGGCGGCCACGGACGAGCTGTAGGAGTCCGGCTCTCCTCCCTTGGGAGGAGGTTCCGGGCTCTCACCTGGACCTACAGTGAAGCGGTGCGCATCGATCGGGCCAGGTTCCACGACACCCTGTTCGCCGTGGCGCTGGCCGCGGTCTCGGTCTGGCTCTTCCTGTCCGCCGATTCGGCGTTGCTGGAGCCCGGTGGTGGGCAGGCGGTCGGCGAGACGCGGGGCGCCGACCCGTTCGGCGCCGTGCTGGTGCTGCTGGCGTGCGCGCCGGTCGCCGTACGCAGGCGCTGGCCGCTGGCGACGTTGTGCGCGGGGCTGCTGCCCGAGACGCTGCTGACCGGGCTGGGTTACGGTTCCGGCGTGGCGGCGGCGCCGGTGCTGGTGCTGCTCTACTCGGTGGCCTCCCTCCGGGGGCTGGCCGTGGCGCTGTGCGCGCTGCTGCTGTCGTTCCTGGCCTACGCGTTCGCCGGGGCGCTGAGCCCGGTCACCGGCGGCAACTGGAGTGAGCACCTGGTGGCGTTCATCGTGCTGCTCGCGGTCTGGGGGGCCGGGCGGAGCCTGCGGCTGCGCCGCGCGTACCTGGAGGAGCTGAAGGACCGCGCGGCCCGGCTGGAGCGCGCCTACGCGGCCGACACGCGGGCCGCGCGGGCCGAGGAGCGGTCGAGGATAGCCCGCGAGCTGCACGACGTCGTGGCCCATCACGTGAGCGTGATGACGGTGCAGGCGGCGGCCGCGCGCCGGGTGCTGGCCGCCGATCCCGACATGGCGCGTGAGGCGTTGTCGGCCATCGAGCACACGGGCCGGATGGCGATGAGCGAGATGCGCAACATCGTGGGCGTGCTGCGTACCGACGCCCGGGCCGAGCTGGGGCCGCAGCCCGGGATGGACGATCTGCCGGCGCTGGTGGAGCAGATGCGGGAGGCGGGGCTGGCCACGCGGCTGTCGGTCGAGGGCGATGCCCGGCCGATTCCCGCCGGGGTGGATCTGGCCGCCTACCGGCTGATCCAGGAGGGTCTGACCAACAGCCTGCGGCACGCGGGCGCGGGTGCCAAGGCGGTGGTGACCGTATGCCATGGTCCGCGTGAGCTGGACGTGCGGGTGGAGGACGACGGGCGGGGGCCGGCGAGCCTCTCCGGGCCGCCAGGGCATGGTTTGGTGGGCATTCGCGAGCGAGTTGCCCTCTATGGTGGAATCCTCAGCATCGGTCCGCGACCGGGGGGCGGTTTCGAGGTGCGCGCGAGGTTCCCGTTGAAGGACTCACCATGACGATCAGGGTGCTGCTGGTGGACGACCAGCCGCTGCTGCGCACCGGTTTCCGGCTGATACTCGAGGCCGAGTCCGACATCACGGTGGTGGGGCAGGCCGGTGACGGCAAGGACGCGCAGGAGCAGACGCGGGCGTTGCTGCCCGACGTCGTGCTGATGGACATCCGGATGCCCGGGGTCGACGGCATCGAGGCGACGCGCAGGATCGTGCGGGAGGCGGCGCCGACGGCGCACGTGCCGAAGGTGCTGGTGCTGACGACGTTCGACCTGGACGAGTACATCGTGGAGGCGCTGCGGGCGGGCGCCTCCGGGTTCCTGCTGAAGGATGTGCCGCCGGACGAGCTGGTGCAGGCGATCCGGGTGGTGGCGGCGGGCGACGCGATCGTGGCGCCGAGCGTGACCCGCCGGCTGCTGGACCGCTTCTCCAAGCGGCTGCCGTCGGCGTACGAGCAGGCGACCCCGGCGCGGCTCGACCGGCTGACCGAGCGGGAGCTGGAGGTGCTGCGGCTGATCGCCAAGGGGATGTCGAACGCGGAGATCGCCCGGAAGCTGGTGGTCAGCGAGACGACGGTCAAGACACACGTCGGCAACGTGCTCACCAAGCTGGGCCTGCGCGACCGCGTGCAGGCGGTCGTCCTCGCCTATGAGACCGGCCTCGCGACACCGGGTGCCGCTTCCTGATCTTCACCGTGACGGCCGCCGGCCGCCGATCTGGTGGTGGCGGCATCCGCTGATCCAAAGAAAACCGGTCGGCGGTGGGGCTCCCATCCGCCGACCGGCGTCAGGAGGTCGTGGCGGCAGTCTCCGGCGCCTGGGCGGGGGCGTTCTCCGGGAAGTGGCAGGCCACCCGGTGACCGCTGGCCAGCTCCTCCAGGGGCGGCTCCACCGTCTTGCAGATGTCCTGGGCCTTCCAGCACCGGGTGTGGAAGCGGCAGGCCGGTGGCGGGTTGAGCGGGCTGGGGACGTCGCCCGTCAGCCTGATGCGGTCGCCGTCCGCGCGGGCCTTGGGATCCGGGATCGGGACCGCCGACAGCAGCGCGTTGGTGTAGGGGTGCATGGGGCTGCTGTAGAGGCGCTTGCGGTCGGCGATCTCCACGATCTTGCCCAGGTACATCACCGCGACCCGGTCGCTGATGTGGCGGACCACCGACAGGTCGTGGGCGATGACCACGTAGGTGAGATCCAGCTCGTTCTGCAGGTCCTCCAGGAGGTTGACCACCTGGGCCTGGATCGAGACGTCCAGCGCCGAGACCGGCTCGTCGGCGATGATCAGCTTGGGCTTCAGCGCGAGTGTGCGGGCGATGCCGATGCGCTGGCGCTGGCCGCCCGAGAACTCGTGGGGATAGCGGTTGTAGTGCTCCGGGTTGAGCCCGACCAGCTGGAGGATGTCCTGGACGGCCTTCTTGATCCCGTGCTCGGTCTGCACGCCCTGGATGCGGAACGGGGCGCCGACGATGGTGCCGACCGTGTGGCGGGGGTTGAGCGAGGAGAAGGGGTCCTGGAAGATCATCTGCATGTCGCGGCGGAGCGGCCGCAGCTTGCCCTGACTCATGTGGGTGATGTCGCGGCCCTCGAAGACGACCTTGCCCGCGGTCGGCTCCAGCAGCCTGGTCACCAGCCGGCCGGTGGTGGACTTGCCGCAGCCCGACTCCCCCACCAGGCCGAGCGTCTCACCCTTGAACACGTCGAAGCTGATCCCGTCGACCGCCTTGACGGCCCCGACCTGGCGCTTGAGCAGGCCCTTGGTCACCGGGAAGTGCTTCTCCAGGTCCTGGACGGAAAGAAGCGGCTCGTTCGAGGTGGTCACTGCGTCTCCAGCACTGGCTTGACTTCGTTCTCCCACAGCGTCCGCCGCTGCGTCCTGCTCAGGTGGCAGCGCACCAGGTGGCCGGGGTCGGTGTTGATCAAGGCAGGGATCTCCGCCTTGGACTGACCGTCGGTCTGGTCGGAGTAGGGGCAGCGGGGGTGGAAGGCGCAGCCCGATGGCACGTTGATCAGCGACGGCGGGGTGCCCTTGACGGGCAGGAGCCGTTCGGTGGGCTCCCGGTCGAGCCGGGGCATCGAGCCCAGCAGTCCCCAGGTGTAGGGGTGCTCGGGCCGGTAGAAGATGTCCTCGGCCGAGCCGTACTCGATGCACTTGCCCGCGTACATGACCAGGATGTCGTTGGACAGCTCGGCCACCACGCCCAGGTCGTGGGTGATGATGATCAGCGCGGAGTTGAACTCACGCTGCAGGTCTCGCATCAGGTCGAGGATCTGCGCCTGCACGGTCACGTCGAGCGCGGTGGTCGGCTCGTCGGCGATGAGCAGCTCGGGGTCGCACGACAGCGCCATCGCGATCATGGCGCGCTGGCGCATGCCGCCGGAGAACTCGTGCGGGTAGGAGTCGACCCGGCGCTTGGGCTCGGGGATGCCGACCCGGCCCAGCATGTCGATGGCGTGCTTGCGGGCCACGCTCTTGGAGACCTTGTGGTGGAGGCGGTACGCCTCGATGATCTGGTCGCCCACCGTGTAGAAGGGGTGCATCGACGACAGCGGGTCCTGGAAGATCATCGCCATCTTGCGGCCGCGCAGCCGGCGTACGTGCTCCTGCGAGGCGGTGATGAGGTCTTCGCCGTCGAGCCAGATCTCGCCGGAGACGTTGGCGCTCTTGCCGCGGTGCAGGCCGAGGATGCCCAGGCTGGTGACCGACTTGCCCGACCCGGACTCGCCGACGATGCCCAGGGTCTTGCCGCGTTCGAGGCTGAAGGACAGCCCGTCGACGGACTTGACCACGCCGTCGTCGGTCGAGAAGTGGATCTTCAGGTCCTTGACGTCGAGAAAGGGGCTCTCGCTCACGTCAGCCTCACTCTCGGGTCAACCACCGCGTAGAGCAGGTCGACGATCAGGTTGGCCAGGATGATGAAGATCGCCGCGGTCAGCGTGACGCCCATCACCTGGGGGAGGTCGTTGTTGTTGATGGCGTCGACCGCGTACTTGCCGATGCCGGGCAGCGAGAAGGTGCTCTCGGTCAGCACCGCGCCGCCGAGCAGCAGGCCCAGGTCGAGGCCGAACATGGTCATCACGGGCGTGAGCGTGGCACGCAGGCCGTGTTTGACCACCACCATGCGTTCGGGCAGGCCCTTGGCCCGCGCCGTGCGGATGTAGTCCTCCGACATGGTCTCCAGCATGCCCGCTCTGGTGAGCCGGGCGTAACCGGCGGCGTACAGGAAGGCCAGCGTCACCCACGGCAGGATGAGGTTGTTCGCCCAGGTGAGCGGGTCTTCCGAGAACGGCACCCAGTCGGCGACGTCGCCGACCAGGCCGAGCTGGTCGCGGAAGATGGCCAGCGACACGATGCCGGTGAAGAAGATGGGCAGCGACACGCCCGCCAGGGCCACACCCATCGAGAGGCGGTCGAAGAAGCTGCCGCGCCGCAGCGCCGACAGCACGCCCGTCGAGACGCCGAACACCACCCACACCACGGCGGCGCCGAGCGCCAGTGACAGGGTGATCGGCAGCCGGTCGAGCAGGTCGGGCAGCACCGGGTTCTGGGTGACGTAGGAGTAGCCGAGGCACGGGGCGGGGCAGTGCTCGACGCCGGGACCGTAGTTGCGGTCGACACCGACGAAGATGCCCTTCACGAACCGCCCGTACTGCACGACCAGCGGGTCGTTGAAGCCCAGCCTGACGGCGGCCTCGTGGATCATCTGGTCGTTGGCGGCCTTGCCCACATAGCGGGAAGCGAGGTCGTCAGCGGACATCCCGGCGAGCCGCGGGACGAGAAAGAAGATGGCGAACGTCGCGATGCTCACCACGAAGAGCAGCATGACGGCCGCTATCAACCGTCTGATGATGTATGTGGCCACTGATCTCGGCTATGGCGGCCGGGCCTTGTGGGCCCGGCCGCCGAAGCCTTCACCTGCTTTCGACGAACGTTCCGGAGGTTTTCCCGGACCGGGTTACTGGGTGCTCAGCGTCAGGAACTCGTACATCCCGAAGTTCTGGCTGACGAACGCGTTCTTCAGCGTCGGCGGCCGGTAGAACAGGCCGTGCGCCCAGACGTAGGGCAGGATGAACGCGTCGTCCATGACCTTCTTGTCGACCGAGGCCCAGATCGAGTTGCGCTTGGTGGCGTCCTGCTCGGCCGCGGCCTGGTCGACCAGCTTGTCGATCTCCGGGTCCTTCACGCCGAGGTTGGTGTTACCGGCGGCGCGGATGACGCGGCTGTCGACGATCTGCTGGAAGAAGCCGAAGCCCTCGGGGTAGTCGGCGCCCCAGCCGTAGACCATGAGGCCCAGGCCGTTCTTCTTGGCGAAGTCGGGCTTGCCGGCGTACAGCTTGAAGTAGTCACCCTGCGGGAAGCCCTTGACCTCCAGCTTGATGCCCACGCGGCCGAGCGACTGCTGCAGCGACTCGGCGGTCTGCTTCTCCGCCGCGCGCTCGACGCGGAAGGAGATGGTGGTGCTGAAGCCGTTGGGCTGGCCGCAGGCCTTCAGCTCTTCCTTCGCCTTGTTCACGTCGCCGCCGGGGTTGGCCTCGACGCCGTAGAGGTCGTTCTTCTCGTAACCGGTCATCTTCGACGGCATGAGGCTGAGGGCGATCTCGCCACCGGCGTCGGGACCACCGTAGGCGCCCTGGATCGCGGAGCGGTCGGCGGCGTACAGCACGGCCTTGCGGCAGTGGATGTTGTCCAGCGGCGGCACGTCGGCGTTGAGGTTGGTGAACCAGGTGCGGTCGAGCGGCGCGGAGTCGGCGTACTGCTTGACCTTGTCGTCGGTCAGGACGGTCTTGCGGGCGTTGGCCCCCACGCCGGTGCTGTTGATCTTGACGTCGATCTTGCCCGAGAGCAGGCGCTGGTCGAGGTCGTCCTCGTTCTGGCCGAGCAGCACCTCGATCGAGTCGTTGAGCTGCTTGCGGTTGGGGTCGGTCGCCGCGTCCCAGTTGGGGTTCTTGACCAGCTCGATGCGCTTGCCGAGCTCGTGGGCCTTGAACATGTACGGGCCGGTCGCGACCGGGTGCTCCTTGTACTTGGTGCCCGTGTCCTTGGCCGCCGGCACCGGGGCCGTCGACGGGAGCATGGCGAAGTAATCGAAGCCGCCGTAGGCCTTCTTCAGATGGAAGACGACCGTCTGGTCATCGGGCGTCTCGACGCCCTTCCAGGAGTCGAGCTTGTCCTTCATCTTGTACGGGCCGGTGTAGTCGCCGTTGTCGAGCCAGTCGTTGAAGTAGGTCGGGCCGCTGGGCAGGATCTCCTTGTCCAGCGAGCGGGCCACGGCGTACTTCACGTCCTTGGACGTGATCGGGGTGCCGTCCTCGAACTTGATGCCCTTGCGCAGCGTGTACGTCCAGGTCTTGCCGCCGTCGCTGGCCTTGCCGAGGCCCTCGGCCAGGTCACCGACGAGCTCGAGGCCCTCCTTGCCCGGCACCGGCTTGAACATGGTCAGCGCGCGCGTGTAAAGGCGGGAGAAGTTCCAGGCGTAGCCGTAGTACTGGTCGCCGGGGTCAACCGAGTCGAAATCGCCCGGCATGCCCATGTGGAGCGTGCCGCCCGTCTTGTCGGACGGGTTGACGACCTGCGTCACTCCGGCGTTGTACTGGCTGGCGGGCGCCTCGGCGGTGGCACCGCCGGTCTTCTTGGCAGAGCCGCCGCCACCACACGCGGAGACGGCCAGGGCGAGAGCAGCGGTGATCGCGACCGCCGACGCCATGGATTTTATCTTCATCGACCTGACACACCCCTTGTAACTAGGAGTCCAAAATTTGCGGGATAACTCACGAGGTCATCGAGCCTTGGGATCGAAGGCGTCCCTCAGGCCGTCGCCGAGCAGGTTGAACGCCAGCACGGTGACGAAGATCGCGAGGCCGGGGAAGAGCATGAAGTTGGGCGCCACGTCGTAGTTGTGGACCGCCTCGGCCAGCATGCCTCCCCACGTCGGGGTCGGCGGGCGTACGCCCACGCCGAGGAAGGACAGCGCGGCCTCGAACAGGATGTTCGACGGGATCAGCAGCGTCGAGTAGACCAGGATCGGGGCCAGCAGGTTCGGCAGGATCTCCTTGAACAGGATGATGTGGTTGCGCGCGCCCAGGCTCCTGGAGGCGTCGACGAACTCCCGTTCACGCAGAGATAGCGTCTGACCTCGGATGATACGCCCGATATAGGGCCAGTTGAAGAAGCCGATGATGAACACGAGCAGGCTGATCCGCAGCGTGTCACCCGACATCCCGAACGCCTTGTCGGGGATCACCCCGCCGAGCGCCAGCGCGAACACCAGCAGCGGGAAGGCGAGGAAGATGTCCATGAGCCGGCTGATGATCGTGTCGATCCAGCCGCCGAAGAAACCGGCGATCATGCCGAACACGGTGCCGAGCAGGACGCAGAGCAGCGTCGCGAAGAACGCGATGAGCAGTGAGATGCGTGCGCCGTAGAGGATCCGGCTGAACAGGTCGCGGCCGGTGGTGGGCTCGACCCCGAACAGGAAGTCGGAGCTGATGCCGCCGAACGTGCCGAGCGGCGCCTGGATGGCCGGGTCGATCTTCTCCCGGTGCCATTCCGCCGGCGGGTGGCCGAACCACGACACCAGCAGCGGCGCGAAGATGGCGACGAGGATCAGCACGACGATGACGATGCCGCCGATCATGGCGATCTTGTCGCGCTTCAGCCGCATCCATGCGATCTGGCCAAGGGAACGCCCTCGGATGACTGAGGAGTCCGCGCCCTCCAGAACGGTTTCCGGTCCGGCTTCGATAGCCGAGCCCGGAACATCGAGCGGTGCGGTCATGCCAATGGCCCCCTGGATGCCAGACGACGTCGTCCGAGTGGGCGGCGGTCCCGATCAGGTTATGCGCCGCGCTGGTGAAGTCGCTAGTCGCGTCCTCAGGAGGCAGAATCTATGGCCTGAGCTGGTATGACCAGCCCCTCAGGGCGGGATGTGGCTCAACTGTGATTGACGCGAAACTCATTCGTATCGATCTTGGGAAGTTTGTCTACACCCCGTCCCGGTTGCGTCTCGGAACTGTGACACACCTCGGATCAGCTGATGCCCCTGCGCTTGAGAATATCCTCGATGTCGGAGAAGTCATCGTCGTTGTTCTTCTTCGCCGCCGCCGCGGCAGGCTTTCCTGCAGGCCGCGCCGCTGTCTGTCCTGTAGTCTCTCCGGCCGGCTGCCCCGCCCTTTGGCCGACAGCGCGCTGTTGCGGCGCGGCCGGGGCCTCCGCGGCCTTGCCCGGCTTGCCGTCGCGCGCCAGCTTCAGCTTCCGTCCGCGCATGAACCCCGACGCCACGAACAGCACCACGGACAACCCGGTCACGGCGACGCCCGCCCAGACAAGGGGGTTGAAGATCAGGCTCGTCACGAAACTCACGATGGTGGCGCCGATGGTCCACAACGACTGCAACGCGCCGGTCAGGTAGGCGGCCAGCGGGAGCAGCGCCCACGCGGCCATCCTCATGCCGGCCGCCGCGCCTCTGCGCCGGAAGGCCAGGAAACTGAGCACCAGCCCCGCGATGGTCACTCCGGCGCACAGCGGCAACCAGTAGATCTGCTCAAAAGTCATTTCGCCGCCCCTTTGTTATGTGGCTGTGCTCCCCATCCTGGCACGCTCCCTCCCGCCGTCCCTCCTCCCCAAGTACCGGCCCTCCCTTAGGGGATCGGCTTGCCTTCGGTTGGGGGTCGCCCTCTTGCCGGGGTGAAAGCTTTACTTTTTTGTACGGCAAGCATGGGGAACCCGCCACCCGCCGCACGGGGCGGAGGGCCTCCAGGAATACGGCCTCTGACCGGATGGTGGCCGGCCGCCGTTACGCGCGCTCCTCGGTTTCGACGGACCCTCAGCCGGAGGCGCGGCCAGGGAATCGGCCCGCTCGGACCGCCGCCCTGTTCAGGGGGATCGGCCCGTACAGGGGGATCGGTCCGTACAGAGGGATCGGCCCGTACAGAGGAATCAGCTGGGTCAGGGGATCAACGCGCGGAGGGTGGGAATCGTGACGTCCGTCAGGGATGGAACCACGAGGCGGCCGGGAGCCGGGTCGATGGGCAGGAGGCTGGGGACCCCTACGACCGCGCAGCCCGCGGCTGTGGCGGCGGCCACGCCGTTGGGCGAGTCCTCCAGGACGACACAGCGCACCGGGTCGACGCCCAGCAGCTCGGCCGCCGTCAGGTAGGGCTCGGGGTCGGGCTTGGTGCGAGTCACGTCGTCGGCCGTCACGATGGCGTCGAACCGGTCACGGCCGACGCCCTTGAGCACCGCGTCGGCGATCTCCCTGAGCGACGAGGTCACCAGGGCGACCGGGATGCCCTCCTCGCGTACGGCGTCGAGCAGTTCGGAGGCGCCGGGCATGAGCTCCACGCCGTCCGCCAGGCGGGCCACCATGCCGTCGATCATCCACTCGCGCAGGTCCTCCGGAGAGACGGACGAGCCGGAGACGGCGAGCATGTAGGCGACGGTGCGTTCCATGGAGCCGCCGACGAGGTGCGCCTGGTGATCGAGCGTCCACTCGCCGCCGAGCCGCGCCATCACCTCGGTCTCGATCTCCAGCCACACCTTCTCGCTGTCGACCAGCAACCCGTCCATGTCGAAGAAGACGGCTTCCATGCATCCCCCGATCAGTTCGTGTACGGCACCGCGACGGCACCCCGTCCCGCCATTCTCACCGCCGACGAGAAGATCGCGAGCGCCGGGGCCTCACCCACGGGCGTGACCGAGAGCGAGGCCGGACGAGCGCCCCACAGCGCCCGGAGGCCGCCCGGATGAGCGGCGCTCGGGCCGAATCAGACGTTGAAAGTACTCAGACGTTGAAGTATTTCGCCTCCGGGTGGTGGGCGACCAGGGCGGAAGTGGCCTGCTCCGGGTGGAGCTGGAACTCCTCCGACAGCGTGACCCCGATCCGCTCTGGGTCCAGGAGCTGGAACAGCTGCACCTGGTCCTCGAGGTTGGGGCAGGCCGGGTAGCCGAAGGAGTAGCGGCAGCCCTGGATGTTGACCTTGAGCATGTCGTCCAGCGACTCCTCGCCGCCGATCCCCCACTCGGCGCGGACCCGGGCGTGCCAGTATTCGGCCAGCGCCTCGGTGAGCTGCACCGACAGCCCGTGCAGCTCCAGGTAGTCACGGTAGGCGTCCTTGGCGAACAGCTCGGCCGTCGCCTCGGAGATCTTGCCGCCCATCGTGGCGACCTGGAAGCCGACCACGTCCACCTCGCCCGACTCGCGCGAGCGGAAGAAGTCGGACAGGCACAGGTGCCGGTCACGGCGCTGGCGCGGGAAGGCGAAGCGGGTGCGCTCGTCTCCGGCCTCGTCGAGGATGATCAGCGAGTCGCCCTCGCTGACGCACGGGAAGTAGCCGTAGACGACGGCCGCCTCCAGCAGCCCCTCGGTCTGGATGCGGTCGAGCCACATGCGCAGCCGCGGCCGTCCCTCGGTCTCGACGAGTTCGTCGTAGCCGGGGCCGTCACCGCCGCGCGTGGGCTTGAGGCCCCACTGCCCGAGGAAGAGCGCCCGCTCGTCGAGGAAGGCGGAGTAGTCGCTCAGCGAGATGCCCTTGACGATGCGGTCGCCCTGGAAGGGCGGCACCGGCACCCGGTTGTCGGCGGCCACGTCGGAGCGCGCGGGCAGCTCCTCCTCCGGCGTGCGGGTCAGGACGGCGCCGGTCTTGACCCGGCGCTCGCGCAGCGGCGGCAGCGTGGCCCCGGCGACGCCGCGCTTGACGGCCATGAAGGAGTCCATGAGCCGCAGCCCCTCGAAGGCGTCGCGGGCGTAGCGGACCTCGCCGGCGAACAGCTCGGCCAGGTCTTGCTCGACGTAGGCGCGGGTGAGGGCGGCGCCGCCGAGCAGCACCGGGTAGCGATCGGAGATGCCCCTGGAGTTCATCTCCTCCAGGTTCTCCTTCATGATGACCGTCGACTTCACCAGAAGGCCGGACATGCCGATGACGTCGGCCTTCTGCTCGTCGGCCGCCTCCAGGATCGCCGAGACCGGCTGCTTGATGCCGAGGTTGACCACCTGGTAGCCGTTGTTGGACAGGATGATGTCGACCAGGTTCTTGCCGATGTCGTGCACGTCGCCCTTGACCGTGGCCAGCACGATGCGACCCTTCGTCTCACCCTCGACACGGTCCATGTGCGGTTCGAGGTAGGCGACGGCGGTCTTCATCACCTCGGCCGACTGCAGCACGAACGGCAGCTGCATCTGCCCGGAGCCGAACAGCTCGCCGACCGTCTTCATGCCGTCGAGCAGCACGTTGTTGATGATCTCCAGGGCGGGCCGCTGCTCCAGGGCGGCGTCGAGGTCGGCCTCCAGCCCCTTCTTCTCGCCGTCGATGATGCGCCGCTTGAGCCGCTCCCACAGCGGCAGCGCCGCCAGCTCCTCGGCCTTGCCCTCACGCAGCGCCGTCGCGTCGACGCCCTCGAACATGTCGATGAAGCGCTGCAGCGGGTCGTAGCCCTCGCGGCGGCGGTCGTAGACCATGTCGAGCGCGACCTGACGCTGATCGTCGGGGATGCGCGACATCGGCAGGATCTTGGAGGCGTGGACGATGGCCGAGTCGAGACCGGCGTTGACGCACTCGTTGAGGAACACCGAGTTGAGCACCATGCGCGAGGCCGGGTTGATGCCGAAGGAGATGTTGGACAGGCCCAGCGTGGTCTGCACGTCGGGGTAGCGGCGCTTGAGCTCGCGGATGCCCTCGATGGTCTCCAGGCCGTCGCGGCGGCTCTCCTCCATGCCGGTGGCGATGGTGAAGGTGAGGCAGTCGACGATGATGTCGGACACCTGCATGCCCCAGTTGGCGACCAGGTCGTCGATGGTCTCGCTCGCGATGCGTACCTTCTCGGCCGCCGTGCGGGCCTGGCCGTTCTCGTCGATGCACATGACCACGACGGCGGCGCCGTGCTCGCGTACGGCCGTCATCGTCTTGTGGAAGCGTGAGTCGGGGCCGCGCCCGTCCTCGTAGTTGACCGAGTTGACCACCGCGCGCCCACCGAGCATCTCCAGGCCGGCCCGCAGCACCTCCGACTCGGTCGAGTCGAGCATGATCGGCAGCGTGGAGGCGGTGGCCAGCCGGAACGCCAGCTCCTTCATGTCGGCCACGCCGTCGCGGCCCACGTAGTCGACGCACAGGTCGAGCAGGTGGGCGCCGCCGCGGGCCTGCTCGCGGGCCATCTCCACGCAGTCGTCCCAGCGGCCTTCGAGCATGGCCTCACGGAAGGCCTTGGAGCCGTTGGTGTTGCACCGCTCGCCGATGGCCAGGTAGGAGGTGTCCTGGCGGAACGGCACGGTCTGGTAGAGCGAGGAGGCGCCCGGCTCGGGGTGCGGGCGGCGCGCGACCGGCTGTTTGCCGCGTACGCGGTCGACGACCTTGCGCAGGTGCTCGGGGGTGGTGCCGCAGCAGCCGCCGACCAGCGACAGGCCGTAGTCGCGGGTGAAGGTCTCGTGCGCGTCGGCGAGCTCGTCGGCGCCGAGCGGATAGTACGCGCCGTCGGAGGTCAGCACCGGCAGGCCGGCGTTGGGCATGCACGAGAGCTTCAGCCGGGAGTGCCGGGCCAGGTAGCGCAGGTGCTCGCTCATCTCGGCCGGGCCGGTGGCGCAGTTGAGGCCGATCAGGTCGACGCCGAGCGGCTCGATCGCGGTCAGCGCGGCGCCGATCTCGGAGCCCAGCAGCATGGCGCCGTTGGTCTCGATCGTCACCTGGGCGATGATCGGCACGTCGCGCCCGGACTCCTCGGCGGCCCGCTTGGCGCCGATGACGGCGGCCTTGACCTGGAGCAGGTCCTGGCAGGTCTCGATGATCAACGCGTCGGCGCCGCCCGCGATCAGGCCCGCCGCGTTTTCGCGGTAGGACTCGCGCAGCTTGTGGTAGGGCAGGTGCCCCAGGGTCGGCAGCTTGGTGCCGGGACCCATCGAGCCGAGCACGAAGCGCGGCTGCTCGGGCGTCGACCAGTGGTCGGCCCGCTCGCGCGCGATCCTGGCGCCCGCCTCGGAGTATTCGAAGACCCGCTCGGGGATGTCGTATTCGCCCAGGGCCGCCAGGTTGGCGCCGAAGGTGTTGGTCTCCACGCAGTCGACGCCCACGGCGAAGTAGGCGTCGTGAACGCCGCTCACGATGTCGGGACGGGTGACGTTCAGCACCTCGTTGCAGCCCTCGTGACCTTCGAAGTCGTCGAGGGTGGGGTCCTGGGCCTGCAACATCGTCCCCATCGCCCCGTCGGCGACGATCACTCGCTGGGACAACACTTCACGGAAGGACGGGGAGCTGCTCATGGGCTAGAGCTTATCGGCTGTGCAGAAAGGCTTGAGCGGACGGCTATTCTGCCAAGAAGACAATTTGACCAAATGTCTAATAGGGGTTCCCGATGGCCTACCGCACCGTGCTGGCCGGCACCGACGGCTCCGCCTCCTCCTTCCGCGCCGTCTCCGCGGCGGCGTCCCTGGCCGGCGCGACCGGCGCCACCCTCGTCCTGGCGTGCGCGTACCTGCCCATGCGGGCCGGCGAGCGGGCCGCCGCCGCGGACCGGCTCGGCGACCTGGCCTACAAGGTGAGCGGCTCCACCCCCGCCGACGACGCCCTGAGGGCCGCCCGCGAGCACGCCGTCGCCGCCGGCGCGACCGAGGTCGTCCTGGCGGCGGAGGAGGGCGACGCGGTCGACGTACTCATCACGCTGGCCGCCGCGCACGAGGCGGACCTGCTGGTCGTCGGCAACCGCGGGCTCAACAGCCTGGCGGGGCGGCTGCTCGGCTCGGTGCCCTCGCACGTGGCCCACCGCGCCTCCTGCGACGTGCTGATCGTCCACAGCACCCCCGGCGGCCGCGCCTGACCCCGTACTGAGTGCGAGCGTCCGGCTTTCTCCGCGCCTGGCCCTCACCCCGTACCGAGTCCGAGCATCCGGCTTTCTCCGCGCCTGACCCTCACCCGTACCGAGTGCGAGCGCCTGACCTGAGGGCGCCCGGGCCGTCGGCGCGTGGCGGCGTCTGACCGGTCGCTCCGCGACGATGACTGATCACCGTTACTCCGTGACATGACCGCCTCCTCACCGCATAGGCTTAGCTGGACAGCGGAGAGAGGAGGCGACACGTGATCGAGTTCGAAAGGCTCCCCGAGCTCGTCGACCCGGTGCTCATAGCCGCGTTCGAAGGGTGGAACGACGCCGGCGAGGCATCCAGTGGTGTGATCGCCCACCTCGAGTCCGCCTGGAAGGCGGAGCCGCTGGTCGAGCTGGATCCCGACGACTACTACGACTTCCAGGTCACCCGGCCCGTCGTGGAGATGGGCGACGGGCTGACCCGCTCCATCATCTGGCCGACGACGCGGCTGCTGCGTGCCCGGCCACCGGGCGTCGAGCGTGACGTGGTGCTGCTGCGCGGCATCGAGCCCAACATGCGGTGGCGGTCGTTCTGCGCCGACATCATCGAGGTCTGCCGCGAGCTCGGCGTCGAGCTGGCCGTGATGCTCGGCGCGCTGCTCAACGACTCACCGCACACCCGCCCCGTGCCGATCCTGGGCGGCGCCACGGACGAAAACCTGGCCCGCTCGACCAACCTGGAGCTGAGCCGCTACGAGGGTCCCACGGGCATCGTGGGCGTGCTCCAGCAGTCGTTCGGCGACGCCGGCCTCGACGCCGTCTCGCTGTGGGCGTCGGTGCCGCACTACGTGGCCCAGCCGCCCAACCCCAAGGCCACGCTGGCGCTGCTGCGCCGCCTCGAAGACCTGCTGGAGATCCCGATGCCGCTCGGCGATCTCGACGAGGAGGCCCGCGCCTGGGAGAACGGCGTGGACGAGCTCGCCTCCCAGGACAGCGAGGTGGCCGAATACGTCAAGGAGCTCGAGGAGCGCAAGGACGCCGCCGAGCTGCCCGAGGCCAGCGGCGACGCGATCGCCGCCGAGTTCGAGCGCTACCTGCGGCGCCGGGACCGCGACACTGACAGCTGACTCGCAGCCTTTGTTTACCGAACTTTCTGGAAGTTTCAGGTAATAATCAGTAGCTATACAACTTTGCACCAAGTTGGAACCCCAGGACCGGCTCGTCACGAGGACCCCGGCCGCGAATGCCACGTTGCACCTATCCACGCGAACCTCCCCACGCGAACCTCCCCACGCGAACCTCCCCATGTGACTGCGCACGTTAGGCCAACCATGGCGACTTCCCACGTAGACCCGCACCAGAGGAGTCAGGACACCCGGCGACGCATCCTGGAGATGGCGCTCTCTCTCAGGGATGACCGTCCCGGCGGCTCCGTGGACCATTTCCTCGCCCTGCTGCAGGACCGGCTCCCGCTCTGGCTCAGCATCCTGCACGGACTGTCCCACCGCGTCGGGAGGGGCAGCGTCACCGACAACCTGCTGCCCATCGTGCGGGCGGGCATCGACTACTACACGGATGTGCAGGCCGTGGCGCTGCCGGCGTTCACCTCGCCGTCCGTCACCGTCCGCTTCCGGCAGGCCGTACGCGATCACGGACTCGGGCCGATGGCGGAGATCCTCCCGCTGGCCGCCTATCTGGAGGGCGAGCAGCGTCTGGGACGGGTGGCCGCCGGCGTCGACCCGGAGAGTACCGCCCGGCTGCTGCTGGCGGGGTGCTTCCACCACGCCTACATCGAGATGTTCGTGGGCGCCGACGCGGGGCCGTCCCGGGACGCCGGCGCTCAGGAGATCGTCCGCGAACTCCGCCTCGAACCCACGCCTGCCTGACACTCCCCCGGCTGCACCGCCCACCCTCCCTACCGACCACCGACCACGGCGTCCGTCGACCATGGCGTCCGTCGGGATCGCACGTGCCGGAGTTGCGGCGTCGGGGATCGTGGGAGGCGGAGTCGGGGCCCCGAAATCGCGGGCGCCGGATCACGTCTGTCCGAATCGCGTCTGTCAGGGATCCCGAACGCCGGATCACGTCCGTCCGAATCACGTCCCTCGGGATCGCGAGCGCCGGGACCGCGGGCGTCGCGGCCGTGAGCGCTGCGGCCGTGAGTGCGCGGCCGTGGGTGTCCCGGGCCCTGAAGTGTCATGGCCGGGGACGCCGTCGGCGGCGGGTGAGCCGAACTAAGCGGTCTGTACGGCGCTCCAGGTGTTCGGTACGGCCGCCCGGGTCGTCGTCTGGTCGAAGCGGTGCCAGATCAGCTCCACCACGGCCGGGTCGGCTCCCAGCGGATCACTGACCAGGTCCGCGCCCGCCTCCGCCAGGCGGCCGTGGAAGAAGCCGGGCGCCAGCAGGTACGAGGCGACCGCCAGGCGCGACGCCGGACCCGATCGGAGGCGTTCCACGGCCTCGCCTGGCAACGGACCCGACCTGAGACGTTCCACAGCCTCGCCGAGTGACGGGCTGCCCGCCGAGGTGAACGCGGCCGTTACCGGGCGGCCCAGCCGTACCGCCAGCAGGTGGGCGGCGGCACGGACGTCGGCGAGCCCGGCCGGGTCCGAGGAGCCCGCCGCGCCCAGGATGACCGTGTCGGCGGGGCCCAGTCCCGCGCGGGCCAGCTTGCGGGCGAGCGCGGTGGTGAGCAGCCGGTGCGGGCCGAGCGGCGGCGCGACGAGCGCGTCAGGGCGGTGCTCGGCGACGACGTTCGGCAGGTCGATGTGCACGTGGTAGCCGCCGGCGAGCAGCAGCGGCACCACGACCACAGGCCCGGGGACGGCGGGCAGCACGTCGGCCAGCAGGGGCGAGCTGATCTCCAGGTAGCTCAACTCCACGCGCTGCCGGGGCCGCGCCCGCCTGACCGCCGCCGCCAGGTCGGCCAGAGACCGCTCCCCCGCCGCACTCCGCGTCCCATGCGCGGCCAGAACCAACGTGGGCACGGCCGAACCGACCCGCACAGAAGCAGCCGACACCGACGCGCTCGAACCGACCCGCACCGACACGACCGGCACCGAAGCGCTCGAACCAGCCCCCGCAGCCTCAACCGACGCCAAAGCGCTCGAAGAGGCCTCTGCCGACGCGACCGGCACCAACGCGCTCGAACCGACCTGTGCGGCCGCGCCCGGAATCGGCGCGCCAGAAGCGGGAGTGGCCCGCAGCGACGACGTCACAGGGACGCCGTCTCGTGGCTGCAGGCGAGCCGGTAACCACGCTTGACCACCGTCTCGACGATCCCGGCGGGCCCCAGGGCGCGCCGCAGCCGCGTGATCGCCATCTCGACCGCGTGCTCCGCCGAGTCGCGCGACAGGCTGCCCGGCAGCACGGTACGCAGGTCGGTGCGGGAGACCACATTGCCGGGCTTGTCGGCCAGGCGCTTGAGCACGGCCATCGGCGCGGGCGGCAGCGGCCTGAGCTCGCCGTCGACGACCACCGCGTGCCCGCGGATCTCCAGCCGGTGCCCGCCCGCCACGAGCCGGGTGACGCCGTGTTCGGGCAGGTGCCTGGCCAGTGCCCTGGCCAGGGCGCCGAGGCGGGACCTTTCGGGCTGCAGGGTAGGTACGCCACGCGTGACCAGCGGCCCGGCGGTGACCGGCCCGACGCAGGCCGCCACGACGCGGTCGCCGAACGCCGCCAGCAACTGTTCCTCCAGCCCCTCGGCGCGGGCGGCGCCGAGCATGGCGTGTACGGCGGGCGCGCTGGTGAAGGCCACGGCGTCCACGGCGCCGGAGAGCGTCTGGGTGATGAGGCGGCGCAGCGGCGATGGGTCGCGGTACGGCAGCCACCGGTAGACCGGGATCTCGATCACCTCGGCCCCGGCCTCCCGCAGCACCTCGACGAACTCCGTCAGCGGCTCGCCGTGCTGCTGCACCGCGATGCGGCGGCCGTGCAGATCCTGGGCCAGGAGGTACTGCTTGACCTCCTCGCAGGACTCGGTGGCGGGGGTCCAGTGGTCGTTCAGCCCGGCGGCGCGCACCGCTCCCCTGGCTTTGGGGCCGCGGGTGAGCAGGCGGGCCTTGGTCAGGTGGTCGGCCAGGTCGGCCGACAGGCCCCAACCCTCGGCCGCCGCCATCCAGCCGCGGAAGCCGACGCCGGTGGTGATCACCACGTCGTCCACCGGGCCGGCCAGGCTGAGCCGGGTGGCGGCCAGCAGGTCGGAGTCCTCGGAGAGCGGCACCAGCCTGATGGCGGGCGCGCTCACCACCCGTGCGCCGCGCCGTTCGAGCAGCGCGCCGAACTCTTCGCGCCGCCGGGTGGCGGTCACGCCGACGGTGAAGCCGGACAGCGCGTCCGGCGCCGTCTCCAGCTCACGCGCCGGGTCGTCGAGGGGAAGCGCGTTCACGCGGACACCCCCCGTGGTGGTGGGCTTGGCCGGGCCCCGAGCGCCCGGCCAAACATCACAGGTCCATGAGCCGGAAGTGAGATCACAGATGAGATAGTGCTTTCGGGCGGTTTCGCCGCTGGGTCTCCTTTGTTACCGCTGTGCTACAACCCAGAACCGTTACCGCGGTGCTACAACCCAGAACCCTGGCGGTTGATCCCGAAGGCGCGTGGGAAGCACCACCGCAGACCACGCGGCCTATCGGGGAGTTGCGGTGACAGTCCGCCCTATTCGCATGTTCAGCGATCCGGTGCTCCGCTCGGTGGCGGCGCCGGTTCACGACTTCGACCGCGAACTCCGGGGGCTGGTGAAGTCCCTGACCGCGACGATGCGCGCGGGAGCCGGCCGCGCCGGGCTGGCCGCGCCCCAGATCGGAGTGCCGCTACGCGTGATCGTCTATTCCTACGACGGCAAGTCGGGATGCCTGGTCAATCCACGGCTGGAGCTGTCGGAGCGGCGTGTCACGGCTGACGAGGCGTGCCTGTCGGCGCCGGGCCTGTGGTGGCCGCTGGAACGTTCGTACATGGTGACGGCTCGGGGCCGCGACGCCTTCGGCAAGGGCGTGACCGTGCGGGCGCTGGGTGTGCTGGCCAGAGTGCTGCAGCACGAGGTCGACCACCTCGACGGCGTGCTGTTCAGCGACCACCTCGAGGACGGCGAGCGCCAACGCTTTCTCGCCGAGGTGATGTCAGGATGATCTCCCGTCGTTGCGACGGGTCGGTGCCGCCCCAGACGCCGTAGGCCTGTCCGGTGCTGAGCGCGTAGTCGAGACAGGGCTCACGTACCGGGCAGTCGCGGCAGATGACTTTCGCGCGCTCCGCTTCGGCGTGGCCCAGCCCCTCGGGCGAGATCGGGAAGAACAATTCCGGGTCTTCGACCAGGCAGGCGGCCTTATGCGACCAATCTATTGGCATCATGCCAAATGGCCCTACCCATCACTTTTCCGGTCATACATCCTCAAGAAGGCGATCCCAATCGGCCAGGAACCTGGGCAGCCCGTAACGGGCCAGCGCGGCGGCGCGGGCCGCCTTGCCGGTCTGAGCGGCGAGCTTCGGGTCCTCGACGAAGCCTCTGAGCGCCTCGGCCAGGACGTCCACCCGGGTCGAGAGCACGCCCGCGTCGAGCGGCACCGCCTCGACGGCCTCGGTGACGGCCAGCGCGACGACCGGCAGGCCGAGCGTCATCGCCTCGATGAGGGCCAGCCCGAGAGAGGTCCACCGGTAGGGATGCAGGTAGACGCGCCGCCTGGCCAGCTCGGCGTGCATCCGCGCCTGCGGCAGGTCGTAGGCCCCGTACGGCAGGCCGTCCACCCCCATGCCGAACAGGTCGAGCGGCACCTCGGCGGCGAAGCGGGGCAGCAGGTCGGTCCCCGCCACCCGGGTGCGCCGGACCGGCTCGTTCACCACCACGCCGGCCCTGGGCAGCTCCCCGGTGTAGAGGTGGCCGGGGTCGGGGATGCCGTGCTCGATAACCCGGGTGGGCGCCCTGCCGCTGTCCCAGAACAGCTCGTTGAAGTGGGTGACGTGCACCAGCGTGAGGTCGGCGCGGCCGGCGAGCGGATGGCGGGTGCGCGGCACGTCGCCCGCGGGCGTGTTGTGCTCCACGTAGACGCCCGGCACGTCGCGGCCGAGCCACTCGCGGGCCAGCTCGGGCTCGTGCGGGCGCTGGTAGACGGCGACGTCGATGTGCTCCTCGCGCAGCCGGTCCCAGGCCACCTCGCGGGCGCGCTCCGGCCAGTCGAAGGTCCTCGCCCGTCCCCGGCCGTCCGGTCCCCGGCCGGGGACGAGCGGAAGCACGTAGTCGTGCTCGCCGCGTACGAAGGAGCTGGTCCACGAGCCGTGCACATGCCAGTGCAGGATCCTCACCAACGGCTCCAGCCCACCAGCGGCGACCAGACCGCGGCGCCCGCGCTCACGCGGGCCGCCTCGCCGGCCTGGGCGACGGCGCTCAGCACGCGATCCGCCACGTCGGACAGGTCCTCGGCCACCTCGGCGGCCTGCTGGATCTCCTCCCTGCGGGTCTCGCCGGTCGGCACCAGGATGCCCCTGGCACCCGCCGCCTTGGCCGCCTCCATGTCCCTGCCGATGTCGCCCACCACGACGCAGTCGCGCGGGCTGACGTCGAGGACGGCCGCCGCCCTGATCACCAGGCCCGGCGCGGGCTTGCGGCAGGTGCAGCCGTCGGAGTCGTCGTGCACGCAGATGGCCCACGCGTCGAACGGGCCGAGGAGCTCCTCGACCCTGGCGTTCACCTGATCCATCTCATCCGGCGAGAGCAACCCCTTGGCCACGCCCGACTGGTTGGTGACGACCGCCACCGGCACGTCGGCCCGGCGCAGCCGCACCAACGCCTCCAGCGCGCCCGGCATCGGCTCGACCCTGGCGGGGTCGCCGTTGTAGGGGACGTCCTTGATCAGGGTCCCGTCCCGGTCGAAGAGCACCGCTCCGGGACGTCGTTGTTCGAACAACTTTCACCTCCGTCGCGCTGTCAGCCAGCTACCCGAGGGCCCTCTCACCAAACAACTACTCAGCGTGACCAACCGCAGGACCGTCAGCCCGTTTTCGCACTACAGAGGGGTTGGCCAGGTTTGAGAGCCGCTTCTCTCGGTAGCCACTCTCTACGTCCCGGGGGAGGAACGTAATGAGATTTCTCGGCATCAACGCGATATTTCATGATCCGGCCGCCGCCCTGGTCGCCGACGGGCGGATCGTCGCCGCCGCGGAGGAGGAACGGTTCAGCCGCCGCAAGCACGGCAAGCGCCCGCTGCCCTTCTCGGCGTGGGAGCTGCCGGAGCAGGCGGCCGCCTGGTGCCTGCGCGAGGCGGGTCTCCATCCCGAGGATCTGGACGCGGTCGCCTATTCCTACGACCCGTCGCTGGTCCGCCAGCGCCCCGACGGCGACTGGGAGGACCTGCGCACCAGGTACGCCGTGCGGGTGCCGAACTTCCTGGCCACCGCCCTGCCCGGCCTCGACCCCGCCCAGGTGCGCTACGTCCCCCACCACGTGGCGCACGCCGCCTCGGCCGGGCTCGCCTCGCCCTACCGGGACTGCGCGGTGCTGGTCTGTGACGGGCGCGGCGAGAACGTCTCGCACCTGGCCGGCCGCTACCGCGACGGCGAGCTGGAGGTGCTGGCCGCGCAGGAGTTGCCGCACTCTCTGGGGCTGATGTACGAGGACGTCACCGAGCACCTGGGCTTCCTGCGCTCCTGCGACGAGTACAAGGTGATGGCCCTGGCCTCCTACGGCCGGCCGCGCCACCTGGAGTCGCTGCGCGAGTTCGTCCGGACGACCGGCGACGGCGGCTTCCGTACCGACCCCGTCGACTGGAACACCTACGCCAAGGCCCTGCCTCGGGGCGCCCCGTGGACCGCCGACCACGCCGACCTGGCCGCCAGCGTGCAGGCGCGGCTGGAGGAGGTGCTGCTGGAGCTGATCGGCTGGCTGCACGAGCGCACCGGCGAGCGGCGGCTGGCCCTGGCCGGCGGCGTCGCGCTGAACTGCGTGGCCAACTCCCGGCTGCTGGCCGAGGGGCCGTTCGAGGAGATGTGGGTCCAGCCGGCCGCCGGGGACTCCGGCACCGCGCTGGGCGGCGCGCTGCACCTGGCGCGGGCGTACGGGGAGCCGGCCGCGCCCATGCCCGGGGCCGACCTGGGGCGCGGCTTCACCGACGAGGAGCTCGGCGCCTGGCTGGAGGTGGCGCGGGTGCCGTACTCGCGGCCCGCCGACCTGGCCGCCGCGGTCGCCGCCGAGCTGGCCGCCGACCGGATCGTCGCCTGGTTCCAGGGCCGCTCGGAGTACGGCCCGCGGGCGCTGGGCCGCCGCTCGCTGCTCGCCCATCCCGGGTTCCCGAACAACACCGAGCGGCTGAACGACGTGAAGGGCAGGGAGCAGTTCCGGCCGATCGCGCCCATGGTGCTCGACTCGCGGGCCGCGGAGATCTTCGGGCGGGGGCCGGTGCCCTCGCCGTACATGCTGTTCGTGCACGACGTCCATCCGGACTGGCGGGAGCGCATACCGGCGGTCGTGCACGTGGACGGGACCGCGCGCATCCAGACGGTCTCGCCCGCGGCGGATCCGCTGCTGGCCAGGATGCTGACCTGTTTCGAGTCCCGTACGGGCCTGCCGGTGGTGGTCAACACCAGCCTGAACACGGCGGGACGGCCCATGGTGGACGATCCGCGTGACGCGCTGGAATGCTTCGGGTCCTCGCCGGTCGAGGTGCTGGCCCTGGGGCCGTACCTGGTGCGGCGCGGGCAGGTGTTCGCCTCGTGATCACCGTGGTGGTCCCCACGATAGGGCGGCCCAGCCTGGGCGCCACGCTGGCGGCCGTGGGCACCCGGCTGCCGGTCATCGTGGTGGACGACCGTCCAGCGAGCCGGGCGGGCCCGCTCGAGGTGCCCGAGCGCGTACGGGTCGTGCGGTCGTGGGGCCGGGGGCCCGCGGCGGCGCGCAACGCAGGGTGGCGGGCGGCGGACACGCCGTGGGTCGCCTTCCTCGACGACGACGTGGTCCCGCGGCCGGGCTGGGCCGAGGCCGTGTGGGCGGACCTCGCGGAGCTGACCGATGACGTGGCGGGCAGCCAGGGCCGCGTCGAGGTGCCGCTGCCGCCCGGCCGCCGGCCGACGGACGCCGAGCGGAACACCGCCGGGCTGTCCGCCGCGGAGTGGATCACCGCCGACATGGCCTACCGCAGGAGCGCCCTGGAGGCGACCGGCGGGTTCGACGAACGCTTCCCCCGCGCCTACCGGGAGGACGCCGACCTCGCGCTGCGCATGCTCAGCGCGGGGCACCGGCTGGTCAGGGGCGAGCGGGTGACGGTCCACCCGGTACGCGACGACGGGTTCTGGTCGAGCGTGCGGTTCCAGCGCGGCAACGCCGACGACGCGCTCATGCGGCGGCTGCACGGGCCGTCGTGGCGGGCGGCGCTGGGCGGCGCGCCGGGCCGGCTGCGCCGCCACGCCCTCACCACCGGCCTCGGCTGCACCGCGGCCACCCTGACGGCGGCCACCCTGACGGCGGCCTGGGCGGCCCGTAACAGGGACCAGGCCGGGCGAAAACGGCGCCTAAGCGTGCCCCCCGTGCGGGGGCGGCGCCTGACCGTACCGACCATGCGGGGGCGGCGCCTGACCGTGCCGGCCGGGCCGGGGCCCTTGGCCGTGATCGCGGCTCTGGCCGCCGCCGGGTGGGCCGTGCTGAGCGCCGAGTTCGCCTGGGCGCGGATCGCGCCGGGGCCGCGGACCCCCGCGGAGGTCCTGCGGATGGCCGTCACCAGCGTGGCGATACCGCCGACCGCCTGCGCGCACCGGCTGCGAGGGGAATGGAGGGTCCGGCGATGAATGTACCGGGCGCCCTAACGACGTCGGCCACGGCGACCGAGCCGACCGCGCGCCAGGAGCCGACCGTGAACCGGGAGCCGACCACGAACCAGGAGCCGACCGCGTGCCAGGAGCCGACCACGAACCGGAAGCCGTCCAACAACCGGGAGCCGTCCACGCGCCGACAGCCTCCAGGAGGCGGGCCGGACCGGGGCCGGGTGCTCGTGGCCCGGCTGGACGACGCGGGCGACGTGCTGCTCGCCGGCCCCGCCGTACGCGCCGTACGGGCGGGCGCGCGCGAGGTGGTGCTGCTGGCCGGGCCGCGCGGCAGGGCCGCCGCCGAGTTGCTGCCCGGCGTCGACCAGGTGATCGAGTGGCGGGCGCCGTGGATCGACCACGACCCGCCGCCGGTGGACATGGACCGGGTCAATGAGCTGGTCCAGCAGGTCACAGGGGTGGACGAGGCGCTGATCCTGACCTCGTTCCACCAGTCGGCGCTGCCGCTCGCCCTGCTGCTGCGGCTGGCCGGCGTACGGCGGATCTCGGCGATCAGCGAGGACTACCCGGGCTCGCTCCTGGACGTCCGTCACGTGGTGGACGAGAGCCGCGACGTGCCCGAGGCGGAGCGGATGCTCGCGCTCGCGCGGGCGGCCGGGTTCGAATTGCCGCCCGATGATCAGGGAAAACTCGCTGTCCGGCGCCCCCTTCCGGATATCGGGCACGTTATCGGGAACCTTGTAGATACCGGCACAGGCGCCGGCGAAGGCGCGTACGTAGTGGTGCACCCGGGGACGTCAGCTCCCGCCAGGACCTGGCCTGCCGAACGGCATCGGCAGGCGGTCCGGGAGCTGGCCGAAGACGGGCACCGGGTCGTCGTGACAGGCAAGGAGCGCGAGCTCACCGCCTATGTCGCCCACGATGTTGCGGTCGACCTCGGCGGAAGAACGACGCTTTCACAGCTGGCAGCCCTCATTGAGCGGGCCGGCGTGCTCGTGGCGGGAAACACCGGCCCCGCGCACCTGGCAGCCGCGGTCGGTACGCCTGTCGTGAGCTTGTTCGCCCCGGTCGTCCCCTCTGCCCGGTGGGCCCCCTACGGAGTGCCCACGGTGCTCCTCGGCGATCAGCGAGCCCTCTGCCGGGACACCAGGGCACGCGAGTGCCCGATCCCCGGGCACCCATGTCTGTCACAGGTGACAAGCGAGCAGGTGGTCAAGGCAGTGAGGGAGCTGACCAGTGAATGTCGATCTGATCTCTGAACACGCGGACCCCCTGGCCGCGATCGGCAGCGTCGACTCAGGTGGCCAGAACGTCTACGTCGCCGCGCTGGCCGTCGCGCTGGGAGAGCGCGGGCACACGGTCGTCGTCCACACCCGCCGCTCCGATCCGGCCCAGCCGGACTCGGCGCCCCTGGCGCCCGGCGTCACGGTCGAGTACGTCACGGCCGGGCCCGCGGTTCCGATCCCGAAGGACGATCTCCCGCTGTACATGCCGGAGTTCACCGACCGCCTCGCCGACCGCTGGGCCGTGCGCCGGCCCGACGTCGCGCACGCGCACTTCTGGATGAGCGGGCAGGCGGCCCTGCAGGCCACCGAGGACGTGCCGGTGGTGCAGACCTTCCACGCGCTGGGCACGGTCAAGCGGCGCTGGCAGGGCCGCGCGGACACCAGCCCCGCACACCGCCTGGCGACCGAGCGCGAGATCGGCGCCCACGCCGACAGAGTGATCGCCACCTGCGGCGACGAGGTGAACGAGCTGCGCGCGATGGGCGTGCCCGAGCAGCGCGTCGCGGTCGTGCCGTGCGGCGTCGACCTGACCGAGTTCTGCCCCCGCGGCCCGGTCGCGCCGCGCCTGGCGGTGGGCGCCCGGCGTCCGATGGTGCTCAGCATCGGCCGCCAGGTGCCGCGCAAGGGCGTCGACACCGTGATCCAGGCCATGCGCGGGCTCCCCGGGGCCGACCTGGTGATCGCCGGCGGTCAGCGGGACGGCGAGGAGGCGGCGCGGCTGCGCGAGCTGGCGGCCGGATACGGCGTCGGCGACCGGGTGCACGTGATCGGCAGCGTCCCCCGCGAGCGGGTCCCCGCGCTCATGCGCTCGGCGGACGTGGTGGTCTGCGTGCCCTGGTACGAGCCGTTCGGCATGGTGGCGGTCGAGGCGATGGCGTGCGGCGTGCCGGTCGTCGCCTCCGCGGTCGGCGGCCACCTCGACACGGTCGCGGGCTGCGGCGTGCTGGTGCCGCCCCGCCGCCCGCGCGCGCTGGCCAGGGCCCTGCGCGACGTGCTCGCCGACGAGGACCGGCGCCGGGCGCTGGGCGCGGCCGGGGCACGCCGCGCCCAGGAGAGGTACGGCTGGGCCCGCGTCGCGCAGCAGACCGAGGCCGTGTACACGCAGGTGATCGACGGCAAGGTAGGCCGCCTCGCCGCTCTTGGGGGCTGAACGAGCTGAACTATGGGGGCTGAACATGGACACGCATCTGGAGAAACTCTGGTGGGCCCTGTCGAGGGTCGACGACCACGCGGCCACGGTCCGCGCGTGGGGCGGCAAGCTCGCGGGGGTGCTGGGCGCCGGAGGCAGGCTGCTGGCCTGCGGCAACGGCGGCTCGGCGGCCGAGGCGCAGCACCTCACGGCCGAGCTGGTCGGCCGGTTCCGGGCCGACAGGCCGCCGTACTCGGCGATAGCGCTGCACGCCGACACCTCGTCGATGACGGCGATCGCCAACGACTTCGGCGCCGAGGAGGTGTACGCCCGGCAGGTACGCGCGCACGGCCGTCCCGGAGACGTCCTGGTGTGCCTGTCCACCAGCGGCGGCAGCGGCAACGTGCTGGCCGCGGCACTGGCCGCGCAGGAGCGGGGGGTGATCGCGTGGGCGATGACGGGGCCGGCCCCGAACCCGCTGGCCGCCCTGTGCGACGAGGCCGTCGCCGTGCCCGCCGAGGAGGTGTGCACCGTACAGGAGGTGCATCTCGCCATGATCCACCTCCTGTGCGACGCGGTCGAGGAGGCCCTATGAGGGGACCCCTGGTCGTCGTCGGCGACACTCTGCTCGACCTGGACATCGAGGGCGAGACCGAACGGCTCTGCCCCGACGCGCCCGTCCCCGTGCTGGACGTCGCCGCCGAGCGCGCCCGCCCGGGAGGCGCGGGGCTGGCCGCGCTGCTGGCCGCCCGCGACGGCGCCGAGGTCGTGCTGATCACCGCCATAGGCGACGACCCGCCGGGCCGCCGCCTGTGCGGGCTGCTGTCGGCGGAGGTCGATCTCGTACGCCTCCCGCTGCGCGGCGGCACGGTGCGCAAGACCCGGGTGCGGGCCAGGGACCAGACGCTGCTCAGGATGGACACGGGCAACGGCCGGGCCGGGTACGCCCCCGGCTCCCAGACGGCCGAGGCCCTCGGCCGCGCCGCCGTGGTGCTGGTCTCCGACTACGGACGGGGCGTCGCCGGGGTGGCGCGCGGGCTGCTGCGCGCGGCCGAGGCGCCGATCGTGTGGGACCCGCATCCCAGGGGCGAGGAGCCGGTGCCCGGCTGCGCGCTGCTGACGCCCAGCGAGCCGGAGGCCAGGCAGCTCTGCTCGCACCCGTACCACGGGCCGGACCAGGCGGCCCGCCACCTGCTGCGCGACCTGCGCGCCCAGGCGGTGGCCGTCACGCTTGGTCCCCGGGGCGCCGCCCTGGCGCTGCGGGGCGGCGGCCCGGCCAGGCGGGTGCCCGCGCCGGTCCTCGCCTCCGTCCGGGACGTGTGCGGGGCCGGCGACCGCTTCGCCGGCGCCGCGGCTCTCGCGCTGGGCGGCGGCGCGGCCGCCCAGCAGGCGGTCACGACCGGCGTGGCCGCGGCCTCGCGCTTCATCGAACGCGGCGGTGCCGCCTCCGTCGGCGGCGCCGAGCGCGGGCCCGGCGCCCGCCTGGCCGAGCAGCGGCTCGGCGACCGGCCGCGCACCGCGCTGGAGGTGGCCGAGCTGACCCACGCCAACGGCGGGCGGCTGATCGCCACCGGCGGCTGTTTCGACCTGCTGCACGCGGGGCACGTGAGCCTGCTGCGGCGGGCCAGGGCGCTCGGCGACGCGCTCGTCGTCTGCGTCAACTCCGACGAGTCGGTGCGCAGGCTGAAGGGCCCCACCAGGCCCGTCGTGGACGCGCGCGACCGCGTCGAGGTGCTCAGGGCGCTCGGCTGCGTGGACGCGGTGCTGGTGTTCGAGGAGGACACACCCGCCGCCGTCATCGAGCGGCTCCGCCCCGACGTGTGGGTGAAGGGCGGCGACTACGAGGGCGACGTGCTGCCCGAGTCCGCCGTGCTGCGGCGGCTCGGCGCCGAGACCGTCGTGCTCAGCACCTTGCCGGGACGGTCGACGACCAACCTCATCAGGGAGATCCGATGAACATATTGATCACTGGAGGTGCCTCCGGGCTCGGCCTGGCGACGGCCGAGGCGGTGCGCAAGGAGGGCTGGCGGCCGCTGGTCGTGGACGTGCGGGAGCCCGAGCAGGACGTCGAGCACGCGATCGCCGACCTGGCCGACCGGGCGCGAGCCGAGCGGGCCGTCACGGAGCTGGCCGAGCGGGCCGGCGGTCTCGACGCCGTGGTCACCGCCGCCGGGATCGACGCCTGCGGGCGGCTGGCCGAGGTCCCCGCCGACGACTGGGACCGGGTGATCATGGTCAATCTGCTGGGCACGGCCTCGGTCGTACGGGCGGCGCTGCCCTACCTGACGCGCTCCCGCGGCAAGGTCGTCACCTGCGCCTCGACGCTCGGGCTGCGCCCGCTGAGCGACGCGTCCGCCTATTGCGCCTCGAAGTTCGGCGTCGTCGGGTTCACCCGCGGCCTGGCCGTCGAGCTGCGCGGGCAGGTGGGGGTGACGCTGCTGATACCCGGCGGCATGCGGACCGGCTTCTTCGACGGCCGTCCCGAACAGTACCGGCCGGGGCCCGAGGCGGGCCTGAACAACCCCGCCGACGTCGCCCAGACCATCGTCTTCGCCCTCACCCAGCCCGCCGGATGCGAGGTGAGAGAGCTCGTCGTCTGCCCTTCCACGGAGACGTCATGGCCCTAGAACTCCTCGCGCTGCGCGGGCTGGGCCTGGGGGACCTGCTCACGGCCGTACCCGCGCTGCGCGCCCTGCGCCAGGGCTTCCCCGAGCACCGGATCACGCTGGCCGCGCCCGCCGGGCTCGGCCCCCTGCTGCCCCTGACCGGGGCCGTGGACGCGCAGATCGACGTGTCGGGCCCCGGTCCGGTCGCGTTCGACCGGCCGGACATCGCGGTCAACCTGCACGGCCGGGGCCCGCAGAGCGTCGGGGCGCTGCGGCGTACCGATCCGGGACGGCTGATCAGCCACGGCACCGGGCCGCCGTGGCGCGACGGCGTGCACGAGGTGCGGCGCTGGTGCGACCTGCTGCGGTGGTACGGCATCGAGGCCGATCCGGCGGATCTGACGCTCGGCCTCTCCGACCGGACGGGACCCGTGATCGTGCACCCGGGGGCCGCCTACCCGGCGCGGCGCTGGCCGCCCGAGCGGTTCGCGCGCGTCGCCGCCGCCCTGGGCGACGTGGTCGTCACGGGGAACGCGGCCGAGGTGCCGCTGGCCCGCGAGGTGGCCGAGCTGGCGGGGCTGCCGCCGGAGCGGATGCTGGCCGGGCGTACCGACCTGGCGGGGCTGATCGAGCTGGTCGGCAGGGCCCGGCTGGTGGTCTGCGGCGACACGGGCGTCGCCCATCTGGCGACGGCGTTCTGCGTGCCGTCGGTGGTGCTGTTCGGGCCGGTCTCGCCCGCGCTGTGGGGCCCGCCGCCGGGGTGGCGGCACGTGGCGCTGTGGGCGGGCCGCAACGGCGACCCGCACGGCGCGGCGCCCGACCCGGGTCTGCTGAGGATCGAAGTCTCCGAAGTCGTCGACGCCGCCTTGGAGGTCACGTCATGAGGGCATTGGTCACCGGCGGCGCCGGGTTCCTGGGCTCCTACCTCTGCGAGCGGCTGCTGGACGAAGGGGCGCAGGTGGTCTGCATGGACAGTTTCCTCACCGGCGGGCCGCGCAACGTCGAGCACCTGATCGACCGGCCGGCCTTCCGGATCATCGAGTGCGACCTGACCGGGTATGTGCACGTACCCGATCGGCTCGACCTCGTCCTGCACTTCGCTTCCGCGGCCTCGCCCGCCGACTACCTGCGCTATCCGATCGAGACGCTGCGGGTGGGCAGCGTCGGCACCCTCCACGCGCTGGGGCTGGCCCGTGAGAAGGGCGCCCGGTTCGTGCTGGCCTCCACCAGCGAGGTGTACGGCGATCCGCTCGAACATCCGCAGCGGGAGACGTACTGGGGCAACGTCAACCCCGTCGGGCCACGCAGCGTCTACGACGAGGCCAAGCGCTTCGCCGAGTCGCTGACCACCGCCTACCGCCACTCACGCGGCACCGACACCGGCATCGTGCGCATCTTCAACACCTACGGCCCGCGCATGCGGCCGTTCGACGGCCGGGCGATACCGACGTTCATCAGGCAGGCGCTGCTCGGCGAGCCGATCACGATCACCGGGGACGGCACGCAGACCCGCTCCATCTGCTACGTCGACGACACGGTGGCGGGCATCCTGGCCATGGCCGGCAGCGACTTCGCCGGGCCGGTCAACATCGGCAATCCGGATGAGCTGACCATGATAGAACTGGCCGCGCTGATCAAGGAGCTGACCGGGTCGTCGTCGCCGATCGAGTTCATCGACCGACCGGCGGACGATCCCCGGGTGCGCCGCCCCGACACGTCGCTGGCGGCGGAACGGCTGGGCTGGCGGGCCGTGGTCCCGGCGGCGGAGGGGCTGCGCCGGACGATCGACTGGCTCGCGGCGGAGCTGTCCGCCGACGAGCCGCTGGCCCGGCTGAGCACCTGAACGACTAGAGTGCGACGCCCAGCAGGGCGTCGATCAGGTCGCGGGCCAGGGCCGCCGCCGCCGGGTCCGAGCCGCCCTCGGACAGGGCTCGCTCGACCCATGCGTCGACGGCGGCCAGCGCGCCCGGGGTGTCGAGGTCGTCGGCGAGCCGTTCGCGCACCTCGGCCAGCAACCGGCCCGCCTCTGGCGCGGTGGCGAGCCCGGCCGCCGAGCGCCACTTGGCGAGGCGGGCCTCGGCCGCGGCGAGCTGGGCCGGGACGTACTCCCAGTCCTCGCGGTAGTGGTGGGCGAGCAGCACGAGCCGGATCGCCATCGGGTCGTGCCGGCCCCGCAGCTTGGAGACGAAGACCAGGTTGCCCTTGGACTTCGACATCTTCTCGCCGTCGAGCGCCACCATCCCGGCGTGGGTGTAGAACTTGGCGAACGGCCACTCCCCGGTGGCCGCGTGCCCCTCGGAGGCGCCGCACTCGTGGTGGGGGAAGATCAGGTCGCTGCCGCCGCCCGCGACGTCGTAGCCGGCGCCCAGGTTGTCGAGGGCGATCGCGGTGCACTCGATGTGCCAGCCGGGCCGGCCGCGGCCGAGTGCCGACTCCCATGACGGCTCGCCGGGCCGCTCGGCCCGCCACAGCAGCCAGTCGAGCGGGTGGCGCTTGCCGGGCCGGTCGGGGTCGCCGCCGCGCTCGCCGAACAGCTCCACCATGAGCTCCTCGCTGTAGCCGGACACCTGCCCGAACTTGGGCGCGTCCGCCACGCTGAAGTAGACGTCGCCGTCGAGGTCGTACGTGACGCCCTTGGCCGCCAGCTTGGCGATGAGCTCGGCCACCCGGCCGACGACCTCGGTCACGCCGACGTACTCGCGCGGCGGCACGATGCGCAGCGCCTCCATGTCGGTGCGGAACAGCTCGATCTCCCGTTCGGCCAGGTCCTGCCAGCTGACCCCGGTCTGCTCGGCCCGCTCCAGGAGCGGGTCGTCGACGTCGGTGGCGTTCTGGGTGTAGTGGACCTCGTGGCCCATGTCGCGCCACACCCTGCCGACCATGTCGAAGGCCAGGTAGGTGTTGGCGTGGCCCAGGTGGGTGGCGTCGTAGGGGGTGATGCCGCAGACGTACATGCGGGCGGTCTGACCCGGGTCGCTCTGCCGGACCTGCCCGGCCGCCGTGTCGTAGAGCCGCAGTGGGACGCTCTCACCGGGAAGCGCGGGAATGGCGGGGGCAGACCACGATCTCATGCCTTTGAGCCTATCCGTCCAGAATCAGCGGTCAGGTCCGTGAACTCGTACGTCACGCCCTCCGCCGCCAGTGTGACCAGGGTCACCGACAGCGAGGCGAAGACGCGGCCGTCGGGCAGCTCGTGCCGGATGATCAGGGCCGCCGGGTCGGAGGAGGGGGCGGCGGCGATGAGCTCGCGCCAGTCCGCGGCGCTCTCGAAGCGCGGCCGGAAGGCGGCCACCCGTTCGTCTTCCGGGTTGAGACCGGTGTTGACGATCATGCTGGTGCCGTCGGGGACCTCGGAGGCGCTGAGCCGTTCCCCGTCCCAGCTGAACAGCCGCACCCGCGTCAGGTCGGCGAGCAGCAGGTGAAAGGGGTCGTAGAAGGTCAGGTCGACATCGGGCAGGTCATTGGCCGCGACGGCGAGGAGCGGCAGGTCGCCGCGGGAGATCTTGGTGGCCTCGGCCGCGGGCCGTCCGTGCCCGTTGAGGAGGGCGGCGGCGCGGCGCCGGGCGGGGTCGACGGCCAGCCAGGTGCCGCCCGCCTTGAGGTCGCGCCCGCCCACCACGCCGCGGTGTTCGGGCCAGTGCTCTCCCGGCCCTTCCCAGGGCCGGTCGGCGAACTCGTCTCGCACGCCCATCAGCGTCAGCGGCTGACCCGTCTTCACGATCACCGTGCACATAGGGCAAAGCGTAGTAAACGGTTTTCCATGAGCGGCCGGGGGATGGCCAGTTGACGCGTCGGTCTACATGGGCGGCCACGGGATGGCCGGCCACTCGCGGGAGGGGTAGGGGTGCAGGCCGGTCTCCAGCAGCCGCCTGATCCGGTTCCAGGTCGCCTCGACCTCGGCGAGCGTGAGCAACTCGCGCAGCCTGCGGCCGAGCTGACCCGACTCGATGTCGCGCTCCAGCTTGGTCAGCGTGGTCACGGCGTCGCGGGCCAGCGGCTTGCCCCGCCACTGCCAGAGCACGGTACGTAGTTTGTCCTCGGCGGAGAAGCAGACGCCGTGGTCGACCCCGTAGACGTGGCCGGTGGGCAGCGGCAGCAGGTGGCCGCCCTTGCGGTCGGCGTTGTTGACCACCGCGTCGAACACCGCCATCCGCCGCACCACCGGGTTGCGGCTGCGTACGAGGCGCATGAGGTCGACCTCACGCTCGGTGTCGATCCACAGCTGGCACATGCCTGGACCGAACGGGCCCTCCCGGAGGACGGTCGGCGGCACGATCTGCCAGCCGGTCGCCTGGGAGACCTCGAACGCCGCGACCTCGCGGGCGGCCAGTGTGCCGTCGGGGAAGTCCCAGAGCGGGCGCTCGCCGCGTACGGGTTTGTAGACGCAGGCGGCGGTGCGCTCACCGAGCGTGATCGAGCAGTAGAGCGTCATGTTGGTCGCCTCGACGAGGCGGCCCGCCACTTCCAGGCGGCCGTCGCGCAGCAGCTTGAGCGCCTCCTCGTCCTCCATGGGCGACGGGTGCGACGGCGGCCTCGTAGCCGGTTCGCTCTCCGGAGCGCTCATGATGTCGCCTCACCCCCGCGATAGCCGTTGAGGCGGACGCAGACGTGTCCCTCGGGGTCGAGTGGCTGCCCGCAAAGGGGACAGGCCGGTCGGCCCGCAGCGACGAGCTGGAGCGCCCGCTGGGTGAACGCACGGGCGACCCCGGCGCTGATCCGCACCCGCAGCATGGCGGGCTCGGGTGCTTCGACGGCTTCCTCGTCGATGATCTCCTGCGCTTCGATCACCACCTGTGAAGTATCGGGATCCCAGGCCAGTGCCATGGTGCCGACCCTGAAGTCCTCCGTGACAGGCACCTCTAGGGGCTTGTCGTCCGTCAGGTCGGCGGGCGCCATGGCGGGCACGTGCGCGGTGCCCCCGCTGCGGCGCAGCACCTCGTCGAGCAGCTCGTCCAGCCTGCCCGCGAGCGCCGCCACCTGCAGCTTCTCCAGCGCTACCGTGGTCAGTCTGCCCTCGGCTCTGGCCTGCAGAAAGAAGGCTCGCGCGCCCGGTTGCCCCAAGGCACCGGCCACGAACCTCTCTGGTGGGTCGTAGTCGAAGACCGGCATAGCCTGACCTTACGTGGTTCCGGGTCCACCGCCGACGGCGGCATCGCTCCCGGAGAGTTTTTCTCCCCCGTCTTTCTCCTCCGAATCCTCGGGAAGCTGCAATTCCCCCATATCGTTAAGCCTGAGAACAAAGGGGCGCAAGGGGGCATAGCGAATGACGGTGAGAGCTCCGGGATCTGCAGTTATCCGCTGAAAGTGATCCAGGTGGAGCCCCAGCGCGTCGGCGACGATGGCCTTGATCACGTCTCCGTGACTGCACGCCAGGTAGACTCCCTTCTCCCCCAGGCGTTGATTCCACTCCCGTACGGCGGCCACGGCCCTGTGTTGCATTTCCGTCAAGGCCTCCCCTTCCGGAAATGTCACCGCGCTGGGGTGCGCCTGCACCACCTGCCACAACGGCTCCTTCGCCAGTTCCTTGAGTGGCCGCCCCGTCCACGCTCCGTAACCGCACTCCACGAACCGCTCATCGGTCTGTACGGCCATGCCGCGCCCCTCGGCGACGGCCTGGGCCGTCTCCTGGCAGCGTTCGAGCGGGCTGGAGACGATGGCGTCGAGCCGGACGCCCGCGATGCGCCCGGCCAGCGCCGCGGCCTGCGCCCGGCCCGCCTCGCTCAGATGCACTCCGGGAGTGCGGCCGGCCAGCACCGGCCCGGTGAGTGCGGTGAGCCCGTGGCGGGCGAGAAGGAGGGTGGTCACCGACCAAGTGTCGCAGGCGTGGATCACGGCGTTTGACGCACCCGGGCGGTAACCTGGCGGGATCATGGAGCAGCGCTATGTCGGCCGGAGCGGCCTGTCGGTGTCCCGCCTGGGGCTCGGCACGATGACCTGGGGGCGTGACACCAGCGCCGACGACGCGGCGGCGCAGCTGCGCACCTTCATGAGCGCGGGCGGCACCCTGGTCGACACGGCCGACGTCTACACGGGCGGCGACGCCGAGCGGCTGCTCGGCCGGCTGCTGCGCGACTCGGTGCCGCGCTCGGAGCTGGTGATCTCGACCAAGGCGGTGGTGACGCCGTCGGGCCGCCGGCCGCGTGACGCCTCCAGGCGCCATCTGATCGCCGCGGTCGACGACTCACTCAACCGCCTGGGCCTCGACTACATCGATCTCTGGCAGCTGCACACCTACGACGCCGAGGTGCCGCTGGAGGAGACGATGGCGGCGCTCGACGCGATCGTCTCCTCGGGCCGGGCCGTCTACGCCGGCGTCTGCGACTACGCCGGCTGGCAGCTGGCCGCCGCCGCGGTCATGCAGCGGGCGATCCCGGGCCGCATCCCGATCACCTCCGCCCAGGCCGAATACTCCCTGCTGGCCCGCGAGCCGGAGCGCGAGCTGCTGCCCGCCGCCGAGCACGTGGGCGCGGGCGTGATGGCCTGGTCGCCGCTCGGCAGGGGGGTTCTGACGGGGAAGTACCGAACGGGCATCCCGGCCGATTCGCGGGCCGCTACGCCACATTTCGCCGATTTTGTCCGCCCGTATCTCGACGAACGCAGCCGTCGTGTGGTCGAATCCGTGATGACCGCGGCCGACGGGCTCGGGGTCTCGCCGCTGGCGGTGGCGCTCTCATGGGTTCGCGACCAGCCGGGCGTGGCCTCCGCTATCGTCGGTGCCCGTACGCACGCTCAGCTCGCCGGCGCACTGACCGCCGAGGACGTGGTGTTGCCGCGAGAGATACGTGAGGCCCTGGATGACGTGTCGTCGCTCGACTGAGAGCGAACGAGAGTCATGCTCGCGTGTCACGCGTCGATACCGAATCGCAACTTTAGCCGGAAAACGCCTGCGACACACCGTCGATGTCCATAAAGATTTCCCCCGTAAGCGACGCAGGAGGGGACGGATGGGCAGCAGGACCGCGATCTCGGCTGGAGCTCTCGCGCTGGCGCTGGCCGCGATCCCGGTCGTCTCCTCGCCCGCGCTGGCCGAGGCGGTCGACTGCAAACGCGGCGACGGGCTGCTGTCCGGGGTGACGAACGGCCTGTGCGACGTCGTGGAGGCGGTCACCGGCACGGTCGACAGCCTCACGGGCGACAAGCTCAAACCCGTGACGAAGAAGGTCGGCGGCACTGCCGATGATCTTCTCGGCACGGTGGGCGACGCGGTCCCGACGACGATCCCCACCAGGTCGGGGCAGCCCCAGCCGACTCCCTCGGACCAGGAGCTGCTGCCCAACACCCTCAGCGAGGTCTGCCTCCCCGTGCTGGCCTGCGAGCATCAGGACGCCCAGCAGCGCAACAAGGACCCCGAACACGTCCTGGAGACCCCGTCCCCCGAGGACTCCGCCAAGCCCACTCCGACGGCGAAGCCGAACAAGCGGGAGAAGAAGGACTCGACGACGACGTCCCTCCCGACGGACGGCCCGACACCGCCCGAGACCGATCCCCGCGAGCCGGACACGACCGCGAGCCCGATCAAGATCCAGACGGCTGACACCGACGAGCCGCGTATCGACCTCCTGTGGCCCAACCCCTTCGCCCAGGACCTCACGGCTCCCCTGCGCGACCAGCCGATCATCCGCCCGTCGAAGCCCGCCTCGGACGTCCTGGGCACCGCCTTGACGATCGCCTTGCTGACCTCGGCGATCCTGGCGACCCGCATCGTCCAGCAGCGCCGCCAGCGCACGGAGCAGCCGGACTCGATCCCCTTCGAGCCGGCCAGAGCGAACAACGGCCGCCGCCACCGCCTGGCTTAGTGGCCTTGCCTGGAAGTCTCTCGGGGGTTGACTTTCGGATCTGGTGTGGTCAGTCCGTGAGGGGGGTCACGTAGAGGTCGCAGGCCAGGTCGAGGGCTTCCTGTGGGGTGCCGATGAACCAGGGGGTGGGTTGGTACTTGCCGTTGCTGGGGGTATGGATCGCCAGTCCCCAGTAGTGAGCCGAGCCGCTGTAGCGCAGCCGCATCAACGGCAGCCGGGCGCTGTCGGCCAGTTCACCTTCGACGTAGGCGAACTGGCCGTGATAGCGGACATCCACTCTGCTCAGCTGCGGCCAGTTCTCCTTGGCATGCAGCCACAGCCGCTGCGCCAGGGACGTCTTGGTGGAGGCGGGGATCGTCGGCACGAGGGCTATCCTGCCCGCTCGGCGTGTCAGATCACCACAAGCTGATCATGATCGGGCAAGGTCGGCGGGTCACCATGTGGATCTCTCGCAGAA
>NZ_JBEZDU010000043.1:0-63775 GCF_040648495.1 Nonomuraea sp. NPDC049129 | reverse complement strand
ACGGTGTTCATGGGCGATTTCCCGCTCATGACGCCCAAGGGCACCTTCATCATCAACGGCACCGAACGTGTCGTCGTCTCGCAGCTCGTCCGCTCACCTGGGGTCTATTACGAGCGTAGCGTCGACAAGACGTCCGACAAGGATCTCTATGGCTGCAGAGTCATCCCGTCACGGGGTGCCTGGCTGGAGTTCGAGATCGACAAGCGCGACAGCGTCGGTGTCCGTATCGACCGTAAGCGCAAGCAGGCCGTCACCGTGCTTCTCAAGGCACTGGGCTGGACCAGCGAGGCGATTCTGGAGCGGTTCGGCCAGTACGAGTCGATGCGCGCCACGCTGGAGAAGGACCACACGGCCGGCCAGGACGACGCGCTGCTGGACATCTACCGCAAGCTGCGTCCGGGTGAGCCGCCGACCAAGGAGTCGGCGCAGACCCTGCTGGAGAACCTGTACTTCAACCCCAAGCGCTACGACCTGGCCAAGGTCGGTCGCTACAAGATCAACAAGAAGCTCGGTGTTGATTCCGCGATCACTCAAGGCACTCTGACCGAAGAGGACATCGTCTCCGCGATCGAATACATCGTCCGGCTGCACGCGGGCGAGGAGTCGATGTCGGGCACGGACGACCGCGAGGTCATCGTCGAGGTCGACGACATCGACCACTTCGGCAACCGCCGCCTGCGCAGCGTCGGCGAGCTCATCCAGAACCAGGTCCGCCTGGGCCTGGCCCGCATGGAGCGCGTCGTGCGCGAGCGGATGACGACCCAGGATGTCGAGGCGATCACGCCGCAGACCCTGATCAACATCCGCCCGGTCGTGGCGTCCATGAAGGAGTTCTTCGGCACCTCGCAGCTGTCGCAGTTCATGAATCAGACCAACCCGCTCGACGGGCTGACGCACAAGAGGCGTCTGTCCGCGCTGGGTCCTGGTGGTCTGTCGCGTGAGCGGGCCGGTTTCGAGGTTCGTGACGTGCACCCGTCGCACTACGGCCGGATGTGCCCGATCGAGACGCCGGAAGGCCCGAACATCGGCCTGATCGGCTCGCTGGCCTCCTACGGGCGGATCAACGCCTTCGGTTTCGTCGAGACGCCGTATCGCAAGGTCGTCGACGGCAAGGTGACCGAGCAGATCGACTACCTGACCGCCGATGAGGAAGACCGTTTCGTCAAGGCGCAGGCCAACACGATCCTCAACCCTGACGGCACGTTCGCCGACGCGCGGGTCCTGGTCCGTACCAAGGGTGGCGAGACCGAGCTGGCGCGGGCCGACGAGGTCGACTACATCGACGTGTCGCCGCGCCAGATGGTGTCGGTCGCCACCGCGATGATCCCGTTCCTGGAGCACGACGACGCCAACCGCGCGCTCATGGGCTCCAACATGATGCGTCAGTCGGTACCACTGCTCAGGAGTGAAGCGCCCCTGGTCGGTACGGGGATGGAATACCGGGCCGCGACCGACACAGGCGACATGGTGAGTGCCGAGAAGGCCGGCGTGGTGCAGGAGGTCTCCGCCGACTACATCACGGTCTCCAACGACGACGGTACGAGCACCACCTATCGGGTCGCCAAGTTCAAGCGTTCCAACCAGGGCACTTCGTTCAACCAGAAGCCGATCGTGGCCGAGGGCGACCGGGTGGAGGTCAACCAGGTCATCGCCGACGGTCCGTGCACCGACAGCGGTGAGATGGCCCTGGGCAAGAACCTGCTGGTGGCGTTCATGCCGTGGGAGGGTCACAACTACGAAGACGCGATCATCCTGTCCCAGCGGCTGGTCCAGGACGACGTCCTGTCCTCGATTCACATCGAGGAGCACGAGGTCGACGCCCGCGACACCAAGCTGGGGCCGGAGGAGATCACCCGGGACATCCCGAACGTCTCCGAGGAGGTCCTGGCCGACCTCGACGAGCGCGGCATCATCCGCATCGGCGCCGAAGTAGTGAACGGTGACATCCTGGTCGGCAAGGTCACGCCGAAGGGCGAGACCGAGCTGACGCCGGAGGAGCGGCTGCTGCGCGCGATCTTCGGTGAGAAGGCCCGCGAGGTGCGGGACACCTCGCTGAAGGTGCCGCACGGCGAGCAGGGCAAGGTCATCGGGGTGCGGGTGTTCTCCCGTGAGGAAGGCGACGAGCTTCCGCCCGGTGTCAACGAACTGGTCCGCGTGTACGTGGCCCAGAAGCGGAAGATCAACGATGGCGACAAGCTGGCCGGCCGGCACGGCAACAAGGGCGTCATCTCCAAGATCCTGCCCGTGGAGGACATGCCGTTCCTGGAGGACGGCACCCCGGTCGACATCATCCTCAACCCGCTGGGCGTGCCCGGCCGGATGAACGTCGGCCAGGTGCTGGAGACCCACCTCGGCTGGATCGCCGCCCGCGGCTGGGACATCTCCGGCGTCCAGGAGGCCTGGGCCGAACGGCTACGTGACAAGGGCTTCGAGAAGGTGGCCCCGCGCACCAACATGGCCACCCCGGTCTTCGACGGCGCCCACGAAGAAGAGATCGTCGGCCTGCTCAACAGCACGATCCCCAATCGTGACGGGGATCGGATGGTGCAGCGCAGCGGGAAGGCCCAGCTGTTCGACGGGCGTAGTGGGGAGCCGTTCCCCTATCCCATCGGCGTCGGCTACATGTACATCCTGAAGCTGCTCCACCTGGTCGACGACAAGATCCACGCACGTTCGACCGGCCCGTACTCCATGATCACCCAGCAGCCGCTCGGCGGTAAGGCCCAGTTCGGTGGCCAGCGCTTCGGTGAGATGGAGGTGTGGGCTCTGGAGGCCTATGGCGCCGCCTACGCCCTTCAGGAGCTGCTGACGATCAAGTCCGACGACGTCCTGGGCCGCGTGAAGGTCTACGAGGCGATCGTCAAGGGCGAGAACATCCCCGAGCCGGGAATCCCCGAGTCCTTCAAGGTCCTCATCAAGGAAATGCAGTCGCTGTGCCTGAACGTCGAGGTGCTCTCCAGCGACGGCATGTCCATCGAGATGCGCGACACCGACGAGGACGTCTTCCGCGCCGCGGAAGAGCTCGGCATCGATCTGTCCCGGCGTGAGCCGAGCAGCGTCGAGGAGATCTGACGCCTTACGGCTCCTTACGGCTTCTGGGCGCCTTGTAGCTTTGGGCGCCCAGAAGCGTCTTGCGGCTTTGGGCGCCCAGAGCGTCTTGCGGCCTTGGGCGCCCAGAAGCGTATTGCGACATCCCGCCGATCGACATCCGCTACCTGAACGAGCCGGACCCGACCAGGCCGTTCGGGCTGCCTTCCACTGACCATCAGAACCATTTTGGTCAGTTTGTCGTCTAGAGTGATGAAGGACGCGACAGGAAGGGAGCCGTCATGGCGGGCACGGTCAGACATGGGCGGGCGCTGGTGGTCGGGCTGGGGATCGCGGGCATCGCCACCGCGCTGCGGCTGCGGCAGGTGGGCTGGGAGCCGGTGCTGGTGGAGCGGGCCGCCGCGCGCCGCTCGAGCGGCTACTTCATCATGCTGTTCGGCGCCGGGGTCGCTTCGGCGCGGCGGCTGGGCGTGCTGGACGCGATCGGTGACCGCACCCCGCAGCCCGCTCCGTACGAGGTGAACCGGTCCGGGCGCCGCCGCAGCCCCGGCGTGAGCCCGGCCGGTCTGCCCGGCAAACCCCGGGTGGTGCTGCGCGGCGACATCGAGCAGGCACTGTTCTCCGCGCTGCCGGACGATGTGGAGATCCGCTACTCGACCGTGCCCGCCCGAATCACCCAGAACGACTCCGCAGCCGAGGTCACCCTGCACGACACCGCCTCTAACACCATCGTCACCGAGCGCTTCGCCCTGGTGGTGGGCGCCGACGGGATGCGCTCGACCGTACGCAAGCTCGCCTTCGGCCCCGAGGACTACCTGCATCCGCTGAACTACATGATCGGCGCCACCGTTCTGGACAAGCCGATCCAGGGCATCGACCAGGACCAGGGCTTGACCCTGGCCGAGCCCGGACGCTCGGCATGGATCTTTCCCTTCTCCGACCACGCTCCGGGCCTGTTGTTCTCCTACCGCACCGACAACATCGACGCCGAGTTCACGCGCCCGCCGATCGAGTCCGTCCGCGCCGCCTTCGGCCCGCAACCCCCCGGACCCGTGCTGGAGAAGTTGCTCACGGCGTTCGAACAGGCCCCGAACCATCTGTTCGACTCGGTGAACCAAGTCAAGATGCCGCGCTGGCACCGCGGCCGGGTCGTCCTGGTCGGCGGCGCCGCCTGGTGCGTGACCCTGTACGCGGGCATGGGCGCCTCCAGCGGCATCGCCGGCGGCGAGCTGCTCGGCACCATGCTGCAGCGCCACCCGACAGACGTACCCGGCGCCCTGCGGGCATGGGAGGCTCAACTGCGGCCGTTCATCCACACCGAGCAGGACAGCGCGCTGACCACGCGTAGGCTCTTCACGCCCCACGACCGCAAGGAACAGATCATGCGCACCCTGATGCTCCGCCTCATGCGGGCGGGCATCGGGCAGGTCATGGGCAAGACAATGAACGGCGCGGCCATGAACAACAAACAGCTCGACGTCGCCGCCGTGTGACCCCGACTCCAGAGACCACGAAAGTAAAGGACAGCCCAGGTGAGCAGCCAGCTGATCGAGCGCCACTCGCGCAAAGCCGCCCGCATCCTGGACAGCGCACGCGAGCTGGTGCTCGACCACGGCGTACGGAAGGTCACCGTCAGCGAGATCGCCCGGACGGCCGGGGTCGGCAAGGGCACCGTCTACCTGTACTGGCCCGCCAAGGAAGACCTGATCCTCGGATTGTTCGCCCGCGAACTGCTCACCTTCCTGGATGAGATCATCACCCGCATCGCCGCCGACCCCGCCACCGTGCTGCCGCGCCGCCTGGCCCCACTGCTGATCCGCACCGGGCAACACCTTCCCCTGGCACGCCGCGTGCAAAGCGGCGACGCCGACCTGCTGCGGCTGCTCACCCAGCAGGCCGGCGACCGCGAGCTGTTCGCCCGCACCACACCCAGCGCCCTGTGCGAGACGGGTATGCCGATCCATCACCGCCACGGACTGATCCGCGACGACCGTCCCCTGCCCGACCTGACCTACACCGTGCACGCCGTGCTGACCGGGTTCGGCGCCGCCATGTCCGACCCGGCCACCGCCCCCCTCGGCATCGACCCTGACCAGGTTCTCGCCGACACCGTGGCCCAGCTGCTCGAACCCGCCGTCGCCCCCAGCGACTCAGCCATCGCCGCGGCCGCCGAGGAGACCCTCATCGTCCTTCGCCAGATCCAGCAGGCGATGCTGGAGCTCATCGAGCGCAGCCAGGTCACCGGAGAATGACCGCTCCGCGGCACTACTAGATCATCCGAGCAACGGGAACTCGGCGTGTTGGTGCCAGCGGCTGCCGTCGCTGACGAACAGACTGACCGACGACATGTGGGCAGTGACCGGCAATCGTGGGGTGATCGCGGCTTCCACCTCGTGGAACACCTGGGCCTGCTGGCCGTGGGCGACCGTCAGGTGCGGGATGACGTCCGCGAACTGTCCGCCGTACGGTGGCGCTTCCGGCCACCGTGCCGCGACGGCCTCGGTCAGGGCACGAAACGGCTGCTCGGGCGTCGGCGCGAGGTAGAGCACGTCAGGGAAACGTCGGCACTCGTCGAAGCGGACGGCGAACGGGCTGTGCTCGCCGATCAGCGCGGTCAAATCGTCCATGACCGCGGGCCCGATGCGATCGATGTCGAGGAAGGGGAAAAGCACCGTCACATGCGCGGGAATCCCCGCACTCGCGGAGGAATCGAGACGCCGCCGCCAGGGCCCGACCAGCGGCTCTGCTTCCCGCACCGCGGCCAGCAGAGCCGTCTCGCCTACTCGGTACTGTCCTGAAGCGTCATCCGACATGGCCGGATGATCTCGAACTACTCGGCAGGTTCGCCACCCATATTCCTCCCACCGCCCGCCTCAGCGGCGTGCGCCGTGCCAGCCGCGTACGAAACGCTCCCGACCTTGGCCTAGAGCGGTGCTTGAGACCTGTCAGCTCGTGAATCCATAGGTCGATGGCCTGTTCGGGAGCTGCCACTGCTGGTCGGGGTTACCGTGGCAGTCCCAGAGCACCAACCAGGTGCCGTTGGTGGTGCTTCCTCTGTTGGCCAAACCGACGCACTTGTCAGGGGCGGCGAGGCTGCGGATGGCGTAGACGTTGCCGCTGACATTGGCGAACTTCCACTGCTGGTCGGGGTGCCCGTGGCAGTCCCACAGCACGAGCGGCGTGCCGTTGTCGACGCTTCCGCCGTTGGCCAAACCGACGCACTTGTTGGTGCCGGCGCGGCTGCGGATCGAAGCGTCGGCGTTGCCATGCCAATACTGGTCGACATGATAATGACAGTCCCACAGCACGAGCAGCGTGCCGTTTTCGACGCTTCCGCCGTTGGCCAGGCCAATGCATTTCGCGCTGCTACTGGCATTACTGCGAATGTAGGTCGACGGGTACTGGTCGGCGTGGGCGGCGGTCGCCAGCCCGAACGTCAGGGCCAGCGCGGCGGGGATGGCGAGCAGTGAACGACGCACGATTTCCTCCGAAAGCCAGGGAAGTTTTCTGTCACGACTGTCGCCTGACCAATGGCGGGAGGGGCATCCCCAGTTTTAGGGGGTGGCTGGCTGGTCAGCGGCCGGTCGATCCGTCGATCTGTTCGCGGAGGATGTCGGCGTGGCCGGCGTGCCGGCCGGTCTCCTCGATCATGTGCGCCAGAACCCATCGCATCGATGGCGCCGGCCCTGGGCGCGAGGGTCGCGGGGCGGGAAGGGTCAGGTCTGGGCAGGCGTCGATGACCTGGTTCGCTCGCTCGACGGTCTTCCGGTAGTCGGCGAGTACGCCGTCGACGGTGTCCTCCGCGGACGGCCGCATGGTCGCGGGCCAGTCGCCGGCATCCTCACCGAGGAAGTAGAACCGTTCGACGAAAGCCAGATGCTTGACCAGCCCCAGGAGGTTGGTGCCCGAGGGCACTCCGGCCGTACGGACCTGCGGTTCCGGCACGCCCGCGACCTTGTCCGCGATCGCGTTCCGAAGATAGTCGAGGAAGCCCCGCAGGGTGGCCTTCTCGTCGGCGCCGGTCCGCGGCGGTGTGGTGTCCTTCATCCGTGTTCTGGATCGCTGCATCGAGTCACTCCACTGTGGTTCGTTGGACGAGCAGGATGTTGTCGATGACGGTCGCGGTCTCACCTGCGGGTCCGGTGGCTTGGCGGCGGGGCATGTCGGCGCGCAGGACCGACCAGTGCGCGGGGTCGAGATCGAGTTCGGCCGCGATCTCGGTGGGTGTGGGGTAGTGAATGTCGGGGTCCTGGTTCCATGACCAGGGCGCGGTGGAGCCGTGGTCGACGATCAGCAGCAGACCACCGGGGCGCAGGGCCTGTGCCGCGGTGCGCAGGACTTGGCTGCGGAGCAGCGGGAACGGGGTCTGGAAGTACTGGGCGGAGATGAGATCGAACTGGCCGGCCGGGAAGCTTCTGGCCAGATCGTGCTGTTCGGCGGCGACCCGGTGCCGGATGCCGAGATCGCGGGCGCGTTCCCGTACCCGCTCGACGGCGGTGGTGGAGATGTCCACGGCGGTGACGTGCCAGCCCTGCTGGGCGAGCCAGATGGCGTCGCCGCCGGCGCCGCAGCCCAGATCGAGGGCGGCGCCGGGGCGCAGTGGTGCGGCGGTCTCGGCGAGCAGCGGGTTGACGCGTGCGTCCCAGGTACGCCGGGTACGGTAGTGCCGCTCCCAGAACAGCTCGGCCTCCTCGTCCGTCGCCCCCTGGTCGCCCGTGGCGGGTCGTCGGCGTCGGTTGGAATCCATGTGAGTTGCCCCTTCGTCAGTCGTGATGGCGCCGGTGATGTACGACAGCATCGCCACCGCCGCTTCCCGCTTGCAAGAAAAGTTGCGGATCCGCATTATCGGGAGGCATGGACAACCCCGCAGAAGACGTGTTGGCCGGAGTCGGGCCTCGTCTACGCGCCCTGCGCAAAGCGCGGAGCACCACGCTGGCGGCGCTGGCCGACGAAACCGGCCTCACCGCGAGCACCCTGTCCCGCCTCGAGAACGGCAAGCTCCGACCCACGCTGGAGCAGCTACTGCCGCTGGCCCGGGCGCACGGCGTCCCGCTCGATGATCTCGTCGCGGCGCCGCCCACCGGCGACCCGCGCATCCACCTGCGGCCCGTGCGACGATCCGGGCTGGTGATGGTGCCACTGACCAGGCGGGCCGGTGGCATACAGGCGTACAAGGTGATCTATCCACCCGCCGGCCGAGCGCCCACGATGAACCTGCGGACCCACGAGGGATACGAGTGGTTCTACGTCCTCAACGGACACGTCAGGCTCGTGCTCGGCGAGCAGGAGTTCCGGCTCGGCGTCGGCGAGGCCGCAGAGTTCGACACCCACGTACCGCACTGGATCGGCAGCGCCGACGGCCGGCCCGCGGAGGTGCTCACCCTGTTCAGCGCGCAGGGTGAACGCGCCCATCTGGCACCGGCCAGGCCTTCGCAGGGATGAACCAGTTGTGCTTTGCGCGTCGACCGGGCTGCGGCGGCCTGCCTGCGCGCGCTGACCGACCTCCAGAGATCAAGGGAGATCATGGCGCTGGAAGACTCATCCAACGGCTCGGCCTGCGCCGATGACCCCTGAGCCGGGGGAAACGACAGCACTGCCGCTTCCCCCGGCTCACAGATCACGGTTGGCCGCCGATTCCCGGTTTCACGCCGAAGGGGTTGTCGATGGCGTATCGCCAGCGCCCATCTTGTCCGCGTCGGGCGACATCGGTGGCGGTGCCCTCGATGTGTACGGGACGGCCGTCACGATCCGTCCCGTCGATGACCCAGTCGACGATCAGCAAGGCGATGTCGTCGGCGGTGTAGACATGTCGCGGCCGTACGGTGATCGGCAGCCCGAGACTCAAGAATCGCTCATTGGCGGCATGGGCCTCCTGCCCGGTCAGCGGCGAGCCCGGCTCCGGGACGAACACCGCCCCGCCCTCATAGACTTCCGCCACCGCCTCCGCATCGCCGGTGTTGAACCGCTCGGCGAACACCGTAGGCACGTCTTCGGGGCGTTCAGCAAGCTGCCGCATCATCGCTGCATGTCCTTCCATCAGGTACAAATCAGCCAGACGCGGCAACGCTAGGAGGCGCCCTCGTGACTCACCAAACGGTTGGCTACCCAGTCCGGCCAGGCTTGCCCGACGACCCTCGCGCCAACGTCACCGAACCCACCCCCTCCTGCCCGGTGGAGATCACCCTCGCGGCCCTGCATGGCCGCTGGACGACCCTGGTGATTCGCGAATTCCTGCAAGGCGATCGCACCTTCACCGAACTCCGCCATGCCCTGCCCGCGCTGTCGGACAAGGTCCTGTCCGATCGGCTGGCGCACCTGACGGAAGCCGGTGTGCTCGCTCGCCACCGTCAGCCTGGCTGGCCGCCCCGGGTCTCCTACACACTCACCGCAGATGGGCGCCGTCTCGGCCCCGTTCTGCAAGCACTATGGGATTGGGGCGCGGAGCACCAGCTCTCTTCGACCGAACGAAGGTGAACCCGGCAGGCGGGAGAAAGAAACGACTGATGTCTGACAACGTTGAGCTCACCGGGCGTACGACACTGAGTGACCTGACCCTCGACGAGATCCAGATCCGCGACCCGTTCATCCTCAACGACCGCTCGACATCGATCTACTGGCTCTACGGCAGTACGGACAAGAACATCTGGTCCGGCCCCGCGGGACCCAGGCGCTCGTGGCGGACACGCCCGAGGGCTCCTTCGCGCCCTGGAGCGACGCGCCTCACCGGCGACTTGCGCCAATCGGCCGGCACACCTGTCTTCCTCTTCAATGCCTCCGAAGCCCCGTGGGCCAAGCCTCTCGACCACTCCGCGACGTACGTCACCGACGGCCCGTTCCTCTTCCGCCTCACCAGCGGGCATCTGCTCATGCTGTGGTCCAGCTTCGGCGAGCAGGGGTACGCGATGGGCATCGCCCACTCGTCGTCCGGGCAGGTCACCGGGCCCTGGACGCAGGAGGAGCAGGCGCTGTGGTCCGCGGACGGCGGCCACGGCATGATCGTACGGCTCCGCGACGGGAGGCTCGCGCTCACCCTGCACCAGCCGAACACCACTCCCGACGAACGGGCGATCATCCACCTGCTTGTCGAGCACGAATCCACCATCGCCCTCGCCGAACGCGTCTCCGGCTGATTACTCGCGTTAACCGGCAGGTCCTACGATGAGTCCTGCCAAGGAATGCGATCGATGAGAGGACCGCATGCCCGTCAAGCGGATCACCAGTTCGGACGTCGCCCGGGCCGCCGGTGTCTCCCGTGCCACCGTGAGCTTCGTGCTCAACGACAAGCCCGGGATGCGCATCACCGAGGAGACCCGGCGCCGAGTCCTGGAGGCCGCCCGCGAGCTGGATTACCGTCCGCACGCCTCCGCCCGTTCCCTGGCGGCCGGCCGCAGCGACGTCGTGCTCCTGGCCATCCCCGACCTGCCCATCGGGGCGGGCATCAGCCGCTTCGTCGAAGAGCTGGCCACCGCGCTGGCGGCCTACGGCCTGACGCTGGTCACCCACCTCGCCGCGGCACACGGCCGGTCACTGCCCGATGTGTGCGCGGCCGTCGACGCCTCCGTGGTCGTCGGCTTCTCCTCCTTCGACCAGGACACCGTCCAGGCTCTGCACCGTGCCGGCGCCGATCTCGTACTCCCCTCCGAACCCGAGGACGCCTCGCCCATGCGGCACCTGGGCCGCCTGCAGGCCGAGCACCTCATCAGCCGGGGCCATCGACGCCTCGGCTATGCCCTGCCCGGCCACCCCGCCTTCCGGCAGATGGCCGACGAACGCCGGCAAGGCGCCACCGACGCGTGCGCGCAGGCCGGGCTCGAACCGCCCGTGGCGCTGACCGTACACCTGGAGATCGCCAGCGCGGCGCAGGCCATCACCGGCTGGCGCGAACAGGCGGTGACCGGCGTCTGCGCCTTCAACGACGAGACCGCGCTCGCCGTGCTCGCGGGCCTGCACGACCACGGCCTCGCCATCCCCACCGACATGGCCGTCGTCGGAGCCGACGACATTCCCACGGCACGCCTGGCGGCCCCGCCGCTCACCACCGTCTGCTGGGACCTGCACGACGTGGCACGACACCGCGCCGCGACGATCGTCACCAGCCTCGCCGGCGCGGGCCAGGCCCCCAGCCACATCGATGCCTCGACCCATCCGCACGTCGTCCAACGCTCATCCACCTAGGGCCATGCTTGGAAGCCCTCGTGCTGGACGGCCCAGCTCCCGTCGCTGGGGAAGCCCGGACACTCGTCGCTGTCCGCGCTCTCCCACCCGGCGACCATGAGAGAGACAGCGGTGAGGAGAGCCCCGTTGGCCGGTAGGTAGAGGGGCAGGATGCTGCCGATCTGCGGGCTGTGTCCGGTGGCCAGGTAGGTGTTCTTGGCGGTGTCGGTGAGGAGGGCGTCCACGGCCAGGTCGGGGCGGCCGAGGCGGGTGGCGGTCATGGCCATGACGGGGAAGTCCCAGCCCCAGGCGCTGTTCCAGTCCCAGTGATCGCGGACGTCGAGGAGGGTGGCCTCCATGACGGCGGGGTCGATGAGCGGGGTCTCGGGGACGACGCCGAGGGCGCACAACATCGAGGGGTGGTCGTCGCGGCGCAGGTAGGGCCCGGTGGCGATGGCGGAGTAGATGCCGTCGCGCTGGTGGGGCCGGGCCAGGTTGTCCTGGATGTACTGCCAGTGCTGGTGTCGCTTGAGGCCGCGCCGTTCGCGCCAGCGCTGGGCGATCTCCAGGCCCCACCACCAGTAGGCGAGCTCGAAAGTGGGGTCCTCGGTGGTCTTCGCGTCGTAGAACTCCTGGGCCGGCATGACGGGGGCGGGCAGGTGGTAGACGCCGTCGCGTTCCTCGACGAACGAGGCCATGAAAGCTGCCGTCTCCTCGACCAGGCCGGCGAAGCGGGTCAGCAGGTCCTCTTCGCGGGTGCGGTGGAGCAGTTCGAGGAGGTAGAGGAGGTGTGGCTGCTGCCAGATGAGCAGGGAGCCGATGTCGGACGGGCTCTCGCGGCCGTCCGGGCCGACGTGCTTGGGCCAGCGGACCCCCTCGTAGTGCTGGCTGCGGGCGGTCTCCCGGGCGGTGTCGAGGATGGACAGGGGCGTGGTGCGGGTCGGCGACGGTCGTGACGCGGACCTGGTGTCCGGCGTAGGTGAAGACGCTGGTGAGGGTGCCGGTCCACAGGTCGAGGCGCTGACGCGGGTCGGTGAGTACGGCGGGGTCGGTCTCTCCCGGTGCGCCTGCCTCGGGTCTGAGGAGGAGCCCGATGCGGCGGCGTCCCAGGGAGCGGCCGTTGAGGAGGACTTCCACCTCATCAGCATCGGCGTAGACCTCGACCGTGACGGGTGCGCCCTCGTGGCCGGGCCAGGTCCAGCTGGGCAGGGTGTCGCTCCAGGCCCAGGGGCTGCCGATGAAGGTCTGGCCGTGGTGTTCGGGCCGCCACACCGCCAGGTAGGGCCGGGTGCGCAGGCCGAAGACGATCTCGCGGTAGTAGGAGGCGGGGCGGCGGTGGCCGGTGATGTCGATGTCGCCGCAGCCGGCCAGCAGGTACGGGTACGGCGCCACGTGCGTGGGCGTCGAGCCGTACTAGGGGCGGCCGATGCCGACCTCGCCCAGGTAGTCCCAGCCGGTCCAGGTGAAGTCGCCGATCACCGTGCTGTACTGCTGGACCAGGGCCCAGTTGCGGTCGATGCGGGTGGGGAAGGTCTCGGTGCCCAGAATGATCCGGTCCGGGAACCTCTCGCGGTCGAGGGCGTAGCGGCTGTCGGAGTAGTTCATGCCGGCGACGTCGAGCACGCTGTAGGACTCGGCGGTGCGCTCGGTAACCACGTCGGAGACGGCGACGGCGTTCATCATGTCCCCGGCGTCGGCCATCAGGGTGTTGATGCCCGCCGCCTGCTCTCTCAGGGAGGCCAGCTCGGACATCACGGCCAGCATGTTGTTGATCGCGTTGGTGACGTAACGGGTGCCGTCCAGGGCGCGGACCTTCTCGGCGAGCTTGCGGCCCCAGGCGGCGCCGGAGGGGGTGCCGGTCTCGGGGATCTCGTTGCCGATCGAGTACATGATCACGCTGGGATGGTTGTAGTCCTTGGCGACCATCGCCTCGATGTCGCGTGCCCACCACTCGGGGAAGCTCAGGCTGTAGTCGTACGGGCTCTTGGCCGAGGTCCACACGTCGAACGCCTCGTCCACGACCAGCATGCCGAGCCGATCGCAGGCGTCCAGCATGGCCTTGCTCATCGGGTGGTGGGACATGCGGATCGCGTTGAACCCGGCCTCTTTCAAGATCTGTACGCGGCGTTCCTCGGCGCGGGCGTGAGTGGCCGCGCCCAGCACACCGTTGTCGTGGTGCACGCAGGCGCCGCGCAGCTTGACGCTCTCACCGTTGAGACGCAGGCCGTGCACGGGATCGAGGCGCAGCGACCGGATGCCGAACGTGACCCGCTCGGAGTCGAGACCGACCAGCGTCACGTCGCACGTGTACAGGGCAGGCTCGGCGACGCTCCACAGGGCGGGATCCCGCACGTAGAGCCGCTGCCGGGCTATCGCAGACTCGCCAGGCAGCACCGTGATCTTGCCGGCGCCGGTCGCCACCACGGCCCCGGCGACGTCACGCAGTTCGATAAGAAGATCAGCCGTGCGAATCTCGATGGAGTCGTTGACCACGGTCGGGGCGACCTCGACCACCGCCCGCTCAGCATCGATGTCCGGCGTGGCCACGCGGACGCCGTCGGGTGCGATCCGGACCACCTCGCCGACCAGCAGCCAGGTGTCCCGATAGATCCCGGCACCGCTGTACCAACGCGAATCCTGGTGAGCACGGGCCTCGACACGGATCTCGTTGTCCTGCCCGAACCGCAGGAACCGATCGGCATCAATACGGAAGAGCGAGTAACCGTAGGGCCGCTGCCCGGCGTAATCGCCGTTGATGAACACGACCGCATCGCGGTAGACACCCTCGAACTCGATGACCACCCGCTTGCCCCGATGTTCCTCGGGCACGAAGAACGTCTTGCGGTACTCGTACTCCCCACCCGGGAAATACCCGCCCGCACCGCCCTCCTCAGAGGGCACCCGCACCTGCTCGATCATGGCATCGTCACCTCCCGATACGGCACCGTTTGACCGGACAGTTCGGCGAAGGGGTTGGTCTTCAGCCGTACCTGCCAGTTGTCGTTGAAGGACGTGCGGATCACGCGTACTCCTTGATTAGCGAACGGACTTGACGTGCAGCAGGACGACCAGGCCACCGGCCACGGTGAACGCGGCCGCGATGAAGTACAGCAGGGCGTAGTTCTTCTCCCCGCCGGTGGCGCCGATCGCCAGGAAGATCGGTGCGATGAGGGGCGCGATGCCCCGTGACCGGGCCGGTGTTGGTCAGGGTGAGCCGTACGCGCACGGTGTCGCCGTCCACCTCAGTGCGCAGGTCGGAGTAGGCGAAGGTGGTGTACGACAGGCCGTGCCCGGACGGATAGGCGACCGGCATGTCCTTGGCGTCGTAGTAGCGGTAGCCGACGTACAAGCGCTCGCCGTAGTTAGACCCTGGGTAGTCGAGGTAGGCGGGGGTGTCCTGCAGACGCAGCGGGATCGTCTCCGCCAGCCGGCCACAGGGATTGGCGCGGCCGAACAGCAGGTCGGCGAGCGCGCCGCCACCGGCCTGACCGGCCAGCCAGCCCTCCAGGACGGCCTTGGCGTGATGCTGCCAGGACGCGACCTCGACCACGCCACCGTTGGCCAGGACCACCACCACGTTCTGGTTGGCCTCGGCGATGGCCTTGAGCAGGTCGAGCTGGACGGCGGGCAGATCGAGGTGCCGACGATCGAGCCCCTCGGACTCCTCCCCCTCCGGCAGGCCCAGGAACACCACGACGACCTCTGCCGCCGCGGCCGCCGCCACCGCCGCGTCAAGCAGAGTGGCATCCGGCTTGCCGGACAGCAGGTAGCCGGGCTCGAACAGCAGCTCCAGAGCCTCCAGGGCGTTGTCGACCCTGACGGGATTGACCTGGGGACATCCCGCGCCCTGAAACCTCGGCGTACGCGCGAGCTCACCGATCACCACAATGCTCCCAGAAGCGTCCAGCGGGAGTATCGAGCCGTCATTCTTCAGGAGAACGGCCGACTCAGCAGCGGCCCACCTGGGATCTCCCGCAGCGTACGTTCGTCGGCCTCCGCGCTGACCCGCATCCGGTCGGTCTCTTGGTTGTTCGCCGCGAAGTGCTTGACCGAGGCGCCCACGCCCTTGCTCTGGACGCCGCTCACCAGCGCCGCCCCGAGCCGGCCGGTGACCAGGGGATCCTCCGACAGGTATTCGAAGTTGCGTCCGCACAGAGGCGATCTCTTGATGTTGACGCCCGGCCCCAGCAGGACCGCGACTCCCGCGGCCCGGCTCTCGGCCCCGAGCGCCTCGCCCACCCGGGTGAGCAGGTCGGCGTCCCAGGAAGAGCCGAGCGCCGCCGCCGTGGGAAAGCACGTCGCGGGCTCAGCCACGCCGAATCCGGCCTGCCGGACTTCCGCGGCGAGATTCCGTACGCCGTGCGGGCCGTCGGTCAGCACCACCGACGCGATCGGCAGGCGCTCGATGCTCGCTGTCTCCCACGCGTTGCGGCCGGAGAGCAGTGCGGCCTTCTCTTCCAGGGAGAGGTCCTGGATATTGATCTTTTCGTTCATGGAACGTCCATCCGTCGTACGAGCGGCATGCCGCAGGGCGGGTCAGTCGAAGTCCCGGTCGCACACGTACCGGTCCTTCCAGCAGATGACCCCTGGAACATCCGCTTGCGACGCTCACGGAAGGCTCAGCAGATCTGATTACTCGCGTAACCAACGCGCGTAACCACGCTAACAGCAAGCATCGTGGAGACGGCAAGACATGGCTCTGTAACGAGTCAGCAACAAAGCGCCTGCAACGCGATAGGCCCGTCACCACGTTTCCGCTGGTGACGGGCCTCTAGGACCGTCCTATTGGTGCCTGCTCCCCAGGCCTGGAGAGATCTGTCAGGCGCCAGGAGCCCGGTATGCCACCTCCATCCGCGCGGCATCGTCGATCTCTTCTGGCGTCAGCAGGACAGCCGTCTTCGTTCGTACCGCCCCGGTCGCCGATATCGTGAGCCCCACAGCGGCCGAAGCCGCGTTGCTCGGCAGCTCGACGATCACATACGTGTCTGTCTCGCCGAACGCGAAATACATCTGCTCGACCCGCCCGCCGACGCTTTCCGCCATGCGCTCCACCGCTTGCCGGCGTCCGGTGCCGCCATCTCGCAACACTCCTTTGAGGCCATCCGCGGTGTAGGTCGCCTGGATCATGTACTTAGGCATGGTCGAGTCCCTCTTCTCGTGCCGCCACCCTGCGCTGGGCGGCCATTGCGGTCACGAGGTCGAAATTCTCGGCTTAGGGCGACGGTAATCCCTCCCGCTGTACTGGTTTTCCCCTGCCGCAGTCTTCGTGGGGGCTCAGCCGTAGTAGTCGCGGATTTCCCAGAAGCGAGAGGGGTGGCTGTCGCAGGTGTACTGGACGGCCTCGATGTTGTTCTCGGTGCTGACGCCGCCGGCGATGGTCAGGCATTTGCCGGTCTGCCAGTTCACTAGCTGGACGTTCGACGCGGCCCAGACGGCCGTGGACGACGGCGCGGCGGATGCCGGGGTGGCGGTGGTCGCGCCGAGGGCGAGGAGGGGAGCGATGACGGCTGCCGTGCGAAGGATGTGTGACTTCATGTGACCCAGCGTGCCGAGGTCGGGCCAGCATGGCCTGAGTACCTCGTACTCAATGTGTGCCCTGGGTGGACAGCACCATGGCCGCTTGCGGTGATGGCTGTTGCGGCTTGCGGATCACGGTATCCGCATGCGCGGGAGTGATGCCCAGCGCCAGCACGGCGGCCAGGCCGACGGTCAAAGCGGCGGCACGGCGAGTCCAGGTACGGGTCTTCATACGGCTCTCCCAGTCGGCCGATGATCATGACGGTACTGTGCACCAGCATCAGTGCCACATCCCCGCCCGTCCACCCCAGAATGGCCGAGTGGCCACAAGCGGACAGGCCCTCGCACCCGGAGCTGAGCGCCGCCTGTTTGAAGACCAACCGACCGGCCTTCGGCACGACCGTCAGTACCCCGGATAGCCACCGCCAGGAGCACCAGGCGCCACGCCACCGGGAGGCATTCCGCCAGGAGGCATGCCTCCATAGGTCATGCCGACGGCGGCCGCCGAGAGGTGTTCCTCCTGGGCCTCAGTGATCTTACGGATGACGCCGATCGCGGGCGCCACGGGACGCGGGACCAACCGCGCCGTCGGCGACCGTTCAGGTCTGCCCTATCGTCCGTTCAGGTGTCTCCCAGAAGACCAGCCGAACGTGCACAGTCAGTTCCGGGCCAGGAGAAACCTCGCGGCCAGATCGTCGGCCAGCTCAGCGATGCCTCGAGAGCCGTCGACATCCAGCACCGGCAAATCCTGCTTGAGAGCCTGACGTCGCACCTCGTCGTCCCAGAGCTCGTCGCGGCCCAGCCGATTCACCATCGCCTCGGCGTGGTCGCAGTTTCCCCAGTTGGCTCGCGCTCGGGCTGGGTCAGCGAATCGGGCGCCCAATGCGTGACGCCGGAATTCGGGCGTTGGCCGCAGAAATACAGCTTGCTCGCGCCACTTCAGCAATGGTGCGACGTGTTCGGGCAAGGTACGGAAATCGTCGACCAGCACGGGGCGGTCGGTTGGCAGGGTGAGCAGGTCTTCTATGACGAGTCCGATTGTCTCGCCGTGCAGACTGGGCATGCTCTGGAAGATCTCTTCCGGCGTGCGGCCCGTCCATCTCTGTTCCCGGGGTGTTTGCAGCAGCGCGCACATGTACGGATGTCGCTGCGGGGAACACCGATGGATGTAGCGACGTTCGGCCAGATCGCCGTCATAAACGACCACGTCATAGCGTTCGGCCAAGACCTGGCTGAGGGTGCTCTTGCCCGCGCCGGCACCTCCGGCGATCCAGCGGACATGCGCGAGCCGACGGACGAGATCAGCAAAGTCATATTCGTTCAGGCTGGTCATGCCCGTCAGTCTCACAAGATGGAGCAACTAGAAACAGTCTTGTTCTCGCGTCCTTTGCCGGTGAAGACTGAAGGAGAGGGACGGTTCGTACATACCGCCGTCCGACGAGCTCGACCTCACCCTCGCGCCGCTGATCTCGGCATGGGGGCGCCGCCCGGGATAGCCCGCGGCGTCCGGGCCGCGGTCAGCCACAGGCCGGTGAACACGGCGCAGGCCAGCGTCACGGCACCCGCCACGAGGAAGGCACTGTTGAGGCCGGATTCGAAGGAGGCGCCGCCGGACTCCCGGGTGTGGACGATCGCCCCGAGCACCGCCACGCCGAGCACCGCGCCGATCTGCCGGGTGGTGCTGCTGACGCCCGAGGCGAGGCCGCCCTCCTGCGGGCTGACCGCCTGGATGGCGGCCCCGGTCAGCGGCGACATGGTGAGAGCGAACCCGATGCCGACGACCGCCAGCCGCCACCACACGTTCCCGTAGCCGGTGTTCGCGTGGACGAAGCCCAGCGCCAGCAGCCCCAGCCCGGCCAGCGCCAGGCCGACGGCGACGACGACGCGGAAGCCGTACCTGGCCGCGAACCGGCCCGCGTACGGGCTGACGATCACCATGGCCAGCGAGACGGGCAAGGTCCGCAGCCCGGCGACCAGGATCGAAGTGCCCTGGACGTAGACGAAGAACTGGGAGAAGAAGAACGACGACCCCATCAGCGCGAACCCGACCACGACCATCGCCGTGTTGGACACCGTGAACAGCCGCTGACGGAACAGCCGCAGCGGCAGCATCGGCGTTGACACACGGCCCTCGACCACGACGAACGCGGCCAGGAGCACCAGCCCGGCGGCGAAGCCGCCAAGGATCACCGGCGAGGTCCAGCCACGGGAACCGCCCTCGATCAGGCCGTAGGTCACAGCGCCCACGCCCGCGACGGACAGGACCGTGCCGGGGATGTCGATCGGCGGCGCGCTCGGGTTGCGGGACTCCCCCAGCACGCGCAGCCCGGCCAGCAGCAGGACCGCCCCGATGGGCACGTTGACCAGGAAGATGGCGGGCCAGCCGAAGGCCTCCACCAGGATCCCGCCCGCCAGCGGCCCGGCGGCCAGGCCGATGCCGCTGAACCCGGCCCACAACCCGATCGCTCTGACGCGCTCCCTCGGAGCGGGATACGCGGCGGCGAGCAACGCCAGCGAGGCGGGGCTCAGCGCCGCGGCCCCAACGCCCTGCAGCACCCGCCCGGCGATCAGCCAGCCGATCGAAGGCGCGAGCGAACACACCACCGACGCGGCCGTGAACACCACCACCCCGGCCAGGAACACCCGCCTGCGGCCGAACCGGTCGGCGAAGACGCCGCCCGACAGCAGCAGCATGGCCACCAGCAGCACGTAGGCGTCGACGATCCACTGCAGGCCGGTCAGCCCGGTGTGGAGCCGCTGCTGCATGTCGGGCAAGGCGGCGCCGACGATCGTGTTGTCGAGCAGCACCATGAACTGACCCGCGCAGGTCAGGGTGAGCAACGCTTTCACGCAAATCCCTTCTAAAGCAGTTAATGACTGGTCTCACGCTGTTGAACGCGGTCAATGGTGTGCGGGATCTTCTCCATGCTCGGCCACTGGTTCGCGCCTGCTTCGCCGACCTGGGCGACCAGCGGTTCTGGCGCACCGACCTGCACCCCTGGCAGCTACGGCCCGCTGGAAGTGATCGCCCGCAACGGACACCCGCGCACAGATCGCGTTGATCACCTTGTCGTCCCGCTCGATGCGGGCGATCGCCTCGTCGGTCAGTTCCGCCGAGGTCACTTCACCGGCACGCATGGCGGCCGCGAGTTCTTCGGCCGATTGAAAAGTCGATTCCATGAATGTGCACCCTAATGGCCTGCCACAGGCGCTCGAAAAGCCGAAAAAACCGCTTCCGAGATGTCGCGTCCCAGGTCAGAGGGGATAGCGATGGGGAGGCCATAAAATGGCGCTCCGCACAATGAGATAGATGTCTCCATGCTCATCGGCGCATGGCCATAGCGAGCGGGATTTGTCCAGTAGCGGAATAACCCTTTTAAAATCTTCCCATCGCTTCTACCGGATGCGTCCGGATCGCGAGCCGACGCCGCTGCACACGGGTGAGGTGATCGCGCGGCGGCCGAGCGACATCGACCAGATCGTCAAGCTCTGCTGCCTATGGTCGCGGACGCATCCTGGCCACCCGCGCCGCGAGACGGACAGGCACGCCACTCGCATCACCCCACGACGTACGGCACCAGGTGCTGGTTGTGCACCAGCCAGATGGCCCGCTCCAAGTCAGGAGTGAGATAGCGGTCATCGCCCAGGGGCGTGATGTACTCCCTGAGCTCCGCAAACAGGGTCCGCGTGCCGGCGCCGAGCGGCAGGCCGGACATCTGCTGCGCGATGAGGTCGATTCCCTGAGCGGACATCAGGTACTGGACCGCCAGGACGATTTCCAGCCGGTCGAGGTTCTCGTGCAGGTGCCGGACCGAGGCCATCGCCATCGTGTTGTGGTCCTCCTGCCCATCCTTGACCGGCCGGGACAGGGTGCCCGCGGGTGTGGCCCTGGCCTGCATCTCCGGGATCAGCGCGGCGGCCACCGTCTGCACCTGCACCATTCCGGAGTTCAGGCCGACCGTCCCGCCGGCGAGATTGGCCGGCAGGCCGTAGCTCCACCTGGGGGACAGCAACCGCCCCGACAGTTCCTGCGACAGCACCCCGATGTCGGTGATCTCCGCGTTCACGGCGTCGGCGAGATGCCCCATGACGGAGCCGTCCCAGTTGCCGCCCATCACGAACTCGTACCCCGGCCCTTGATCGCGCTTGAAGATCAGCGGGTTGGAGGTTGAAGCGTTGGCCTCCCGTATCAGGGCCCGGCGCGTGTCGGCGAGAACCTGCCGCAGCCCGGCCATGATGTGCGGCGCCGCCCGCACCGACACCGCGTCCTGGACCCGCGGGTGGTAGTCCGCCGGATCGAGGCGCCGTCGGCCCTCTTCCGTCATCCAGCCCGAGCCCGCCACCATCGCGCGCAGACGCGCCGCGATCGCGTTCTGCTCGGGGATGCGGCGTTCTTTGTGGGTACGCGCGTCCAGCGATCCCTGCTCGGCCCTGGTCGCCTCCATGAACAGGGCGAAGGCGCCCTCTGCCTGGTCGGCGAGTACGGTGGCCCGGTGTACGGCGTCCATCAGCGTGGCGGCCAGGACCGTGCTGCCGCTGATGATCGGCAGCGCTTCCCCGGCCTGCAAGGTGAAGTCGCCGGGCAGCCCGGCCTTCGGCAGCAGCTCGGAGGCGGGTCCCTCCTCACCCCGGTAGCGCACCGGCGCGTCCTCGCCTATCGCCGCCAGTCCCGCCGCCGCCTGCGGCTGCAGGTCTCCGGTGCCCAGCGAGCCGATTTGCGGCATTCGCGGCACCACCCCGGCGTTGACCATGGCCAGCAGCCGCTGGGGCACCTCGGGGCGCACGCCGACCGTTCCTCTGGCCAGCTGGTTCGCCTTGAGGATCATGGCCAGCTTCACCACGTTGTCGGGCAGCGGCTCCCCGACGCCCGCGGCGTGGGAGCGCAGCACGTTGCGCTGGAACTGCTCCGCCTGCTCGGCCGTCAGCGGACGGTCCTTCAGCGGTCCTAGCGCCTGGTTCCACCCGTACACCCGCTGGTCGTCCAGGGCGGCCAGCGCTCCGGTTCGCGTCTCGTTCATGTGGGCCCACGCGTCCGCCGCGAGCCGCACGACGACGGGACGGCCTTCGAGGATCGCGAAGGAGTCGTGCAGAGAGAGGGAATCGCCGTCCAGCACCAGGTCCATCACCGGCGGCGCCGCCCCTGCTGGGGGCGGTTCGGGATCGGCGACCGCCTGCCCCGGCACGCACAGGGCGGCGAGCAGGCCCACACCGGCGGCCATTCGTCCTACGTGGGTCATCACGTTGTCCCCCGGGGCGTCACGACGAAGATCAATGCCGCTCCGTTATAGCCACCGGACGCAGGAGAGCCAGAGAGGGCTCAACAGGGCTGACTCAGCCTCGACCAGTCCTATGACCGGCACTTACTTCTTCGACAAGCCAAGCCCTGGGTCAATCGACCAGCCCGACCTCGATGAGCACCTCGCGCTCGCGCACGGTGAGGGGCGTCCAGCCGACGGGTTGCGTGGCTCAGCCGTGGGCTTGTTGGGCTTGTTGGGCGTGTTTGGGGAGCAGGCTGACCAGGAGCAGGGTGAGGAAGTAGAGGGCGGCCGCGATGGCGAAGACGAGTTCGGCGGCGGCGGTGTAGGAGTTGGTGGTGGGGTGGCCGGCGCGGGCGAAGAAGACCGTGCCGAGTGCGGCGACGCCGAGGGCTCCGGCGAACTGCTGGACCGCGTTGAGCATGCCCGCGCCAGTGCCGGCCTCTTCGGGGGTGGCGTCGCCGAGGATGTAGTCGACCAGCGGGACGAAGATCAGGCCGGAGCCGAAGCCGGTGATCAGCAGTGCCGGGGCCAGGTTCCATGAGGTGATCGCGGTGCCGAAGTGCGCGACGGTCCACCACAGGGCGAGCAGTCCGGCAACGGCGAGGGCGAGTCCGATCTGCAGGGTTGCCCGGCCGAGTTTCTCGGCGAGGAAGGCGCCGGCCAGGCCGACGGCGATGGCCGTGCCGAGGGCCCAGGGGATCAGGGTGAGCCCGGCGTGGATGGGAGTCCAGCGCATGCCGAGCTGGAGCAGCAGGTTGATGACCAGGGTGAAGCCGCCTAGTGAGGCGAAGAACCCGCCGGTGATCACCAGGCCGACGACGAAGCTGCGCTTGCGGAACAGCGAGGGCGTGATGAGCGGGTGCCGGCTGCGGCGTTCGGAGACGACGAACAGCGCCAGGGCGACGGCGGCGGCGATCATCATGGCGTACGTCCATGCGGGCCAGCCGAGCTCGCGGCCTTGGACGAGCGGAATGATGAGCAGGGCCGAGGCGGCGGTGAGCAGGGCGACACCGGTGAGGTCGAGGCGGACGGTGGCGTCCTCGCCACCACGACGGGGCAGGACACGCCAGCCGAGCACGGCGGCGATGACGCCGATCGGGACGTTGATCAGGAAGATGGACCGCCACTGACTGCCGAACAGGTCCATATGCAGCAGCCAGCCCGCCAAAATCGGCCCGGCCACGGTGGCCAGGCCCATCATCGGGCCGAACGGGATCAGAGCCTTGCGTAGGTGCTCGGGCGGGAAGACGACCTTCACCAGGGCCAGGCCCTGCGGGATCATGACGGATCCGAACAGGCCCTGCAGGATGCGGGCGACGATCAGGAACGCCACACTCGGGGCCAGACCGCAGGCCAGCGAGGCCAGGGTGAAGCCGGTCATGCCGATCAGGAACAACCGACGGCGGCCGAGCAGGTCGCCCAGCCGCCCGGAGGTGACCAGGCCGAGGGCGAAGGCCGCGGTGTAGCCGGTGAGCACCCATTGCAGGGTGACCGGGCCGCCGCCGAGGTCGGCGCGGATGGAGGGCCCGGCCAGGTTGGCGACGCTGGAGTCGATCAGGTCCATGACGTCGGCGATGAAGACGACGGCCAGGACGGCCCACGCGTGCCGCAGGCTCAGCGTCGTCACGGGTGGGGTACGTTCATCTATGCTCATGGAACACTGTTCTACTATAGAACACTGCTCCATACAAATGGAAAGGTGTTCTATTCGCTGGTAAGGTGAGCCCATGAGGTCCACTCCCGAGCAGCGGCGCGCGGCCCGGCATCAGCAGCCCACCGATCAGGACACCGCCGCCCGCACTGCCGCGCCCGCCCGTCGCAAGCAGCCGATCACCGTCGACCTGATCGTCGACACGGCGCTGGGCATCGTGGCGGCCGAGGGGTACGACGCGCTGACCATGCGGCGTGTGGCCACCGCTCTCAAGACCGGGCCCGCGTCGCTGTACTTCCACGTGGTCAACAAGACCGACCTGGACGACCTGCTCATCGGCCGCCTCAGCGCCGCACTGGTCCTCCCCGAGCCCGACCCGGCCACCTGGCGGGAACAGATCATCGGTGTGTGCACGCAGATGCGCGACCAATACCAGAAATATCCCGGCATCTCCCGCGCCGCGCTGGCCGTCGTACCGACGAACCTGGAAACCCTGCGCGTCGGCGAGGGGATGTTTTCGATCCTCCTCGCCGGCGGCGTGCAGCCGCAGACCGCAGCCTGGGCCAGCGACGCCCTGACCCTGTACGTCAACGCCTACAGTCTGGAAGCCTCCCTGCGCACCACACGGCAGAGCGACACCGGAGCCAACGGGGAAGGCGCCGACGATGAGTGGGTTCTATCCCGCGACGAACTGCTGAGCCGCTTCGCCGCCCTGCCCGAGGACCGATTCCCCAACACCAGGCGGCACGCGGCCGAACTGACCGCCGGCACCGGTCACGAGCGGTTCGAGTTCACCCTCAACCTGATGCTCGACGGCCTCACCGGACGCTGACCTCGGCGTCGTTCATACCGCTATGTGTTCACTCCAATCCCGGCCTGCTCAAGCGAGTGCCGAGCTTCCATCACTGCCGCGTACGACGGCGCTCGGCAAGGTGGCTCCACGCTGCTACGACAGCGATGGAGACGAGCAGCAACACGACGCTTCCGACGATGTCGAGCACATAGTGGTTCCCCGTGACGAGCACGACTGCCGTCATACCCAACGGAAAGATCCACGGCAGCAACGCCCATCGCGGATGGGAGGCCCGCAGCGCGCACCACACGGCGTACGCGCACCACAACGACCATCCCACGTGCATGCTGGGCATCGCTGTCAGATTCTGGCCGTTCGCGATCTCTCGTGAGGCATGGCCGCCCAGGATGTCGTACTCGGCGATGATGTCGACGACACCCGGTAAGGCGAACCGTGGGGGCGACATGGGCAGCGCCCAGTAAACGGGCAGCACCAGAACGACCATCGCGACGAGGGTCCGCCGAACCTTGACGTAGACCTCGGCATGCCGGACGAAGACCCACACCAGCACACCGATGATCGCGAGGTAGTACAGGCGGTAGTAGTACACCGCCGGCTGGATGAGGGCCGGATGCTCGGTCAGCCACTGGTTCGCCCTCAGCGCGATGTCCAGATGAACGGCCCGCTCTATGGACTGCACGGCCAGAGCGTTGGTGGTGGCGGCTGCGACGTCCTTCCCGACGGCGGTATGAAGCCATGCGAAGAGCAGGATCACGAGCAGCAGAGCGGCCACTTCGACGAGTGGTGCGGGGCGCCCACCCATTTTCCCGACAAGTGCCGCCGATCGGGCACGAGCGACCAGGCTCGACAATCGGCCTACTGCCACCTCACGTGGGCTCACGCGGGTCACCCTAACCCACCGTTCCTGCAAAGCAGGCGCGCCGGATGAGGGCGATCACAGTGTCGGCGGTGCAATCGAGGAAGCTGCGGCTTGACCTCCACCGCCCGCCCCATCGACATGCACAAGCGGGCGCTGGAGGTGGCGACCGGTGCTTCCCGCCCGCTGACGACGACTGCGAAGGTCCACGTATCTACGTGGCCTCAGTCGCCCTGGCGGCCGGGAAGCGGCCATCATGACAGTTTCTCGAAGAAGAACTCGTGCTTGAGAAACGACGTGTCGTATTCGTGCCCTGGGTACGGCGGGATCAGCTGCGACGCCTGGAACAGCCGCCAGCCGTCGCGCAGCGCGTCCACCCCCGTCTCGTACGGCGGTTCGTCCCCGTCGCCCGCCGTCGGATCGGTACGCCCGGTGCCGTCGTAGCGGGACCATCCCACCACCTGCGCGTCGAGGGCGGAGGTGGCCAAGTAGAGAACGAGCACCTGCTGCTTCATGCGACCCTCCCGGGGCGGTTGTTCACACGCGTGATCCAGTAGTCGATGTCGAACGAGGGATCCGCGGTCATGGCGCGCCACAGGAGTGCCCGATTGTGGTACTCCAGCCGGCCGGTTGCCTGCTCGTACCAGGGGAAACGCCTGCCCAGCTCGTCGAGGACGGCGGGGTCGGCGAGGTCGGAGGTGTCCCACAGGAGCACCTGCGGGACGGTGGGGTTGAACCGGATCTTGAACATGTACCGCCGGACCGCGCTGTCGTTGCGCCTGCCGCCGTGCCAGATGCCGTGGTGCAGCAGCATCACCGTCCCGGCGGGGCAGGTCAGCCGGGTCTGGCCGAGCAGGTTCTGGTAGCGGCCGGTGTCGCTCTCGTTGACGCGGCGCAGGTGGCTGCCGGGCACCACGAGGGTGCCGCCCATGTCCGCGGTGACCTCGCGGGGGTAGTACATGAGCTGCACGTCGAAGGCGTCCACGCGGGTGTCGATGATGGCGTCGGCGTGCAGCGGCTGGGCCTGTCCGTTGTACGGCTCGCGGATGTGCACGGCATGGTGGTCGACGGTCGGGCCGGGCCCGACAAGGGAGTGCAAGGCCCCGGCGACCTGGGGCAGCTCGATGAGGCGGCGCGCGAACGTCCCCTCGGGGAATGCCTTGTCGATCGGGGTCCCGTACGGCAGGCGCGGGATTCCCGCCTCCAGTACGTCGATCGCCTGGTCGTTGAGCTCGTCCGGGACGACTCCGTCGAGCCGCAGGTAACCGGCGGCCACGAAGCCGGCCACCTGCGCGGAGGTGAGCAAAGTGGTTCTCATGCCTCAAAGCTAGAATCGGACACTCGCCGTGTCGTGGGTTGTAATCCTCATCTACTGGTTGATTTTCCCCCATTGGGGTAGACATGCGCTGTGCGTCACCTGACGATCGCGCTCTCCGAGCCGCCCGTGGTGGCCGGGGCTGGAGTGGGCGTGCACGGCGTCGTCGGTCTCCACGACGTGTTTCGGCTGCCCGACCTGTGGCAACTCCACCTGTACGGCTACGCGGCCGAACTCGTCCTGGACAACACCACGCACGCCATCAAGCCGGGACACGTGAGCCTGATCCCGCCTGGCGCCGAGGTGCACTACCACTATCGGGGCAGATCAGAGCACCTGTACGCACACTTCCGCCTGCCCGGCGAGGACGAGCGCCGCACCGTGACGGTCATGCGGGACGCCGGCGACCAGGCCCCGGTCATCGGCGCCGCGCTGCGCCAGGCCATCGCGGCCGTCCCCGGCACCCCGGCCAGGGCGTCGGCCGAGGTGTGGTCGGTGCTCTGGCGGGTGGCGAGCCTGCCCGTGGTCGGCAGCCGGCCCGCCGTGGTGGCCGCGGCGATCGAGTACATCGAGGCGAACCTGGCCGCACCGCTGACCGTACCGGACGTCGCCAGGGCCGCCGGGGTTTCGCACAACCACCTCACCCGGCTGTTTCGCGCCCAGAGCGGTGACACGGTGGTCGCCTACATCCGCCGCCGTCGGCTGTCGCGGGCTCTGCACTTGCTGCGCGAGTCGACGCTGGCGATCCCGGCGATCGCCGCGGCAGTGGGGATCGCGGACCTGCAGGCGTTCAACAAGGCGTGCCGCCGTGAGCTGGGTGCCTCTCCCCGTGTCCTGCGCGCGCGGCGATGATCCACTGACATATCGATATAGATCACCGTCCGGACGGCGAGTGCCGATAATGGCGTGTGCCGTTCACCCTGAGCCATGTCGCCGCGATCCTGCCACTGCGGCGATGGTTACCGCCGTCGGCGCTGGCGGGCGGGGCGGTGATACCTGATCTGCCGTACTACCTGCCACTGCCGTTCTCGTCGGCGAGCACGCACGCATGGTGGGGGGTGCTGCTGCTGGGGGTGCCGTCGGGCGCGGTGCTGCTGGTGCTGTTTCACCAGGTGCTCCGGGCGCCGCTGGTGGCGTTGGCTCCGGCCGGGCTGCGCGCCCGGCTGCCCGTCGCGCCGCGGCCGGCGCCCGTGACGGTGGTGGCGGCGCTGGTCGCCGGGATGGCCACGCACCTGGTCTGGGACGGGTTCACGCAGGTCGGCGGGTTCGCGGTGGCGCACTGGCAGGTGCTGCGGCTACCGGTCGTCGGCCCGCATCGTGTGTTCAACGTGCTCATGTACGCCAGTTCGGCAGGTGGTCTGGTAGCCCTGGCCGGATGGTTCGCGCTCTGGTATCGGCGGACCCCGGTCCGGCCGGAACGGCTGCCCGGGGTGGCGGGCCGGGTGCGCGGCGCGGTGCTGGCCATGGTCACGGTGGCCGCGATCGCCGGTGCCGCCGCCGGAGCGGTGACCGACCGCGCCGCGGTGAGCGGCTACGACCTGGTTCGGAGCATCCTCCTGGGAGGCGCCGACGGGGCCGCTGTGATACTTGCGTGCTACGTACTCGTCTGGCATGGGCGGAACGTGGTGAGCAGCGCATGCTGCAGGAACTCATCGAGGCCGAAGCCACCACCGTGATCGGCGCCCCATGAGGCAGACAACGGGCACGCGCCCAAATGCCACATCAACCGACGACCTTCCAGCCGTCCGCCGTCGACCCGCCCGAACCGCGGGCCGGAAAGGTCGTCCACAACGATGTTCATGCGGTCTCCCGCATCAGCGTCTGCTCACGCGTAACGCGGTTGGGCCGGGTCGGCAGCCCAAGTGTCGGGTTGGCGACGCTCCATGCGGCGCTCTTGCAGACCAGTTCCTTGTACGCGGCGGCCAGTCGGCCGGTCAGGACCGCCTGCTTGGCACGGTCGTCGGCCGTGACGTACTGGATCAGGCCCTCCTTGCGGCCCAGTGAGACGCACAGGTTGAAGTAGCCGATCGTCTTGTTCGGGACCTTCCGGCCGCTCAGGCGCGCCGCGATGGCGTCGGCGGCCAGCCAGGCGGTGGGGATGCCAGAGGCGCACGACATCCGTAGCGGCTTGTCTCCGGCGCCCATCGCCATGGCCGCGTCGCCGACGGCATACACATCGGGGTGTGAGACCGAGCGCATGGTCCGGTCGACCACGATCTGGCCGGTGCCGGAGACCTCCAGGGAAGTCGCCTTCGCGATCGGGTGGACCGCGAAACCGGCGGTCCATACGGTGACCGCGGCGGGGATGACCTTGCCGTCGGCGGTGGTGACGTGGTCGGCTTCGACGCCGCTGATGGCGGCGTGCTCGTACGCGGTGATGCCGAGCTTGCCGAAGACCTTCCTTACGTGCTCGCGCCCCTTGGGTGAGAGCCAGTCGCCGAGGCCGCCGCTGACGGACAGGGCGATGTTGAGGTCCGGGCGGGCCTCGGCGATCTCGGTGACGGCCTCCACGCCGGTGAGGCCGCCACCGACCACCACCACGGCCTGCCCGGCGTCGAGGCCCGCCAGGCGCTCGCGTAGCCGGAGCGCTCCGGTACGGCTGGCGATCTGGTAGGCGTGCTCGGCGGTCCCGAGTACGCCTTGGCTGTTCCAGTCGCTGCCGAGGGCGTACACGAGGGTGTCGTACTCCAGTTCTTCGGCACCGTTCGCACCGGTGATGGCGACGGTCTTGCGGTCGACGTCGACGCCGGTGACCTTCGCGAGCCTCAGTTCGACGCCGGTGCCGGCGAAGATCTCGCTGAGTGGCCGGGGCCTGAGGTCCTGGCCGGTCGCGAGCTGGTGATTGCGGACGCGTTCGACGAAGTCGGGCTCGGCGGTGACGAGGGTGATGGCGACGTCCTCGCGGCGCAACCGCTTGGCGAGGCGGCCGGCGGCGCTGGCTCCGGCGTATCCGGCTCCGAGAACGATGACGCGATGCTGCATTTCAGGCTCCTGTCCGGTTCGGATGTGCCTCTTGAACCGGATGGCCCGCTGTTTCCTGACAGGAACGCGTTGTGAGACACGTCACATCACGAGCAGGGGCTCCCCATGGCCGGCCGCCGCCCATTGCTCGGTCGCGCGTTCGAGCTTGTCGGGGTTCGCCTGGGTACGGCAGGCGGTGATGCCCTCGGCGGTGACCTCCAGGCACATGATGGCGACGACCCGGCCTTCCACGACGGCCACAACGGCGGGTTCGCCATTGGCGGTCCAGGCGTATATCTCGGGCGAGCCGCCGACGACGGCGCGCTTGGCCTCGGCGGGCTTGAACAGGCCCCACACGAACTTCGCGACCGCGACGGCTCCCTCGAACGCCTTGGTGCGCGCCGGAACCTTCCCTCCGCCGTCGCCGATGGAGATGGCGTCCTTGGTGAGCAGGCGTACGAGCTCATCGGTCTGACCACTGGTGGCGGCCGCGAGGAACTCCTCGACGATCCGCCGGGCGGCGGCCTCGTCGATCTCGGTGCGGGCTTTGCCGTACGCGACATGCTTCTTGGCGCGGTGAAAGATCTGCTGGCTGGCCGCCTCGGTGATGTCGAGGATCTCGGCGATCTCCCGGTGCGGGTAGTCGAAGGCCTCCCGCAGCACGTACACGGCCCGTTCGTTGGGGGACAGGCGCTCCATGAGGGTGAGGACCGCGTACGAGACCGATTCGCGCTGCTCGGCGGTGTCGGCCGGGCCGAGCATCCGGTCCCCGGCGAGCAGCGGCTCGGGAAGCCATTGGCCCACGTAGGTCTCGCGGCGCGCCCGCGCGGAGGTGAGCTGGTTGAGACACAGGTTGGTGAGCACCTTCGTCAGCCAAGCCTCGGGGACCTCGACGCGGTCGACGTCGGCGGCCTGCCAGCGCAGGAAGGTCTCCTGCACGGCGTCCTCTGCCTCGTCAGCGGAGCCGAGGAGACGGTAGGCGATAGCCTCCAGACGGGGCCTCGACAGCTCGAACCTGTCCACGTCAATCACCGTTAGAGGCATGGCCCGAATCCTAACTCTTCATGCGTGACCAACTCATATGGTTCTCGCATGCCTAAAAGCCTCCGCCTCGCGCCTATCACCCCCGCCAACTTTGAGACGGCCATTGCCGTGAAAGTCCGCCCCGAACAAGAACACTTCGTCTCACCTGTGGTGAAGTCGCTGGCCGAGGCGTACGTCCACCCGAACGTGGCCTGGCCACGCCTCATCCTCGACGGCGACCGTCCGGTCGGCTTCCTCATGGCCTTCTTCGATATCGACTGGGACGGCAAGGGAGTCGACTTCCGGTCCGGCTTGTGGCGCCTCAACGTCACACCCGACGCACAAGGGCAGGGAGTCGGCCGCTTCGCCGTCGAATCAGTGGCGGGCGAAGTCAGGCGTCGTGGTGGCACGCAGATGTATGTGACGTGGGAACCGGGAGCGGGCAGCCCCGAAGGCTTCTACCAGAAGCTCGGGTTTCAGCTCACAGGTGAGAAGAGCGGGGGCCAGACGGTCGGCGTGCTGGACCTGACGAAGCCCTCGTAATGGCAGGGGTGGCTGCCGCGAAAACGCTCACAGTCTCAGCGACAGGCGTCGCAATCGTCGCACAGGGTTTTGATCCAGGGGCGTTTCCTGGCCTGGCCGGGATTACCGCAGTACTCACAGATCCTGGCCGACTCCTGTTCAGCGGCGTGTACGAGGAGTGTCGCCGCGTCGTCCTCCCGCTTGTAGCGTTCCGCCTCATGTGGTTCGGGCCACTTGTCGCCCCCCTGGTGCAGGTGGCGCAACAGGCCGGTGAGGAGGTAGACGCGTAAGGTGCCGTACTTCTCCTTGACCTGTTGGACGCTGTAGCCGGGGCTTACGGCCAGCAGTTCCTCGTGCAGGCGTTGCAGCAGCGGATGCCAGCCCTGGCCGATGCCGTCAAGGTGGGCGGGGATCTGTTCCGACATGGCTTCATGATCCGATGCAGTGAGGTCGGCTGTCGACAGCGTCAACTCGCTGATCCCTTCGCTCGGTAGGGTGCCCGTAGAAACGCTCTCCCTATTGCAGCTGGAAGAATACGAGCCCCCGGGCAATCGCCGGAGCTGACGGTCTCGGATTTAGACGGAGGCACCGAGAATGGCCGCTGGTGAGCCTTGGACGGGTAACGATCCAGATCACAATGATCAGTGCCATGCGCGATGGGGTGCCTCGTTGAATCGCTCCACCGCCCAGGCCGATTACCTGGACGAGTGGTACTACTCCCAGTGCGGAGGATGCCGTTTCTGGATCGCGTTGAGCGGTCAGCTCGGTTTGGACTATGGGGCCTGCACCAACCCCGCCTCGTCGTTTGACGGGCGGGTGCGTTTCGAGCATGACGGCTGCGTGCGGTTCGTCGACCGCGAGGACGGCTCGTTCGGGTAGCAGCCCCGGTCAGGCGGCATGAAGCTCCGACCGAGGAGAGTGTGCGCCCCGCCACCGCTCACGGCTTCAGCTCAAGCCTCTTCTTCGACGCACCCGGGAACACGACGACCAGGTGCTGCTCCTCCCCCGCATCGTCGACCCGCACGTAGACACGGAGCCGGTAGCGGCCCTTCCCCGCGATCGCCAGGTTCGGCATCGGGGCGCCCGCGCCCACCTCTCCGCCCTCGCCCATATACGGCACAGTGAGCCGGCCGCTGCGGCTGACGATCGGCACCTCGCTGACCTGATCCCACCCGGCCGTCCGCTGCGGCGGTGCGGTGCGGAAGGCCTTCACGGTAAGGCACAGGTCAGAGACGTCTTCGACGTGCCCGATGAGCACCGCGCTGCCGGCCACCCCGATGAGGTTGCTGTCGTCGTCGTAGACCTTGTCCATCGCCTGCTCCGCCGTCTCCTGGGCCGCTGCGTCTTTGGGATCTTGGACCAGATAGCCGGGATCGCCGTCGACGAACAGGAAGTAGTTGGCCGTACCCTGGACGACACCCTTCGTCCGAGGCCACGGGTCGCGGCACTTCGCGTTCTTCTCGGCGATGTAGGCGGCGTTCGCCGCCTCCGTCTCCGTGGTCGACCGCAGCAGCTCGGGATTTGTCGCACCGACGATCTCCGGGCACACGTAGACGAGGTCCCACGGGTCCACGCCCCAGGCGGGCCGCGCGCTCCCGGCCCGCGTCAGAATCGCCTTCTGCTCGTCGCGGTCCTCTGTACGGCACAGAGCCCGCCCGTACGCGAGGATCGCCTGATCCGGCACGCTGTCAGGGAACATGGGCGGGACTCCGCCGTCTCTGCTCCGCGCTCGGCACAGGAACGCGGCGTCGCGTTCCGCGGGTTTCAGGTCGCCGAAGCTCGGCCGGTCGTAGCAGCCCATCGACCGGCCGGTGTAGGTGAGGTGCGCGGCCTGCTCCGGCTGGATCAGTGCGATGATCGGCAGTACGGTCACGGCCGCCACCGCGACGCGGATCACGCGCTGCCGTGCGGCCGGAGGGTCTGCCAGGCGGTCCTCAGCGGGCAGTTCACGGGCGGTCGCCGCGATCCACACGGTGCTGACGAGCCCCACCGCGTCCATCATGATCGGCAACGCCATATTGCCGCCGGAGAGTACGTTGAACGGCATCGCCTGCGTGTAGACACCCAGCGACAACAACCCGGCGACCTGCGTGCCGCGGCTCCACCGGCCGTCGCGCCGCTGCCCGACAATCGTGATGATGGTCGCCGCCACTCCGCTCAGCATCAAGCCCAGTTCGAAGACGCCGCCCGATCCAAGCTCGGGGAGGTCGAGATCGTCGAGCAGTACGTTGGCCATCCCCGCCAACTCGACCGCGAACATCCCTCCGGCCGCCGCCCGCAGCATGCGGGACCGCCAGCGGATAACGAGCAGGTAGAGGACGTCGATCGCGGTCCACAACGCGAGCTGGAATGCCATGTTGACCGCGTCGGGGAGCAGCGCGATCGGGAACCACAGCACGAGGCTGTACGCGGCCGCGAGATACAGCAGCCGGCGCAGCGCCTTTGCCCGGCGGTTCAGCGGTCCGGGTGCGGGGGCACGCAGGATCAGCCACAGGAGCGCGGCCTTCACCAGGGCGGCCACGAGCAGCACCACAGTCGTCGGAGTGTCGAACCCTCCGCGCATGTAGAACTCCGCGTAGGCCGGCGGCGACCATTCGACGGCCGCCCAAAGCCAGGCGTCGCCGAGCACTAGGCCCGCGACAGCCGCCGCAAGGACCAGACCGACTAATCCAATCCTGATAATCCGCCATAAATTAACCGAAAGCACGGGACGCGATCTTAGCGCGGCACCACCGTACAGGGAGTGTGCCCAGTCAGTGGCTCTGTTTCCTTTTCCCACAGTTCGTGGTCAGCGGCCTGGAAGAAAGCGAAAGTGACGGCGTTGGCTGCGCCCTGGTTGAGCAGGGCCTCATCATCGCGCTGTGCAACGAAGATACGTCGGACGACGATTACATGTACATCGAAGTGTTGGCCGATCTAGTTGGCACCCGGCGCAACTGACTGCTTTAGGCCCTGGCGCAGAAGCTGATGCGACGGCGTATGAAGTGCGCCCCCGGCCGCGACCACTCCGTACCGATCGTAGAGCTAACCATTGACCGAGGCGCATCCCATCCAGTCCCACCAGGCAGTACGCGAGGCGGGAGCCGCCGGCGCCGCCAGGGTCAACCCAGCGTGAGTGAATCGCCGGTAACGGAAGCAAGAGGGCCGCCACTTGGTCGTAGATCGAGGCGTTCAGCCGGAATCAGCGACGAACAGCCGCTCAGAGCTGCCCGCCCCTGAAACGCAGAAGAGGCCCCGTAGGGCCTCTGAACTGCGCGTGGCAGGTGCAAGGTTCGAAATTGCGTAGACTAAGGCGCCGTGAGCATGGCTCTGTCATGCCCCGCTGGACGCGGGCGGCCGGCTCAGCTGCAGCGCGCGACGCGGGTCACGGAATACGGCTTGTAGGCAGCGGCGTAGAACTTCTTCTTGCCCTTGGTGTGGGCGTTGACCGTCATGCAACGGTACTTGGCCGCCTTGTCGCCGACCGAGCCCTTCCTCACGAACATGATCTTGGCGCTGACCTTGTGGCTGCAGTGGTTGTTGAAGTAGATGGTCACGCTCGTGTTGCCCTCACCCCACGAGTAGTTGGCCCACTTGCCTCTGGGCCGGGAGCAACTGATGCTGTCGCGCTCGACCCCGGCTTGAGCCGACGCGGCGATGGCCTTCGTACTGGCGGTCTCCGTACTCGTCCGTGCGGTGCCTGCCTGTGCGGAGCCTGCGGTCGCCGGTGTCAGCAGCATGGCCGTCGCGGCGGCGGAGCCAAGCAGAACGGATGTGAGCTTCTTCATGCTTCAACCTCATAAGAGCAAAGATCTTGACCGAATCAACCGTATCGGCCATCCCAATACTCTGTAAAATCGAGGTTGTCAGCCCGTCAAGCAGCTTGTCGCCAGCGCCGTCCAGGCTGTGAGGACCTGGAGAGCGAAGGGTTGGAGACTGATCTACCAGGCGTTTGCTCCCAGCAGCGATGAGTCTCGCGGTGGTCCCACGTCTACACGTCACACCGCTCCATCGCACTCGAATCGGGAGACATCTTGAAGCTTCTTCTCACCTCCGGAGGCGTCACGAACGCGGGCATCCGCGATGCGCTGGTCGATCTGCTGGGCAAGCCGATCGCCGACTCCAGCGCCCTCTGCATCCCTACGGCGGAGTATGGCCACCCCATGTGCACGCCGGCCTCAGCCTGGCGCTTCATCGCCGGACAAACCCCAGCACCCATGTGCGACCTGGGCTGGAAGTCGGTGGGCCTCCTCGAGCTCACCGCACTGCCCAGTATCGGCAAGGACCGCTGGGTCCCCTGGGTCCAGGAGGCCGACGTCCTCTTGGTGGACGGTGGCGAGGCGACGTACCTGTGCCACTGGATGCGGCAGTCCGGGCTGGCGGATCTGCTGCCATCGCTGTCCGAGACGGTCTGGGTGGGGGTGAGCGCCGGAAGCATGGTGATGACCCCCCGGATCGGTGACTACTTCGTCGAATGGACGCCGCCCACCGGAAGCGACCGCACCCTAGGGGTCGTCGACTTCTCGATCTTCCCGCACCTGGGACACGAGCTCATGCCGGGAAACACCATGGCCGACGCCGAGAGATGGGCCGCCGACATCGCGGGTCCGGCGTACGCCATCGACGACCAGACGGCCATCAAGGTGACCGACGGCACCGTCGAGGTCGTCTCCGAGAGGCGCTGGAGGTTCTTCTCCTCCTAGCCACCGACGCCCAACCGCCTGAGTGGGCGAGGCGCCTACTCAGGCCGCAGATCGCGTGCGCTGCGGCCATCCGCCTTGCGTAGGCTGAGCCGACGGTTTTACAGCGGACCGATGTTCTCGCCCGCGTCATGCCTCTGACTTGGCCATACGGCTATCGTCTCAGGATCCACCTGAAGATCCATCCCGCGTATCCCGTGGACATGCATCTGGGGGCACATGACTGCTGTACGCATGGCCCTTCAGGGCACGAGGAGCGATCGTGAGGCACCGTGACCATGCCTCCGCTGGACACGGCCGACCGGCTCAACTGCAGCGCGCGACGCGGGTCACGGAGTACGGCTTGCAGGCAGCGGTTCGGCGCCGGCCCCTTGGTGGGGGCGGCGTGCAGGTACGCGGTGGCCAGCGCACGGTGCAGTTCGGTGGTGTGTGGGTCGTCGGCCAGCGCGTCGATCGCGCTGGTCAGCAGGCGCCTCAGCCGATCGGTGTCCTCGCCTGTCCCCGTCTCGGCGAGGAGCCGAGTACGGAGCAGCGGGTTGGCGGCGCCGAGGTGCTCGCCCCGGCGTGGCGGACGGCGGGCGCGCGTGCTGCCACGCGGCGGCCACGACCGGGTCGCCCTCTATCTCCTCGGGCCGCTCGGCCTCCAGCCGCAGCCAGGTCGGCACGGCGGGCCTCGTCTGCGTAGCGGCGCAGCAGGCTGCTCTTGCCCACGGCGCCGGGGCCATGGATGAACAAGACCGCGGCCGGGCCGCCGGTCAGGGCGTCGCGGAAGGCGGCCAGGTGCGTGGCGCGGCCGGTGAAGGCGGCGTTACGGGCCGCGTCCAGACGATCGCCGAGGCGGGCGGCCCGCGGGGAGACGTCCGAGGTGCCCATCAGGTGGCCAGCGTGCCCAGCAGGGCCAGGGCTTGGGCCGAGGGCGAGTCCGGCTCGGCCGGGTGGGCGATGAGCCGCAGGCCGGGCCTGCTGGCGATGGGGAAAATCTCGGTGCGCAGGTGCAGGTCGCCGACGTCGGGGTGGTGGAAGCGGGTGCCGGGGGTGAGCGCGCCGCGCGGCTCGGGGGCGGCCCACAGCCGGCGGAAGTCGTGGCTGATGATCGCCAGCTCGCCGACGAGTTCACGCAGGTGGTGCTCGTCCGGGGTCTGACGGGCCACTTGGCGCAGGTCGTGGACGGCCGCCCGGGCGGTGCTGGTCCAGTCGCGGAAGAACTGCCGTCCTGCCGGGTCGAGGAAGATCATGCGCAGCAGGTTGTCGCCGAGGACGAAGCGGTTGTGCAGCACGTTCGCCAGCGGGTTGCGGACCAGCACGTCGCCGGACCAGCCCAGGATGAAGGCCGGGGCCACCGTCCAGTCGTTGAGCAGGGCCAGCACCTCGGGTGCGACGCGCTCGACGCGGCCGGGCCGGCGGCGCCCGGCGGTGGGCCGGGCCAGCCGATACAGCTCCACTAGGGCATGCTCGTCCAGGCGCAGCGCCCGGGCCAGGCTTTCCACCGTCTGGCGGGTGGGGTGCTCGCGGCCCTGTTCGAGCCGGGCGTAGTAGCCGACGCTGAGGCCGGCCAGGTGGGCGACCTCGTCCCGGCGCAGCCCGGGAACCTGCCGGCGGCCGTCCGCGGGCAGACCGGCCTGCTCGGGCCGCACGAGCGCGCGGCGCTCTCGCAGAAACCTCCCCAGCGGGTCGTTGCGATCACTGTCCATGACATCCGAGGTTAGGCAAACGCTGGACCGGCTGCCTGGGTGCATCACTCCCAGGTTGAACGACCCCCGGTGAACGACCCCAGATGAACGACGCGAGCCGCGCCGGTCAGGTGCTGAGGTCGAGCTCACGCAGATGACGGCGGGAGCCGATGCCGAGTTTGCGGTAGATGTTGCGCAGGTGGTTGTCGATCGTGCGCGGGCTGAGGAACAGGTCGGCGGCCACTTCACGGGAGGTTCTGCCGGTGGCCACGAGACGGGCGATGTGGGCCTCCTGCGAGGTCAGGGCGTCCAGGGGGGAGCTGGCGGAGCTGACCGGCCGATCCCCGAGGTCGCGCAGCGCCCGGGCGGCGCGCGTGGCGAAGGCGGTGGCGCCCATACCGTCGAACATGCGGTGAGCCTCATGCAGGCTCGCGCGGGCTCGTGGCCGTGCGCCGGAGCGGGCGAGCCACTCGCCGTGCAGCAGGTGCGTACGGGCCAGCTGGACGGCGACCCGGGTGCCGGCGAGGCGGTCGATGGCCTCCTCGTACAGCTTGTCCGGGGTGTCGCTGAGCAGGGCGCGGCAGCGGGCCAGCACGCCGAGCCCCCAGCCGGTTCCGGCGGCCTCGGTCAGCTCAGCGAGCTCGTCCAGGGCGGGTCCGGCCAGATCGAGCCGTCCGGTGCGGGCGGCGGCCTCGATCAGCTCGGGCAGCGCGGCGGCGCTCCAGAACAGGCGGGTGCGGCCGGCGGCCTGGCGGGCGGGTGCGAGCGCCGCTGCGTGTTCGCCGAGCCCGTTGTGCAGGACGGAGGTGGCGTACTCGACGATCGTGACGAACCCGCCGGCGCCGTCGGCGGCCGCGCGCATGCTCTGCTCGAACAGCGCGCGGGCTCGGCCTCGGTCGCCCTGGTGGGCGGCCAGCACGATGGCCGCGTAGGGGACGAAAGCTCCGGCGATGGCCTCGGTGAGGGCGTGCGCCTGCTCGGTCATGGCCGAGGCGGCGGTGAAGCGACCGGCGTAGGTGGCCGCCACAGCCTGGAAGTTGAGCGCCAGCGGCAGGAACGTCAGCGCCCCCGCCTCCCGCGCGAGCTCGACGCAGCGGGTCGCCAGATCGTCGAGCGCGACCTCGTCCCACAGGTCCCAGGCCGCGCGACAGGCGACAGGCAGCCAGCCCGGATCATCGGCTTGGCGGAAGCCGTCGACGGCCGCGCGCAGCAGCGGCCCGGCGGCGCGCTGGCCCTGGGTGAACAACGTGGCCAGGCCGTCCAGCAGCAGGTCGGCGGGTTGTGGCATCGGCGGTGCGGCGGGGCCATGCAGCACGGCGGCGGCCACGGCCTTGATGCCGTGCGCGTCGCCGTTGCGTTCGGCTCCGGTGGCGGCCCACAGAGCGTCCAGCGCGGTATGCCTGGCCAGGGCCGCGTCCAGCGGCGCCATCTGCTCGGCCGCTTCCAACAGCAGCACGGGGGCGTCGTCGTCGCGGCGCAGCGAGAAGGCGATCTGTCCGCGCAGCCGCAACAGGCGGGCCCGCCCGGCGTCGGTAAGGGGGCCGGCGTCGGCGACCGTGAGGAGAGCGCCGGTCTGCTCGGAGGCCCCTGCCTCGTGTTTGGCCTGGGCGGCGGCCAGCGCGCGCTCGGCTCGTGCGGCGGGATCCGGGGTCAGCTCGGTGGCGCGTTCGAGGAACGCGGCGGCGGCCGCCACACCGCCACGGCGCCGGGCCCGGCCGGCCAAGCGCTCCAGCTCACCGGCAAGGTGTTCGTCGGGCTTGTCCGCGGCATGGGCCAGATGCCAGATGCGCCGGTCGGGGCGGTGTTCGGGGTCGAACGCGCGGGCCAGGGCGCGATGGGCGTGGCGGCGCTGGGTTTCGGTGGCGAGCCGATAGATCGCCGATCGGACCAGCGGGTGGCGGAAGCGGACATCCGCACCGACCTGCACCAGCTCGGTGCTTTCGGCGGGTTCGACGTCGGACAGGGTGAGCCCGTCCGACTCCGCGGCGCGCCGCAGCACGCCGGTGTCGCCGAGGGGTTCGGCGGCGGCCAGCATCAGCAGCCGCCTGGTGCGCTCGGGCAGCGTGCTGAAGCGGTGCTGGAAGCTCTGCTCGACCAGGTCGGTCACGGGCGCGTCGAGGTAGCTGGGGTAGCCGGCGGGGTCGAGGTCTCGGGGCAGCTCCAGCAGGGCGAGCGGGTTGCCGCGCGCTTCGGCGATGAGCCGGCGGCGGATTTCCGCGTCCAGCGGGGCGTGCGGCAATGCGGCCAGCAGGGAGGCGGCCTCCTGCTCGGTGAGCGGGGACAGCGGCAGGCGGGGAAGGGCGGCCAAGGCGGGTACGGCGTCCGGGTCGCGCATGGCGAACAGCAGGGTAACGGGCTCGGCCTGAACGCGGCGGGCGACGAAGGCCAGCGCCTGGGCCGAGCCCGCGTCCAGCCACTGGGCGTCGTCCAGGACGCAGACCACCGGTGCGCTGGTGGCCGCCTCCGCCAGCAGGCCGAGCACGGCGAGCCCGATGACGAGCGGCTCCGGAGCCGACCCTTCACCCAGGTCGAATGCCGCCTGCAGCGCCGCCCGCTGCGGTGTGGGCAGTCGGCCGGTCAGGCCGAGCAGGGGCAGGCAGAGCCGGTGCAGCGCGGTGAAGGCCAGCTCCTGCTCGAACTCCGCGCCCGCGGCGCGCAGGATCGTGCTGCCCGGCACGGCGGCCGGCACCACGCTGTCCAGCAGAACGGTCTTGCCCAGCCCGGCCTCTCCGTGGACGACCAGTGCCGTGCTGGCGCCTTGCCGCGCCTGCTCCAGTAGCCGGGACACGTGCGGCATCTCACGGCGCGCCAGGCGAAAAAACGGCAGGTCAGGACCGGTATGCGTGGTGTACTCGCTCATCGAACCCGATAGTAGTTCAAGATTGAATTACTGCTGCGGGGGGTGCCCTGCTCCGAACGCCGTCTCCCTCAGCTGTCTGCGGGAGGTGATGTCGAGCTTGGTGAAGACGCTGCGCAGGTGGGCGTCCACGGTGCGCGGGCTGAGGAACAGCCGCCGGCCGATCTCCTTCGACGTGGTGCCCGCGGCGGCCAGCCGGGCGATGCTCTCCTCCTGCGGTGTCAGCAGGACCAGACCGTGCCCGGGCGGGGGCGCGCTGCCCGCGGCCAGCTCCCGTTCCGCGCGCCCGGCGAAGGCCTCGGCGCCCATCGAGGTGAACAGGGCGTGGGCGGTGCGCAGTTGCTCGCCGGCGTCGGTCCTGCGGCCCTGCCTGCGCAGCCATTCGCCGTACGACAAGTGGGCGCGCGCCAGGAAGGCGGACGGGTGCGGCCCGTCGGAGGACAACGCCCGGACGGCGTCCCGATAGGAAGGCTCGGCGGCGGAGCCGTCACTCAGCAACGCCTGGCACCACGACGTCAGCCCGACTGCCCAGCCGGTGCCCGCCGCAGCGGCGTGCTCGCGGACGCGGCTGGCTGCCGGCGCCGCCAGGTCCGGCCGGCCACCCCTGGCGGTCGCTTCGACGAACTCCATCGCCGCCAGCGGCCACAGGCCGGGCTCGGTCTGCTCAATGGCAGCGGTCAGCGCCTGGCAGGCCATGTCGTAGTGGCATTGGCCGTTCAGCAGCACCGCATGCGCGAGTTCGGCGAACGCGCCCCGCCTGCCGTCCTTGGCCGGGACGTCCTCGGCCGAGATGCGTCGTCGCAGACGCGTCAGGGCGGACTCGTCCCCGCGCCACGCGGCACACAGCAGCGCTCCTGGCGTGATCGAGACGGCGCCGATGGCCGCGGCGATGGCCTGACCGTCGCGGACGTACCGGTCGGCGACGGCCAGGTCCCCGGTGTAGAGGCGGGCCACGGCGAGGTCGTCCAGAGCCGAGCGCAGCTCGGCCAGCGCACCGCTGCTGGTGGCGGCGCGCACCCGGGCCTCTGCGATCTGCTGCCAGCGTGGGAAGTCCCAGACCTCCACCGTCGCGATCGCCGGCAGTGGCCCCCGCACTGCCGGGCCTGCCTCCAGCGCGTGCCGCAGCAGGGGCATGGCCTGGTCGGAACCGGCCACGAGCAGGGCGGCGATCGCTGCCAGGAACTCGTCGATGGGCTGCGGCGGGGCGGGCAGCACCGCGACGGCCTCAGCCACGGCTCGGCGCTGGCGCACTGAGGCGTCGCGGCCGATCATGATCGTCACGGCGAGCGCTTCGAGCAGGCAGGCGCGCGCTTGGGGCAGATCGGCGGCGACAGCGCCCAGGAGCGTGTCGAGGGTGGCCTCGCCCCGATCGGCCGCATATCGGATCCGGGCGCGCACAGTCGTGGCGCGGATCCGCTCCGCCGGGCCCGCGTCCAGCAGGCTCGCCAGCGCCAGCGCCAGCGCCTCGTCGTCGGCGCCGATCTCCCGCTTGGCCTCGGCGGCGGCCAGCGCGCGACCCGCGCGGCGGCGCGGGTCGGCAGTGAGCGAGGCGGACAGTTCCAGGAACGCGGCGGCGGCCGCCGCGCCGCCGTTGCATCCCGCCTGCCCAGCGCGGGCCTGCAGTTCTGTGGCGACCTGCTCGTCAGGGCCAAGTGCACCCAAGGCTCGGTGCCAGGCCCGGCGGTCGGCGTCCGCGCGAGAGCCGCTGGCCTCGGCGAGGGCGTGATGCGCCCGGCGCCTGGCTGGCGCGTCCGCGCCGCGATAGACCGCGGCGCGTAGAGCCGGGTCCGCGAATCGCACCGGGTTCGACAGCTCCAGCAGCCCCGTGTCCTGCACCTCCTGGCCGTCGGCCACATCCAGGCCCAGCTCGCCGGCGGCGCGCCACAGCAGCGCTCGATCGCCGGTGGGGTCGGCCGCCGCGACCAGCAGCAGCATGCGGCCGGCCGCGCTCAGCGCCGTGACAGCGGCAGGCAAGTCGCGGTCATTGCCCACGGCCGGATGTGCGACGGGCATGAAACCGCCCGCCGTGACCGCCGGGGACGGGGCCTGCAACAGCGCGCGGGATGCCCCTGGCCTCGGCGAGGATCCTGCGGCGCACCCGCCTGTCGACGGGTACCAGGGTGTGAGCATCGAACAGCGCGCCTGCCGTGCTCTCGGTCAGGGGGCCGAGGCGCAGCCGGGGTAGCTCCTCGATCTCGGGCCGATCCGCCGGCTCGCGCAGCGCGAGCGTTACGGCGACACCGGCCGATGACAGTCCCCGCGCCATCAGGTCGAGGGCCTGGGCGGAGGGCCGGTCGAGCCAGTGAGCGTCGTCCACCAAGCACAGCAGCGGCCGGCCCGCGGTGCTCTGCTGCGCGAGCGCGCGCAGGGCGAGCCCCATCGTGAACCAGGCGGGCTCGCCTTCCCCGTCGCCGGCGGCGAAGGCGGCCTCGACGGTGGCGCGCAGGTACGGCGGCATCCGGCCGAGGTCGCTCAGCAGCGGGGCGAACAGCTGATGGACTGCGGCGAAACGCAGACGGCTCTCGGACTCGGCACCGGCGGCCTGCAGGACGCGAAAGCCCACGGCCCGAGTCCGCAGGTGCCCCAGCAGGGCGCTCTTGCCAACCCCCGCGGGCCCGTACAGCAGGACCGCGCCACCACGACCGCCGCGGGCGTGCTCCAGCAGCCGGTCGAGCTTCTCGCTCTCGTGCCGGCGTCCGTACAGCACCGGGGCGGCGCGAGTGGGGCTCGGGTCGTTCATCGAGGCCGACCCTACCCGCGGGTTTACCCGCCCTTGTCACATGCCTGTGTCGTTCGTGTTGTGTGAGCAGCTCAGTCAGCCTACGGGTGGCCTTCCGGGGACAGGACGAGGCTAAGGACGATCTTGCCGCGCGTGTGCCGCCGGGCCAGCTCGACGTAAGCGTCGCGGACCCGTTCCAACGGGTAGACGGCGTGGATCGGCACGCTGAGCCGCCGCTCGGCGACCAGGGCCGCGAGCCGTTCCACCAGCCCGGGTGAGAAGGCGTCCTCCTGGGCCTGGCTGCGCACGCCGTAACGGCGCACAGCCGCGCCGTCGGCGATGGTGTTGATGCGCTGCGGCGGCACGCCGAGGTCGATGGCGACCTGCACGTTGCCCGCGCCGAAGGTGTCGATGAAGGCGTCCACCCCGTTCGGGGCCGCCGCGCGCAGCCGTTCGGCCAGACCGGGGCCGTGCAGCACCGGTGTGATGCCCAGCGATCGGGCGAAGTCGAGGTTGTGCGGACCCACGGTGCCGACCACGGTGGCGCCGCGCAGGCGGGCCAGCTGGGCGGCCAGGACGCCGACGCCACCCGCCGCGGCCGAGACCACCACGGTCTCTCCCGGCTGGGGCCGCACGGCTTCGACGCCCGCCCAGGCGGTCACGCCCACCGCCGAGAGCGGGGCCGCCTCCTCCCAGCACAGCACTGCGGGCTTGCGGGCCAGGGTGGCGGCGTCGTGGACCACGTAGTCGGCCTGGGCGCGGCGCGGGGCGTAGCCGATGACCTCATCACCTGGCGCGAAGCCCGTCACGTCCTGGCCCACCTCCACGACTGGCCGGCCAGGTCGTTGCCCTGCCCTTCGGGGAATGCCGCCGGCCACAGGTCCGCGAAGACACCCTCGCGGATGCCGATCTCGCCGGGGTTGACGGGGGCGACGTTCACCTGGACCAGCACCTGGCCGGGGCCTGGCGACGGCCGGGGCACCTGGACGACCTCCAGCACCTCCGGGCCGCCGTAGCTGCTGAATCTGACTGCTCGGGGCACGCGCACGTCTCCGTTCATCACGATGGGTCCTCTCGCCGGGCGCCGCCATCGTGGCGTGACGCGGCAGGCATCACCGGGCATGGGGGCCTCCCAACAGGGGGTGGATCGGGAGATCAGGATTGCGCGGCGCGCCCGGCGCCCGCCTCGGCGGAAGTTACTCAACGAATGCGGCGTTCATCGCTATATGAGTAATTCTCGCCGATGCCGGTATCGCCCCTGGTCAGAGAGGCTGTAGCGGTGACGGCGAAGGACAGGAGCAGCAGGTGAGGGCGCTAGTCTCCCGCGCGTACGGGCCTCTTGAGGAGTTGTCCTTCGCCGATGTGCCCGTTCCGGTCCCGGAGCCGGGACAGGTGCTCGTCCGCGCTGAGGCCGCGGCGCTGAATCCGATCGACGTCAAGCTGGTCACGGGCGCGATGCGTGCGGCCATCCCGGTCACGCACCCGTTCGTGCCCGGCGTCGACATCACGGGCGTGGTGACCCGGCTGGGCGAGGGGGCCACCCGGTTCGCGGTCGGCGAGCCCGTCCTGGCCTGGAACGGCGTCCGCTCCGGCGCGCTAGCCGAATACGTCATCGTCGACACCGGGCCCGCCAGCGCGCGACGGCCCGACGGCCTCGACCCGCAGCGGGCGGCGGCGCTGCCGACGGGCGCGTTGACGGCCGCGGCTCTCATCGAGGCCGCCGCGCTCGGCCCGGGCATGACCGTTCTCATCGTCGGCGCCGCCGGCGGCCTCGGCTCCTACGCCGTCCAACTGGCCACGCAGGCCGGAGCCCGCGTCATCGCCACCGGTCGCGCCGGGCAGTTCGCCTTCCTGCGTGGCCTCGGCGCCGGCGCGGTGATCGACCACACTGCGGCGGAGGTCGCGCCTCAACTGCTGAACCTGTTCCCGGACGGCGCCGACGTCGTGATCGACCTCGCCAACGCCAGGCCCCGGCTCGAACGCAGCGCTGACGCCGCCCGCGTGGGTGGCCGGCTGGTGTCTCCACTCGGCGGCCCGTCCAGCTTTGCCCGCGGCGTGCAGGCCATCTACACCGGCACCGTCCCCGTGCCAGGGAGGCTGGACGCCCTCGCCGAGCAGGCGGCACGCGGCGCTCTGCGGGTCGTGATCGGTGCCACCTACGAGTTCGCCGACGCCCCCCAGGCGCTCATCGACTTGGCCACGCAGCACAGCCAGGGGAAGGTGACCATCACCTTCTGACGGTTCCGCACGTTGAAAGGACGGACATGACAGCCCGCACGAGCACGCTCGGTACGGTCATGCAGGCCGCGCCGATCAAGAGCCCGATCAAGGCTCCGGCCGGGGACGCGGCGTGACCGGGACCCCGCTGGGCGACTTCCTGCGCGCCCGCCGCGAAGCGCTCAAGCCGCAGGACATCGGCTTGCCCGAGTACGGCCGCCGCCGGGTCAAGGGCCTGCGCCGCGAGGAGGTGGCGATGCTGGCCGGCATGAGCAGCGACTACTACGTGCGGCTGGAGCAGGGCCGCGAGTCCAGCCCTTCCCCGCAGGTCGTCGACGCGGTCGCGCAGGCGCTGCGCCTGGACGCGGCCGCCACCGAACACCTGTGGCGGCTGGTGCAGCCGCCGGAGGCGCGTAGCTGGCGGCGCGCGCAGGACACCACCGTCAGTCCGCAACTGCTGCAGCTGATGGACGGCTGGTCCACCTCGCCCGCCTTCGCGCTCGGCCCCGCGCTGGACATCCTGGCCTGCAACCCCATGGCCGCCGCCCTGCACGAGGGCTTTCACCCGCCCGACAACCTGGCCCGCATGGTGTTCGCCGACCCGGCCGGACGGGAGTTCTACCAGGAGTGGGAGCGGGCGGCGCACTCGTGCGTGGCGGAGATCCGCGCCGCCTACGGCCATGACCCCGACAATCCGCGCATCGCCGAGGTCGTGGCGGACCTGTCGGCCGCCAGTGACGAGTTCGCCGAGCTGTGGGGCCGTCATGACGTCAAGCCCAAGACCCAGGAGGGCAAGCACCTGCGCCATCCGGTCGTGGGCGACCTGCACATCCTGTTCTCGGCGTTCACCGTCAACGGGGCGCCGCACCAGCAGCTCGTCGTGTATCAGGCCGAGCCCGCCTCGCCCACCGCACAGGCGTTCGAACGGCTGCGTGCCCGCGCCGACGACGCACTGTCCAGGGCGATGCAGGACGCGGATCAGGCGCTGACAGCACGAGCCGACTGACCCACCACGACACGACCATGCCAAGAGGCCGGGGCCACGCCCCGGCCTCTTTCCGTGCGCGGCCGTTACGCCGCACGGCGCGGTTCCTAGGTATGACACTCCCAGGAATTCCGCGACCTTCTTCCACCTCGCTGACCTGGGCAAACTTTACATGTCAGCCAAACGGAACGGAACGAAGGACACCGTCATGGCCACCTGGTTCATCACCGGAGCATCCCGCGGGCTCGGCGCCGAGATCGCCCGCACCGCCCTCGCCAAGGGCGACAACGTCGTCATCGCGGTCCGCAACCCGGCCCGCGTGCCGGACGACCTCGCCAAGGCCGGCAACGTACTCACCGTCGCCCTGGACGTCACCGACAGCGCGGCCATCCCGGCCGCCGTCCAGGCCGCCGTCGACCGATTCGGCCGGATCGACGTGCTGGTCAACAACGCCGGCCGCGGCCTGCTCGGCGCGCTGGAGGAGATCAGCGACGCCGAGGCACGTTCGCTGTTCGACCTGAACGTCTTCGCCCTCATCGACATGACCCGCGCCGTCCTGCCCGTCATGCGCCGCCAGGGCTCCGGCAAGCTCTTGCACATCGGCTCGCGATCGGGGTTCGAGGGCGAGCCCGGGGTGAGCCTGTACAGCGCCTCGAAGTTCGCCGTGGCGGGCGTCAGCGAGGCGCTGTCGAAGGAGCTGGAGCCGTTCGGCATCCAATCGATGGTGGTCGAGCCGGGCGTCCTGCGCACCGACTTCCTGGACGCCAGCTCCCTGTCAGTCGCCGCCGGACGGATCGACGCCTACGACGGCACCCCGGCCCATGTGACCCTCGACTGGGCGGGCACCGCCAACCACACCCAGCTCGGCGACCCGGTCAAGGGCGCGGCACTGATCTACGAGGTCACCGGCCAGGACAGCTTGCCCTCGCACCTGTACCTGGGCCCCGACACGCTGGAGCGGCTGCAGGTCAAGCTGGACCAGATCGAGCGGGACGTGGCCCCCTGGCGAGCCAAGTCCGCCGCCACCGCCCACGACGACGCCGCAGCCTGACCAACAGCCCGCCGCTACAGGCGACCGCGGCTCCACCTTCGCGGAGGGATCCTGCGAACGGCGCCGGCGCTGGCGCCTGCCCTCCCTACCCGCACATCTTCTGGCCCGCCGCTGACCGCGGGCACCGCACACACGCACACGAAAGAAGCCTTTGCCATGTCTACTGCTGCTCTGCTCACCGGAACCCCGCTGGCCGGCCGCGTGGCCGTCGTCTCGGGCGCCTCCAGCGGCATCGGCGCCGCCACCGCCCTGCGCCTGGCCGAACTCGGCGCGAGCGTGGCCGTGCTGGCCCGGCGCAAGGACAAGCTCGACGACCTGACCGCCGCCATCAGCGCCGCCGGCGGCACCGCGATCGCCATCGCCGTCGACGTCACCAGCCGGGAAGCCGTCGCGAACGCGGCCGCGCAGGTCGCCCACCGGCTCGGCACCGCCGACCTGGTGGTCAACAACGCCGGCGTCCAGCTCATCTCGCCGATCACCGACCTGCGCCAGGATGACTGGCAGCGCCAGATCGACCTGAACATCACCGGCGTCATGAACGTCATCGGCGCCTTCCTGCCGCACCTTACCGCCGCCGCCGAGGCCGGCCGGTCCGCGGACCTGATCACCACCTCCTCGATCGCGGCCACCCGGATCCTGGAGAAGTTCTCCGTCTACTCCGGCACCAAGGCGTACATCAGCCACCTCACCCGGCTGCTGCGCGTCGAACTCGGCCCCAAGAACATCCGGGTGGCCACCATCGAGCCCGGCATGGTCGACACCGAGTTGCCCAGCCACGTCACCGACCCCGACGCCAGCGCCCTCATGGAGGGGCTGCTCACCGAGATCGACCCGCTGCAGTCGGCGGACGTGGCCGAGACGGTGGCGTTCATCGCCGCCTCGCCCCGCCACGTGAACCTCACCGAGATCACCATCCTGCCCACCGCGCAGGCCGTCTGACCTGGCCTCCTGCCCGGCTCCCTGCGAGGAGCCGGGCCGGCCTCTCCCCAAGGAGCCCAAGGAGCACGTCATGAATCGCGCCGACTTGATCCCGTATCCGCTGGAGCAGGTGCACCGGCTCATCGAACCCGGGCCCGTCCTGCTCGTGTCCACCTTCGACGGCCGGCGGGCCAACCTGATGACCAACGGCTTCAACATGCCCGTCTCGCACGAGCCGCCGCTCATCGGCCTCATCGTCGGCCCGTGGGACCACAGTTACACCGCCCTGCGCGAGAGCGGGCAGTGCGTGCTGGCAATCCCGTCCATCGACCTGGCCGAGCAGGTGGTCGACGTCGGCAACACCTCCGGCCGCGACGCCGACAAGTGGAGCCGCTTCGGCTTCACTCCCGTGCCCGCCGCCACCGTGGACGCGCCACTGGTGGCCGAGTGCTTCGCCAACCTCGAATGCACGGTCGCCGACGACCGGCTCGCCGACGACCACCACCTGTGGATCCTGCGCGCCGAGCGGGCCTGGATCGATCCGGGCCGGCGCGGCGCGGGCGAGTTCCACCACCGCGGCGACGGCACCTTCTCCGCCAACGCCGCCACCGTGGACCTGCGCCACCGCATGACCAAGTGGCAGTACCTCACCCACGACTGACCCTTCCCACCTCGAAGGAAGCCCCATGAACGCCACCCTGGACCAGCTGCGCAGCGCCGTCCCCGGCCGCCGCATCCTGCTCACCGGAGCCGCCATCGTCACCATGGACCCGGAGCTGGGCGTCCTGCCCCGCGCCGACCTGCTCATCGAAGGCGACCGGATCGCCGCCGTCGGCGTGGACCTGCAGGCCGGCGACGCGCTGGTCATCGACGTCACCGGCGCCGTCCTGGCCCCCGGTTTCGTCGACACCCACCGCCACGCCTGGGAGGCGCAGCTGCGCCGCATCATGCCGGACGTCAACGACCTCGGTGAGTACGTCACTTCCACCCTGGCCGGCATCGCCCCCGCCTACCAGCCGCAGGACATGTACATCGGCACTCGCCTGGCCGCGCTGACCGCCATCGACAGCGGCATCACCACCATGCTCGACTTCTCCCACAACTCCCGCACCGCCGCCCACTCTGACGCCGCCATCCGCGCGCTGGCCGACACCGGCATCCGCGGCGTGCACGCCTCAATGCGCCCCCACTTCGGCGACTGGGACGGCCAGTGGCCCGCCGACCTGACCCGCCTGCACGACACCTACTTCGCCGTCGGCGGGCTGCTCACCCTGCGCCTGGCCGCCCTGGCCACCGACGAGGTCGCCGGCCCCGACCTCGCCTACGGCGAACACCTCGCCCGCACCGCCCGCGACCTCGGCATCGGCGTCAGCATCGACGCCGTCTTCGGCCAGTCCTCCTCCGAGGCCATCCTCGGCTGGGCCAAGCAGGGCCTGCTCAGCCCGGACATCTCCCTCATCCACTGCACCGGCCTGACCCCGCAAGCCTGGCAGGCGATGGCCGACACCGGCGCCAACGTCGCGCTCGCCCCCACCTCCGACGCCCAGATCGGCCTGGAGAGCGCGATCCCGGCCATCGACGAGGCGCTCGCGGTCGGCATCCGGCCGGGGTTGAGCATCGACGTCGAAGTCGCGCTCGCCAGCGACATGTTCACGCAGATGCGCGCCCTGCACGCCATCCAGCGCATGCGCGCCGTCAACGCCGCCTATGGCACCGGCGACCAGCCCGCCCGGATCGGCGTGGCCGACGTGCTCGACTTCGCCACCCTGCAGGGCGCCGCCAGCATCGGCCTGGGCGGCGTCACCGGCTCCCTCACCCCGGGCAAGCAGGCCGACGTGCTCGTCGTACGCGCCGACGACCTCAATAACATGCCGCTCAACGACCCCATCGGCACCCTCGTCCTCGGCTCCGACGCCCGCAACATCGACGCCGTCTTCATCGCCGGTCAGGTCCGCAAGTGGGCCGGCGCCGTCCTCGACGTCGACCTGGCCGCGCTGCGCGAGGACGTGCGCGCCTCCCGCGACCGCGTCCTGCGCGCCTCCGGCTCCGCCGACCGGCCCTGACCCGGCCGCACCGTCGCCGGCGCGATCAGCGGGATCGGCCTGGGCTGCCCAGCCGGCCCGCACGCGCCGGCAACCGCCCTCCCCCGTCACCGGCCCCGGCCGCTCGCCTCGGCCGGCCCGCCATGCCCATCACCTCTCACTGGCAAGGAGCCCGTCCGTGTTCAGAAACACCCTGCACCTCCTCGGACTGTTCACTACGCTGCTCGCCTGCGCCGCCGCGAGCGACGGCCGCTCGAAATCCGCCCCTCACCCGTACGTCGGCATGTGGGTCACCGCCGACGGCCGGATCCGCCAGGAACTCCTCGCCACCGGCCGCTACGAAGAGGAACGCGACGGCCGCAAGCTTGCCTACACCGGCCGCTACACCGTCACCGGCACCCACCTCGACTACCACGACGACCTGGGCTTCACCGCCACCGGCGACGTGCGAGACGGCGTGCTCTACCACGAGCACCTGGTGCTCTACCGCGAAACCTGACCGCGCCCGACCCGTACCGCGAAGCCGAACGCTGGGCCATGGGCAGCCGGATCCGGGACGTCGCCGTGGCCGGCGACGGCAGCGTCTGGTACGTGGAGGACGCCATTCCCGGCCGCCTCGTCCGTCTTATGCCCTTCCAGTAGCAACCCTTGAGGAAACCCCGCCGATGAGCCACCGAAGCATCGAGATCGTGGTCGTCGTGGTGACGGCCGTGCTGGCCCTGACCTGGATCGCCAGGAGATTGCGGCTCAGCGAGCCCATGCTGCTGCTGGCCGGCGGGGCCCTGATCGGGCTGCTGCCCCACTTCGGCGACATCCCGCTGCCGCCGGAGGTCGTGCTGTTCCTGTTCCTGCCGGCCCTGCTGTACTACGAGTCCTTGACGACCTCGCTGCGCGAGATCCGGGCCAATTTGCGCTCCATCACCCTGCAGGCCACCGGCCTGGTCGTGCTCACCACCGCGGCGGTGGCGGTTCTGGCCCACGCCGCCGGTCTGTCCTGGCCCCTGGCGTTCGTGCTGGGCGCGGTGCTCGGCCCCACCGACGCGGTGGCCGTGGCGGCGGTGGCCCGCGGTCTGCCCCGCCGTACGGTCACCATGCTGCGCGCCGAATCCCTGATCAACGACGCCACCGCGCTGGTGCTGCTCGCGGTCGCGCTCGAAGCGGCCGTGGAAGGTGTGCCGTTCTCCTGGAGCGGCACCACGCTGCGCGTCATCGTCTCCTACGCTGGCGGCATCGCCGCCGGGCTCGCCGTCGCCGGGGTCATCGTTGTCATCCGCCGCCGCTGGCGCGACCCCATGCTCAACAGCGGCCTGAGCGTCCTGACCCCCTACGCCGCCTTCCTTCCCGCCGAACTCCTACACGCCTCCGGCGTCCTGGCGGTCGTCACCTGCGGCCTGGCCCTCAGCCAGGCCGGCCCCCGGCTCATCCCGCCGGCCGCCCGGCTGCAGGCCGTCTCCTTCTGGGAGGTCACCACGTTCCTCATCAACGGAGCGCTGTTCGTCCTGGTCGGCATGCAGCTCCCGGCCGCGGTGCGCGGCCTGTCGTCCTTCGCGCTGCCGCACGCGCTCCTGCTCGCCCTGGCGGTGAGCGCCGTGGTCATCGGCGTGCGGCTGCTGTGGTTCTACACCGTCCCCTACCTGGTACGGCTCCTCGACCGGCGGCCCAGCCAGCGCGAACGACGCATCGCGGCCCGGCACCGGCTGCCGCTCGCCTGGGCCGGCATGCGCGGCGCCATCTCCCTGGCCGCAGCCCTGTCGGTGCCCGCCCTCACCGCGCAAGGACTACCCGTTCAAGACCGCGACGCCATCGTGTTCATCACCACCATCGTCATCCTGACCAGCCTGGTCCTGCTCGGACCGCCGCTGCCCGCCCTCATCCGCTGGGCCCGCCTGCCCGCCGACCCCACCCAGGCCCGGGAGGAGCGCCTGGCCGTCCGCGAGATCACCCGCGCGGCCCTGACCGCCCTTCCCGAGCAGGCCGCCCGCCTCGGCACACCCGCCCACATCGCCGACGCGCTCGCCCGCGAGCTCGCCGGTCCCGGACGCCACGGCCAGGCGGAAGCGGCGGAGCACGCCCGGCAGCTGAAGCTCGCCCTGCTCCAGGTCCAGCGCGCCACCCTGATCCAGCTCCGCGATCGCCGCCACATCGACGACATCGTCCTACGTCGCTTGCAATCCCGGCTGGACGCCGAACAACTCCGGGTCGACGCAGGGCCGCACGGGTCGTGAGCACGTTCGTCACCCCGGCCGTCAGGAAGACACCCGCCACCATCGTGCCCGCCAGCGGCCAGAAAACGGCCACCGTCGCGACTCCGGTGATGCTGCTGGTGACGGTCAGCGCGGCCGTAAGCGCCCCGGCGGCAGCCAGCAGACCCAGCAGCCCGGCCGCGGCCACCGCCCAACTCTCCATCAGCGACGTCCGGCAGCCGCTCCTGCGTAAGCCTCCCCAAGCCTTCCAGAACCATCAGTCCCAGGCCCTCCCGCCGGCGCTTCCATTCCTGCAACACCTGCGGCGGATAGAGATCTCGTCTGCGCCCGTCGATCCTTCGGTGGTGTGGGCGGCATCAGGATGATGTTGGGGAAGTCATCCAGCTCTTCCGGGCCCAGGTCGTCATGCTCCCAAGGACCGCCGGGATTAGCTGCGTAGATGTGGGCTTTCTCTACGTTGAGTTCGGAATGCCATCGATCATCTTCACGATTGGCTGATCGCACGGAGGGTCAGGCCAGTAGCACGTACCCTGCGCCAGCACGTAGAGGGCGGCGACTGTGCTGTCGGAGTAGCTGCGCTGCCGTCCCAAGGTGCTTGAGTCGTTTCCTGAGGGCTCTGTGACGTTCCTTCTGACGGTAGACGCGCGCGTCGAGGGAGCCAGTGTCGCCGCAGACACATCCCAGGCGCTGCGACCCATCAACCAAGATCGCTAGAGAACGATCAACCGTAGAGCGCCGGTGTCACCCGCGGACAGCCGGACGCAAAGCGAGAGGCCCGTCACCGCGTTTGCGCTGGTGACGGGCCTCTTCCCGCTGGTGTGGCAGGTGCAAGGTTCGAACTTGCGTAGGCTGAGCCGACGGTTTTACAGACCCGTCACAATCAGGCCCTGATCTGGCCCTTCTCCCCTAACTATCCCCACTTGGCCGCGCATTGGCCGCGGTCACGCTTCGAGGGACCTGCACACGATTACCACGCGGGTTCGTTGTCGTTGGAGCCTCACGGGTTCGTTGTCGTTGGAGCCTTTAGTGTCTTCGGCGAGGACGCGTGCAAGCACGACCCATAGAAGACGCGGAGAAGGCGTTGGTTGATGCGGGTAGTCGTACCGATCAAGCAGTTTGCCGGTGCTGTAGGTGGTGCGGTAGGACATCCGTCAGGGTGGGATCAAAGAGCATCCGTAGGTCCCACCGTTGAGCTGGTGGCTTGGCTGGTGCAGCCCGGGCCACGGCAATGCGAAATGCAGGGTGTAGTCCCAGTCACTATGAAGGCGTGCCGGATCAGGGCAGGGCCGCCAGCTCGTCTCGCGCACTGGTCAGCTCCGACGTCCCCCTCACTCGACTGGTGATCCTGCCCCCTACCGGCGGCGCGCGACGGCGCGGGGAGGCTAGCGTACCCAATGCTTTAGTCGGAGACTATTTGGAGCCGACGTCTCACGTCAGGTGGAAGAATCTGGAGGATCGCTCCGGTGAGAATGCCTTCATTACGGCAGAAAAGTGTGTCAGACCCTGGCTCGCTCAACATACCGCCGGCGTGGTGCACGGCCACCACGTCCCACCGATCGTCGAGCACCGGTGCGCCCGACGATCCGCCGAGAGTGGAGGTAAGGTACTGGACGACGCGGTGGTTGGCGTACTGGACAAAGTTGTTCTGCAGCGAGATCTGCTTGGGCATGCCCGCGGGGTGCTGAATGATGTTGAGTCGCTGGCCCAAGACGGTTGTCCTGAGGCTCAAGCGCAGCGTACCCCAGCGGTCGCCAACCGGTTCCGCAAGCTGGATGAGGCTGACGTCGAGGTTCTTGTCGGTGAGGAACAAGCCATCGGGCGCAACCCGATACTCCTCAATCCGATTCTGCGTGCCGTTCGCGTTCAGCTGGTAGTTGAACCGGAACACCGCTCTGGCTGCTTGTCCGCGATCGGTTACGACGTGGTGGTTGGTCAGCACCAGATCGGAGGCGACCAGGAAGGCTGTGCCCGTCCACGCGCCGACATCGACGAAGGCGACCGGCCTAGCCGCCTCCAAGCCCTTCTCCAGGAAGAACAGGTGGCGGAGGGTATTTTCGCCGATGATTTTCTCTTCGGTCTTGGCGAGGTTGATCGGGCCCGACCCGGGCGCGGCGATGTCCGCCGTCCGGCCGGGAATCATGAGTCCATGTTGCTGGAGGACGCGGTCGAGGAGCGCATACCCCTGGCGCATCGTAGCTCCCATCTCGCTGACAGCCTTGAGGAGTCGTCCGAGAGCCTTGGGCTGCAATATCCCTTGTCTATAAGCCTCCAGCATTTGGACGAGTTCCCCGAGGGCGACCAATTCCGAGCCTTCGAAGTCGACCTGAGGCAGAGCGGCCTGGAGATCGCCCAATTCTTCAGCATAGTCGGCCATGATCATGGCATAGAGCCGGATTTTGCCTGCAGGTTTGACGCGTACGCGGTTAGGCATGCCCTTGTCCACCTCCGACGGCTCGCGACTCTCGCGATGTAGTCCTTTGTTGCATCAGCCAGCCCCCCACGGCGATGTCCGCCAGGACCTCGGACGAGGTAATGTCGCAGGCCAGGCCCTATATTCCGGGGATTTCGAGGAGGTTGCCCGGAAGAACATCCGCTGGTGTTCTAATAGGGACGTGACACAAGCGCCCACAGAAGCGGAACGGGCATTCCGGCGCGCCCTCTGCGCTCTACATGAGCAGTTGGGATCACCGAGCTACGAGTCGATAGTTAAGCGAGCGAAGCCAGGGAAACTGAGCATCTCAACGATCAGCGACTGGCTGCGTGGCAAGACCGTGCCGAGCGATAGAGCCAGCCTGCTGGCGATGGTGTCCGCCCTGCTGCAGGGCCCCGAGGAGGTAACCGAAGGCACGGCAGAGTTTCGCACCTTGCACCAGCTCTATCGTGCCGCACGGGATGAACGCGACAGTAGACGAGGCCGATCGAGTAAGCGCACTGGGGCACCGACAGCACCAGACGGCGCGCCGGAGGCATCTGGGTCGAACAAACGACAACTTCCGGCGTATTTGGCTACTGCGAGGGAAGTGGACGAGCGCACACCGGCGCTGGCCAACCGACGCGTCGAGCTTAACGAACTTCGCCGGTTCGCCACGTCCGGTGAAAGATTCCGTTGGCTTGTCGGTATCCCCTGGGCGGGTAAGACGGCGCTGATGGCGAAATTCTTCTGGGCACCCCCAGCTGAGGTCGACATCATCGGCTATTTCCTGCAGAGCCGCGCCGCCGACGCCGACGCCTTGCATTTCATGTCTGCGGCGGTCGCTCAACTGGCCTGGCTACTTGATGAAGATGCTCCAGCGGTCCCGGATCGGCACGTGCTCGCCGACCTGTGGCAACGTGCCAGTACGCGCGCTGAGCTATTGGATCGGCACCTACTGCTCATGGTGGACGGACTAGACGAGGACCTCCGACCGCGAGGTCAGCCGAGTATCGCCGCTGTACTTCCCACCCATATGGGGGAGCGGACGCATGTGCTCATCGCCAGTCGATTCAATCCACCGCTGCCTGACGACGTTGATGCTGATCATCCCCTTCGAATGACGCACCCCACCGTCCTTGAGCAGGCACCCGAGGCGCGGAACATCGAGCAGGCGGCGCAGCATGAGCTCAACCGGCTGTTGACGTCGGCTCAGCAACCCATTGACCAACCAATGATGGCGCAGCAGATTCTGGGAGTCCTTACGGCTGCACAAGGGGCACTGAGCGTAGACGATCTGGCAGATCTCACCCATCGGCCCGTATTCGACATCGAAAGATTTGTGCAGCGGCATTCGGGGCGCGTGCTCGAGCCGGTAGGCAGCCCACCACGTTATCAGTTCGCGCACCAAACCCTCCTCGAACGCAGCCGCCGCCACTTCTTCACCGATCGTCGGCTGCCCCCTTATCAGGATGCTCTGGCAAGTTGGGCACAACAGTGGGCAGACGAAGGGTGGCCTCACGACAGCCCCGAATACCTGCTCCGCGACTACCCGGGCATCCTGGCTCAGCAGGACAGCGAAGCGAGCAGTCTCGTCAACCAGCCAGGCTGGTTGGAGATAGCGATCCGTCGGCTAGGCATCGACGAAGTCCTACGCGCCGTAGCCAGCTTTCCCGGCGGAGGGTCGAGCATCGCCCAGACCAGACGGCTACTGGGCATTGCAGCTCCTTACCTACGACCGCCGTACCTAATCGATCAACACGAATATATTGCCCGGCAGCTCTGTCTGGCTGCGGTCTGCAGCGACTCGGCATCAGACACGGTCCGCCAGTGGCATCAGCGAATTTTCGCTCGCCCGGGACCGCAGTTGGCGGCCACGGCAGCCAACCGCATCACCAGATCGACACTCCTGCGCATTCTCGGGCGACACAACTCGGGAATCGATGCATTGGCAATCAGCATCGACGGGCGTTGGGTGGCATCCAGCGACGCTTTTGAGGGGGTACTGAAGGTATTCGACCTTGAGGGCCAGGGGCCCCCTAGGGAGTTGGGTGAGGTGGGCACGGTAGATATGTTGGCGTTCGCCCCCAATGGAAGTTCGCTATTTTCCTTTTCCGCCGATGGGACCATTGAGCGCTGGGATACACAAGAGTCAATCATACGATGCGAGCTAGGCCGCGGCTCGAGCGGGGCCGCGATTAGCCCGGATCGCCGATGGATGATCACCGGCACTCGAGACGGCCTGTATCGAGTATGGGATTTGACGGGCCAACAGCCGCCGCGGAACGTCGGGCAGCATCGAGCCGGAGATCAGCGACCTTCCATCCGGGGTGGAGGTCCAGTAGCGCTGGCTTTCACCCCGGACGCTCGATCGGCGGTATCCGGCGGTGGCGACGGCACCGTTTGGGTACGAGATCTCACCGATGCCCAGAAATCGCGGCTAGTAGGCCGCCACAACAATTGGATCACCACGGTGGCGGTCAGCCCAAACGGACGCTGGATAGCCACGGGCGGCAGAGACCGGGCGGTCAAAATCTGGGATCTGACCGGCGAGCAGCCGGAGCTGCAGCTGACGGGACACAGGACAACCGTCACCGAAGTGGCCTTCACCCCGGATGGAAGGTCGCTGATCTCCGGAGACCACGACGGCAACATATTGGTTCACGATACGGCTGAGTCATGGTCGACGATGCATGAGCTCGGCCACCATCCGAAAGGAGTCAGCGCGATGGTCGTCACTCCGGATGGGACAGGGGTCATCACTGGCGGTGGCGACGGTACTCTACGAGAATGGGACCTCTCATTCGGGCCTGGGAAGGCAGAAGTCCACCAAGTCAAGGCCGCACCCACCACCAGAATTGGCCCTCGCGACGCGCTTGCCTTTAGTCCGGACCTGCGATCGCTCGCATCTGGCAACCTCGATCGGGAGGTACGTGTCACGACGGTCGGATCTGAACAGCCTGAGCAGGAGCTAGGTCGCCACACCAACCCGGTATGGGCTGTGGCGTTCAGCCCCGACGGACAGCAGGTCGCCTCGGGAGGTGCTGATGGCGCCATTTGGTTGGGGGATGCCACTGGCCGCGAGTCGCCACGCGAACTCGGTACTCACAGCGGTGGCGTATCGGCGCTCGCATACAGCCCGGACGGGCGTTTCCTTGTCTCCGCCGGGAGGAGTTGTGTCCTGTTGTGGAACCTACTTGGCCAACATCAGCCACGATACCTCTGTGACAGCACAGAGTGGGTTGAAGCAGTTACGTTCAGCTCAGACTGTGAATGGGTAATAGGCGGCGACACCGGCCTCGTGTTTGCTTGGAACATCATGCGCGAAGGCGATCAGCGAGTATTTGATATACCCGACAGCTTTGGGCTGCCGCGCGCAGTGGCTGCTGCCCCTAACGGCCGCTGGGTCGTGGCAGGCGGATGCGAAGATGACGACAGGAAAGTATATATCTTTGACTTCGCCGCGCGAAGGTTGACGTGTGAAATTTGCCTGGACTCCGAAGTGTTGGCCTTAAGCGTCAGCCCGGGCAGCCAGTGGGTCATCGCAGGAACCGATAACGGCGTATACCTGATCGATGTGTATACGGGCGAACAGCACCTGCAGGCCTGGGTAGAAGGGATCGCCGCACTAGCGGTCCGCTGTGACAGATCAACACCTGTTGAGGTGTTGCTCGCCACCGCCTCAGCTTCGCTTGGAGTAGTTACCTGGAAACTTAGCCTACCTCCGACTGCGGCCTCGCCATCCTCGTGACGTTATGCCGTCGCCTCTACCAGCCGGAGGGCATCAGGTCCTCCCCACGCACGGGCGAGGGGACTGGGGCAAGGGCCGCGTGATCGTGCCCGAGGGCGTTCAGTCCACTCCCACGGCATGGGGACCGGTATTCGAGATTCTTGCCGACGTGGTAGTTCAGCACATCGCCCCCCGCGAGGGTGATCCGGTGGCGCGCCTGGCCATCAGGCCACCCCTGCCGTCCTTCCCACGCACGTTGGGTGCGCGGGTCTGCAAAGCTCTTTCAAGCGCTAATCGCGGTGATGTCCCGCCCTAATCGCAGCCGACGTTCCGCGTAATCCGCACAATGGAGGCGTCGACGCGTCCACGCAGGTCACACAGCTCGGCTGCGTCAGCCGCACAATGATTCCAGCTGCTCAGTAGATTGCCGCAGTATTCCGCAGAACCGCCGCTCGCTGGAGTCACTTGCCGTGCAGCTCATCCTCGATGACCAGCTCCACCTGATCCCCACGCAGGACCTTGCGGTGCTTCCGTGGCCCCGGTACGACCTCAAGCACGGGCACGCCCTCCGGCATCCCGCCGAACTCCCGCAGCTCCGCGGACGTGGCCAGCTCTCGCCGCTCGTCCGGTGTCGGCATGCGCGTGATCACTCGCGCTCCAGCCGGCACAGGGTACGGCTCGCGGGTCGGCTCAACGGCCACCATCGATCCCCGCTTGCGCACCGTGGTGATCCGTCCTTCGGCGCGGAGGTGGGCCAGGGCTTCGCGTACGGTGTCGCGGCCCACCTCGTACATCTGTGAGAGCTGAGACTCCGAGGGCAACCACGTTCCCGGCCGGTACCGGCCGACCGTGATGTCGTCGCGGATCGCAGCCGCGACCTGCCGGTAGACCGGCACCCCAGAGCTGTAGTCGATCACGGCACACAAGTGTCACAGGGCCATATTGCCATGAGCCTTGTGGCCATGAGGCCCTAGAGTTAACGTGGGCAAACACCTCTCAGTGGAGATTTTCAAGAAACCAATTATCCAAAATTAGGACGGAGTACGCAATCTCTCATGACTACAGCTCGCGAGGCTCTGTCTGACCCTGATCTCCGTGGCGCGTTCAGGGGGTTCTACGTCTGGCACTACCCCGACGGCACCTGGCACGCCAGGCCACTCCCCAAGCTGACCAGCGAAGAGATCGCCTATCGGATCCTGCCGGAGCTGGTCGCCGACTCCCCCATCCAGCTCGCCTACAAGTGCACGTGGCAGCGAAGCCGCCGCAAGGTCTACCGCTACCTGCAGAGGTACGCCAAGAGGAGCGCGACCCTTGAGTCAGCCTCCTGAGCCGCCCCCTGTGCTGTGGGAGCCGTACCAGCGCCCGCCCCGGGACCGCATCCGAATCACCGAGACCTCGTGCTGCGGGGCATACGAATGGGCCGCTCAGGGCGGGCACTTCCTCATCCTGCGCCCCGCCCAGGAGCTGGGCCGCTACGAGGAGACAGCCAGAGGCCTGTACCGACGGGCACGCGAGGTCTGGGCGGAACTCCTGATCTTCCACAACCTGCAACACCGGCACGAGGAAGCGGTTCGCGCCGCCGCCAGACGCGAACGCCGTCTTCGTGGACGTCGCGGTGAGGAAGCCGCATGACACGCACTCGCCCAAGCACGTGACACCCCCGCTTCACCCCTCCTGAGCAATCTGCGAGTTTGTGCGGCATAACGCGGATCTTCACCGACGCGTACGTGAGCCACACACCGCCCCGGCCTGTACGCACTACCGCGAGTTCTGCGAATTGCGCGGCCGTACAGGCAAGATCGCAGCTCATCGCCGCACGGCAACAACCTGGTGCCGCCTCGCGTCCGGCACCCTCATGACGGGAAAGGAATAGAGGGACGTGAGGCCAGTAAGCCCCGCCGGCCACGCGTGCCCGCCCTACCCTAGAGACACTGTGCCTCGGCGAGGGAGCGCGATGAGCAAGGCGACGGATGCCCCTACCTACGTTCGGATAGCCCAGGACATCCGCAGCAGCATCCTCCAGGGCGATCCCCCCGCCGGCGCCATGCTGCCCTCCGAGGCCACGCTTGCCCGCACATACGGCGTCGCGCGAGGAACGGTCCGCCAGGCGGTGGCCGAGCTGGAGCGCTCCGGGCTGGTGGCCAGCGAGGCCGGCCGCGGTCGTCGCGTGATAGGCAGCGACCCGGCAACGGCCACCCGCGCGGCGGCCACGCAGTACGAGACGATCGCCGAGACGCTTCGCAAGCGCATCGACAGCGGCAATCTCGTCGCCGGCCAGCAGCTGCCCGGTGAGACCGCCATCGCCGAGGAGTTCGGGGTGTCGAAGGGCACGGCTCGTCAGGCGCTTCAACTCCTGGCCGGCGAACGGCTCATCGCGGCCATCCACGGCAAGGGCTGGTTCGTCGGCGGTCCCGAGCACGCGCGGACCCGCGCCGACGTGGTCGCCGCCGAGTTCCGGAAGGACATCGCCACAGGCAAGCTCGCGGTGGGGTCCGTCCTGCCCGGAGAGAACACACTCGCCCAAGAGCGCGGCGTCGGCCGCATCACGATCCGGCGCGCCTTCGCGCTCCTGGAGGCGGAAGGAGTCGTCGAGAAGAGGCCCGGCCTGGGCCGCGTCGTCAAAGCACGATCCAAAGGTGACACGTGACCGTATCTCAGACGCCCTCGATCCCCTTCACCTCCGTTGAGGCGCTGGCGACCTTGCAGGAGACCTGCGAAGCAGCAGGACTTGCCGATCAAGACGCCCGCCTGATCCGCCTCGGTGAGAACGCCTTGTTCGTACTTCCTGCCGAACAAGTGGTCGTGAGGATCGCGCGCAGTATTGAGGTGCTGAATGACGTACGCAAGGAAGTAGCAGTCTCAGCTTGGCTGAACGAGTCCGGGATACCGGCAGCGAGAACGACGGCTCATGAACAACCGCTCATCGTTAGAGGCCGGCCGGTAACGCTCTGGCACCTCATTTCCGACAGCGGTTCGTCGGCGACCATCGATGACCTGGCCAGCGTCCTCCGCGAACTCCACCGACTGGCCGTCCCCGCCGATCTCCGACTGCCCGCAATGAACATCCTGAGCCGCGTCTCGGAACGCATCAACGCGGCGTCCGTCCTCACGAACGAGGATCGGGACTTCCTGTTGACGCGGCGGCGCGAGCTGCAAAGCGCCTACGACGCGCTGGCTTTCCCCCTCACACCATGCGCGGTTCATGGTGACGCGCACAACGAAAATCTCATCAGAACCGTCGACGGAACCGTCCTTCTCATCGACTTCGAGCGCTTCGCGTTCGGCCCGCCGGAAACGGACCTCGCCGTCACCGCCATCGAGCACACCGTCGGATGGGGAACGCGAGCCGAATATGACCAGTTCGCCGAGCGGTACGGATTCGACGTTCTGGCGTGGGACGGTTACCCAGTTCTCAGAGATATCAATGAACTGAAGATGACGACCTGGCTCATGCAGAACGTCGATGAAGACGCAGCCATAGCGCAGGAGTTCCGCAATCGCATGGACTCCCTACGGAATCCCGACGCGCCCCGGCTCTGGCGCGCTTTCTAATCGCTCTCCAGCGAATACTTCCGAGCAACAACGGTATTGAACTCTGCTACGCGACCATCGCCCGCGTAAGCGTTCAGGTCTGCTTGCAGGTCTCGGATGTACCGGAGATAGCGCTCCGACTTGAGCGGCCCGGCGAGGTCGATGGCCTCCAATGCGACAGCCGCAGCCTGGGAAGGTTCGCCCATGTGCACGTAGCTCGCCGCCTGGACCAGCCGGTCGAAGGCCAGGGTTCGCACGTACATTGGATCGCAGAGCCCGACCGCCTGGCCGACGAATTCCATCGCCTGCGACGGCCTCTGCAGATCGCGGTAACAATGCGCGCCTTCGCTCGCCAGCTCGGCGGCGTCGAAGTAGCCGACCCACGACGGATCATCGTCCACGTTGCGCTTCGCGAACCACTTCTCAGCCTCAAGCAGGGCACGCGCACAGGAGGTTTCATCGCCATTCCCAGCGTGGGCACGGGCCTCCATGGCAAAGAACAAGGCCATGGGCGTCGCGGTGGACGCGCCACGGCAGCCCTCCTGCGCCGCACGCGCGAGTTGGATGGCCTGATCATATCTGCCCAGGTAGTTGGCCTGGTGACTCATGTCGGCCAGGATCAGGCCACCCAGCATACGATCTCCGGACACCTGAGCGAGACGCAGCCCTTGCAGGAAATAGCGCTGTGCGAGCCCATGCCGGCCGAGGTCGTACGCCGTCCAGGCGACCAGTTCCGTGATTTCGGCCGCCGCCGCGTACAACGCTCGTCCTACCGACTCTTCGAACTTCCCATCGAGCATGGGAACGACTTCACGGTTGTAATACTGGACCAGCGCAGAACGCGCATGGCCGCCGCCGAACTGAAAACCCATGTTCGCGAACAGCTCGGTGGTGGCGCGAATGGTTTGGACATCCCAGATACCAACGGATGACCGCGCATGCTCTCTCATCGATAGCGGCTCCGGACGCGACAGCAGCCATGCGATGAGAGATTCGTTCCACGCATCCGGAACGACCACCGACTGAAGCGCCACAGGATCGTCGGCGAGGTCCCGGCGCGTGAGGCCCAGCAGTCGGCTTCCCACATCGGATATGCCGCCGCCATGTGCAAGACTGCGTTCCAGTGTCTCCGGCGTCACAACGCTCGCGAAACCGATGTCATCCAGCGTGAAGGTCGTTCCCGCCTTCTTGCTGAGCGCGTCGGCAATGAACCTCGCAGTGGCCGGCCGCGGCTTCACCCCGTCAAGCCAGCGTTTGACGTCCACATGTGTACAACTCAGCGTTACGCCATCTTCTTGTGCAATCTGTCGCACTCGTGAAGCCAGCCCCGAATTAGAACAATCAGCACGCCGCATCGCGTCTGCAAGCCCCACATTGGGCATTCGGGACATCTTCACCTCCACATGTGCACGCCTCGGCAATCATGACGCGAACACGGCCTCATAGGCCCGCGTTCCCGAGAAATTCCGGCTCGCGTTTCTCCTGGTCAGGGCTTGAATCACCCCCATAAAGCACCCCCTGTGCATTCAGTCCCGATCATGAGCACGGTGACCCCTTTTCATCCCCAGGCGGCTTGGGCAACGCGGTGATTTTGCAGGACGGCGATGGCCTTGCAGAGGTGGCCGGCCTTGCTCGGGCTGCAG
>NZ_JBEZDU010000042.1:0-64013 GCF_040648495.1 Nonomuraea sp. NPDC049129 | reverse complement strand
ACCCCGCAACCCGATCCGCTCATGCAACGTACTCTCCGACAACCGCCGCGCCGTCTCCGTCACCCGATCCAACGGCCGCAACGCCCGATCAGCCACCAGATAGCCGAGCACGAACGCGATGACCCCGATCACGATCATGATCACGATCGAGGACCGCAGCATGTCGCTCAGCACGGTGGCCGCGCCCTGCTCCACATCGACCCGCACCTGTTTGACGGGCGAGCCGGCGTCGGGCGGCAGGTCTTCCGTACCGGTGATCAGACGGCCGCCGAACTTGGTGACGAACTGCGTGTTCATCGCCTGGGCGGTCAGCAGGTAGGTGACCCAGAGCAGCATCGACCCGGCGACGAAGAACAGCCCGCCGTACAACAGGGCCAGCCGCATGCGCAGCCCGAGCCGCTCCCACGGCCAGGGCCGCGTCACAGCCGGTAACCCTTGCCGGGGACGTTCTGGACCGCGAGCGGCGCGCCCAGTTTCCTGCGCAGCGACGTGATCGTGACGCGCAGCACACCGGTGCCCGTGTCGGCGTGCTCGTCCCAGACGCGCCGGCGCAGCTCGGCGGAGGTGACGAGGTCGCCTCCGGCCAGCAGCAGCTGCTCCAGGACGTCGAACTCCTTGCGGTTCAGCGCGACCGCCCGCTCGTCCCTGGTCACCGTACGGCGGCCGGGATCGAGCCGGATCCCGGCCCGCTCCAGCGGCGTCGGCGCGACCCGGGACGACCGGCGGGCGAGCGTCCGGATCCTGGCCACCAGCTCGGCGAACGCGAACGGCTTGACCAGGTAGTCGTCGGCCCCCAGCGACAGCCCGTCGACCCGGTCGCGGACCTGCCCCGCGGCGGTCAGCATGAGGATCCGGCTGGCGCTCGCCAGCTCGCCGCAGACGTCGTCGCCGTGCACCTCGGGCAGGTCGCGGTCGAGGACGACGACGTCGTAGTCGACGTACGAGGCCAGGTTCAGCGCCTCCTGCCCGTCGTAGGCCACGTCGACGGCGATCGCGTGCAGCCGCAGTCCGCGCGCGACCGCGTCGGCCAGCTCTTCCTCGTCCTCCACGACAAGCACTCGCATGGGTCGAGCGTGGCTGGTCGGGTGTTAGCCGCGAATAAGCGCCGTTCCGTCACATGTTGATCATGTGTCCCGAGAGGCCGTGGATCGCTTCCTTGACCGCCTCGCCGAGCGTCGGGTGGGCGTGGACGTTGCGCGCGACCTCGTGCACGGTGAGGTCCCACTGCTGGGCCAGCGTCAGCTCGGGCAGCAGCTCCGTCACCTCCGGGCCGATCAGGTGCGCGCCGAGCAGCTCGCCGTACTTGTCATCACTGATGATCTTGACGAAGCCGTTCGCGTCGCCCAGGCCGTGCGCCTTGCCGTTCGCGGTGAACGGGAACTTGACCACCTTCACGTCATAGCCCAGGTCACGGGCCTGCGCCTCGGTGTAGCCGAAGCTGGCCACCTGCGGCTGGCAGTAGGTGGCGCGCGGGATCATCACGTAGTCGAGCTCCATGGTCTCCGCCTCGCCGATCGTCTCGGCGGCGATGATGCCCATGGACTCGGCGGCGTGCGCCAGCATCAGCTTGGCGGTGACGTCGCCGATGGCGAAGATGTGCGGCACGTTCGTCCGGCACCGGCCGTCGATCGCGATCGCGCCCCGGTCGGTGAGGGCCACACCGGTCTTCTCCAGGCCGTAGCCGTCGACGCGCGGCGCGAAGCCGATGGCCTGCAGCACCTTGTCGGCCTCCAGCACCTGCTGCTGGCCGTCGCGGGTGACGGTCACCTTGACCGTGGCGCCGGTGTCCTCGATGCCGTCGACGCGGGTGGAGGTGAGCACCTCGATGCCGAGCCGCTTGTAGCGCTTGGCCAGCTCGGCCGAGACCTCCGCGTCCTCCAGCGGGACCATCCGGTCGAGGAACTCCACGATCGTCACCTTGACGCCGTAGTTGTGCAGGACGTACGCGAACTCCACGCCGATCGCGCCGGCGCCCGCGATGATGATGCTGCCGGGGAGCTGATCGGTCATGATCTGCTCCTCGTACGTCACCACCCGCTCCGACAGCGACGTGCCCGGGATCAGCCTGGTGCTGGCCCCGGTGGCGATGATGCAGTTGGCAAAGGTGATCGTCTCGCCGTTCACCTGGATCGTGTTGGCGTCGAGGAAGGTGCCGCGGCCGTCGTACTCCGTGATGGCGTTCTTCTTCATCAGGTAGTGGACGCCCTTGACCCGGCCGTCGGCCACCTTGCGGCTGCGCTGGAAGGCGGCGCTGTAGTCGAAGGTGACCTCGCCGCTGATGCCGAAGGTCTTGGCCTCGTTGTGGAAAATGTGCGCGAGCTCGGCGTTGCGCAGCAGTGCCTTGGACGGGATGCAGCCCACGTTCAGGCAGACGCCACCCCAGTACTTCTCCTCGATGACCGCTGCGCGCAGCCCGAGCTGGGCGGCGCGGACCGCGGCCGTGTACCCTCCCGGACCCGCGCCGAGAACGACGACGTCATAGTGAGTGCTCATGAGTCGGACCATACCGCCCGCCCAACTCCACTCCTGAACCTCGCCCCTGTGTCAAGGACCCGGCCGAACCTAGACCTCCACCTTGTACGGCAGCGCCAGCTCGTCCGCCGGAACCCCGCGAATGCCCCAGTTGACCTTGGGCATCTCGATGATCGTGATCTCCACGTCCTCGGCGGCGAGCTGAGATCTTTCATAGATCGTCCGGATCAGCGCCCGCTTGGCGTCGTCGCTGCGGCCGGTGAAGCAGACCACCTCGATGATCAGGTAGTTCGGGCCGCGCTGCGGGCACACGAAGTCCTCGGCGTCCAGCAGCAGGAACCGGTGGAACCGCTTGTCCTCCGGCAGCCCCCATGCGCTCATCAGGCAGGAGTGCAGGAGGTCCGAGAGCTCCCGCTGCCGCCCGGCCCACACGTCCCGCCGACCGTAGATCTTGAGCTGTGCCATGCCAGTCAATATAGGGAGTCACCGCGATTGGTACCCTGACCCCTGATGTATCGCCTCGTCTTCACGCAGGTCTTGCGACGTTTCGACGCCGAGGCCGTGCACCATCTGACTGTCAGGGCCCTCGCGCTGCTCTCGGCGCTACCCCTGCTCAAGCGGCTGCTCCACCGAGCTCTCGCGCCGCACGACCCGGTTCTGCGCGTCAGCGCGTTCGGCGTGCACTTCCCCGGACCGCTCGGCCTGGCCGCCGGGTTCGACAAGGACGCCGCCTGCGCCGAGGGCGTCGCGGCGCTGGGCTTCAGCCATGTCGAGGTCGGCACCATCACCGCGCACGCCCAGCCCGGCAACCCCCGGCCCCGGCTGTTCAGGCTGGTGCCGGGACGGGCCGTCATCAACCGGATGGGGTTCAACAACGCCGGGGCGGCCGCCGCGGCGCGCCGCCTGCGCCGCACCCGTGGGGTTCCGGTGGTGGTCGGGGTCAACATCGGCAAGACCAAGGTGGTGCCCGAGTCCGAGGCCGTCGCCGACTACGTGGCCAGTGCCAAGGAGCTGGCGTCGCTGGCCGACTACCTCGTGGTCAACGTGAGCTCGCCCAACACGCCCGGGCTGCGCGACCTGCAGGCCGTGTCGCTGCTGCGCCCGCTGCTCGCCTCGGTCAAGCTGGTCGCGGACGGCACACCGCGCCGTACCCCGTTGCTGGTGAAGATCGCACCCGACCTCGCGGACGAGGACGTCGACGCCGTCGCCGACCTGGCGCTGGAGCTGGGACTCGACGGGATCATCGCGACCAACACCACGATCCGGCACGGTGGCGAGACCGGCGGGCTGTCGGGCCGCCCGCTCAAGGCCCGCTCCCTGGAAGTGCTGCGCCGGCTGCGGGCCCGCGTCGGCGACCGGCTCACGCTGGTCTCGGTGGGCGGCGTGGAGGACGTCGACGACGTGTGGGAACGCCTGCTCGCCGGGGCCACCCTGGTCCAGGGCTACACCGGGTGGATCTACGGCGGGCCGTTCTGGGCCGCGCGCATCCACCGGCAGCTGGCCCGCCGCGTCCGCCGCCACGGCCTCACCTCGATCTCCGAAGCCATCGGCCGCACGGCCTGAGGCGCGCTACGTGAGAACGTACGGTGTGAAGCGCGTGACCTGAAAAATGCGATCCCGGAAACGGGACAGCACGCGTTTCCCGGCGTTGCTAGGGTTCCCGGATGCTCGATGATCTGCCTGACATACCCTCGCGTCTTTGCCGGGACTACCTCGCACTGGCCGATCGCCACGCGCCCGGTCTGATCGAGGGGCTGTACCTGCAGGGGTCGATCGCGCTGGGCGACTACCGGCCGCAGCTGAGCGACGTCGACTTCGTCGCCGTGACCAGCCGGTCGCCCGATCCAGCGGTCCTTCGTACGATCCACGCCGAGCTGCGGCCCAGCGGGGCCAAGCCGCACTTCGACGGCCTCTACGTGACCTGGGACGACCTGCGCAAGGACCCGGCGCAGGCACCCGACGGCCCGTCGGTGCGCGAATGGCGGCTGACCGAGTCGGGACGGGCCGAGCGGCATCTGGTCACCTGGCACGTACTCGCCCAGAGCGGGGTGGCGGTCCGGGGACCGGCGGCGGCCCAGCTCGGCATCCACACCGACTGGGACACGCTAGCCCGAACGACCAGGGAGAACCTGGCGACGTACTGGACCAGGTGGGTCCAGCGCAGTGCCCGGCGGATCTCCTGGCCGGGTGTGGCCGCGCTGAGCGACTACCAGACCACGTGGGGCGTGCTCGGCATCGCCCGCCTGCGCCAGACGCTCGCGGTGGGTGAGGTGACCTCGAAGTCGGCCGCCGGCGAATACGCGCTGGAGGCCTTCCACGAGCGCTGGCACCGGATCGTGCGCGAGGCGCTGCGGATCAGGCAGGGCGGCCCCGCGCTCTATCGCAATCCGTTCCGTCGCCGGGCCGACCTGCTGGCCTTCATGACCATGATCCTGGAGATGTAACCCGGCTCTCACGCCCTGGGGCCGCCTCTCACGCGCTGGGACCGCGGCTCACACGCTGGGCCTGGTCGACTCCGCGTCGTGGGTCATCGAGTCCAGGCGCGTCATGACGTCGGCCACGCGTACGGCGGCGGGCCGGTGGGGCCTGCGCCGCTGCCACGGCTTGGGCCCGTCCAGCGGCCGGTACTCCACCCCGATCGCGTCGAGCCGGCCGAGATGTTCGGTCAGACGGGCCGGAAAGTCGCTCCCCGCCGAGCCGGACCACGCCACCTCCGCCAGGGCGCACGCCCGCGGCCATGCCCGGTAGTCGAGCGTACGGGGGTCAGGGATGCGCTCGCTCCAGAGCTGGGCCTGCGCCCCGACGACCCGCGACCGCTCCTCCTCGGACCAGTCGTCCGGGGCGGGGGAGAAGGCCGCGACGTCGGCGACCGTGATCGCGTCGCCGATCGCCACGGGCTCGTCGGCCGACGCGGACTCCGCGTAGTCGAAGTACAGCGGGAACACCGGCGTCGCGATCACCTCGTGGCCCGCCGCGGCGGCCCGGCGGCCGACGCTCATCCCGCGCCACGGCATCACCAGCGTGTCGTGCCGCAGCTCGCCGCTGACGAACGCCTCGTCCCACACGACCGCCCGCGCGCCGCGATCGGCGAGCACGTCGGCGAGCCGGCGCAGGAACCACGCCTGCAACTCGCCCATGGACGACAGGCCCAGTGAGTCGCGGTAGGCGGTGATCTCGGGGGAGGCGGCCCAGTGGTCGAGGACCACCTCGTCGCCGCCGATGTGCACGTATGGGGTCTCGCCGATGGCGCCGATCAACTCGTCGAAGATCGTGGTCAGGAACTCCACCGTGGGCGGCATGGGAGACAGGATGGCCGGAGTGATGCCCCACCGCTCCAGCACCTGGTAGTCCTCATCGGAGGAGCCGAACTCCGGATAGGCGGCCAGGATCGCCTGGGCGTGCCCCGGCACGTCGATCTCCGGCACGACGGTGACGGCGCGGGCCCGCGCGTAGGCGGCGATCTCCGCCAGGTCGTCGAGCGAGTAGTGGCCGCCGTGCGGGATCTCGTCGTAGGTTTCCGGCTCGCGGTAGTGGTTGGTCGCGGTACGCGAGCGGTGCGACGACACCTCGTGCAGCCTCGGATAGGCCCTGCTCTCCACCCGCCAGCCCTGGTCGTCGACCAGGTGCAGGTGGAGCCGGTTGAGCTTGTGCATTGCCATCAGGTCGACCAGGCGCAGCACCTCCCGCTTGGGGAAGAAGTGCCTGGCCACGTCGAGGTGCAGCCCACGCCAGGAGAAGCGGGGAGCGTCCTCGATCCGTACGCCGGGAACGATCCACGCCGCCTCGGCCGAGAACGCCGAACGGTAGGACGCGTGCGGCAGCAACTGGTGCAGCGACTGTCCCGCGTAGAAGGCGCCCGCCCGGTCACCCGCCGTGATCTCCACTCCGCGCGACCCCACGACCAGCCGGTACGCCTCCGGCCCGAGGGTGGGGTCGTGCCGCAGGTCGACGGCTCCCGCGTCGCCCGGCCGCAGGTCGAGCACCGGGAGCGCCAGTCGTACGGCCTCGACCAGGTCAGCGGGCCCCGAGACGGCCGCGCCCGAGGTCAGCTCGTAGGAGGCGGAGAGATCACTCAGCAGATTGGGGCGAGGAATCATGCTTTGAGATAGTGCTGCAATCCGTCGGCGAGCGCCACCGCGATCCGCTGCCTGAACGCGGGATCCTGGAACTTGGCCGCCTCGCCCGCGTTGCGCATGTTGCCGCACTCGATGAAGATCTTCGGCACGGTCGACAGGTTGAGGCCGCCGAGGTCGTTGCGGTAGTCGAGGGCCTTGCTGCCGATGTAGGTGGAGTAGGGCAGGCCGGTGCCCTTCTTGAACGCGTCGCGTACGGCCACGCCCAGCCTGCTCGAGTCGGCCACGACGGGGTCGACCGGGCCGTTGATCTTCTTCGGCATGATGACGTGGAAGCCGTGGTCGGCGGCCGGGGCGCCGTCGCCGTGCACGGAGATCGCGGCGTCGGCCTTGGCCTTGTTGCCGATGGCGGCCCGCTGCGTGATGCACGGCCCGACACTGTTGTTGTCGCTCCTGGTCAGCTTCACCTTGGCGCCGCGGGCCTGCAAGATCTTGACCATGCGGTTGGCGACGTCCCAGCTGAAGGCGGCCTCGGTGTAGTGGCTCGCCGTCTCGGTGCCCGTCGTGTCACACGGCTTCCACTTGGTCAGCACGTTGACCTTGCGGTTGATGGCCGTGGGATTGCGGTAGTTGCCGCCGTTGTGCCCAGGGTCGATGACGATGGTCTTGCCCTCCAGCGGGCCGGCCACCGCCTGAGGCTTGGCATGGGCCTGAGACCTCGCCTGAGTCGGCGTCGACGCCGGGGCCGAGGCGGGCGTCGTCGCGGCCGCTCGGGCGACCTGACCCGCCGCGGCGCCACCGCTGCCGGTGCCGCCGCACGCGGTGGCGATCAGGCCGCAGGCGGCGAGGAGTGACGCTGGAAGAGCACGCATACGCTCCAACTTACGTCAAGCGGCGTCCTCACCTGACGCTTATGTCAAGACCGGCTCCTGTTGGAGCGAGGCTCCTCACCAGACGTGTTCGCCCACCTCCTGCCGCTCCAGCAGCGCGGCGAGCTCCCGGGCGTCCTCGGCGTCGAGGCCGAGGACGACGCGGGGACGGCCCCACGGGTGGTCGAGGGAGTGGGCGACGTAGCTGGCCACGGACTCCGCACCGACGTCGATTCCCCTGCCCCTGTCCCGGCCCGCGCGCCACTGCGCCCAGGCACGTTCGAGCTCGGTCGCCGCGCGCTGGGCGCAGGACACCAGTTCCGGATCACGCATGGCTGTCCCCCCGGATCAGATCGTGTCGCATGACCCTGACGAGTAAACCGCCGTGCGGCGCCGCCACCGCACGGGTTGACCCAGCTTTGGCTTTCTCTAAACGGGACCCGTGCTCCGCCGGACGATGAGTTCGGGGGTCACCTGGCGCAGGCGGGCTACTTTCGCGGGGTCTCCGATCCGGTCGCTGAGCAGTGCCGCCGCGGACCGGCCCATGGTGCGGCGCGGCTGGTCGACGGAGGTGAGAGAGATGTGGTGCGAGGCGGCCAGGTGGGTGTTGTCATAACCCACCACCGACAGGTCGTCCGGCACCTTCAGGCCCAGTTCCGCCGCGGCCGAGAGGACGCCGAGCGCAACCACGTCGTTGGCGGCGAAGATCGCCGTGGGCCTGGGTTCGCGGCTGAGCAGGGCGAGGGCCGCCTGCCGGCCGCTCTCCTCGGTCGACTCCGCGGCCTCGACCATGATGTAGGGCGCCAGCGAGTGCCTGCGCATCGCCACGAGATAGCCCTCGCAGCGTGAGGAGCGCGGACCCTCGATGTGCGCGATCCGTTTGTGGCCGTGATCGACCAGGTGGTCGATGGCCAGCCGGGCGCCGAGCTGGTCGTCGTCGACCACGATGTCGACGCCGTCGAGCTCAATGTCACGTTCCCCTACGACGACCGTCGGCGTGTAGGAGGTCGCCTCGATCAGCGTCTCGCTGGTCGGCGCGATGCCGAGTAACACCAGCCCGTCGACTCTGAGCTCCAGGAAGGCCTCCACGGCCTCGTCCTCGAAGGCGGGGTCCCATTGGCTGTTGCCGATCAGCATGCGCAGTCCGTCGCCGTGCAGGCTCTCCTGCAGTCCGTCGAGGAACTCGGCGTAGAACGGGTTGTGCAGGTCGGCGACGAGCGCGCCGACGAGGTGAGTACGGCCTTCGACGAGGCTCCGCGCGACCGCGTTGGGCCGGTAGCCGAGCTCGCGGGCCGCCTGCAGCACGGCTTGCCGCCGGTGCTCGCTCACGTGCGGGGATCCGCGTAGTACGAGCGAGACCAGCGATTTCGAGACGCCGGCTCGCTCGGCGACGTTGCGGATTGTCGGTCGTGGCCGAGGTACCGCGTCTACCTCCCTGAGCTCGGAAATAGTTGAAGTGTTGACGGGTGGTCCTGACATGTGTCTCCCCCGCGATGCGAAGTTGGGCACCTGTCTGACCAAACGATCGAGTTCGCCGCAGGGTACGGCCTCATGTTAGGGAAGGCTGATATTGACCACTTGGCTACATGTCCGCTATTAGGCACGGCGTCGGATACTGTGCTGTTGTGACACCCGGGAAGTCAGCCGAAGCGGCCCGACCGGCTCGGCGCCGGCTCAGCGTGGATCGCCGTCGCGAGGAGCTGATGGCCGCGGCCCTCGAACTCTTCAGCACACGCGACGCGGAAGACGTCTCGATCGACGACGTGGCCTCGGCCGCCGGCGCTTCGCGGGCATTGGTCTACCACTACTTCGGCGGCAAGCAGGAGCTCTACGTGGCGGCGCTGAAGAGCGCGGCCGACCAGCTGGAGTCGCGGCTGCGCCCGCAGGGCGGCGGCAGACCTCTCGATGAGCTGGCCTCGGGGCTCGGGCGCTACTTCGACTTCGTCGAGGAGCACGCGGCCGGGTTCGCGGCGCTGCTGCGCGGCGGCCCCGCCAACCGGGCGGGGGAGGTCGGGGAGATCGTCGACGGTGTGCGGCAACGTCTCTTCCGGCTCATCCAGCGGCAGATGCGGGTGGAGCGGCCGAGCCCGGTGCTGCGTACGACGCTGAGATCGTGGATCGCGTCGGTGGAGACCGCCGGCCTCGACTGGCTGGAACACCGCGACATCGAGCGTCCGACGCTCGAGAAGATGCTCGTGGACCACATGGTCTCACTACTCGGAGTAGCCGCCGGCTATGACCCGGAGGTCAACCGGCTGCTGGATCTGCTGACCAAGGAACAACTGGCCTAGGTCCCCTTCGGGAAGGATGGCGCCGGGCGGGCGGCGCCAGCTCCCCATTTACGACATGACGTCGTCACCTGGGTGGACCGGGCTGTCCAGCACGGCCCACCATTCAACCCCCCTGAGGTTCGTGACGACCTCGGCACTACTCCGAGCGCTGCTGCGGAATCCCCGCCAGCAGTGCGCGGACCTCGGTCTCCCGGTAACGCCGGTGACCGCCGAGGGTACGAATCGACGTCAACTTGCCTGCCTTCGCCCACCGGGTAACGGTCTTGGGGTCGACCCTGAACATGGTCGCGACCTCAGCGGGCGTGAGCAGCGGCTCGGCCTCGGGTGTACGAGCTGACATTTGTGCGGCCTCTCCTCCGTGTGGACCGGCTCAGCGATCCTGTGACTCCCTTTGCGCGTGTCACGGATGTCCCCCTATAGCCCAGAGCGTGCGGCTTTTCTGAGCCATATGCGGCATCACCCGAAGTGACCATACCGCCACGCAGAGCGATTTGCGAGCCCTTCTTTGACCCAACTGCCCGCTCACATGGCGATGTCACGCTCGGTGATTCTAGCGACACGTTTCGTGGTATCGCAGTGAAAACGGCAAACTACTCAGTTCGCAGAAGAGAGCAGCCGCGAGTCATGACCTACTTATGCAGGTCAGACGGTTGTATTGGGGTTCAGTTGGCAGATTCCAGAAGTTGCATTGACTTCCAGCGCAGGATCACCCTCTGATACATGGCGTAGGCAAGCTCTTCTTGACCCGTGTCCAGCCCCGTGAGGGCCGCTGAGAGCTCCGCGACGGACTGATCCGCTTGCAGAGCGTCATCGTTCATGAGCCGCACCAGGCCGCCGTAGTCGAGCTCGACCAGCGAGTGCGGGTGGAACTCCTCCAGCCACCTGGCCACGTCCTCCACGTCCAGGTTGGCCGCCACGTCGCCCAGGTGCCTGCGCAGCACCTGCAGCGCCCGCGCGGAGCGCCTCCTGGCCTGGGCCATGGAGGTGACGTAGATGAGGTTGCGTCCCGTCGTGGTGGTCACGTCCTGTCCCGGCGTCGCGGAGCCGAGCACCAGCCAGCGCTCGTTGCCGTCGAAGGGCACGAACCACGCCGGTGGCACGTGCCACGCGGTCGTGCGGATGTGGGTGCGGAGCGCGGCGGAGTCACCGGTGCGCTTGTACCGGTCGAAGTCGTCGGCGGTCTGCTCGGCGATCGCCTTGGGCACGAACCGGTCCATGAGCTTCGCAGGAGTACTGCCACGCAGCCTTGAGAAGGCCAGCCACGAGCGAAGCCGGGTCTGCCACGGACACACATAGAGACGGTCCTCAACGCGCCGCAGATAGGCGTTGGGGCTCTCCTGCGCGGGTGCCGGGTGGGGCGGCATGCCGAGCAGGCGTCTGACGGCCTCGGCGTGCTCGGCGTTGAGCGCGGTGGCCCGGCGGGGACGATCACGCGATTCGGCGTACTCGGCCCAGACCTTGCGCTCGGACTCGGCGAACGCGGTCAGCGGCTCGTAGACCCGGAGGTAAGCGGCATAGGGCAGCACGGAGGCATCGTGTCATGAAGACAACCTGCTCGCATCGTCGCGCTACTACGCTGATAGACGAGATCCGTCGCAACGGGGCGACGGACACGGGACAGGGAGTCACTACCGTGACCGATGTCTTCGGCTCGTCCCACAAGGACGTCCATGAGCAGGTCGTGTTCTGCGCCGACGAGCAGAGCGGCCTGCGGGCCATCATCGCCATCCACAACACCGCACTCGGGCCGGCCCTGGGAGGCACCAGGTTCTATCCGTACGCGGGCGAGCAGGCGGCTCTGGCCGACGTGCTCAACCTGGCCAAGGGCATGGCCTACAAGAACGCGCTGGCCGGTCTCGACCATGGCGGCGGCAAGGCCGTCATCATCGGCGACCCGCGCCGGGACAAGAGCGAGGCGCTGCTGCGCGCCTACGGTCGCTTCGTCGAGTCGCTCGGCGGGCGCTACATCACCGCCTGTGACGTGGGCACCTACAGCGAGGACATGGACGTCATCGCCAGGGAGTCACGCTACGTAATCGGCCGCACGCTGGCGCACGGCGGCGCGGGCGACTCCTCGATCCTCACCGCCTTCGGCGTCTACCAGGGCATGCGCGCCTCGGCCGAGCGCGTCTACGGCTCGCCGTCGCTGCGCGGCAAGCGGGTCGGCGTCGAGGGCGTCGGCAAGGTCGGCCATCGGCTGGTCGACCTGCTGCGCGAGGACGGGGCCGACGTGGTCCTGTGTGACGTCGATCCCAAGGCGGTCGAGCGCGTACGACAGCGCCACCCCGAGGTCGACGTCGTAGGCGACGCGGTGACGCTCACCGGAGCCGACATCGACGTGTTCGCCCCCTGCGCGCTGGGCGGGGCTCTCGACGACCACTCGGCGGCCAGGCTCCGCGCCAAGGTCGTCTGCGGCGCGGCCAACAACCAGCTCGCCCACCCGGGCGTGGAGAAGCAGCTCGCGGAGCGCGGCATCCTCTACGCGCCCGACTACGTGGTCAACTCGGGCGGCGTGATCCAGGTCGCCGACGAGCTGGAGGGCTTCAACATGGAGCGTGCCAGAGCCAAGGCGACCCAGATCTACGACACGACTCTGAAGATCTTCGCGATCGCGGCCGACGAGGGCGTCCCTCCGGCGGTCGCAGCAGATAGGCTGGCCGAGCGCAGAATGTCGGAAGTCGGGCGTATTAGGGGCATTTGGCTGGGCCGCTGACGCCCCGCGCCCATACGACGTACCGAGCTGGGCACAAAACAGGTACGGTAATAGGCGAACGATAGGCTGACGCCCAAAGTCAGGCGGCGTCAGTGTGTGGTGCGTTAGCGACGAGGGGTCGGGGACGACCCCACACGAGGGGGTCGAGCCAATGGGGCGCGGCCGAGCAAAGGCCAAGCAGGTCAAGGTTGCTCGCCAGCTGAAGTACAACAGCGGTGGCACGGATCTTGATCGTCTTCGCGATGAACTCGGGGTCGGAGACTCCAGCGACAATGACGACGCCGCCGACGACCTCAGCGATGAGCTGGCGGATCGCTATGCAGATTACGCCGACGACTACGGCAACAAAGACGCCGACGACCGGTAACGGTTGTTCCGGTTGAGCGCGCCGCCCCACGGCACCCACCCGTGGGGCGCTTTCTTGTCGTCGGGGGTTTTTACTTCTTGGGGTTACGGCAAGCACGGCTGGCCCTACCCGCCGTACAGGGCTGAGGGCCTCGAGGAATACGGCCGCTGAGCCCGCACAGGGCCGGGCGCCGTTACAAGACGGTGCGACCGCCTGGGTGCTAACGGCTGGCAGGTGTCGTCAGCGACTCCTGCCACCCGGTGCGTCTACGTGACCCTGCCAGCCCGTGGCTCTAGGTGGTCTCCCACCCTGTGTGTCAGCGGTAGGTGGCTTGGCCGGTGCCTTCTGTGATTTCGCCCATGATCCAGGCGGGTTGGTGGCGTTCGGTCAGTAGGCGGATGGACTCGTCCGCTGCCTCCTGGGGGACGATGGCGGCCATGCCGACGCCCAGGTTGAAGGTCTTGTCCATGTCCTTCTGTTCGATGCCGCCATAGCCCGCCAGTACCGAGAAGATCGGTGGCGGGGTCCACGAGGAGCGGTCGAGGACGGCGTCGAGGTGGTCGGGGAGTGAGCGGGACAGGTTGCTCTCGATGCCGCCGCCCGTGATGTGGGCGTAGGCGTGCACGTCGACCCTCCGGGCCAGCTCCAGGCAGTCGAGCGAGTAGATCCTGGTCGGCTCCAGCAGCTCGGCGCCCAGCGGCCTGGCCAGCTCGGGCAGGTCGGCGTCGAGCGACAGCGACGACTCGCGCAGCACGTGGCGTACCAGTGAATAGCCGTTGGAGTGCACTCCCGACGACGCCAGGCCGAGGACGACGTCGCCGGCCCGCACGCGGTCGGCGCCGAGCATCGCCGACGCCTCCACGACGCCGGTGCCCGCGCCCGCCAGGTCGTATTCGTCGGGGCCCATGGCCCCTGGGTGCTCGGCGGTCTCGCCGCCGAGCAGGGCCGCCCCGGCCAGCCTGCAGCCTTCGGCGACCCCGCCCACGATCTCGGCGATGCGCTCGGGCACCACCTTGCCGCAGGCGATGTAGTCGGTCATGAACAGCGGCTCCGCGCCGCACACCACCAGGTCGTCGAGGACCATGGCGACGAGGTCGACGCCGATCGTGTCGTGCTTGCCGTATTGCTGGGCGAGCATGACCTTGGTGCCCACGCCGTCGGTCGAGGTGGCCAGCAGCGGGCGCTGGTAGCGCAGCAGGGCCGAGGCGTCGAACAGGCCGGCGAATCCGCTGGCGTCGTCGACCACCTCGGGCCTGCGTGAGCGGGCCACCTTGGCCTTCATCAGTGAGACGGCGCGCTCGCCCGCCTCGATGTCGACCCCGGCGGCCTCGTACGTCGTCACGCCTTGCTCTCCAACACGAACTTGCCCACGTTGTCCTGGTCGATGGGGATGGGATAGGAGCCGTCGAAGCAGGCCCGGCACAGCCGCTCGGCGGGGATCGTGGTGGCCTTGGTCAGGCCCTCCAGCGAGATGTAGCCCAGCGAGTCGGCGCCGAGCGAGGCCCGGATCTCCTCGACGCTGAGCGATCCGGCGATGAGCTCGGCCCTGGTGGCGAAGTCGATGCCGTAGAAGCACGGCCAGGCCACGGGCGGCGAGGAGATGCGTACGTGCACCTCACTAGCGCCGGCCTCGCGCAGCATCCTGACGATCGCGCGCTGGGTGTTGCCGCGCACGATCGAGTCGTCGACGACGACCAGCCGCTTGCCCTCGACGACCTCGCGCAGCGGGTTGAGCTTGAGCCTGATGCCGAGCTGCCGGATGGTCTGCGAGGGCTCGATGAAGGTGCGGCCGACGTAGGAGTTCTTCACCAGGCCCTGGCCGTAGGGGATGCCGCTCTCCTCCGCGTAGCCGACGGCGGCGGGCGTGCCCGACTCGGGCGTGGGGATGACCAGGTCGGCCTCGACGGGGTGCTCGCGGGCCAGCACGCGGCCGACCTCGACCCGGGTGACCTGGATGCCGCGCCCGGCGATGGTGGTGTCGGGGCGGGCCAGATAGACGTATTCGAACAGGCAGCCCTTCGGCTCGGCCAGCGCGAACCGGCGCGACCTGACGCCGCGCTCGTCGATGGTGAGCATCTCGCCCGGCTCGATCTCGCGGGTGAACGTGGCGCCCACGATGTCGAGCGCGGCCGTCTCGGAGGCCACCACCCAGCCCCGCTCCAGGCGGCCCAGGACCAGCGGGCGGATGCCCTGCGGGTCACGGGCCGCGTAGAGCGTCCGCTCGTCCATGAACACCAGCGAGTAGGCGCCCTTCACCTGCGGCAACAGCTCGGCCGCCGCGTCCTCGATGGACCGGTCGCGGTCCTGGGCGAGCAGCGTGGTGAGCACTTCGGTGTCGGTGGTCGCCCTGGTCGCCCCGGGGGCCAGCCGCTGGGCCAGCTCCGGGGTGTTGATCAGGTTGCCGTTGTGGGCGAGCGCGAGGCCGCCCTCGTCGGTGGAGCTCAGCGTGGGCTGCGCGTTCTCCCACACACTGGAGCCGGTCGTGGAGTAGCGGCAGTGGCCGATGGCCAGGTGGCCCCTGAGGGTGCCGAGCACCGACTCGTCGAAGACCTGGGAGACCAGGCCCATGTCCTTGTAGACGAGGATGCGACTGCCCTCGCTGACCGCGATGCCCGCGGACTCCTGTCCGCGGTGTTGCAACGCGTACAGCCCGTAGTAGGTGAGTTTGGAGACTTCCTCGCCTGGCGCCCAGACACCGAAGACGCCGCAGGCGTCTTTAGGAGCATGGTCTTGGGGGTCCAGGTCATGGCCGAGCCGGCCGTCGCCTTTCAGCACGTGCTTCAGTCTAGGTCGGCCGCTCCCCTGCTCGCACCCGGGGGCCAGATCAGAGGGCGTGCGCCGACCGGCCGGCGTTGGATCCGTCGCGGATGATCTCTCCGGTGAGGTTGCGGTTGGCCGCGGAGCCGAGGAAGACGATCAGCGCCGCCAGGTCGTCCGCCGTCGAGAGTCGCCGGGTGGGCGTGCGGGCGGCGAGCGCGTCCGCGAGCTCCTGCGGGACGGGCCGTTCGCGCTCGGTGAGGGTGAATCCGGCGGCGGCGACGTTCACCAGGATGCCGTCCTTGCCGGCCTCCCAGGCCAGTGCGCGGGCCATGCCGTGCAGGGCCATCTTGGCCGTGCCGTACGCCCCGGGGCCCGGCAGTCCCTCCTCCGCCGCACCCGACGAGACGAACACGATCCGCCCGAAACCGTTCCGCCGCATATTGGGCAGTACGGCCCCCGCGAGGATCGCGTTGCCGACCACGTTGGCGTGCAGGGCGGCCGTCCACTCCGCCGCGGGTATGTCCTCGAAGGCCATGCTGTTGGGCATGATCGTGCCCCAGCGCACGGCGTTGGCGACCAGCGCGTCCACGGGTCCCGCTTCCGACACGGCGGCGGTGATGCTCGCGTGGTCCTCCAGATCGAGGCGGACGGCCGTGGCCTTGCCTCCGGCCTGCTCCACCCGCTTGACCACCTCGGCCGCCCGTTCCTCGCCCGAGTGGTAGGTGATGGTGACGCGGGCTCCCGTGGCCCCGTAGGCGACGGCCGTGGCCGCGCCGATGCCGGACGAACCGCCGGTGACGAGCACGTGCATGATGGACTCCTCTAGTTAGCCGACTAATTAGCCAGCTAACTCTATGGCGACGCCTGCCCGCAAGCCGGTTTCGCTGGGAGTGAAAGGGTCGTTAGGGCATGGCACGCAGCAGGCGGCCGAACATGTCCCGCTCATCCGGGTCGAACGCGCTCAGCAGCTCTTCGTCCATCCTGGTCCAGATCTGCTCCACGGGCTCGCGGACGGCCTTGCCCGCGTCGGTCAGCCAGACCCGGATCATCCGTGGCCGGTCGGGGTCGGGCGAGCGGTGCAGGAAGCCGGCCCGCTCCAGGCGCTGGACGGTCTTGGTGACGGTCGGCGGCTCGACGCCCAGCCGCCGGATGAGCTCGCTCTGGGTGAGGCCGTCCTCCTGCCACAGCTGGTTGAGCAGCAGTTCCTGGCCGCTGTGCAGGCCGAGCGGGACCAGGGCCGCGGCCATCTGGTTGCGCTTCGTCTTCATGACCATGATCAACGCGTAGGTCAGGGTCTCTTCCAGCATGTCCTCATCTTGCCCGTCGCCTGCCATTTGGGCGCATGGTGACCCAAGGATGAGCGGGCTCTTACCGTGTCGTGCGGTTTCGGGGATGTCAGCCGCGAAAAGGTGAAGTATCCGGCATACAGACCCGTCGGGAGACGCAGACGTGACCACACCTGGGGATCCGAACCAGCCTCGCCCGAACGACGGCGACCCTTCGAAGGACGAGCCTCCGGAGGAGCAGCCGCGGCCCCGCCGCGAGCCGGGCAAGCCGTTCCACCCCGACCTGCCCACGGCGCCCGAGACCCCTGAGCCGGCCGAGGTTCAAGAGGGTGAGGAGGCGGAGGAGACCCAGGTGTTTCCGGCGCCGGGCGCGCGGCCGCCCTACCCGGGGTGGGACGACGAAGGAGCGGAGCCCCAGAACGGCGCGCCGGGACCCACGCCGCCGTCGCGTTACGAGCCGCCGACGACGCCCGAGGGCGAGCCACCACGCTATGAGTCGCCGACGACGCCGGGCGAGCCACCACGCTATGAGCCGCCGTCGCCACCGGGCGTGCCGCCGCGCCATGAGCCGCCGCCCGCGCCTCCGACCTCGCCGCAGGGTGAGCCGCCGCCGTCACCGCCGGAGGAGCGGCCGTCGTTCGTGCCGCAGCCTCCGTCGTACGGGGAAACCGGGCCGCAGACCCCGTCCTACGGGGAAGGCCAGCCGCCGGGCCCGCCCCCTCGAACCGAACCCATCCCGGCCGTGCCCGGCACCTCGCCCTCCAGCCCGTACGGCGGCCCGCCCGGCGGAGGTGGCCCCGGCTACGGCCCGCCGCCAGGGGGCGCCTACCCGCCAAGGGGCCCGTACCAGCAAGGGGGTCCGTACCAGCCATACCAGGCCGGCCAGCCCGCCCCGCCTGGCAGCGGCCTGGCCACGGCCTCGCTGGTGCTGGGGGTCGCCAGCCCGTTCCTCGTCTTCGTCTGCTTCACCGGCCTGCTCACCGCGATCCTGTCGATCGTCTTCGGCTGCGTCGCGCTCAGCAAGGGCGTGGGCAAGGGCCGCGCCATCGCGGGCATCGCGGTCAGCGTCCTGGCCCTGATCCTCTTCGCCGTCGTGGCCATCTGGTTCTGGAGCGTGGTCCAGGAGTGCGGCCACCTTCCCGGCCAGCTCGCCGACCAGTGCTTCGAGAGCAAGTTCCCCTGGATGAGGCGTACTCGCTAGTACCCGCTAGTACTCGCTAGGAGAGCGGGAGATGGCCGGACAGGTCGGCACGGGCGCCGCTCGCTGAGACGGCGCCCTTCGCCATGGCCTCGGCCCAGGTGAGGCGGCCCAGCGCGAGCTCGATCCAGGTGCGGCCGTCCGTCTCCACGACGTTGGGGGGAGTGCCGCGCGTGTGGCGCGGACCGGCGATGGCCTGCACGGCCGCGTACGGCGGCACCCGCACCTCTACCGTCCGGCCGGGCGCGGCGGTCGCCAGCCGGTCGAGCAGGTGGCGTACGGCCTGCCGGGCGGCGTCGCGCTCGGGCCGGAGATCCCGTTCGTAGGCGGCGAGCACGGCGGAGACCAGCGCGTCGGCCAGCGCCGAGGACGGTCCGTCGAAGGGCGGTTCGTCCAGCGCCACGAGTTGGGCGTCCAGTGCGGCCCGCATTTTTTCCGGGTCCAATTTCCGCGAAGGCACTTGACCATTGTGTCGTGGAAAGCGTTCATCGTGTCGGAGGTCCTCGTTCACCTGCGGTTTCGATGGCGGTCGTAGCGTCCCCGCCGTAAGACAGCTCATTTTTGGAGGAACTGTGGCGAACCGGTTGCTACCGCTGCTTCCCGCGCATACATCTGGACGATCGGCGATGACCTGCCGGTTCCGCTGCGGCAACGCTTGTGCGCACGACGTGGCCAACACCAGTGACAACACCTACTTCGGCGACGTGGTCGCCGAGGCGATGTCCCGCCGGGGCATGCTCCGCGCCGGCGCCCTGGGCGCCCTGGCCGCCGGGGTCGTCGGGGTCGGCGTCGCCGGGGCCGTACCGGCTCTGGCCGACCCGACGGAGCCCCCGGAGGCCGAGCTCATGGGCCACTCCTCGGGCGGCATCCGCTTCACCCCCGTGCCCCCGAACAAGGAGGACGCGCTGACCGTCGCCGACGGCTACATCTCGGCCGTCGTCGCGCGCTGGGGCGACCCCGTGACGGCCGACGCGCCCGCGTTCGACTTCGACAAGCAGAGCCCCGAGGCGCAGGCCAAGCAGTTCGGGTACAACTGCGACTTCGTCACGCTCTTCCCGATGGGCGCCAACCGCGGGCTGCTCTGGGTGAACCACGAGTACACCAACGAGAACCTGATGTTCCGCGGCTACACCACCGGTGCCGCCGCTACCGAGGACCAGATCAAGATCGCGCTGGCCGCCCATGGCGGCTCGGTCGTCGAGATCGAGCGCGTCCGCGGCACCGGCCAGTGGAAACTGGTCACCTCCGGCCGCAGGCGGTACAACCGGCGCGTCACCGCCCAGACGCCGATGCGCTTCAGCGGCCCGGCCGCGGGCAGCGACCTGCTCAAGACCGCGGCCGACCCGAAGGGCCGTACCCCCGTCGGCATGCTGAACAACTGCTCCGGCGGATCCACGCCGTGGGGCACCGTGCTGACGGCCGAGGAGAACATCGACCAGTACTTCGTCAACGGCGACAAGGTCCCGGCGGCGCAGCTGCCGTACATCTCCCGCTACACGATCACCACCGGCACCCCGTCGAGCAGCCGCCGCTTCGACCGCGTCGAGGAGCGCTTCGACCTGGCCAAGCACCCGAACGAGGCCAACAGGTTCGGCTGGGTCGTGGAGATCGACCCGTTCGACCCCGACTCGACGCCTGTCAAGCGGACCGCGCTGGGCCGCCTGAAGCACGAGGCCGCCAACACCACGCTGGCCCGCGACGGGCGCGTGGTCGTGTACATGGGCGACGACTCCCGCTTCGAGTACATCTACAAGTTCGTGTCGAAGAACCGTTTCATCCCCGGTAACGACCGGCACAACAGGGACCTGCTCGACGAGGGCACGCTCTATGTCGCCAAGTTCACCGGCGACAGCCCCGCCGCCGAGATCGACGGGTCGGGCAAGCTGCCCTCCGACGGCGCCTTCGACGGCTCCGGCCAGTGGATCCCGCTGGTCTCGGGCAGCAAGTCGTACGTGGACGGCATGACCGCCACCGAGGTGCTGGTCTACACCCGCGTCGCCGCCGACAAGGTGGGGGCGACCAAGATGGACCGCCCCGAGGACATGGAGCGCAACCCCGTCACCGGTGGCGTGTACGTGGCGCTGACCAACAACACCAACCGCACCGCGGCGCAGGTCGACGAGGCCAACCCGCGCCCGTCCAACAAGCACGGCCACGTGCTGGAGATCGTGGAGCGGCGCGACGACGCGGGGGAGAAGACGTTCGCCTGGTCGATCCCGCTGGTCTGCGGCGACCCGAACGACGCCGCGACCTACTTCGCCGGCTACGACAAGACGAAGGTCTCGCCGATCTCCTGCCCGGACAACGTGGCATTCGACCGGGATGGCAACCTCTGGATCGCCACCGACGGCAACCAGCTCGGCAGCAACGACGGTATGTTCGTGATGCCCGTGCGGGGTAAGGAGCGCGGTCACCTGCGGCAGTTCCTCACGGTCCCGCTCGGCGCGGAGACCTGCGGCCCGATGGTCACCGAGGACCAGCGCAGCGTGTTCGTCGCGGTGCAGCATCCGGGTGAGCTGGACGGCGCCACCCCCGACAAGCCGGCCAGCCACTGGCCCGACGGTGACCAGCCGCGTCCGTCGGTCGCGGTCGTCTGGCACGAGAAGGGCCAGAAGATCGGCGCTTGACCTGAAGTTAAGTTGAGGTCCTAGGCTGCCATGCATGAGCATGGAAATGACCGCCTGGCATCAGCTGTATTCGATGAACAACCAGACGGAGCGTCGCCCACTGTCCAGGGCGACGCTCCGTCGCGTCGGGGCCTTCGCCCGGCCGCACCGGCGGCGGGTGGCGTACTTCCTGGTGCTGAGCGTGGTGATGGCGGCCCTGGCGGTGGTCTCGCCCGTCCTCGCGGGCCGGGTCGTCGACGCGATCGTCAAGGGTGAGACGTTCGGCATCGTGGCCGGTTTGGCGGGGTTGATCGCGGTTCTCGCCCTGGCGGAGGCCGGGCTCGGCCTGGTGACCAGATGGCTGTCGGCGGGACTCGGCGAAGGACTCATCCTCGACCTGCGTACGGCGGTCTTCGACCACGTCCAGCGGATGCCGATCGCCTTCTTCACCAGGACCCGCACGGGCGCCCTGGTCAGCCGGTTGAACAACGACGTGATCGGCGCGCAGCGCGCCTTCACCGACACCCTGTCCAGCGTGGCGGGCAACATCGTGACGCTCGTGCTGACCCTCATCGTGATGATCGGGATCTCCTGGCAGATCACGCTGCTCGCGCTGTTGCTGCTGCCGGTGTTCGTCCTGCCCGCGCGCCGGATGGGCACCAGGATCGCCCGGCTGCGGCGTGAGGCGGCCGACCACAACGCGGCCATGGGCACGCAGATGACCGAGCGCTTCTCCGCGCCCGGCGCGACGCTGGTGAAGCTGTTCGGCCGGCCCGCCCGCGAGTCGGCGGAGTTCGCCGCCCGGGCGAGGCGGGTGCGTGACATCGGCGTGCGCACGGCCATGACCCAGTCGGTCTTCGTCACCGCGCTCACCCTGGTGTCCGCGCTGGCCTTGGCCCTCGTGTACGGCCTCGGCGGCTTCTACGCCCTGCGCGACCAGCTCGACCCCGGCTCGGTCGTGGCCCTGGCCCTGCTGCTCACCCGCCTGTACACGCCGCTGACCGCCCTGGCCAGCGCCAGGGTGGACGTGATGAGCGCGCTGGTCAGCTTCGAGCGGGTCTTCGAGGTGCTCGATCTCGAACCGCTGATCAAGGAACGGCCGGGCGCGGTCAGCGTCCCCGACGGGCCGGTCTCCGTGGAGTTCGACGACGTGCATTTCGCCTACCCCGCGGCCGACAAGGTCTCGCTCGCCTCGCTGGAGGAGGTCGCCGTCCTCGACACGCGTGGCGGGGTCGAGGTGCTGCACGGCGTCTCCTTCACGGCCGAGCCGGGCCAGATGGTCGCCCTCGTCGGCTCCTCGGGCGCGGGCAAGTCGACGATCGCGCAGCTCCTGCCGAGGCTGTACGACGCCGACTCGGGGACTGTGAGGATCGGCGGCGTGGACGTACGTGACCTGACCGCCGACTCGATCCGCGACACGCTCGGCATGGTGACCCAGGACGGGCACCTGTTCCACGAGACGATCAGGGCCAACCTGCTGCTCGCCCGGCCCGAGGCCGATGAGGCGGAGCTCTGGGAGGTGCTCGGCCGGGCCCGGCTGGCCACGCTCATCGAGTCCCTGCCCGACGGTCTCGACACCGTGGTCGGGGAGCGCGGCTACCGGCTGTCGGGCGGCGAGCGCCAGCGGCTGACGATCGCCCGGCTGCTGCTGGCCCGGCCCAGGGTGGTGATCCTGGACGAGGCCACCGCGGCGCTCGACTCCACCTCGGAGGCGGCCGTGCAGGAGGCGCTGGGTGAGGCGCTGCAGGGCAGGACCGCCGTGGTGATCGCGCACCGCCTGTCCACGATCCGCGCCGCCGACGTCATCCTGGTGATCGAGGACGGGCGGGTGGTCGAGCGGGGTACGCACGCCGAGCTGCTCGCCGCTGGGGGCCGTTACGAGGAGCTGTACCGCACCCAGTTCGACGAGCCCGCCACCGCCGGGGTCGCGTGAGGGGTGCGGCTCGGTCGCGTGAGCGGGTGCGGGTGCGGCTCGGTCGCTCAGGCGGCGGTCGTCTGCTCCCGCCGCTCGGCTCGCGGCTGGTTCGCCTGGCTGTCACTCGTACGGCGGGTGCGCAGGGCGTACAGGCTGACCGGGATCGCCGTCAGCACGAGCACGGCCGCCAGCACCAGCGTGAACTGGTAGGCGTCGAGGAAGGCGGCCAGCGGCGGCCGGTCACTGGCGCTCTGCCTGGAGCTCAGGACCGCGCCCAGGACGGTGATGCCGAGCAGCCCGAACACCTCGCGCGACACGTTCAGCACCCCAGAGGCGACGCCCGACCTGCCCTGGGGCATGCCGGAGAGGATCGCGGCGGTCAGGGGCACCAGGAGGCCGCCGCCCAGGCCGTACAGCAGGAACCAGGGGACCACGTCGCCGTACCCGCCGTCGGCGCCGATCCCGGAGATCATGAACAGGGCGCCGCCCATCAGCGCCATGCCGAGCGCGACGGTCGGGCCGATGCCCAGCCGCGCGCTGACCCGCTGCGACAGGATCGCCGTGACCGCCATGACCAGGGCCATCGGCACGAACGCGGCGCCGGCCTCGGAGGGGGAGAAGGCGAGCACGTTCTGCAGCCAGAGAGCGCTGAAGAAGTAGATGCCGAACACGCCGAACGACCAGATGCCCATGGTGATCAGGCCGCCGCTGAACATCCGCGCCCTGAACAGTGACAGGTCGATCATCGGCTCGGCGGACCGCGCCTCGATGAGCAGGAACGCCAGCGCCGCCGCGAGCGCCACACCGAAGGCGGCCAGGATCTCCGGCGAGGTCCATCCGGCGCCGTCGCCCTCGATCAGCCCGTAGGTGAGGGCGAACAGCGCGAGCGCCGAGGTGACCAGGCCCGGCAGGTCGAGGCCGCGCCGTACCCGGGTGAAGGCGGGACGGACGGCCCAGAGCGCGAGGCCGAGCGTGACCAGCCCGATCGGCACGTTGATCAGGTAGATCCAGCCCCAGTGCAGCCGCTCACTGATGAAGCCGCCGGTCACCGGGCCGAGCGCCATCGACAGCGCGCCGGAGGCGCTCCAGATGCCCACGGCCCGCCCGCGCTCGCCCGGGTCGGGGAAGATCTGCGTCAGCAGCGAGAGCGCCGTCGGCGTGAGCATGGCCGCGCCGAGACCCTGCACGGCGCGGGCGGCGATCAGCATGGTGCCGTCGGTGGCCAGCCCGGCGGCGAGGGACGACAGCGTGAAGATCACCAACCCCGTCGTGAACACCCGCCGGGCGCCGAACACGTCGGCCAGCCTGCCGCCTACCAGCATGAGCCCGGCGAACACCAGGATGTAGCCGCTCACGATCCACTCCAGACCGGAGATCGTCAGCCCGAGCTCCCGCTGGATCGTCGGCAGCGCGACATTCGCCAGGTTGTTGTCGAGGTAGGTCATGAAGGTCCCGAGCGTCACCGCGGTGAGCGCCCACCAGCGCCGGTCCATGTTCGTCTCCTATACGTCGTACTTGTACGTCGTATAGTGAACTTGTACGTCGTATAGTTGTCAACCGTGATGGGAAAACTGACCGCGGCGGCCATCGTCGAGCGGGCCCTGGAGATCGGTGACGCCGAAGGGCTCGACACCGTGACGATCAGGCGCCTGGCGGCCGACCTGGGCGTGACGCCGATGGCCCTCTACTGGCACTTCAAGAACAAGGACCAGCTGCTCATCGGCATGGCGGACCACCTGATCCTGGGCTTCGGGATCAAGACCGAAGACGACGACCGCCCGTGGCCCGACCGGCTACGGGAGCTGGTCGAGGGTCTGATCAGGGTCCTGCGCGCCCACCCGTGCGCGAAGAGCGTGCTGGAGCAGGTGGACCAGGGCGCGGTGCCCAGCTTCCTGGCGGTCTGGGACCTGGCGCTCGGGCTGGCGCGGGCGGCGGGGTTCACCGTGGAAGAGTGCTGCCTGATCTCCAAATACCTGCTGCAGAGCGCCATCTCCATCGCCGACGCCCCGGTCCACTTCCGCTCCCGCCATACTTCGGAGGAGATCGCCGAGATCGTCCGGGTGAAGCGCCTGGGCCTGGAGTCCCTGCCGGCGGACCAATACCCGAACCTGGTGGAGATGGCGGGCCCGATGGTCGAGGGGATGACGGCCGGCTTCTACGACTCGTTCGGCGTGGACCTGGTCATCAGCGGCGTGGAGGCTTTGGCGGCCAGGCGTTAGGGTGCTCGGCATGACTTTCGAGCTGGTCTGCGAGATCGAGCCGCCCACCACGCCGGACCTGAAGCACGTCCGGCACCAGATCGGCACGATGAGCAAGATCGCCCACTCGTTCCTCATCCCTGACAACCACATCGGCCGGGCGACCGTGTCCAGCGTGGCCGTCGCGCACGAGGTCGAGGCGATGGGCGGGCGGAGCATCGCCTGCCTCAACTCCCGCGACCGCAACCTGCTCGGCTTCCAGCGCGACCTGCTGACGGCCGCGGCCTACGGGGTCGACCAGTTCCTGTTCGTCTACGGTGACAAGCCGGCGAGCGGCAACCGGACCAGCGACCTGACCGTCCGCTCGATGATCGAAGAGGCCAGGAACTTCGACGGCGGGTTCCGCGTCGGCGCGGCGGCCGGGCTGCGTCCCCTGCCCGCCTGGAAGCGCGCGGCCGACTTCCTGTTCCTCCAGGTCGGTTTCTCCCTGGAGGCACTGCTGCGCTGGCGCGAGGCCAACCAGGTCGACATGCCGGTCTACGCGGGGGTGATGGTGCTGGCCAGCGAGCGCCACGCCCGCACGTTGGCCGCGGCGATCCCCGACATCGCCATCCCCGACCGGCTGATCCACGCGGTGGCGGCCGACCGCATGGCGGGCGTGGACGCGGCCTGCGAGCAGGTCCTGGCCATCCGCGACTCGGGCGCCTTCGACGGCGTCCACCTGATCCCGGTCAGCCGCTACCGCGACGTGGAATCACGGCTGGCCGCGGCTTTCCGCTGAGGCCGCTGCTGCGCTCCTGAGCGCCGGGAAGCCGACCATCACGTCTGTCGCGGCCGGGCCAGCGCCGCGAATAAGGCGCCCGTCAGGGCGACGGCGAACAGCATCGCGTACGTTCGCTCGAACCCGTGCATCACCTGCCCCACCGCCACCGGCGACAGCTTGGCCAGCGTCCCCGCGTACACCTGGGCCCGTTCGGCGGGCCCCACCGAGCCGGCCAGGACGCTCAGTGACACGCCCACGCTGATCACGATCCCCATGTTCATGATCATCACCCGGAACCCGTTGACCACCCCCAGGCTGCCGCGCGGCAGCGCCCGCATGACCTGTGTGGTGTTGCCGGTCAGGAACGTGCCGCTCCCGCACCCGGCCACGAAGAGGCCGACCCCGATGATCCAGTACGGCGTGGCGGGGTCCGCGGTCAGCATCAGCGTGCCGAGCCCCACGGCGCTCATCAGCGCGCCGCCGATCGACACGGCATACGGGGAGATCTTCAGCGAGCCCGCCAGCGGTGAGGCCAGCGCCATGCCGACCGGCACCGGTAGCACGCTCAGCCCGGCCGTGAAGGCGTCCACGCCCCTGGCCGCCTGGAAGTACAGCGCCACGACCAGGATCAGCGCCGAGCGGGCCAGCGCGTTGCAGAACGAGGCCAGGTTGGCGAAGGCCAGCAGCCGCTCCCCGAACAGCCGCAGGTCGAGCACCGGATGCGCGGCCCGCCGCTCCACCAGCGCGATCACCGGCACCAGCACCGCGAACACCGCCACCCCCGTCAGCACGGCAGGGCTCGACAGCCCGGCGGAGCCCGCCTCAGACAGGGCGATGAGGATGGCCGAGAGCGCGGCGAACACCAGGGCGTTGCCCAGCGCGTCCACCGGTTCGCGGGGGCCCCGGGGCATCTTGCGCAGGATCACCGCGCCCCAGCCGAAGGCGATCAGGCCGGCCGGTACGTTCACCCAGAAGATCCACTGCCAGCCGGCCGTGTCCGCGATGAGCCCGCCCAGCGTCGGCCCGGCGAGCTGCGCCACGGAGAGGGTGCCGATGTAGACGCCCATGCCCTGGCTGAGCCGGTCGGGCGGGAACGCGTCAGTGATGATGACCGTGCCGTTGGCCAGGATCATCGCCGAGCCGACCGCCTGCAGCACGCGCATCGCGACCAGGAACCACACGCCCGGCGACAGCCCGGCCAGCAGCGAGGCGACGGTGAACAGCGCGAACCCGGCCAGGTAGATCTCCCGCCGCCCCAGCAGGTCGGCCACCCGGCCGAAGAACACCAGGCTCGCGGTGTTGACCAGCAGGAACGCCAGCAGGATCCAGCCGGACTCGAACGGGCTCGCGTGGAAGTGCCGGACCACGGCGGGTAGCGCGACGTTCAGGGTGCTGCCCGCGATGCCGATGAGGACGAGACCGAGGCTGGTGACCGAGCACACGCGCCAGGCGTAACGGAGGCGGTCGTCGTACGCGAGGGGCATGCGGTCCACTATGACGTACGACGTACGTCCGATTTGTCGGGGGGTTATCTGGCCCGCTTGCGCAACCCGTCAAGATCGTGGATCACCACGCGCCGCCGCCCGGTCTCGATCAGCCCGCGGTCCCGTAGCAGCCGCAGCGCCTTGCTGACGGCCTCGCGCGAGGCCCCGGTCCACCCGGCCAGCTCGTCCTGGGAGAGCGGCAGCGCGACGCGTACGCCGCTGTTGGTCTTCTCGCCGTAGCGCTCGGCCAGCTCGATCAGCCTGGTCGCCACCCGGCCCGTCGTGTCGAACGCCCCGTACTCGATCCGCTTCCGGTCCGCGTCGCGCAGCCGTCCCGTCACCAGCTGCATGAGCAGTACGGCGATGCGCCCATGGGCCTGCAGGAACGCGGGAAAGTCGCGGACCACGATGCCCGCGATCGGCTCCAGCGCGGTGACCGTGGCCGACCGCGGTGAGCCGTCGATGGCCGACATCTCCCCGAGCAGCCCGCCCGGCCCGCGTACGGCCAGCACCACCTCGGTGCCGCTGCTCGTGTGCGACGAGACCTTCACCCGGCCCTCGGTCAGGACGAGCACCCAGTCGGAGGTGTCGCCCTCGCTCATCACGGTCGTCCCGCGCTCCCACCTGCGCGGGCGTCCCGCGGCGCGCATTTCCTCGACCTCGTCGGCTGTGAGCATGGAGAGGAACTCGCCGGGATCTGGGTTCATGCGCCGATTATGTCGGTACGGTCAGCGCCCTTCTAGGTCATTGCGGTCAGAACGTAGGCACCCACGAGTTCTTCCTTGCCCTTGAGGCTCAGCTTTCCGAGGGGGTTCACCGTGACGCCGGCTCCCAGTTGCCTGCGCGTCGTCTCGCCGATCACCACCGTGCCCGGCTCGGCGAGGGACTGCAGCCTGGCGGCCACGTTCACGCAGTCGCCCATCGCGTTGAAGCCGCGCAGCTCCGGGCTGCCGATGTTGCCGACCAGGGCGGGACCGGTGTTGACGCCGACCCGGAACGTCGGCCAGGCTTCCGCGTCCTCCCGCTTCCAGGCGATCTCCTCGGCCACCTCGGAGGCGGCCTCCTGCATGGCCAGCGCGGCCCGGCAGGCCGCCCTGGCGTGGCCGTTCTGCGTGGCCGGGGCGTTGAACAGGGCCAGCAACGCGTCGCCGACGAACTGCACGATCGTGCCGCCGTTGGTCAGGATGCAGGGCACCGCGGCCGTGTGATAGCGGTTGAGCATCTCGACGATCTCGCCGGGCGTGACCCGCTCCGAGAACGTGGTGAAGCCCTTGAGGTCGGCGAAGAGCGCGGTCAGCTCCTTCATCTGACCGCCGAGCGCCGCCTGACCGGGGTCGGCGAGCAGGGCATTGGCCACGTCAGGCGACATGTACTGCCGGAAGAGCGTGTCGAGCTCCTGGTAGAGGCGGGCGTTCTCCAGCGAGATCGAGATCTGCCCGGCCAGGGTGGCGGCCAGCGCCTCGTCCTGCGCCGTGCGGCCGACCGGCACCTCGAGCACGCCCGCCAGGTTGCCCTTGACCGTCAGCGGGAAGGCGAACAGGTTGTCGCGTCTGATGGGGCCGTCTCCGGCGAACTCGTACGCGCGGGAGCCGATCTGCGTCTTGCCGTCGGCGACGAGGCCGATCCGCACGTCGCCGTACGCCTGACGGACGCGTTCGAGCGTGGTGGCCAGGAGGTCGCTCTCGGACTGGCGTACGCGGGTCTGGGCGCTCACCGCCACCAGGGCGCTCAGTCGCTCAGAGAGGTCACGCTCGCGGGCCAGTGCCTCGCCGGCCCGGTCGAGTACCGCGGCCTGCCCCTCGTTGAGCCGGAACTTGTCCGATAACCGGGTGGCCGCCAGCGATTCTCCGCGCCGTACGTGCTCGACCAGCTCTTCCAGGGCCTCGTCGTAGTGCAGCTGGATGCGGGCCACGGTCGCCGACAGCGCCACCGAGTCGAACAGGCCGCCGCTGGACCCCTCGCGCCTGAACTGGATGTAGGCGCTGTAGGCGACGAAGACGAAGGCCAGCGTCAGCAGGATGTGCCACTCCCACCAGGACAGGTGCCAGTTGAGCTGCGACATCCCGGCGATCATGGCCTCGGCGAGCAGCGCGTAGGCGGTGATCAGGCTGACCAGCATGGCCGACGGCCGCTGCCGGTGCAGCTGGAACATCATCACGCTGGCCGCGCCGTACAGGCCGAGGCCCGGCAGCGACAGCCACACGAGCCAGTTGACCGGCTCCTTGAGCGGGGGCTGGCTGAGCGGCGTCAGCCCCGGGATCAGCGAGGCGAGCCCCCAGAGGATCATGAATCCGAGGAGCACGCCCCGGATGAGGTGCTGGGATCTCATGACGGTCAGTGCCGCCCGCTCGCCCAGCGGGAACGCCGAGGCGAACGCGAACCCCGAGGCGATCGTCAGCCCGACCTGCTGCCCGAGGTCGAACCCTATGGATCCGGTGGGCAGGATGATCTGCGGAGTGGCCAGGCCGTGCAGGAAGAAGAAGCCGGCGCTGGCCAGGAACACCATCGAGACCAGGAAGAGCCGGGCGTCCTGCCGCTTCCGCGACGCCTCGCTGATCAGCGCGCCGAGCGCCACGTTGAGGCCGGCCACCGAGATGATCATCCAGAAGTGGCTGGAGTGGTGCTCCCACATGATGTTGAGGTGGCTCTGGGCCAGCAGCAGCCACAGGCCGAGCAGCGGCAGGACCAGATGGATGGCCCAGACGACCCCTCGCACCGGCTGCGTGGCAGGAGGGAGGTAGGGACTGGCGGTCGACAAGGTCATCCTCCGTGGAATGCGTGCGCCCCCGAACGGTCCCGATTATCCATCGTAGACAGGCCCGGCCACTGCGTCCTTTTACCCACAGCCGACTTTCATGACTGGTCAAGTAGCGTCACCGCTTTCTGTCCGGTTTGTCCTGTAATGAACCTGTTATGCGATTCCTGTCATCCGTTGGAACGGTTGAAACGTGAACCTCATGCTCAACCTGAGCAACACAGGTTCCTCGGAAGGAAAGCCGTGGCTATCAAGATTCGCGGTGCGCGCACGCTCACCCTCGCCACTGTTGGAGCGCTCGCCGCCTCGCTCCTCGCCGTTGGCGGAGTCGCCACCGCGTCGTCGGCTTCAGAGGTGTACGCGTGCGTGCACAAGAAGACCCGGTACGCCCGCATCGTCAACGCCACCACCCCCTGCCGGAAGACGGAGGTCCGGATGGTGATCGGCGGCGGCGGTCAGTCGACGACCACGATCACGGAGGGCACCAAGGGCGACACCGGCCCGCAGGGCCCGAAGGGTGACACGGGCCTCCAGGGCCGTCAGGGCTTCCCCGGCAAGAACGGCAAGGACGGCAAGGACGGTCTGCCCGGCAAGGACGGCAAGGACGGTCTGCCCGGCAAGAACGGGACCGACGGCAAGGACGGGCTCCCGGGCAAGAACGGCACCGACGGGGTCGATGGCAAGGACGGCAAGGACGGCCTTCCGGGCAAGGCCGGCGCCGACGGCAAGAACGGTCTCCCGGGCAAGGACGGCGCCGACGGCAAGGACGGCGCTGACGGTAAGAACGGCCTGCCGGGCAAGGACGGCCTGCCGGGCAAGGACGGTAAGGATGGCAAGGACGGTGTAGACGGCAAGGGCATCACCTACACGACCTACACCCGCTCGAACGCCTTCAGCTCGGGCAGCGGCTCCGTCTCCTGCAACAGCGGCGACGTGGCGACCGGCGGCGGCTTCACCATCAGCGGCAACGGCAACGTCACCAGCAGCGCCCCCAGCGGCGGGTCTGGCTGGTCGGTCACCGCGGCCAAGAACGACACCACCAACAACCTGACCGGCGGCAACCACGGCGGCGTGAGCGGCACCGTCTACGTGGTCTGTCTCAAGAAGTCCTGACCCTCAAGAGGTCCTGACTCACCAGACTCTCTGACAAGCGAAGGCCGGTACGACAGCACCCCGTACCGGCCTTCGCGCTGAAACCTCAGCCGAACAGCGCCGGCAACGTGCCGGAGTGCGTCTCGCGCAGCTCCGCGACCGGCACCTCCAGCACCCCCTCCACCACCAGCGACGTGCCGCCGGTGGTGCCGAGGCCGTAGCAGGGCACCTCGTGGTCGGCGCAGAGCGCGGCGAACCGGTCGAACGCCTCCGGCCGGACCATCACCAGCGCACGGGCCGACGACTCGCTGAACAGGTCGGTGAACGCCTCGCCGCTCAGCGCCACCGTCGCCCCGATGCCCCGCGCCAGGCAGGACTCGGCCAGCGCGATGGCCAGGCCGCCGTCGGACAGGTCGTGGGAGCCCTCAAGGAGTCCTTGAGCGGCGGCTTCCACCAGCACGGTGGCCATGGCCTGCTCGGCCGCCAGGTCGGCCGCCGGCGGCAGGCCGCCGAGGTGGCCGTGGGCGACGTGCGCCCACTCCGACCCGCCGAACTCCTCCTTCGTCTCACCGAGCAGCGCGATGCGCAGGCCCTCGGCGACGAACCCGGTGGCGACCCGCTTGGCCACGTCGTCGATCACGCCGAGCACGCCCACGACCGGTGTCGGGTGGATCGGGGTCGAGCCGGTCTGGTTGTAGAAGGAGACGTTGCCGCCGGTCACCGGCACGCCGAGGGTCCGGCAGGCGTCGGCGAGCCCGCGTACGGCCTCGGCGAACTGCCACATGACCTCGGGGTCCTCCGGCGAGCCGAAGTTGAGGCAGTTGGTGACGGCCAGCGGGCGGGCACCGGTGACGGCTACGTTGCGGTAGGCCTCGGCCAGCGCGAGCTGGGCGCCCGCGTAGGGGTCGAGCCGCGCGTAGCGGCCGTTGCCGTCGGTGGCCAGGGCGATGCCCCGGGTCGTCGGCTCGGCGCCGGCCATGACTTCGGAGATGCGCAGCATCCCGGCGTCGGCGGGCTGGGCGAGCACGGTGTTGGAGCGGACGTAACGGTCGTACTGAGAGGTCACCCACTCCTTCGACGCCAGGTTCGGCGAGCCGAGCAGCTCCAGCAGCGTGGCGCGCAGGTCGGCGGGCCGGTCGAGGCGGTCGGGGGTGTCGGCGTTGAGCGCGACCTGCCCGGCGGGCTCGTGGAAGGGCCGCTCGTAGACCGGGCCGTCGTCGGCCGCGGTGCCGGGCGGGATGTCGACGATCGTCTCGCCGTCCCAGGTCATCACCAGCCGGCCGGTGTCGGTCACCTCGCCGATCACGGTGGCCGGGACATCCCACTTCTCGCAGATCGCCATGAACGCCGCGATGTCCGACGGTCGGACGACGGCCATCATCCGCTCCTGCGACTCGCTCATCAGGATCTCCTCGGGCCTGAGCGAGGGGTCGCGGAGCGGGACCAGGTTGAGGTCGACGTGCATGCCGCCGGTGCCCTTGGCGGCCAGTTCGGTGGTCGCGCAGGAGACGCCGGCCGCGCCGAGGTCCTGGATGCCCACGACCACGTCGGCCGCGTAGAGCTCCAGGCAGCACTCGATGAGCAGCTTCTCCATGAACGGGTCGCCGACCTGTACGGCGGGCCGCTTGGCGTGCGACTCGTCCTCGAAGGTCGCCGAGGCGAGCACCGACGCGCCGCCGATGCCGTCGGGCCCGGTCGAGGCGCCGAACAGCACCACCTTGTTGCCCGGCCCCGGCGCGGTGGCCAGCTTGATCTGGTCCTTGCGCAGCAGGCCCACGCAGAGCGCGTTGACCAGCGGGTTGCCGATGTAGCAGGGGTCGAAGACGACCTCGCCGCCGATGTTGGGCAGGCCCAGGCAGTTGCCGTAGCTGCTGATGCCCTCGACCACGCCGGGCAGCACGCGCCGGGTGTCGTTCTGGTCGGCGCCGCCGAAGCGCAGCGCGTCCATGACCGCGATCGGGCGGGCGCCCATCGACATGATGTCGCGGACGATCCCGCCCACGCCGGTGGCGGCGCCCTGGTGCGGCTCGACGTAGGACGGGTGGTTGTGCGACTCGATCTTGAAGGTGGCGGCCCAGCCGTCGCCGATGTCGACGACGCCGGCGTTCTCGCCCATGCCGACGAGCAGTGCGTCGGACTTGGGGGCCTTCGTGGCGAACTGCCGCAGATGCACCTTGGACGACTTGTACGAGCAGTGCTCGGACCACATGACGCTGTAGATGGCCAGCTCGGAGCCCGTGGGACGACGGCCGAGGATCTCCTTGACCCGGTCGTACTCCTCCTGCTTCATCCCCAGCTCGGCGAACGGCATCGGCTCGGCAGGCGTTTCGACGGCCCGCTTGACGCTGTCGGTGCTCACGCGTTCACCAGCTTCTTGAGGATGGAGGTGAAGAAGCCGAGCCCGTCCGTGCTCGGCGCGCCGACGAGGTTTTCGACGGCGTGTTCGGGGTGCGGCATGATTCCGACCACGTTGCCGGCCTCGTTGCGGATGCCGGCGATGTCGTTGACGGAGCCGTTGGGGTTGCCGAGGTAGCGCACGACCACGCGGCCGTCGGCCTCGAGCGCGGCGATCGTCTCGGGGTCGGCGACGTAGCGGCCCTCGCCGTGCTTGATCGGCAGCACGATCTCCTGGCCGGCCGCGAAGGAGTTCGTCCAGGGCGTGCCGGTCGCCTCGACCCGGAGCCGCTGGTCACGGCAGACGTAGTGCAGCGACGCGTTGCGCGTCAGCGCGCCCGGCAGCAGGTGCGCCTCGCACAGGATCTGGAACCCGTTGCAGGTGCCGAGCACCGGCAGCCCCTCACGGGCGGCCGGGACGAGCTCCCGCATCAGCGGCGCGAACCGCGAGATGGCGCCGCACCGCAGGTAGTCGCCGTAGGAGAAGCCGCCGGGCAGGAAGACGGCGTCCACACCCTTGAGGTCGTGGTCGGCGTGCCACAGCGGAACCGCTTCCGCGCCGGACAGTCTGATCGCTCTGGCGGCGTCCTGATCGTCGAGAGTTCCTGGAAAGGTGACTACCCCCACGCGGGCGCTCATGTCTTGCGTTCCTCCAGCGTTCGTGGTGTGCACCGCCAAGGTTATCTGGTGCTCGACGATGCCTCCCAACAGCGGTACGGCATGCCAGAAGGCGGGCCGCCATAACGGCCCGCGAAGGGGTCAGATGGAGCGGTCGGCTAGACGGCGGCCAGCTCGCGGGAGCGGCGGTTCGCCGTCTCCTCCCAGGCGAGGGTCTTGCGGAGGTGGACCGTGGTGCCGCGGCCGGGGGTGATGCCGAAGGAGATCTCGTCCACGACCGAGCGCATGATCAGCAGGCCACGGCCGTTCTCGGTGTCGGGGGGCGGAAAGTGCAGGGGCATCGAGGGCAGGCCGACCCCGTTGTCGACGACGCGTACGTCGCAGCGGCCGTAGCCGATCGAGGCCGTGACCTCATAGCGGTTGGCCGGGCCGCCATGGCGTACCGCGTTAGAGCACGCCTCGGAGACCGCGAGCAGCATGTCGGAGATGCACGCCTCGCTCACGTTGAGCGAACGCATCGCGTCCCCTAGCACTCGTCTGACCATCGGTATGCCGATCGCATCCCGAGGCAGCGCCAACGAGAACTCAATATCCACCGGACTCCTCCGGGCTCCGGAATGTCACCTGGAGTAGGTTTCCCCGTGAAATCGGGGCTAACCGCAAAATCACGTTGTTGTTATTTACTGTTGGCACGCCCGTGGCATTGTGGCATGCCGGAACCCGACTTTAGCCGCTCGCGGGTATTTCGATGCGTCAAATGTGCTGTTCTACTCTTCAACCCGCACGACGTAGTCCTCGATCACGGTGTTGGCCAGCAGCGTCTCGGCCATCTTTCGGACGTCCGCAAGTGCCGCCTCGTCGGCCGGACCGTCCAGTTCGACCTCGAAGCGCTTGCCCTGCCGGACGGCCGCGACGCCGGAGAAGCCCAGCCTGGGCAGCGCGCGGGCGATGGCCTGGCCCTGCGGGTCGAGAATCTCGGGCTTCAGCATGACGTCTACGATGACGCGCGCCACTGCGTTCCTCCTGGGTGCGGCGGGAGTTGGGAAAGCCAGCCTACCGGCGCGTGTGGCAGGCAACACAACGGGAACGGGGAGGGCATGGGGCTTGCGCTGAGGGCTGTGACGTCTGCCACCATGTCCCCAAACGCGTACGAACCACCACCACATGGTCCGACGCTCGAAAGGCTGGCCTAAGGTGGCAACCCCATCGACCCCGGCCCTGACCGCACAGGAGTGGCACGTGACACTCGACGCCTCTCGTGGTGCACAAGCACCCCCGGAGCTCGTCCAGCTCCTCACCCCCGAGGGTGAGCGGGTCGAGCACCCCGACTACGACATCGACCTCAAACCCGAAGAGGTCCGGTCCCTCTACCGCGACCTCGTGCTCGTCCGGCGCGTCGACCTGGAGGCGGTCGCTCTGCAGCGGCAGGGCGAGCTCGGCATCTGGGCCTCGCTGCTCGGCCAGGAGGCCGCGCAGATCGGCTCTGGCCGCGCGCTGACCGACGCCGACATGGCCTTCCCCACCTATCGGGAGCACGGCGTGGCCTGGTGCCGCGACGTCGACCCGGTGAAGCTGCTCGGCCTGTTCCGCGGGGTGAACCATGGCGGGTGGGACCCCAAGGAGCACAACTTCCACCTCTACACGATCGTGATCGGCAGCCAGACCCTGCACGCTGTCGGCTACGCGATGGGCGTCCAGCGCGACGACGCGAACGCGGCCGTCATCGCCTACTTCGGCGACGGCGCCAGCTCCCAGGGCGACGTGAACGAGTCGTTCGTCTGGGCCAGCGTGTTCAACGCGCCGATCGTGTTCTTCTGCCAGAACAACCAGTGGGCCATCTCCGAGCCCCTGGAGAAGCAGAGCCGCATCCCCCTCTACCGCAGGGCCTCCGGGTTCGGTTTCCCCGGCATCAGGGTCGACGGCAACGACGTGTTCGCCTGCCTCGCCGTGACCAGGCAGGCGCTCAAGAACGCCCGCGAAGGCCAAGGTCCAGTGCTCATCGAGGCGTTCACGTACCGGATGGGCGCCCACACCACCACGGACGACCCGACGCGCTACCGTGTGGCCAGCGAGCTGGAGGCGTGGAAGCTCAAGGATCCGATCGAGCGCGTCAAGGCGTACCTGTTCAAGAACGAGTTCGCCGACCAGGCGTTCTTCGACTCGGTCGAGGGCGAGGCCGACCAGCTCGGCGCCGACCTGCGCAGGCGCTGCCTGGCGATGCCCGACCCCGGGCCGCTCGCGATGTTCGAGCACGTCTACGCCGAGCCGCACGCGTTGATCGACGAGGAGCGCGCCCAATACGCCGCTTATCTGGAGGGCTTCAGTGAGTGAGCGAACCCCTGAGCGCCGCATGACCGTCGCGCCGAAGGAGGCGTCATGACCGTGCTCAGCCTGTCCAAGGCGCTCAACGAGGGCATGCGCAAGGCCATGGAGGACGACCCCAAGGTCCTCATCATGGGCGAGGACGTCGGCAAGCTCGGCGGCGTGTTCCGGGTCACCGACGGCCTGCAGAAGGACTTCGGCGAGGACCGGGTCATCGACACCCCGCTGGCCGAGTCGGGCATCATCGGCACCGCTATCGGCCTGGCGCTGCGCGGCTACCGGCCGGTGTGCGAGATCCAGTTCGACGGCTTCGTCTTCCCCGCGGCCGACCAGATCATCACTCAGCTGGCCAAGATGCCGATGCGCTCGCTCGGCGCGATCAAGCTGCCTGTCGTCGTACGCATCCCCTGCGGTGGCGGCATCGGCGCGGTCGAGCACCACAGCGAGTCGCCGGAGGCCTACTTCACGCACACCGCCGGACTGCGCGTGGTCGCCTGCTCCAACCCGGCCGACGCGTACACGATGATCCAGCAGGCCATCCGCTGCGAAGACCCGGTCATCTTCTTCGAGCCCAAGCGCCGCTACTGGGAGAAGGCCGAGATCGACACCGTCGGCACCGACTGGTGGCTGCCTCTCGACCGCGGCCGGCAGGTGCGCCAGGGCACGGACATCACGTTGATCGCCTACGGCCCGATGGTAAAGACCTGCCTGGAGGCCGCCACGGCCGCCGAGGCCGACGGGCGTTCGGTCGAGGTCCTCGACCTGCGCTCGCTCAACCCGCTCGACGCGCCGCTGGTGATGGAGTCGGTACGCCGTACCGGCCGGGCCGTGGTGGTGCACGAGGCGCCGATCAACAGCGGTTTCGGCGCCGAGCTGGCGGCCAGGATCACCGAGCAGTGCTTCTACCAGCTGGAATCGCCGGTGCTGCGCGTCGGCGGCTTCTCCACGCCCTACCCGCCGTCGAAACTGGAGGAGCACTACCTGCCCGACCTCGACCGGGTGCTCGACGCCGTCGACCGCGCCTTCGGCTACTGAGGAGGGGGACTCATGCGACGTGAATTCAAGCTCCCCGACGTGGGCGAGGGTCTGACCGAGGCGGAGATCGTCCGCTGGCACGCCAAGCCCGGTGACACGGTCAAGGTCAACCAGATCGTGGTGGAGATCGAGACGGCCAAGTCCATCGTCGAACTGCCGATCCCCTGGGACGGCGTGGTCTCCGGGCTGATGGCCGACGAGGGCCAGACGGTCGACGTCGGCAGGCCCATCATCGCCGTCGACACGGACGAACCGGACGACGCCTCCGGCAACGGGGCTCCCCGGACCGAGGCGGCTGACGCCGACCGGGCCGGGGCGGCTGACGTCGGCGAGGTAAAGGCGGACGCCGACCGGATCGAGGCGCTGGCGGACGACCTGGTCCCGCGTCCCCCGGCGGAGGGCGCCGTCGAACCCGGCGCCCACGGCAGCCCCGCCCCCAAGGAGGAACGCCAGGCGGTCCTGGTCGGCTACGGCGTCAAGACCGGCACCACCAAACGCCGCCCCCGCAAATCCCGCCCTGACGGGCCCGCCCAGTCACCCGTGGTCCCGGCCGCTCCCGAGCCGCCCGTGATCCCGGCCACCCCGGTCGCGAACCCGTCCCGCGTCGAGGTCACCGCGCCATCCGGCCCGGCGGCGCTACGGCGGGTCGCGGTCCTGGCCAAGCCACCGGTACGCAAGCTGGCCAAGGACCTGGGCGTGGACCTGACCACCCTGGCCGGCTCGGGCCCGAACGGCTCGATCACCAGGGACGACGTCCACGCAGCCGCGGAAGGGCCCGCCCCACGAGCGACCACGCAGCAGGGCGAGGAGGAGCGCATCCCGGTCAAGGGCGTCCGCAAGATGACCGCCCAAGCCATGGTGGCCAGCGCATTCACCGCCCCGCACGTCACCGAGTTCCTCCAGCTCGACGTCACCGAGACCATGGCGGCGGTCCGGCGCCTGCGTACGATCCCGGACTTCGCCGAGGTCAAGGTCTCGCCGCTGCTCCTGGTGGCCAAGGCCGTGCTCACGGCCGCCCGGCGCCATCCGATGATCAATTCCTCATGGGACGAGGCCGCTCAGGAGATCGTGGTCAAGCACTACGTCAACCTGGGCATCGCCGCCGCCACCCCGCGCGGCCTCGTCGTCCCCAACATCAAGTCCGCCCACGGGCTGTCCCTCCCCGAGCTGGCCGCCGAGCTGGGCCGGCTCACGGAGACCGCCAGGGCGGGCCGTACCCAACCGGCCGAAATGGCGGGCGGCACGATCACGATCACGAATGTGGGCGTGTTCGGCGTCGACACCGGCACGCCGATCCTCAACCCGGGTGAGGCCGCCATCCTCGCCTTCGGTCAGATCCGGGACATGCCGTGGGTGGTGGACGGCGAGCTCGCGGTACGCAAGGTGACGACGCTGGCGCTCTCCTTCGACCACCGGATCGTGGACGGTGAGCTGGGGTCGCTGTTCCTGCGCGACGTCGGCGCCATGCTGGAGGACCCACTCCGCATGCTCGCCTGGAGCTAATCAAGGGCGGGCGTGAGGACGCGCTTGTCGGCCGAGGTCGGGCCGTGTGACCCGACCCAGACGGGTGCGCCCAGAGCGTCCGCCACGGCCGCGGGCCAGTCGGTGACGGCGTCGCCGTACACCGGCTTGGCCCGCAGCAGCCGAGCGGTCCGCGTGGCGGGGTCGCCGAGCCGGAAGTCACCCCCCTCGTACGCGTGACACAGCCGCGAAACCGGCGCGTCCAGATGCGTCAGCGCCAGTGCGTCGACCCCGCCCGCCACCTCCACCGCGTATCGATGCGCCACGGCGTCGAAGTGCCCCACCCTGAACGGCCCCTGCCACGGCCCGGTGCCGTTGTGCGGCTCCGGCAGCTCCAGCGTGGGGTCCTCCGTGACCAGCGGCCCCGGCCCGTGCCGGGGAGTGTAGGTCCGCAGCACGCCCAGCCGCAGCGCCCCGGCCCCGCCGAGCAGCTCCAGCGCGTTCGCGAAGGTCGTGGTGCTCCAGGTCGTGTACGGATCGAACCCGTGGTTCTCGTCCAGCAGCACCCCCTGAGCTCCCTCGAACACCACCGGCCCCCGCCTGAGCAGCTCATCGGTGGAGTCCACCAGCCGCACCCGCGACGCGAACGCCCGATAGGCCGCCACGCAGTCCGCCACCGGCGGTCCGTCCACCCCCAGCGCCTCCCGCAGCAGGCCCAGCTTGCGGGTCAGCGTCGCGGGGGAGTCGCCCGCGCGCGGGGCGAGCGCGCCGTGCGACAGCGAGTACGCCATCGCCTCGCCGACGCCCATCCCGCACGACCCGTGCCGCTCCGCCCCGCGCGCCAGCTCGCGCCGCCGGCCCGCCTCGACGTGGTACGGCGTGGCCAGCAGGCAGTCCCGATGAACCGTGATCAGCCCGAACGGATCCGGCACGCCAAGTCGTTCCAAATGGGCGGCCTCGGCGGAGAGCGCCAGGGGATCGACCACCACGAACCTCGACAGATGCGTCGGCACCCCCCGCAGCGTCCCCGAGCCGAACTGCGCGAACGTGTGGTGCCGCCCGTCCGGCAGCACCACGTTGTGCGCCGCCTGGGCGCCGCCGTTGAAGCGGACCACCGCGTGGACCGGCCGGGTGGCGCACAGCCAGTCCACGACGGTGCCCTTGCCCGCGTCGCCGTACCCGAGGTCGACGACAATGACATGTTCGGTCACGAGTCGAGCCCGTCGAGCGGCTCCGACACCACGAGCGTGCCGCGGTCCAGCTTGGCCAGCGCCTTCGACACCGAGGCGCCCGCGGCGGAGCCGAGCCCGGCCAGGTCGTCGAGGCCCTCGTCGAGACCGATGGCGTCCTCGCCGAGCCCGATCGTGAGCGCGATCGTCTCGCAGACCGCGTCGAGGTCGTCGAGCTCCAGCACGTTCTGGCCGAGCAGGTCGCGCCAGACTCGCAGCACCCGCGCGTCGCCGGCGTAGCTGGAGCCGGCGGGCAGGATGTAGTAGACGTCGTACTTCTCGGTCAGCTCGGCGACGATCGCGGCCACGTCGATGTCGCGCGGGCGCGGGTCGCCGATCAGCTTGGCGACGGCCTTCCCGCTGACCCGCGGATAGGGCAGCTCGTCGCCGATGATGAACAAATATCCCCGCTTGCCGCGCTTGTCGTAGCAGTCGATCGAGGTGTGCCTGGCCATGAAGTACATGGCCAGCTCGTACGACTCCGACATCTGCCCGCCGCCCCCGCCCTCCAGCAGGATCTGCCCGAGCTGGTCGTCCATGCGGTTGTCGGACTCGAACTGCCCCACCTGGAGCGGCGCCCGGTCGCAGGTCGCGTCGCCGATGGCGCCGAACATGATCTGCGGGTCGGCCGCGTACCCCTTGCGCAGCAGCAGCCCGAGCAGGTCGGGCAGCTTGGCCTGCAGCGTACGCGGGACGTGGCCCATCGAGCCGGTCACGTCGAAGAGCACGGCGACGGCCAGCGAGTTCGGGTGCTCGTCGGAGTCGCGGCTCTCCCGCGTGACGCCGAACGGGTCGAGGTCGGGGTGGGTGGTGGAGGCGCCGCCGTCGCTGTAGGCGAAGGCGCTGGCGCCGGTGGCGGCCCGGTAGCGGGCGGCCGAGCTGTAGACGTCGGTGGACCAGATTCCGCTGCCCATGATGTTCTCCCTAGAGGTGAAGGGGCCGGTAGGTACGCGGTCCGTAAAGGTCTTCGAGGAGCTCGTCGAGCTCGCCGAGCAGTGCCCACGCGTCGGCGGGCGGGCGCAGCAGGCAGCCGCGGACGAAGGCGCGCATCGTGCGGGGGTGCTCGCCGAGCAGCCCGGCGACGCATCGGGTGACGCCCAGCACGTCGTCGGACGCGCCGGAGAGCTGTGAGCGGCACCAGTCGACGAGGACGAGCCCGTGGTCGAGAGGGTGGACGAGTACGTGGCGGGGGAGCACGGCGCCGTGCGTGACACCGGCCCGGTGCGCCAGGCCGGTGGCCACCAGCAGCCGCCGCCAGATCCAGGCCACGTCCCGGGGGTCGAGGCCGGTGCCGACCTGGGTCAAGGGGACGAAGCCGCCGGGTGCCCGGCTGAGGACGTTCGCCTGCCGCACGGCCCGCCCGGCTTTATGCCGAAATTTCGCGACAAGGCGGGGGACGTACGGCAGGAAACGCGGGTCCGCGTCCGAGGCGAGCCGGGTGAGTGCGGCGGCCTCCCGCACCAGCAGGTGGTTGTCGGCCGGGTCGCGCGGCAGCTTCAGCAGCGCGTCACCGTCCGCCGGATACAGGACAGCGGTGCCACCCCGATGCAGCGGCGGCCCGATCCGGTACGGCCCGACCTGCCGGCCCCGGTTGAAATCGGACCACAACTCGGCCAGCCTGGCGAACGCCTCAGCGGTCCCGGGAGACAGGTCCGGGTGGAGTAACCGGGCATAACGCCGGTAGACCCGCGCAGGGGAGTCGCCCGTGAAAAGGTCGGCGGCCGAACGCGCCCCTGTGACGATCGCCGCCGCCTCCTCTGCGTTCACCGGATCTCGTCCTCCCGCGAGGGCCGCAGCAGGGCGGGGTGCAGCAGCCGGGCGTCGCCCGCGCGGTACAGCTTGGCCCGCGGCCCGCCCCTGGGCCCGCCGGTCTGCGTGGTCTCGCCGGTACCCTCCACGAACCCGGGCACCGACAGCACCTTCCGGTGGAAGTTGCCCGCGTGCAGCGGGGTGCCCCAGACGCTCTCGTAGATCAGCCGCAGCTCGGAGATCGTGAACGTGTCGCCCGCGAACGCCGTGGCCAGCGGGGTGTATTCGAGCTTCGACCGGGCCCGCTCCACCCCGTCGGCCAGGATGCGCTGATGGTCGAAGGCCAGCCGAGGCACGTCGTCGACCGGATGCCACACGGCCGCCGCCGCGTCGGTGCCCGCCCGGGGATCGGGCAGGTCGGGGGCGAAGGCCAGGTACGAGATCGACACCACGCGCATCCGCGGGTCCCGGCCGGGACCGCCGTAGCTGGCCAGCTGCTCGATGTGCGCGGGCGCGGTGTCCAGTCCGGTCTCCTCGGCCAGCTCGCGCACCGCCGCCCCTGCCAGGTCCTCGTCGGGCCTGATGAAGCCGCCGGGCAGCGCCCAGGCGCCCTCGTACGGCTCGACGCCGCGCTCCACGATCAGCACGTGCAGCCGCCGGTCGCGGATGGTCAGCGCCACCACGTCGACCGTCACCGCGACCGGTGGATAGCGCCGCGGGTCGTAGCCGGCCAGGAACTCTTCCATCGACAGGTCCTTCTCAAGCTGAGTAAATCTCTATTTGAGAATAACCAGCCATCACCACGATGTCCAGAAATTTGGGCATTTACGAGATCGCGTTTAGTTGTTAAGAAGGTTTATTAACAAACTCCATCGGCCTTGCGAGGACCCATGGCGCGCTCCCGGCTCATCCTCATCCTGCTCTGGACCTGCACTTTGCTGGTCAGCGCTGGAGGTGTCGCCCTGGCCGCCCCAGCGGCGACGGCCTCCTCGACAGCTCTCTCCGGCTACAAGATCCAGTCATCCGCCAAGGTGTCGGACTCCGGCGCCGCGATCTCCACTCCCGGCTACGCGGCCTCCGGCTGGTATCCGGTCGGCCCACGCTCGACCGTCCTGGCCGGGCTGCTGGAGAACAACGTCTACTCCGACCCGTTCTTCTCCACGAACATGCAGTCGATCCCGACCGCCGACTTCGACGTGCCCTGGTGGTACCGCTCGGACTTCACGCTCGGCTCGGAGACCGGGTTACGCACGTTCATCGACATCAGCGGCGTGATGTCGAGCGCCGACGTGTGGGTCAACGGGAGCCAGGTGGCCACGGCCGCCCAGATCGCCGGCGCCTACACCCGCAACGAGCGCGACATCACCGCGCTGGTCCACTCAGGCACCAACTCGGTGGCCTTCCGCGTCAACGCCAACAACCCCAACAACCACCTGACGATCGGCTGGATCGACTGGGTGCAGGTCCCGCGCGACGACAACACGGGCATCTTCCGTGACGTGCTGATCAGGCGCAGCGCCGACGTCTCCCTGCGCGACGCGCACGTGATCACCAACCTGGCCGTCCCGGCGCTCGACCGCGCCGACCTGACGATCAAGGCCGATGTACGCAACGGCACAGGCAGCGCGGTGACCACCACGGTCAGCGGCACCATCGGCTCGCTCACCTTCTCCCAGAACGTCTCGTTAGCCGCGAACGAGACCAAACGCATCACCTTCTCCCAGACACTGAACAACCCGCAGGTCTGGTGGCCGTACCAGATGGGTGCCCAACCCCTCTACGACCTCAACCTCACCGCGACCGTCGGCGGCGCGGTGAGCGACTCGCTGACCCAGCGCTTCGGCGTCCGCAAGGTGGAGTCGGGCAAGAACGCCAGCGGCCGTCGCTTCTACAAGATCAACGGCCGGTCGATCCTGATCAGGGGCGGCGGCTGGTCGCCGGACATCTTCCTGCGCAAGGACCTGCGCTACCTCGAAGACAAGATCCGCTACGTCAAGGACCTCGGCCTGAACACCATCCGCATCGAGGGCCACCTGGACACCGACGAGCTCTACGACCTGGCCGACAAGTACGGCATCCTGACCATGCCCGGCTGGGAGTGCTGCAACAAGTGGGAGGGCTCGTTCGCCACGGCCGACTACCCCATCGCCAAGGCGTCGATGCAGGCGGAGGCCACTCGGCTGCGCAACCACCCCAGCGTGATCTCGTTCCTGATCGGCTCCGACAACCCGCCGACAGCCCAGAAGGAGACCAACTACCTCGACGCCCTGACGGCCGCCGAGTGGCCGCTGCCGATCGTCTCCGTGGCCTCGGACAAGTCCAGCCCGCAACTGGGCAACTCCGGCCTGAAGATGCCCGGCCCGTACGAGTGGGTGCCGCCGAACTACTGGTACAACAAGCGCGAAGGCGGCGCGTTCGGCTTCAACTCCGAGACCAGCGCGGGCCCGGACGTCCCGACGCTCGACTCGCTGAAGCGGATGATGACCACCGCGCAGATCAACTCGCTCTGGCAGAGCCCGAGCGCGACGCAGTATCACCGCTCCCCGTCGAGCACGTTCAACAACCTGACGATCTACCACAACGCCCTCAGGGGCCGTTATGGCGTGCCGTCCAGCCTGGCCGACTACGTGAAGAAGGCGCAGCTCGCCCAGTACGAGGCGGTCCGCGCGCAGTTCGAGGCCTACGGCCGCAACTTCACCGACTCCAGCAACCCCTCGACCGGCGTCATCTACTGGATGCTCAACAGCGGCTGGTCGTCCCTGCACTGGCAGCTGTTCGACTACTACCTCGACCAGGGCGGCTCCTATTGGGGCGCGCGTGAGGCGAACAAACCGCTGCACGTGCAGTACTCCTACGACAACAAGTCCGTCGTCGTGGTCAACTCGGGCACCTCGGCCGCCTCGGGCCTGACGGTCAAGACCGACGTGTTCAACATGGACGGCACCTCGAAGTACACCAACACGGCCACTGTCACCGCCCCCGCCGACGGCGGCAAGGCCACCGCGGTCACCATCCCGTCGATCAGCGGCCTGTCCACGACCTACCTCGTACGGCTGAGCCTGCTGCGCGGCGGCGAGGAGATCGACCGCAACGTGTACGCGCTGTCCACCGCGAGCGACGTCATCGACTGGGACAACAACGACTGGTACTACGTGCCGACCACCAGTTACGCCAACCTGACCGGGCTCAACGGCCTGGCCCAGGCCCCGATCACCGCCACCGCCACCTCGCCGTCCCCCGGGAACGTGAGTGTGACGATCAAGAACACCGGCACGGGCGCGATCCCCGCGTTCATGCTCGACGCGCACGTCGTGGACGCGGCCGGCAAGCCGGTGCTGCCGATCCAGTGGTCGGACAACGCCATCAGCCTGTGGCCGGGCGAGTCCAAGACGCTGACCGCCACGTTCCGCGCCTCGGACCTGAGCGGCGCGGCGAGCGTCAGGGTCTCCGGCTGGAACACCGCGACGCTCACCGTCCCGGCCGGCCCGACCGGCCCGCCCGACACCGAGCAGCCCAGCGTGCCGGGCAACCTGCACAGCACCGCCAAGACGTCCTCAAGCGTCTCGCTGGCCTGGGACGCCTCGACCGACAACACCGGGGTGACCGGCTACGACGTCTACAACGGCTCGACCCTGGCCACCACCGTCACCGGCACGACGGCGACGGTCTCGGGACTGACGGCCGCCACGGCGTACACGTTCACGGTCAAGGCCCGCGACGCGGCCGGCAACACCTCGGACGCCTCGAACGCGGTGACCGAGACCACCGGCAGCGGCCCGGTCATCTACCAGGCCGAGGACGCGACGATCTCCCAGGGCGTGGTGGAGTCGAACCACGACGGCTACACGGGCACCGGGTTCGTGAACTACGACAACCTGACCGGCAGCTACGTCGAGTGGACGGTCAACGCCCCCGTAGCGGGACCGGTCACTCTGGAGCTGCGCTACGCCAACGGCACGACGGTGAACCGGCCGATGTCCATCACGGTCAACGGCGGCGCCGCAGTGACCCGCGACTTCAACGCCACTGGCAACTGGGACACCTGGCAGACCTCCACCCTCACCGTCACCCTCGCGCAAGGAGTCAACAAGATCAGAGCCACCGCCACGACGGCCAACGGTGGCCCGAACGCCGATCGGATCTCGATAGGCTGAGCTCATGATTCGCCACGTCGTGCTGTTCACCTGGACCGAGGACGCCACCGAGGAGCAGAAGGCCACGGTGGCCACCGAGTTGCGGAAACTGCCGGGGATCATCCCGGAGATCCGCGCTTACACGGCGGACGCCGACGCGGGCATCAACCAGGGCAACCACGAGTTCGCGGTGGTCGCCGACTTCGACAACGTCGACGACTACCTGGTGTACCGCGATCACCCTCAGCATCAGAAGGTGATCGCGGAGCACATCAAGCCCATCATCGCGAGCCGGGCCGCCGTTCAACTTTCTCTGTAGGCTGCTCGTCGGTCCACCCCAGCCGCTCGACCAGCAACGACTCGAACGTTCGGCCGATCGGGAACGTGGCCTGCTTGCCGTCCGACCGGAGCATCTTGCTCTGCACGGCCAGCAGGTCACCGCTGTCCCGGTCGATGATGATCTGCTGCTGCAGGGGGTCGCCGAGGAGCAGCGCGACCCCCGCGCGTCCCTCGTCGTCCTTGACTCCGTCGGTCACCTTCACCTGCGGCAGACCGGCGAGCATCCGGTAGACCGCCGCCCGCGTGCCCGGAGTGCTCGGAACGTCGAGGAGCAGCCACCTGCTTGCCGCCCAGAGCCAGGCCTCCTGAGTGTCGCGGCCGTCCGCGGGATACTGCTTCAGCAGCTCGGCCTTGAGCGCTTTGGCGTCGGTCGGCAGTTGCCCCACGGGCTCCAGCTTTTTCGGGTCAAAGGGGGTGAAGAACACCCGGCCGAGCGTGCAACCGCGCGTTGAATTGCAGAGCCGCAACGAGCCGGCCTCCTTCCACGCCCGCTTGTCGGCCGGCGTGAGCGGCACGGTGGTCACAGGCTTCAACTCGAGCCGGGTCTCCCCTTTCCGACTCACCCACAGCACCTCGCCGGTCCGCTGCTCGACGACATAAGCGGGCTTCCCCTTGCCGACCTGCCGCGACACCTGCCGCACCTCTCGCCGCCACCAGGCCCCCGTGCCCGGCGGCTGCGCGGCCAGCCGGTCCGCCGCCGCCGCGAGCACCGGGGGCACGTTCGAGGTGGCGGCCGTTTGGACCTCGCCCCCACCCAGTCTGGGCACCACCACGAATCCGCCGACCAGCACCAGGGTCACGGCCGCCGCCGCGAGCGTCGCCCGGGACCAGCCGGGCAGCCGCCGGCGCGGGGGGCGGCCCATGAGCTGTGCCCGGATCCCCATCGTCCTGGCCGGATCGGCGGGCGGCATGTCCGGCATCACATCGTCGATGAGCTGGAACTCCTTCATCGCACCTCAACTCCCAGCGTGTCACGCAGCTTGGTCCTGGCCCGGCTCAGCCGGGAGGCGACGGTGCCGTTGGCGATGCCGAGCGCCGCGGCCACGTCGTCGTAGGTCAGCTCGCCGTAGGCGACGAGCAGCAGCACATCGCGCTCACCGCGCGACAGTTCGGCCAGCGCGGCCGAGAGCTTCTGTACGGTCACTCCGGCGGTGACCCGATCGGCGACCCGCTGGTCATGGCCGCTCTCGTCCGGCGGCGGGCCGGATCTGGCCAGCGCCCGATAGCGCCGGAGCTCGGCCCGCCGATGCTTGCCGACGAGGTTGGTGGCGATGCCGTACAGCCAGGATCTGATGCCGCCTTTGGCGGCGTCGAAGCTGTCGCGGCGCCGGAAGGCGATGAGGAAGGTCTCGGCGGCGAGGTCCTCGGCGATGTCGAGGTCAAGGCGGCGGCCGATGTAGCGCCGGATCTCCTCGTAGTGCGCGTCGAAGACCGTGGCGAACCGCTCGGGATCGGCCACCGCTCCTTCAGGAGATGTGATCACGCAAGGGTCTCCCTTGCCGGGGAACAGGGACACCTGTGATTACCCGCTCCCGGGAGACCCTTCCATCAGATTGCCAAGCATCCCAAACGCCTGTTGACCGTGGCCGCACCCAAGCCCGCGACCTGCTGTTCAGCAGGACTCGTTGGATCGGCGACCTGAAATGAGAGCACTGCTCTTGACTCGGTCGCCAGTTTGAGAGAGCATTGATCTCGTAAGAGAGCGGCGCATCAAACGGAGGACATCATGGGCAAGCACGTCATCGCAGGAGCGGGACAAGTCGGCAAGCACCTCGCTGGGCACCTGCTCGCCCAGGGGCACCAGGTCGTCGTGATCACCAGGTCGGGCAAGGGCCCAGCCGGCGTCGAGTCCGTCGCGGCCGATCTCACCGACCGCGACCGGCTCACCCGGATCGTCAAGGGCGCTGACGCCCTCCACAACTGCGCGGGTCCCGCCTACCCCCGCTGGGCCCAGGACTGGCCGCCGCTGGCCTCCGCGTTGCTGGCCGCCGCCGAGGCCACCGGCGCGGTGCTCGTCACCGCCGGCAACCTCTACGCCTACGGACCCGTGACCACGCCGATGGTCGAGGATCTCCCCCTCGCCGCTCCCGGCGTCAAGGGCCGTGTCCGCGTCAAGATGTGGACCGACGCGCTGGCCGCGCACCAGGCCGGCCGTGCCCGTGTCACCGAGATCCGCAGTTCGGACTACTTCGGCCCGGGCGCCAGCGACCAGACGCCCGTCGGCACCCGTTTCGTGCCTTCGCTGCTCGCCGGCAAGAGCACCTCTTTCCTCGGCGACCCCGACCAGCCCCACTCGTGGACCTACCTGCCCGACGTGGCCGCGGCGATGGCCATCGCCGCCACCGACGAGCGCGCCTGGGGCCGCGCCTGGCACACCCCCAACAACGCCGCGCTATCGGCCCGCGCGTTGGCCGGGCGGCTGTGCGAGCTCGCCGGAGCGCCCGCACCGCGCCTCAACCGCCCCCCGGCGCCGATCCTGCTCGCACTCGAGCTGATCAACCCCGTGATCCGTGAGCTGAAAGAGACGCGCTACCAGTTCGACCGGCCGTTCGTCGTCGACTCCTCGGCGTTCGAGAACACCTTCGGCATGACCGCGACTCCGCTCGATGCCGCCCTCAAGGCCACCATCGCCGCGGCGTCGAACTAGATTTCCGGCGGGTTGTTCTCGCGGTGCATCAGCTGGTGGTCAGAGGTGCGGCCCCGCTTCGGGGCCAGCACGATGCTCAGGACCACGCCCACCCCGCCGACGATCATGAAGATGACGCCGATCGTGTCCATGTGCACGCTCTGACCGAACACGTCCGGTTCGATGGCGAATCGCAGGATGGCGCCGAGCGTGAGGAAGAAGATGCTGACCCCGACACCCATGACGACCTCCAGGACGGCAAAGAACGCGTACGCCCTCGGTCATACCCGAGTATGCGCGATCACACTCAGGCGAGACAGGACAGTGGCTTCCCGTCATTGAAGGTGATCATGTCGACGACGGCGGCGACGAGGTCGATCGTGCCGCCACGGGGCAGTCCGTCCAGCTCGGCGTAGGCGCGGTGCAGGTTGCCGACGATGCGCTCTGGGTCCAGGAGCTCGCCCCACTCGCCCAGATCGGTCTCGCGGGCCGTCTCCAGGGGAGTCAGTCCCGCCGCCCGGCCGCGTTCGGCGGTCGCCAGCACGAACTCCAGGTAGCCCCGCACCGGGTCGAAGACCTCGGGCCCGCACACGTCGCCGTGTCCGGGCACGACCGTCTCCGCGCCCAGCTCCCTGAGCTGGTCGAGCGCCTCGATCGCGCCCGTCACTGACCCCATCAGCACGAACGGCGTGCCGCCGTTGAAGGCCAGATCACCCGCGAACAGCAGCCGCCGCTCCGGGATCCAGACATAGGAGTCGTTGGTCGTGTGCGCGGCGAAGCCGACGTGCCGCACCTCGCAGCGCAGGTCGTCGGAGTAGACCGTGACCCCGTCGGTGTAGGTGAGGAACGGCGCCACCGCCTCCAGATCGCCCCACTCCACGTCGGGCGACCAGGCGAACGTCCGGTAGTCGGGGATGCCCTCGGCCAGGATCAGCTCGCGGGTCCGTTCGTGGGCGACGATGGTGGCCTCGGGGAAGAGGTAGTTGCCGAAGGTGTGGTCGCCGTGGTGATGGGTGTTGATCAGCGTGGTGATCGGCCGGTCGGTGACCTCGGCGATGGCCTGCCGGTACGCCCGAGTACGGCGCTCGGTCGAGCAGGCGTCGATCGAGATCACGCCGCGCCGCCCGGCCAGGAAGCCGGTGTTGTTGATCCACCAGCTGCCGTCGGGCTGGATGTAGGCGAAGACGCCTGCCGAGACCTCTTCGACGCGAGGCGGGGCCAGCGGGTGATCGTGGGTGGACGCGCTCATGCCGCGAACGTACCCCGGCGGGCCGGACGGACTGTGCATTTCTCAGCAGAACGCCCGCTTCACAGTGAAGCGGGCGTTCAGCGGGAGGCGGCTGGTCTGTTCGGATTTAGAAGGCGTCCTCCGGCAGGTCCATCAGGTCCTGGCCGGTGGCGGTGAGCACCCGGCGCTCGGTGGCCAGGCGGGGCAGCACGGTCGTCGCGAAGAACGAGGCGGCGGCGACCTTGCCCTGGTAGAAGGCGTCCTCGCCGTCGGCGAGCCGGGTCAGCGCGATCTCGGCCTGGCGCAGCAGCAGCCAGCCGATCACCAGGTCGCCCAGGGCCAGCAGCAGCCTGGTCGTGTTGAGCCCGACCTTGTAGACCTCGCTCGGCGTCTCCAGCGCGCCCAGCGCCCAGCCGGCCATCGTGTCGCCCATGACCTTGATGTCGGCGGCGGCCTCGGCGAGCAGCTTGCGCTCCTCCTTGAGGCGGCCGTTACCGGCGTCGGAGGAGGCGAAGGCGTTGATCTCGGCGAGCAGCGAGCCGATCGCGGCGCCCTGGTTACGCAGGATCTTGCGGAAGAACAGGTCCAGACCCTGGATCGCGGTGGTGCCCTCGTACAGGGAGTCGATCTTGGCGTCGCGGATGTACTGCTCGATCGGGTAGTCCTGCAGGTAGCCCGAGCCGCCGAGCGTCTGCAGGGACCGGGCGAGCAGCTCGTACGACCGCTCGGAGCCGACACCCTTGACCAGGGGCAGCAGCAGGTCGTTCATGTCGCGCGCGTGCCGGTCTGCGGGGTCCATCTGGATGGCGTCCTGGAAGGTGGCCGTGTAGAGCACCAGCGCGCGCATGCCCTCGACGTACGACTTCTGCAGCATCAGCTCGCGGCGTACGTCCGGGTGATGCGTGATCGGCACCCGGGGCGCGGACTTGTCGGCCATCCTGGTCAGATCGGCGCCCTGGGCGCGGCTCTTGGCGTACTCCAGGGCGTTCAGGTAGCCGGTGGACAGCGTGGCGATGGCCTTGGTGCCGACCATCATGCGGGCGTGCTCGATCACCATGAACATCTGCCTGATGCCCTCGTGCACCTCGCCGACCAGCCAGCCGATGGCCGGGTGCTTGTCGCCGAAGGTGAGCTCGCAGGTCGTGGAGACCTTCAGGCCCATCTTCTTCTCCACGTTGGTGACGTAGACGCCGTTGCGCTCGCCCAGCTCACCCGTCTCCAGGTCCACGTGGAACTTGGGCACCAGGAACATCGACAGGCCCTTGGTGCCGGGTCCGTGCCCCTCGGGGCGGGCCAGCACCAGGTGGAAGATGTTCTCGGCCATGTCGTGCTCGGCGCTGGTGATGAAGCGCTTGACGCCCTCGATGTGCCAGGTCCCGTCGGGCTGCCGGATCGCCTTGGCCCGGCCCGCGCCGACGTCGGAGCCCGCGTCGGGCTCGGTCAGCACCATGGTGGCGCCCCAGTCGCGCTCGATGGCCAGCTCGGCGAAGCGCTTCTGGTCTTCGGTGCCGACCTCCCACAGCGTGTAGGCGAAGTTGGGGCCGGCGGCGTACATGTAGAGGGCCGGGTTCGCGCCGAGGACCATCTCCGCGGTGGCCCAGGCCAGGCTCCGGGGGATACCGGGGCCGCCCAGCTCGCGCGGCAGGTCGAGATGCGCCCAGCCGCCGTCGACCAGCGCCCGGAACGACTTCTTGACACCCTCCGGCACGGTGACCGAGCTCGTGGCGGCGTCGAAGACCGGCGGGTGGCGGTCGCCCTCCTCGAAGGAGTCGGCGAGCACGCCGGTGGCCAGTCTGTTGACCTCTTCCAGAATGCCGCGGGCCACCGATTCGTCGATGTCGGCATACGGCCCGGTGCCGAGGATCTCGCGTCGCCCGAACACCTCGAAGAGGTTGAACTCCAGGTCACGGACGTTGCTCTTGTAGTGGCCCATGAGTGTCGATCTCCTTGAACCGGGGGCGTTATGTACTGGCCAGTAACCTTACTCGAAATGCTACCCGCGAGTAACCGTGAATATGCGTGGCATGCTCATCTCCATGGACGCCGAAGAACTCGCCACTCGCTGGCGAGAGCGACTGGACTCCTGGGCCATCCCCGCCGAGATCATGGCCAAGGCGCCGGTCGATCCGTGGGGCCATCACCCGGCGCGCTTCGCCACGCGCACCGACAGGGCGCTCGCCGAGCCCGACGACGGGCCGACCGCGACACACCTCATCGAGGCGCTGGACGAGGGCGCCACACTGCTCGACGTCGGCGCGGGCACCGGTGCCGCGTCACTGCCGCTGCACGACCGGTTCTCCATGCTGTACGCGGTCGACACCTCCGCCGCGATGCTCGACGAGCTCACCCTCAGGGCGGACAAGCTCGGCGTCCCGCTCACCGCGATCGAAGGCCGCTGGCCCGACATCGCGGACCAGGTGCCGGTCGCCGACGTGGTGGTCTCCGCCCACGTCATCTACAACGTGCCCGACCTGGCCGACTTCCTCCGCGCGCTGAACGACCACGCCAGGAGCCGCGTCGTCATCGAGCTCCCACATCGCCACCCCATGAGCTGGATGGCCCCGCTGTGGCAGCACTTCCACAACGTGGATCGCCCGGTCCGGCCGGTCGCCGAGGACTGCGTGGCACTGGCGGCCGCGCTCGGCTACCCCGTACGGGTCGAGGAGCGGGAGGCGCCGCTGGACCGATTCAACTCCCTGGAGGACCTGGCCGACAGCGTCTGCCAGCGCGCCTGCCTCGACCCCGCGCGCTCGGCGGAGGTCGGCGCGACGGCCCTGGAGCTGGGCATGTGGCCGCTCCCACGGGAGCGCTGGACCACGATCTGGTGGGACTGACCAGCTTGTCAGAATGATGTTCTATCGGGGACGCTGTCCGGATGAAGGCAGTCGTCTGCACCGCGTTCGGCAAGCCGGTCGAGCTCGTCGAGCGGCCCGATCCCGTCGCGGGTCCCGGCCAGGTGGTGGTCGAGGTCGAGGCGGCCGGGGTCAACTATGTCGACGGGCTGATGGTCGGCGGCACCTACCAGCTCAAGCCACAGCTGCCCTTCACTCCGGGGTACGAGGTGGCCGGGCGGCTGGCCGACGGCAGCAGGGTTCTCGCCATCACCGGGCTCGGCGGCTACGCCACACATGTCGTCATTTCAGAGGAGCAGGCCGTACCCCTGCCGGAGGGCCTCGATCCGCGGACCGCGGCGGTGTTCGCGCAGAGCTATTGCACGGCCATGTACGCGCTCAGGGAGCGCGCCGGGCTGCGGCACGGTGAGCGGGTGCTGGTGCTCGGCGCGGGCGGCGGGGTGGGACTGGCGGCCATCCAGGTGGCCAGGGCGCTGGGCGCCGCCGTGCTGGCGGCCGCCTCGACGCCGGACAAGCGCGAGCGCGCGGCGCGGGCCGGGGCCGACGAGGTCATCGGCTATGAGGGGCTGAAGGGCGCCGCCCGGCGCTGGGGCGTGGACGTGGTGGTGGATCCGGTGGGGGGCGAACTGTCCGAGGAGGCGCTGCGCTCGCTGCGCGAGGGCGGGCGGCTCCTGGTCGTCGGCTTCGCCGGGGGCGGCATCCCGCGGCTGCCCGCCAACCAGGTGCTGCTGCGTAATCGGGCGGTGGTGGGGGTGGATTGGGGCGCGTGGTCGATGAGCCACGCGGCCGCCAATCGGCTGATGCTCCAGGAGCTCCTCACGATGCCCGGGATCGACCCGGCACCACCGGAGGCCAGGCCCCTGGAGGAGGCCGGACGGGCCATGGACGACCTGATCAACCGCCGGGTCACTGGGAAGATCGTGCTCGTCCCTGCCTCGTGAGCGTCAGGACGCCGGCGATCACATAGACCAGGGCGCCATGCCAGACCGACTGGAACGCCGAGCCGAACACCCCCTCCCCGTCGAGTACGAGCTGCACCGGGTAGTCCAGGACCGCCGCGATGGCGGCCGGCAGCAGCGCGAACCTCCACGGGTGCTTCAGCGCCCACAGACGCGCCTGGCGGGTGACCCGGTCGCCCTCGTTCGGCTTGGACACCGCGCCGATGGCGGCGACCAGCGCGAACACGCTGATCCCCAGGCCGAGCGACCACACCAGGCCGGCGGAGTCGGTAAGCACACCCAGCCCGAAGCTGACCGCGGCCGTCGCGCCACCGCTGACGGCGGCGGTCTTCCAAGGGGCGCCACGCAGAGCGGCGCCGGACAGCGAGACCTCATCGCGTCGACTGATTTCGTTCATGTCCCCAGAGTGCCTTTCGACACCCCTTTATCGCATCGGGGACCTACCCTGAGCCCTCCCTGACTTGTCGGGCATGATTCGGGCATGATTCGGGCATGGACGAAACCTGGATTATCCGCCCGGCCAGTGCCGACGACGTGCCCGCCGTCGTGGCGATGCTGGCCGACGACCCGCTGGGCGCCAAGCGCGAGGGAGACCCGGCCGACGAGCGGTATCTGGCGGCCTTCGCCCGGATCGACGCCAACCCCTACGACGAGCTGATCGTCGCCGAGCGCGGTGGCAAGATCCTCGGGACCATGCAGCTCACCTACCTGGCCGGGCTCTCGCGACTCGGGGCCGAGCGCTGCCAGATCGAGGCCGTCAGGGTCGACGCCTCGACCCGGGGTCAGGGTCTGGGCCGCGAGATGATGCGGTGGGCGATCGACCGGGCGCGGGCTCGGGGTTGTGCGATCGTCCAGCTCACCTCGGACAAGTCACGCACCGACGCGCACCGGTTCTACGACTCGCTCGGCTTCGACGCCTCGCACGAGGGTTACAAGCTGTCGCTGTCGCCCAGCTGATCGATCATCCATCTGCACCACTCGGCGCGGTGCCGCTCGTATCCCAGGCCGCACCGCAGCGTCGCGTAGTTGCCGAAGCGCGGATCGCCGAACGGCGGTGGGCCGCCGAACGCCGCCTCCTCCCGTTCGTACTCGGCCAGCCGCGCCTCGTGCGCGGCCAGCTGGTCGGCGAACATCCGCCTGACCAGCCCCGCCTCGGCCAGCCACGCCGCGTACGTCTTGAGCACCAGCTCATCCCGCTCGGGCCGCTCCTTCGGCGGCCGGGTCACCCACCCGCGCAGCTCCGCGGAGCCCTCGTCCGTCAGGTGGTAGACCTTTTTGTCCTGCGGCCCCGGCCCGCGTTCGGCCTCGTAGCCGACCAGGCCCGCGGCCCGCAGCTTCTGCAGCTCGGCGTGGATCTGGCTGTGCCCGGCGGTCCAGAAGAAGCCGATGGGCCGCCGCATGGCCGCGGCGATGTCGTATCCGGTGCGGTCGCCGCGAGCCAGCACGGCGAGGATCGCGAATCCCAGCGTTGAGGTCATGGTGCCGCCAAGGGTATTGTCACCCACGACTATGTCACTTCAGACATAGTGTGGTGAAGGGGCGGCGATGCGCGCGATCATCGGCTCGATCGGGCTTGTTCTGGTACTTACCGCCTGCGGAGGCGCGGTCAGCACCACGACCACGACCGCCACCCCGCCTACACCGGTGGCGAAGGTCACCACTCCTGACGTCTCCGGCCCTAACGTCTCCGGCTGCTTCACCAGCGCGGACGGCAAGATCTTCACCTACGGTGACGACCTGCCCGGTGTGATCACCGGCAAGGGCGCGGTCGGCGTGGTGATCACGTACGAGCGCAACGGCAACGTCTGCACCTGGCGCCCGCTCTCCGACCGCCTGGTCGCGGCCGGCTACCGCGTCCTGCTGTACGCCAGGAAGAGCGCCGAATACCCCGACGAGGTGACGGTCGCCATGGCCAAGCGCCTGTCCAAGGAGAAGGGCGTGCGGCGCCTGTTCCTGGTCGGCGGCTCCATCGGCGCGACCGCCTCCGTCCCGGCGGCCGAGCGGCTGGGCTCCCGGGTGGCCGGGGTGGTCGCCCTGTCGGGCGCGGTCGCCGAGGGCGAGGCGGCCAAGCTGACGGTCCCGCTGCTCCAGATCGGCAGCGAGAACGACGCGTACGGCGGCGCCAAGGACCTCCAGCGCACCCACGACGCCGCCACCAAGGCCCCCGACAACGAGCTCCACGTCGTCAAGGGCGAGAGCCTGCACGCCTCAGCGCTGTTCGGCAGCCCTCACGGCCCTGAGGTGCTCGACCGGATCATCGCCTTCATGGACCGGCACAAGGGCTGACCTCGACCAGGTTGTCATGGTAGGCCGGACCCCTGCCCATGTCGGCGTCGCGTTCGGCCACGACCGCGTTGGCGTTCGCGCCGCCGGGGCTGTGCTTGGGCCAGCGCCCCTTGGGCGAGGCCACCACACCGCGCGCCACGCGGTCGCTCACCTCGACGTCGGCCAGGAACTCGCCGCTCGCGTTGTGCACCCGCACCCGCTGCCCGCTCACCAGCCCGCGCGCCTCGGCGTCGGCCGGATTGACCAGCACCACGGGCTCCTTGGCCCGGCGTCTGAGCTCCGGGTTGTTGCCGAAGATCGTGTTGAGGAAGGTGTGCGCCGCCGGTGTCACCAGGGTCAGCGGGTACGGCGAGCCGTCGGCCGTACGCACGGAATGAGGTTGGACGTACGCCTTGCCGCGCGGCGGGAAGCGGAGCCGGCCCGAGGCGGTGGGGAAGCCGTCGGCGAAGGGGGTGAACGGCTGGGGATAGTTCATCCGCACCCATCCCTCCTTGCGCAGCCGGTCCAGCGTGACGCCCTCCAGCGACGGGTGGCCGCTGCTCAGCAGCTGCTCGGCCAGCTCCAGATCGGAGTGGTACAGCGACGGCTCCGTCATCCCCATGTGGGCGGCCAAGCGGCGGAACGTCTCGGTGGTGGACAGGCACTCGCCCGGCGCCGCCACGGCGGGCTCGTTCCAGAGCAGGTAGAGGTGGCCGTACCCGGCGTGCAGATCCATGTGCTCGGTCTGCATGGTCGCGGGGAGCACGATGTCGGCGTAGTCGACCGTGTCGGTGGGGAACTGCTCCATGACCACCGTGAACAGGTCCTCGCGGGCCAGCTGCCGCCGGATCCGGTTGGCGTCGGGGGTCGAGCCGACCGGGTTGGCGGCGTACACCCAGAGGCACTTCACCGAGTCCAGCTCGGAGGCCAGCCGGGTCATGGTCAGCGTACGGACCGGCTTGGCAAGCAGGTCGTCACGCTTGTCGATGTTGAGGTGCATGTGGCCGCTGGTGGAGTAGGCCACGCCGCCGCCCGGGTGGCGCCAGTCGCCGGTCACGCCGGGGATCGCGGCGATCGTCCGCAGCGCGGTGCCGCCGCCGGCGTGCCGCTGGATGCCCATCGTGGTCCGGATCGCGGTCGGCCGGGTGTGCGCGACCCGCGTACCCAGCTCGCGGATGTCGGCGGCCGGGATGCCGGTGATCTCGGCGGCCCGCTCGACGGGGTAGGCCAGGATCTCCTCGCGGAAGGACTCCCAGCCCTGGGTGTGCTCGGCGAGGAACTCCTCGTCCTGGGCGCCCTCGGCGAGCACCACGTTCAGCAGGGCCAGCGCGAGCACGGCGTCGGTGCCCGGCCGGATCGCCAGGTGCCGGTCCGCCTGGTCGGCGGTCCTGGTGCGGATCGGGTCGATGGCCACCACGTACGCGCCGGCCGCGCGGGCGTCCTGGACGAACTTCCACAGGTGGTGCCCGCTGGTCAGCGTGTTGGTGCCCCACAGCAGGATCAGCCTGGACAGCGCGAGGTCCTCGGGGTCCATGCCGGCGGGCGTGCCGTTGGTCAGGCTCAGCCCGGCGCCGCCGGCCGTGGCGCAGATGTTCAGCCAGTGCTTGGAGGCGCCCAGCATGTTCCAGAACCGGCGCCCGGCCACGCCCTCGCAGCCCTGGATGTAGCCGAGCGAGCCCGTCCCCACGTACGGCCAGATGGCCTCGCCGCCGTGCTCGTCGATGATGTTCCGCAGTCTGAAGGCGATCTCGTCGAACGCCTCCTCCCAGGAGATGCGCTCGAACTCGCCCGACCCCTTGGGCCCGGTACGGCGCAGCGGGTAAAGGATGCGGTCGTCGGCCTGGGTATGCTCCAGATATCGGTTGACCTTCACGCAGAGCGCGCCCCGGGTGTAAGGCTGCTCCGGGTTGCCGCGCATCTTCACGGCCTTGCCGTCTTCGACCGTGACGATCCAAGAGCAGGTATCAGGGCAGTCCAGTGGACATGCCCCCAAAACTCGCAACTCACCCGACATGCGACACAGCTTACGTGTCGCCCGCCAGGCATTAGGGGAGCCACGACATGCCCCGACGCGCGGTAGAAATCAAGGGTGAAGGATTGAAGGGGCCCAAAGATCGTACGGTCGGTCGGGAAGGTGCAGAATCTCTGTCGGTGGCCGAAATCAGGGAACGTGATGACGCGGAGGACCTCGCGGAGGGGGATCCAGCCGTGGCTGAAGCGCGCGCTGAAACGGACGTCTATGTAGTCGAGCCGCTGCTGCCCCAGCGCCTGCGGCGGCCCTCCGACCTGCTGCGCTTCCTCACCACGCTGCTCGTGCTCGCCGCGGTCGTCCTCATCGCCCTGGTCGCCAAGCAGACGCTCAACGGCCTCGAAGCGGACGTCAAAGAAGGCACCACCCTCGTCCCCGATCTGCTCAGCCGCGTGGCGTCGTTCCTGGGCGGCGCGGCCGTGCTCATCGTGCCGGTGGCCTTCGCCGTCGAGCGCGTCTTCCACCGCGACGGCCTGCGGGTGGCCGAGGGCCTGATCGCCGCGATCATCGGCATGGTCGGCTCCTTCCTGCTCGGCCAGTGGCTGATCGGCGGCAGCGTCGAGGACCTGCGCATGCTGCTGACCGGCGGGCGTTCCATCGAGCCGCTCAACACGCTGCTCACCTCGGTGGTCGCCTACGCCACCGCCGTACGCATCTCGCGCCGCCCCACCTGGCGCATGCTCATGTGGACGGTGATCGCGCTCGACATCTTCGCGCTCTTCTCCGCCAGGCAGATCACGCTGCCGGGCGCGATCGTGCCCGTCCTGGTCGGCATGGCCGTGGGCTACGGCACCCTGTACGGCGTGGGCAGCCCCAACACCCGGCCGCCCGGCAACGCGGTCATCGCCGCGCTCCGCAAGCTCTCCTTCTCCCCGCAGACGGCCCGCCGCATCGAGGACGATCACCAGGGCAGCCGCCGCTACGCCGTCGGGCTCAAGGACGGCAGCAGCCTCGACGTCACCGTGCTCGACCGCGACCGGCAGGTCGCCGGCCTGCCGTACCGGCTCTGGCGGCGGATCCGGCTCAACTCGGAGACCAGGCGCCGGGCGATCAGGTCGCTCCGCGCCGAGCTGGAGCGCGAGGCGCTCATGGCCTACGCCGCGCAGGCGGCGGGCGCGAGCACGCCACGTCTGCTCGGCACCAGCGAGATCGGCACCGAGGCCGCGCTGCTCGCCTACGAGCACCTCGAAACCCGCCCGCTCGACGACGTGCCCGACGCCGACATCGACGACGCCCTGCTCGCCCAGATCTGGGAGCAGGTCGCGCTGCTGCAGATCCAGCGGCTCGCCCACCGGCGGCTGACCGGCGACAGCATCCACCTCGACCCGGCCGGCCGGGTCGTGCTCACCGACGCCCGCAGCGGCGAGATCGCGGCCGGCGACCTGCTGCTCCGGCTCGACGTCGCGCAGCTGCTCACCTATCTGGCGCTGCGCGTCGGCGCCGAGCGTTCCGTGCGGGCCGCCGCCGCGGTCATGGGGTCCGACGCGCTGGCCGCCGCGATGCCGCTGCTCCAGCGCATCGCCCTCACCCGTGAGACCCGCGCGGCGCTGTCGAAGGACAAGGGCGTGCTCGGCGAGCTGCGCGAGCACATCGTGGCGCTCAAACCGCAGGGCAAGGTCGAGGAGATCCGGCTGGAGCGGTTCCGGCCGCGCACTCTGGTCACGATGATCGCCAGCACGCTGGCCGCGTACTTCCTGCTGTCGCAGCTCAGCCAGGTCAACGTCGTGCATGTGGTGACCACCGCCAACTGGGCCTGGTCGGTGCTGGCGCTGGCCGCCTCGTTCGTCAGTTTCGTGGCCGCCGCGCTGATGCTCAGGGGCTTCGTACCCGAGCATCTACCGCTCTGGCGCACGGTCCTCGTCCAGTTCGCGGCCTCGTTCGTCAAGCTCGTCACGCCCGCCGCCGTCGGCGGCGTCGCGATCAACACGCGTTACCTGCAGAAGCGCGGCATCTCGCCCGCGCTCGCGGTGGCCAGCGTGGGCGCCTCGCAGCTCAGCATGATGGTCTTCCACATCGCGCTGCTGCTGCTGTTCGCCTACATCACCGGGTCCAACACCGCCACCGCGTTCAGCCCGTCCCGTGGGCTGGTCGTGGTGATGCTGTCGGTCGCGGTGCTGGTCGTGGTGCTGTTCGGGGTGCCGCCGCTGCGCCGGTTCATCACCGGGCGGATGCACAAGCTGTTCGCCAACGTGCTGCCCAGGCTGCTCGACGTGCTGCAGTCGCCGCGCAAGATGATCGAGGCCTGCGTCGGCACCCTGATGATCACGATCGCCTTCGTCGTCTGCCTCGACGCCTGCGTCGAGGCCTTCGGCGGCGACATCAGCTTCACCGCCGTCGCCGTCGTCTACCTCACGGCCAACGCGATCGGCTCGGCCGCGCCCACACCTGGTGGCCTGGGCGCGGTCGAGGCGTCGCTCACCGTCGGCCTGACCGTGGCCGGGCTGCCCGCCGAGCTGGCCACGTCGGCCGTCCTGCTGCACCGGCTGCTCACGTTCTGGCTGCCGGTGCTGCCCGGCTGGGCGTCCTTCACCTACCTCCAGCGGCACGAAGCTCTATGACCTTGTCGATGGCGTCGAGCTCGTCCTGAGTGAACGCCGGCCCGTCGACGCAGGCCACGTTGTCCTCCAGCTGCTTCACACTGCTCGCGCCGATCAGCACGCTGGTCACCCGCGAATCCCTGATCGCCCACGACAGCGCCATCTGCGCCAGCGACTGCCCGCGCGTCTTGGCGATCTCGTTGAGGTCGCGCGCCAGGTCGCGGTCGATCCGGTCGGCGCTCAGGAACCGGCTGGTCGCCGCCCGCGAGTCATCGGGGACGCCGTCGAGATAGCGGTCGGTCAGCAGCCCCTGGGCGAGCGGTGAGTAGACGATGCACCCCATGCCCGCCTCCTCCAGCACGTCGAGCAGCCCGTCCTCGATCCAGCGGTTGATCATCGAGTAGGACGGCTGGTGGATGAGCAGCGGCGTGCCCAGCCCCCGCATGATCCGCGCGGCCTGCGCCGTCTGCTCGGCGGAGTAGTTGGAGATCCCCGCGTACAGCGCCTTGCCCGAGCGCACCGCCCGGTCCAGCGCGCCCATCGTCTCCTCCAGCGGCGTCTCGGGATCGGGCCGGTGGCTGTAAAAGATGTCGACGTAGTCGAGCCCCATGCGCTGCAGCGACTGGTCGAGGCTGGCGAGCACGTATTTGCGCGAACCCCACTCGCCGTACGGCCCCGGCCACATGTCGTAGCCGGCCTTGGTTGAGATGACCAGCTCGTCCCGATAGCGGGTGAAGTCCTCGCGGAAGATCCCGCCGAAGTTGCGCTCCGCCGAGCCGTACGGCACGCCGTAGTTGTTGGCCAGGTCGAAGTGCGTGACGCCCAGGTCGAACGCCCGCCGCAGGATCGCCCGCGAGTTGTCGATCGGCCGGTTGTCGCCGAAGTTGTGCCAGAGGCCGAGCGAGACGGCAGGCAGCTTGAGGCCGCTGCGCCCGCTGCGGTTGTACGGCTGGCGTTCGTAGCGGTCGTCGTCCGGCTGGTAGGTCATGAGGTGCCTCTCTCGATGATCCAGGAGAGCGCGAAGGCCTCTTCGCGCCAAACGTCATAGCGCCCGCTCCGGCCGCCGTGTCCCGCGCCCATCTCCGTCTTGAGCAGGAACGGACCGCCACCGGCCGTGGCTCGCAGCCTGGCGATCCACTTCGCGGGCTCGTGGTAGAGCACCCGGGTGTCGTTCAGGCTGGTGATCGCGAGAATCGGCGGGTACGGGCGATCGTCCACGTTCTCGTACGGTGTGTAGCTCTTCATGTAGGCGTAGACGTCGGCGTTGTGCAGGGGGTCGCCCCACTCGTCCCATTCGATCACTGTGAGCGGCAGCGACGGGTCGAGGATCGTGTTGAGCGCGTCGACGAACGGCACCTCGGCCACCACGCCCGCGAACTCCTCCGGCGCCAGGTTCGCCACCGCGCCCATCAGCAGGCCGCCGGCCGAGCCACCCCTGGCGATGATCCGCTCGCTCCAGCCCGACGCCTTCAGGTGCCTGGCCGCCGCGACGAAGTCGGTGAAGGTGTTCTTCTTCTTGGTGAGCTTGCCCTCCTCGTACCAGCGACGGCCCATTTCGCCGCCGCCCCTGATGTGCGCCACGGCGAAGATGAAGCCGCGGTCGAGCAGGGACAGTCTGGGGACCGAGAAACCGGGGTCGATGGAGGTCTCGTAGCTGCCGTAGCCGTACAGGACGGTGGGGGCGGGCTTGGCGGTGTCCTTGCGCTTGACGAGGGAGATCGGGACCCGGGTGCCGTCCTCGGCGGTGGCCCACTCGCGGAACTGCTCGTAGTCGGCCGGGTCGTAACCACCCAGGACGGGACGCTGCTTGAGCAGGATCAGCTCGTGGGTGGCCAGGTCGTAGTCGTAGACACTGGCCGGGGTGATCATGCTGGTGTAGGCGAGCCGGAGCCTGCCGGTGCTGAACTCCGGATTGCCCGCCGGCCCGACGTCGTAGAGCGGCTCGGGGAACTCGATCTCGTACTCGTCGCCTCCGTACGGGAGGACGCGGATGCCGGTCAGCCCGTCGCGGCGGAAGTGGACGACGGCGTGGCCGTCGAACGCGTCGATCTCCAGGAGCCTGGTGTCCGTGCTGTGGGCGATCACCGGTGTCCAGGTGCCGGGAGCGTCGAGCGGGGCGGTGGCCAGCTCGAAGTTCTCGGCGTTCTCGTTGTGGAGCACGTAGAAGAAGTCGCCGGCGTGCTCGATGCCGTACTCGACACCGGCCTTCCTGGGCCGGACGACCTGGAACTCGCCCGTCGGGTCGGCGGCGTCGAGGATGCGCACCTCGCTGGTGATCTTGCTCCCGGCGCCGAGCACGAGGTACTTCTCGCTGCGGGTGAGCCCGATCCCGACCCAGTAGCGCTCGTCGGTCTCCTCGTAGACCAGCACGTCGTCCGGCGAGCCGAGCGTGTGCCGGTAGACCTGGAAGGGACGCCAGGCGTCGTCGACGCGCGTGTAGAAGAACGCCGACCCGTCGGCCGACCAGGCGCCACCGTAGAAGACGTTCTCGATCTCGTCGTCGAGCGGCTCGCCGGTCTCCAGGTTCTTGAACCTCAAGGTGAAGCGCTCGTCACCCTTGTAGTCGGTGGAGTAAGCCAGCATCTTCCCGTCGGGCGTGATGGCGCTGGTGCCGACGGAGAAGAACGCGCTCTCGCCCGCCAGCTCGTTGCCGTCGAGGATGACCTGCTCCCGGTCGAGGCGCTCGCCAGGGGTGACCGCGGGCGGGGTCTCGCCGTCGGCGGGCACGCGGCAGGAGACGGCGTACTGCTTGCCCTCCTCTGTCCGGCTGAAGTACCACCACTCGCCCTTGCGGCTCGGCACCGACAGGTCGGTCTCCTGGGTGCGGCCCTTGATCTCCTGGAAGACCTGCTCCTGGAGATCGCCGAGGTGAGCGGTCTGCTCCTGGAGGAACGCGTTCTCCGCCTCCAGGTAGGCGATCGTGTCGGGATCGTCCTTATTGGTGAGCCAGGCGTACTCGTCGATCACGGTGTCGCCGTGATGGGTGCGCTCAGTCGGTGACTTCTTCGCCAGCGGCGGTGTTTTGCTACTCACGTGGGGAGTCTATGTTCCGGGCCGTGATCGTTCTGTGGCCTCCGATCGGTGTGAAGGCGTCTCGAGTGGTCGGGGGCGCTGCTAATCTTTAGAAGTCGCCAGGTGCGGCGCAACCAACCTCCTCCACTCCGGTGGCTTTGACGTGGGTTGTGTTGTGCTTGGAGACAGTCGCTTCGATTCGCTACCCGGTCTACGGGATGGTAAATTGAAGAGGCAGTCGAAATTCCAAGCAAGTCCGGTCAATTTGACACAAAAACGGACTGGTGAAAGAATAGAGACACAACGGAAAACGAAATGAACGCCTCTCGCAGGTTGGGGAGTACGCGTCCGTTTCTTGAGAACTCAACAGTGTGTTAAAAGCCAGTGCATGATGCACAACCCCG
>NZ_JBEZDU010000041.1:0-77491 GCF_040648495.1 Nonomuraea sp. NPDC049129 | reverse complement strand
CGCCACCTCATGGAGGAGATCATGAAGTCCGCGTCCACCAAATGGCCGGTCTACAGCCCCTTCGCCCGCGAACACTACGGCCGCGGCAAAGCAGACGGCATTGCCGAAGGCAAGGTCGAAGGCAAGGTCGAAGGCAAAGCAGAGGGCCGAACAGAAGGTAAAGCGGAAGAGGCCGCCAGATCGGTGCTGCTCGTGCTCGCCACCCGCGACTTCAATGTCCCCGACGACATTCGCACCCAGATCACCACCTGCACAGACCTCGCCCAACTCGAAACCTGGCTCACCCGCGCGGTCACCGCCCAGGCCCTCGAAGATCTGTTCAACGAAGTGGGCTGAGTGCCGGGCCGCCTGGTCGGCGCCGGCTCGACTACCCGCTCCCTGCCATGACCTTGATCGGATCCCGGGCTCTGGGCCGGAGTACTAGCGGGTGGCGAGTCGGTAGCCCTACTCAATGCGGGTCAGGAAGAAGTCCCGGACGTCCTCGGCGAGTAGTTCCGGCACCTCCATCGCGGCGAAGTGGCCGCCACGCTCGAACTCCGACCAGTGCCTGATGTCGTACAGTCGCTCGGCCAACGGTCGCACCGACTGCGTGATGTCGTGTGCGAAAACCGCCACGCCGACCGGCACCTGGCACTGCACGGTCCGCCCCCGCGGGGCATCGTGGTGCAGTCGCGCCGAGGAGGCCGCGGTGGCGGTCAGCCAGTACAGCGAGATGTCGGTGAGCATCCGATCGTCGCTGATCTGCGAGCGGGGGTCCGTCCACTGCGCGAAGCGCTCGGCGATCCAGACCAGCTGGCCGACCGGTGAGTCGGTCAGCGCGTAGCCGATGGTCTGGGGGGTGAGAGCCTGCAGAGCCTGGTACGGCGGCCGGTTCGCGATCAGCTGCCTGACCTTGTCCAGCCGAGCTTCGTCCGTTGCGGACAGTTCGACATCGGCATCCGGGTCCGGCCGGGTCGGCAGGTAGTTGACGTGCGCGCCGACGACTTGCTCGGGCGCCACCGCGCCGAGCGCCAGGGAGATGCCCGCGCCGAAGTCGCCGCCCTGCGCGCCGTAACGCTCGTACCCAAGACGGCGCATCAGCTCGGCCCAAGCCCGCGCGATCCGGAAGGCATCCCAGCCGCCCTCGTGTGTCGGCCCGGAGAAGCCGTAACCCGGGATGGACGGAATCACCAGGTGGAAGTCGCGCGACAGCGGCTCGATCACGTCGAGGAACTCCAGGAACGAGCCCGGCCAGCCGTGGGTGAGGATCAGCGCGAGCGCGTCCGGCTTCGCGGACCGGACGTGGACGAAGTGGATGTTCTGGCCCTCGATCTCGGTGGTGAAGTGCGGGAGCTTGTTGAGCTCGGCTTCGTGCTCGCGCCAGTCGTACTTGGTCCGCCAGTGTTCGGCGAGCTCCTTGAGCCGCGCCAGCGGGAAGCCGTAGTCCCACCCGGCGTCGGCGACCTCGTTGGGCCAGCGGGTATGGGCGAGCCGGTCGGTCAGGTCGTCAAGGTCGGCCTGGGGGATGTCGATGCGGAACGGCTTGATCATGTTCTCTGCTCCAGAGGAATTCATTCAGCCGCCGAACGTTCGGACGGCTAACGTTTATGTCCCGAACGATAGCACAATCATTAGTGCCCCGAACGATTCGTTAGACTTGTCACATGGAGAACCCAACCGACGACACGCCCACCCGATGGGAGGGCCTGCCCAGCTGGCTGCTCAGCCAGACCGCCAACCACGCGCACCGCCTGGTGGGCGACGGGTTCTCGGCCGTCGGCGCCCGCGGATACCACTACCGCCTGCTGGCGACGCTGGAGCAGTCCGGCCCGGCCAGCCAGGCCGCGCTGGGCCGCCGTAGCGGCATCCACCTCAGCGACATGGTCGCGACCATCAACGAACTCGCCGACAGCGGACTGGTCGAGCGCGCCCCGGACCCCTCCGACCGGCGACGCAACATCATCTCGCTGACCGCGGCGGGCAAGCGGCAGCTGCGGCGGCTGGAGAAGCGGTTGGCCGAAACCCAGGAAGAGCTACTGGCTCCGCTGTCACCCGAGGAGCGGGGGCGGTTGACCGAGCTGCTGTCCAGGCTGGTGGATCACCACAGCCGGCGAACCGGCACCCCTGAAGAGCCGTGGCGCTGACGGCGGCTCGATCCGCCCCTTGATCGCCGGTTTCAATTAGTCGTGTGGAATGCTGTTCGTCCCAAGGGGAGGGCGGATCTTCGTGCACGGGATGGGCGAAACGAGTACGGCGGAGAGGTACCGAAAGTTCGGGGAGATGGAGGCCCGGGGTCACTCGCCCAGTTACGAGCAGCTATGCATGGGCGTCGGCGCCGACGACAAACTTCTGGCCCTGGTCGATACGCTGCCCGCGGCCAAACGACAACCCAACCTCCTGTTCGGCGCGGTCCGGTTCCTCGGCGGTCCAGTGCATGACTATGAGGCGTTTCGCATCTGGGTGCTCGAGCATTGGGCAGAGGTCAGCTCCGAGATGCTGGCCCGCAGTACCCAAACCAATGAGCCGGGCCGGTGTGCGACGCTGCTGCCGCTTCTGGCGCGCCTGCCGCAGCCACTGGCGTTGATCGAGGTCGGCGCCTCGGCCGGACTGTGCCTTTTCCCGGACCGTTACACCTACCGCTTCGATGACCGACCCGCCCTGGGTCCAGTCGGCCCAGTCATGCTGACCTGCCGGACCAGCGGAGTGGTACCGATCCCGCAGCAAGTGCCGTCGGTGGTGTGGCGGGCCGGGATCGACCTGAACCCCCTCGACGTCGCTGATGCCGATCATCTGCGCTGGCTGGAGGCGCTGGTCTGGCCTGAGCAGCAAGATCGGCTGGTACGGCTACGCGCCGCGACTCAGATCGCGCGTGCCGAACCGCCCCACCTCGTTCAGGGTGATCTGAATGTCACCATCGCCGGCCTGGTTGGACAGGCCCCGCCGGACGCCACGCTGGTCGTGTTCCACAGCGCGGTTCTGGCCTACTTGCCGCAGGACGAACGCGATCGGTTCGTCGAGACGATGCGTGGCTTGCCCGCCCGGTGGATCTCCAACGAGGCGCCGACCGTATTGCCGGGCGTGGCCGCTCGGCTGACCCGTAGCCCGTCGACCGACCGTAGCGCCTTCGTCCTGGCCCTGGACGAAGAGCCGGTCGCTTTCACCGGACCGCACGGGCAGTTCCTGGACTGGTTGCCAGAATGAAACCGATTTGCCGGGGACGGACGGTCAGCCTAACTGGTCGAACTCGCCGTCCTTGACGCCGCCTAGGAAGGCTCTCCACTCGCTGGGCGTGAAGATAAGTGCGGGGCCGCCCCGGTTCTTACTGTCGCGGACGGCGACGATTCCGGGGAGATTAGTAGCAACCTCAACGCAGTTCCCGCCCCCGTTGCCACTGCGGGAACTCTTCCTCCACACAGCCCCGGTGAGCTCTGTAGTGGTCAGGTTTTTGCGGTCCATTGCTCAGCCGCTTCCTTGATCATGTCGAGCGATTCGCCTGGCCGGTAGGCCTCTGCCCTGAGTCTGTCATAACGGCCCCAGATCAGTGAAACGAGTTCATGCTCGGCCGATACTTCGCCTTTGCCTGCGGACTCCACGGACACCGTGGTTGGCGCATCGAGAAGCTCTCCGATGACAAAGCTGGACATCAGCCCATCCGTGCAAGGGTTGTCGGCGGGGACGATCTGCACTGTCACGTTGTGGCGGTCAGCAGCGGTGGCTAGATATCTGAGCACGCTATCCACATTCAGCTACGTCCTATGCATCTTTCTGTCGGCAGACTGTCCATCCATCTCGCGTGCAGCCCACCCACTTCTACCGGCACTCTGAGCTTAACAAGCTATTTCTGTAAGTGGGATCGTGACAAGAATCCGACATTTTGCCCATCGCAATGGAGTCAAAATGACAAAAGAGATCTTGAGGAGTCTGCGGCCTCGAAGTGACGGCGGTGATCGCGTGGACGGTTTCTCGTTCGATACGCAAGAGCAGTTCGTTTGGCTATGGCAGCTCGGGTTGGGGCTGACGGATCTCGGCGAGAACGTCGCCGTCGATCTTCGGCGCGGGAAGTGTCCGGTGCTGCTGGTGATTTATCGGCCTTTTCCGCTACGGGTACGAGCGAAGCTATACAAAGGCGAGCCGGTCTTCGCGTGGGGCTGGATGCCTTGGTGTCGAATGCCGGTGCTGGAAGACGCGGCGGTGTCGGCGGAACGGCTGCTCAAGCTGGTGGCCCGGTGAATATCTGGGGCGCGGATCAGGACGGCTTCTTCGTGTGGGGTGCCACAGACAGCCACGGGCGTGGCTCAGGTGGAGTCGCCGGGACTGGTCTGAAAGCCGCCTCACAGTTGTACGACGCGATCAGCGCTCTGGAGGGCGACGCGGTCGGTTCCATGAACGTGGTCCATCTCGACCGCTACGCGCGTCAACCGTCCTACATCTACGGGCCCGTAGTCCTGCGCATCCGCCGAGACAAGGCGACGGGCGAAATCAACCTCAGCCCCGGTGACAACTGACGCACCCAAAGCCGCCCGGTGTCCCGTGTCCTCGTCTCGGGCTGGCGACCCCGTACTGACCTTGGCCCCGCACGGGGTCGCGGACGCTCCAGGCAGATCTGCTGCTGGGTCGCGGATGTGTCTTTCGTGCTCGACCAGCTGACCGGCGCGCACCCGAAGAAGGGCGCCGGTCCGGTCTATACGGCGAAAATCGCCACCGTCCTGGCCCGGCGCAGCCTGCTACCGGGATGACGGCCGGTGGTCCGGCGTTCATGTGCTGCTGGATCTGGCAGGGACAGGGCTCTAGGCGAGCCCCATCCCCTTAGATCAGAAACGGTTTCTCAGGTAGCCGAGCTGCGCGTAATTCGCCGCGAAAGCCCGGAGCCACCTAGAGACGTATTGACCAGCGGTCGATTCGGCCCACGTTGCCGCTGGCACGGTCCCGCACCCGCAGTCTCCACGTCCCGTCGGCGACCGAGAAGGACAGGTTCTCCGTGAAGCTCTTGTGAAGGTCTTCCGTATAGCCGCCGGTCTGGTTGTGCAGCACGATGGTGCGACTGCCGTCCGCCGACACCAGCATCACCTCCAGATCCGAGATCCTGGGGTGGATGATGTGCACCTCTACCGTCGCCGTCGCCGAGGCTTTGCCCGGGCAGCCCTGGATGGCGATGTATGACTCCACAGGAGGGATCTGGAATTCGGGGATCGCCACATCGGTGTCGTTCGTGCCTGAGCAGCCCGCTGTGGGCACCGGGCTGACCATCCAGCTGTACGACGTGCTACCTGAACGGGGCAGGCTGGTCGAGTCGGTCGCCACTACTTTCACAGTGAACGACCCCGCCGTGGTCGGAGTCCCGGAGATCGCACCCGTCTTGGCATTGATCGACAGGCCAGGGGGCAGGCCCGTCGCCGACCAGGTGTATGGCGCCTTCCCGTCCAAAGTCGGGTGGTTCACCGGCGGGATCGCGGTACCCACCACACTGGCCTGGGGGCCCGAGTTACGCACCTCAAGGCCGTCGGCCGGCACCCACTCCCATTGGGTCACCTCGCCGTTTCGGCCGCTGGTCATGTGGACGCCGCCGGCCTGGCCGGCATTGATGTAGTCGCTGGTTGCGTAATTTGATATTTCGGCCCACGTCCGGCTCCCATGACCGATGATGGACCATCTCATACCGGGCTGATTCGGTGAGTCGCTGCAGTCACGTAAATTTATTGAACTGTAGGAGGCATTCAGACATTTGAAGCCGTCGTACGTCTGCAGGCGGAAGCTCCCGTTCGTCACTTTATCGAACTTCCACTTGGTATTCTTGGAGCCGCATTTCGCCACCAAGGCCTTGGTGGCGTCGTAGGCGAGGCAATTGTTGGTGCCGTGAACTCGAAGATAATTCACGTACTCGGTCGGGATGTCGGCCATTGCCGCTCCCGGAGCCGACAGGCCACCCGCGAGCGCTGCCATGGTCATCGCCGCGCCGATCGCCGCACGCCGCAGCAGCAGCAGCTTTCCTGGCTTTTTCATTCAAGGCCCTTCTGATAGTTATGAATCGGCTTCCCGATCACTGAGCGAGTATCGGTGACCTCGGTCCGAGATCCTGGCTAGGGAAGCTTGGCCTCGCATTTGTCCTGATCTTCGTACTCCACCGACCGGCAGCTATCGGCCCCCGTGTCGTAGGTGTATTCGTGGGCGTGGTCGATGCCTCTGTCACCGACGAGCAGATCGCCGTCCGCGCCGCCGTACAAATGGTCATTGCCATATGTCATGCCGGTGTCGTTGTAGTCGCCGTAGAGCTTGTCCACGCCGGACCCGCCGTACAAATAGTCCTGGCCGCCGTGGCCGTATATCACGTCGCCCCCGCCGGGGCCGCCGTTCAGCGTATTGTCCCCGTCGTTGCCGACGAGGACGTCGGCCTTGTATCCGCCGAAAATATCTTCCACATCGTTCGGGATGTTTTCCTGTTCGCCGGCGATGCCGTCGTCGGCGACGCCATTCAGGGATGCCTTCACCGGCTCCCCCTTTTCCGCGTAGCTCACCACGTCCTGACCGCTGCCGCCGGCGTATGTGTCGACGCCGACCCCGCCTCGCAGATCGTCGTTGCCCGGGCCTCCGGTCAGGCTGTCGTTGCCGTCCGAGCCCTCCAGCAGGTCGCCACCGTCCGCGCATTCCTGTGCGCAGCCGCCGAAGAGCTGGTCGTTGCCGGTGTCCGGCTTTCCGCGGTTCGTGGCCAGGTCGTCCGGGCTGAGACCACCATTGATCCACTGCACTCCGGGGCCGCCGTAAATGACGTCGTTCCCGGAGCCGCCGTAAAGGCGGGCGTGCGTCCTACTGCTCGTGGGTAGCAGGTTGATGATGGTATCGGCGCCTTCGTGGCCGTCGACGTCCAATCCCGTGGGAGTGCCGCTTCGCCCGCATTCAACTTCGTTGGCGGTGACGGCGATGCAGTCGCCGAGCGGCATTATGGGGTAGTTCTCATCGGCGACACGCACCCGGCCGTAGGCGGCCGGGGTGATGGTGATGCGGTTGGCTCCGTAACTTCCATCGATATTCAGCGTGGTCCCGACCACGCCGGCATAGCCTGCGGCTGGATCGGTGTCGGCCCTCGCTACGGCCGGTGAGACTAACACCATGCCAGATAGCAGCGCCGCAGCGCCGATCCATGGCATCCTCTTCCGTGTACCGCGCTTCGCCGTACGAACTGCCTGTTCCCGTGTGTTCGCGGCGGTTTTTCTCTTCGCCGGCGAGCCGAAAGGTGCTGCGGGGACGATCTGATTCACGTGAGCTCCGATTCTATGACGGGCGATGCGGGCGCGGCGGATGGCAAGCTCAGCGTTTGATGGTCGTTCGGCAGCGGTGTTCCGACCACGAGCATGCGTCGCCTGCTGCGACGAATTCGAGGGCAATATTTACCCGAAATACTGGTCTGGTCAGCCGATCACACGGGCCGCAATTTCGCTGAGTTGGGCGTCGCGCCGCCTCATGACCACTGGCGTCGTCACGACACTCACACACTCGGGCATCGCTTCTCCTATTTGGCCACGGCCGATGAGGGAAGGAGGTTATGGGGCCGCTCTTCCGTTCCTCTTCCGCTCCGGTTCCGTACCGTTGACCATTGCGCCTGCCGGCCACCGGGCCGGTGCGCGTGTCCTCGTCCTTCCCGGCGGATCAGGCTGGCGGCTCGTATCGGCCTTGGCTCGGTAGGAGGTCATCAGCCAGGCGCAAGAGGTCACCAGCCGGGCGCAAATGGAAAGTGGCGGGCCGGGAGAACCGGCCCGCCACAGGGGGAATCAGCAGTCCACCAGTTCGGGTTTCTGGTTGAGGATCTGCGCGCGCGGCGTGACGAACTCTCGCCATGCGTCCGCGGCCGACGGAACGAACACCGCCACCCGGTGGCAGTTCTGGAAGGCCAGGCGGACGCCGAAGTGGCGCTCCAGCGCCCCCCGCATCGCGTCACTGGCCAGGCAGCGCAGGAGTTGGCCGCGGGCCTCCTCGGACGGCGGCGGCACCTGGTTGTCGGCGAAGTCGGCGCCGGTCCTGTCGCGGTCCTGGACCAGCTCGCTGATCACCGACCAGGCGTACGGCAGGGAGTCGCGGACGCAGGCGATGAACGCCGCGTCGTCGACCTCGCCGGCTCTGGCCTGATCGAGTAGATCATTCGGAACGGTCAGCGACATGCTGTCTCCTCTCAACGGGGATTGATGCGAACGCTAGGCGGGCTCGGCAAGAGCTTCCAGATGACCGGAGGGGATAGTCATGTGGTCGCTCGGCCGCCGTAGACGAACTCCGGGTCGATCTGGTCGGCCAGGTCGAGGCCGGTCTTGGCGTTGGCCCAGGAGCGGGCGTTGCGCAGGTGGAACTCCTCGGTCTGGCGGCCGAAGCGGGCCCAGTCCTTGTCCTGCGCGTCGAGGTGCTTGCGCAGGATGGCCAGCGCGTCGGCGTTGGCGGGCTCGAGGTCGTCGAGGGAGAAGCGGTGGCCCTGCTCCATCGCGCGTATGGCGGAGGAGTGCTCCATCCAGGTGAGCAGGTCGTCGCCCACCTGGCTGTGCAGGAAGTCGACGTCGGACGGGTTGTGCACCTTGTTGCCGATCACGGCCAGCGGCACGTCGTAGTCGGCCGCGTAGTCGCGGTATTGCCGGTAGACGCTGACGCCCTGCCTGGTCGGCTCCGCGACGAGGAACGTCAGGTCGAAGCGGGTGAACAGGCCGGAGGCGAAGGAGTCGGACCCCGCGGTCATGTCGACCACCACGTATTCGCCCGCGCCGTCCACCAGGTGGTTGAGCAGCAGCTCGACGGCCCCGATCTTGGAGTGGTAGCAGGCCACGCCGAGGTCGTCCTCGCTGAAGGGGCCGGTGGCCATCAGCCGCATGCCCTCGGGCGTGGTGACCGCGAACTCGCTGGTCGCCAGGTCCTTGAAGCTCAGCAACCGGGAGCCGCGCCCCGGCGGGGTCGTCTTGACCATGGCCTGGGCCGAGGGGATGCGCGGGTTGTCACCGCGCAGCAGCTCCTTGATCTCGGTGAGCCGGGAGCCCAGCGCCTCCGGCGGGTCCTCGACGCCGAGCACCAGCGCCAGGTGCTGGTTGATGTCGGCGTCCACGATGACCACCGGGCCGCCCTGGCTCGCCAGGTATCTCGCGAACAGCGCCGACATCGTCGTCTTGCCGCTGCCGCCCTTGCCGACGAACGCCACTTTCATAAGCGCCCTCCTGTTGGTTATGAAAACCGTTACCATTTCTGGTCGCGCTCATCTTGCCACACTGAGTGCGTGCATGACGATGAATTGGCGCAGGTCGCGGGATTGAGCGAGCCGGGCGAGCGGGGCGACGAGCCGGCGCGGGCGTAGGGCTGCGTGAGGCGGGCAAGTGGGATGAGGCCCGCGCTCGGCTTTCGCCGGTGTCACAGGGCGTGGAAACGGCCGGGAAACAGGCCGCCGAGTTCGATCACCTTCATGACCGCGAACCAACCGTCACGACGTACCGCGATCGGCCTGCTGGGGGCGGCGCCCCTCGCCACGGGAGCCGCTCGTGCGCAAGCGCTCCGCATCCCCGACGCCGTCCGGCCCGGAGGATCCTTCGACAAGCACATCGCCCAGCTCGCCGCCGACGACAAGTTCTCCGGAACCGTGCTGATCAGCTATCGAGGCAAGCCCGTACTGTCGCGTGCCTACGGCATGGCCGACAAGGAAAAATCCATCCCCAACCGGGTGGACACCATCTATCCGCTGGCCTCGGCGTCCAAGCCGTTCACCGGCCTGGCCATCGTGCAGCTCGCGCAACAGGGCAAGCTGAAGTTCCACGAGAAGCTGGGCGCCTATCTCGATGGCTACCCGGCCGAGACGGCGGACACCGTCACCGTCCACAACCTGCTCACCCACACCTGCGGCCTGGGCGATCCCACCCGCGACGACGACATTTCCACGACGGTTCACTACAGCATCGCCGAGCAACTCGCCGCCATGAGAAAGCGCCTCCAGTCACAGAAACCCGCCTTCCCTCCCGGCGTCAAACACCAGTACAGCTCCGCCGGTTACGAGGTCCTCGGCGAGATCGTCGCCCGGGTGTCGGGGCAGACCTTCTGGGACTATGTCCGCGACCACATCTTCCGCCCGGCCGGCATGACCGACTCCCTTTACTACGTCCGCCCCCAATGGCTGGCCAGCGAGCGTTTCGCGCACCCGTACATGTACCAGAGCGACGGCTCCCGCATCGACGGCCTCCGCAACCTCGACAAGGGCGGCTCGCGAGGCGTCGCGGGAACCAATTCAGCGCGCAGCTACATCGGCACAGGAGGCGGGAATGGCTTCTCCACGGCACCTGACCTGGTCCGTTTCGCGCATGCCCTGCTGAGCCACAAGCTGCTCAACCCGGCCTACACCGCCCTCTACGTGAGCGGGAAATTCCCACCAGCTCCTCTCGCAGGCAGCCCGCCCCGCCCCGGGGGATACGAGTCCCTCATGGCGTACGGCCCCATCTCCGGCATTTTCCACGACCAGCGGGTGATAAGTCACGGCGGCGGAATAGCGGGTGGCAACACCAACTGGTCGGTCTACCTCGACATGAACTGGACCTCGGCCATTCTCTGCAATTACGACCTCGACCCCGCCGACTTCGCCGCGATCATCGACCTGGAAAGACGGGCCATCACCGGTGTGACGTGATGGATCATGGCAGCTAAAGGGCATGGACGCGCGGACCCCGTACCACCGTCGTTTCAGCGGGGACGGAGGCCGTCGAGTGCGACCTCGATGTACCGCCGCCAATCGCCCGCGGCGTTGCGGATGACTGCCGCCAAACCGCAGATGACCATGTTGACGTCCCCGGTCGTCACGTCCTGGCCGACCGTGCCGCGCGTCCGCGCCCGGTCGATCAGCTCCGCGACGATGGCGAGCAGCGCCTCGCGGGTCTCGTCACGCGGCTCGGCCGTGCCCATGGCCTTCTCGATGACCTCGGACATGCCGCGATCGTCGGCCAGCACCTCGCCCACATGGCGCAGGAACTCGGCCAAGCCGTGAGCCGGATCGTCCGTGTCGGCGAGCCGGCGTGCGGCGGCGATGAGGTCGGCGGCCCGGTGCTCGGCGATGGCCTCGATCAGGGCCTCCCGGGTGGGGAACTTGCGGTAGAGGGTCCCGATGCCGACGCCCGCCGCCCGTGCGATCTCCGACATCTGCACGTCGTAGCCGGACTCGGCGAACAACGCGCGAGCCGCCTCCAGGACGAGGTCTCGATTGCGCTCGGCGTCGGTACGCGTCTTGCGGCGGGTCTGCGGAGTTGACATCCCAAACGATCCTCTGCCTAGACTTCATGCGGAATCCGGATTCCTCATTCCGTATTATGCATGAGAGGTCAACACCATGGCGGCGTTCTCATCAGGTTCAAGGCGGTCGACCGGGCAGGCCCTACTGGTGTGGGGGTTGCTGGTGGTGGCGGCGAACCTTCGGCCGAGCTTGACCGGTGTCGGGCCGTTGCTGGATCACGTGCAGGCCGATCTGGAGTTGGCTCCGGCCGTGGCGGGTCTGCTGAGCACGCTGCCATTGCTGGCGTTCGCCGCGATGTCGCCGATGGTTCCGCGACTGGCGGCGCGGTGGGGACCCGAGCGGCTTCTCTGGGGCGCACTCGTGGTGCTGACGCTCGGGATCGCGGTCCGGTGGGTACCGACGGCAATCGGGCTGTTCGCGGGAACCGTGCTGATCGGGGCGGGCATCGCCGTGGGCAACGTGCTGCTGCCGAGCCTGATCAAGCGCGATTTCCCGACCAAGGTGGGACTGATGACCAGCGCGTACGCCACTGTGATGGGGGTTGTCGCCGCGGTGGCCTCCGGGGTGGCGGTGCCGATCAGCCAGGTCGCCCCTGGCGGTTGGTACACCGCGTTGGGTTGCTGGATCGTGCTCGCGCTGGTGGCCGTCGTGCTGTGGTTCCCACAGGTGCGGACTTCGCGGCGGCCTGCCTCGGAGGCGATTCGCAGGCACCGGTTGCCATGGGGATCGGCGCTGGCGTGGGCGGTCACGGCGTTCATGGGATTGCAGTCGCTGGGCTTCTATGTCGTCGTGACGTGGTTGCCGCAGGTGTTCCAGGACAGCGGAGTAAGTGCGGCCGCGGCGGGATGGCTGCTGTTCGTGTTCCAGGCGGTCGCGGTGCTGACCAGCCTGGCGGTGCCCGCCGCGCTGCGATGGGCACGTGACCAGCGTGCGGTGGCGATGGTGAGCTCAGCGGTTGTGCTTGCCGGTTACCTGGGACTTTTGGTGGCGCCGGGATGGGCGTTGCTGTGGAGCGTCGTCCTCGGGCTGGGTGGCGGAGCCTGCCTGGTGCTCGCCTTGGCCTTCCTCAGCCTGCGTGCCAAGGACGCGACCATGGCGGGCGCGTTGTCGGCGATGGCGCAGTCGATCGGTTACCTGCTGGCCGCCGCCGGGCCGGTGATTTTCGGGCTGCTCCACAGCGTCAGTTCCGGGTGGCACGCACCGATCATTCTGATGTGCGGCGCTGCGACCGGCCAGGTGATCGTCGCGATGGTGGCCGGCCGAGGCACGGTGTCGTCGGCCGACGGCCAGGCACCTCACAGGAGTACTGGACTCTGTTGATCCAGGCGGGCTTCAGCCCTGATCCTTGTGTACATGGAGGGTCGTGGGGCGGTGTCGCGGGTCACGCTGGCGGCCGCGGGCGTCGCGCTGGGCCTGGTGAGCAACATGGCGACCGGCACCGTCGAAGTGGACGCGTGGTGGTGGAAGCCGTTCACCTGGGGCCTGACCGGCCTGTTCGGCCTGGTCGTCGTGATGGGCGCACTTGGCGGGAGGAAGGTCGCCGAGGTCACGCCGGTGGAGCCCGCGCTCGCCATGCTCAGGAAGATAGTGAGCGATCAGTGGCGCAACGAGGCCACCCGGGTGCTGGGGCTGGGGCTGGACCCGATGCCCGTACGGTGGAACCTGCGCGACAAGGTGCGCTTCATCGACGGCCCGCGCATCGGAGGGAAGATCACCTGGTCGGGATCGGGTGACCAGATCGAAGAGCTGGCCGACCGGTTCCGCGCGTCAGGCCGCCGCCTGGTCGTGCTGGGCGGCCCCGGCGCCGGCAAGACGACGCTGGCGATCCAGCTCGTACGCGAGTTGCTGAAGAGCCAGGACGGCTCGGTGCCGGTGTTGCTGACGATGAACGGCTGGGACGTCAAGGAGTATCCGTACTTCGAGGATTGGCTGGTCGACCGGCTGGAGCAGACCTATCAGGCGCTCCCCGCGTACGGCAAGGACATGGCGCGCCGGCTCTTCCGCGACGGCAAGATCGTGCCGGTCCTCGACGGGCTGGACGAGATGCCGGCCGCCTCGTTACCCGGGGCGCTGGCCGAGCTCAACCAGGCGCTCCCCCCGGAGACCCAGCTCGTCCTCACCAGCCGCACCGCCGAGTACATCGCCGCGGCGCAGGCGCTGGGCCGGGCCGCCGTGGTCGAGGCGGAGCCCATGTCGGCCGCTGCCGCCGCCGACTACCTGGACGGCATCCTCGCAGGGACCGCTCCGCATCCCGGTTGGGAACGTCTGCTCGACCGGCTACTCGAGGACGGGCCGACGCCGCTGTCCGAGACCGTGTCCAGCCCTTTGGGGCTGTGGCTGCTGCGCACCGTCTACGGACCGGCCGCCGATCCGTCCCGGCTGCTCGACCCCGCCCGCTTCGCCACCGCGGCCGAGCTGCGTGCCCACCTGTTCGACCGGCTCGTCCCGGCGCTCATCGAGGCCCGGCCTCCCGCGCGGAAGGACGAGGCCGACCTGTTCCGGCCGAGCCGCGTCTACCAGCCCGAACAGGTCACCCAATGGCTCAGCTACCTGGCCACACTGCTCGACCGCACCCCCGTCGAGGCCGAGGCCGTACCTCTGGGCGGCAAGAGCATCGGGGTCAGGGACTTCGCCTGGTGGCGGCTCGCGGCCTTGACCATGCGCCGGTCGCCCCCGGGGCCAGGGGTCACGCTCTTGGTACTGGTGGCGAGCGCGGCATGGGGAGGGGTGCTCGTCACCCTGGCGTTGGACGACTTCACCTGGTGGTACCTCGTCGGTGGCCTGGGGATCATCACCATGTATCGGGAAAGGTCCGGCGACCCGTCTTGGGCGCATGACCGGCCCGGCTACGCCGACCTGCGGATCAGGCGGCGGATCTTCCCACTGCTCAACAAGCTGCTGTCCGGCTTCTCGATCGCGAGCGGGATAGCGCTCGGGTCCGCGCTGCTGGGCGGCGTCGTGCAGGCGGTGGTCAATCTCGTCGCGGGCGACGCGGTCACAGACGGGCTGGTGGGGGCCTTCGCCGTGGCGGTGGTGTTCGGGCCGGGGATGCTCCTCGTCTTCATGACGGACGCGGTGGCCGAGTGGGCCGAGATTCCGGTGATGGACGGGCAGGCCAGCACGCCGCTCACGAGCTGGCGCGCGGACCGCAGGCTCAACCGCGTACGGCTGCTCGCCGGAGGAACGCTCGGCGCGGTCATCGGCGCGGCCCTGATCTGGGCGACGGGCGGATCCGCGGGCGAGATGGCGGTCGCGACCCTGGTCGCGGCCATGGCCGGCATGACGTCCGGGCTCGTGTCAGGGCAGCATCACGCCTGGCCGGTCTACGAGCTGGCCGCCTTCCGCCTGGCCCGGCGGGGGCGGCTGCCGCGGCGGTTGATGGCGTTCCTGGACGACGCGCACCGCCTCGGGCTGCTGCGTGCGGTCGGGCCGCTCTACCAGTTCCGGCACGCCGAGTTCCATGACCATCTCGCCGGGCGTGGGACGCCGGTTACCGCCCCCCGGCAGGCCATCACTCCCCGTCCGCCCGTGCCCCACCGCGCCGGTCGGGTGGTCACCCCCGTGCCCTTGCGTACGATCGAGACCCCTCGAAAGGTCCACAACCTCGCGTTCAGCCCGGACGGCACCCGCCTGACCTGGACCGGCGAGGGCACGACCACGCTGGCGGACCTGACCGGCAGCCCCGAGCGCGTCTTCCGTCACAGCGGCCGCCTGATCGCCCGCCTGCTGGACACGGGACCGATAGCGGCGATCAGTCCCGACGGCCGGCTGATCGCCTTCACCAGGGAACGCCTGGGCCTCAGGGACTTCGACGCCACCGCCGGCAAGATCTGGATCGCCGACCTCGCCACCGGCGCCGAGCTCGTGGAGCTCGACAACGACGGCGGCGTACAGGCGATGGCCTTCAGCCCTGACAGCGCCCGCCTGGCCGTCAGCGACACCGAGGCCGCCACTCGCATCTGGGACGTGACGGACGGCACCGAACTCCTGCGCATCGCGCACCTCGGCGGCCCTCCCGGCCTCGCCTTCAGCCCCGACGGAACCCGCCTGGCCACCGCCTCCTCCAGCTCCTGGGGACGCGACCGGACCTGGGAGGCGGAGATCTGGGACTCGGAGACCGGCATAGCGCTGCTGCGGCTGCACGAATCGGATACCGAACTGTTCTCGTGGACGCGTGACGTGGCGTTCAGCCCTGACGGCACCCTGCTGGCCACCGCGGGCTCCGACGCCACCCGCGTCTGGGACGCCGGCTCCGGCGCGGCCCTCGTCACGCTGCGCGAGCAGGCCCGGCGCGTCGCGTTCAGCCCTGATGGCACCCTGCTGGCCGCCGCTGGCTACGGTTCCGACGTCCGGCTCTGGGACGTCGGGGACGGTAGGGAGGTATGGGAGATCCTGCGGATCCCGCACGGCCAGTGGTCCACCGCGGCGGCCTTCAGCCCCGACGGGCACCTGTTCGCCACCATCGCGGAAGACAAGATCATCCAGTTGTGGGAGCTGTCTGGCTGACCTGTCCGACCTTGTACACCTATCGGGTCGCCGGTCTGGATGGACATGGCATGGATAAGCCCAAAACCTATGCACTCATGAGTAGCCCTGAACCGGGGTGGTTAGGTTCACGGCGATCGCAGTCGACCGTCCCGACATCATCAAGGAGCACCGGTGCCCAACGGAAACGAGATGCCACTCAAGGTTCCTCCCGGCTATGACCTGGACATCGCCCGAACCTGTTCTTTCGTCGTCAACGTAGCCTGCGAGATGTGTGAACAATGGAAGGCCGCGGGCAAGCCGAGTGCTCCCACGTTCTCCTGGACGCCCTCGGATAGCTGCCCTGTCACCGGCCCGGCGTTCCCGCTTGACCAGTGGAAATTCCGCGGCCCGTTCTGGAGCAGTTTCACCCCGGTCGTCAAGAAGATCGCGGAACCCTTCGCGATATTCGCTTACGGGCCTGACAGCAGCACCGTGTTCCTGGCCTTTCGCGGGTCCCAGACGGACGACGACTACATCATGGACGGCAAGACCGAGTTGGTGCCCTATGACCCGCCGACAAGCACGCCCATCAGGAACACCCAGGTGGAGAAAGGGTTCAACGACGTCTTCAACGGTTTCGACCAGGGCGCCTTCGCGGCCGAGTTGTCGCAGATCGCCGAGAGCGGCGCAAGGCTCATCGTGACCGGGCACAGCCTCGGTTCGACCCTGGCGACCCTGATCGTTCCGCTGGCCTGCTTCGCGGGAATACCCATCGCGAAGATCCTGCATTGCAACCAGGCCAGCCCCAAGGTCGGGGAGTCGAATTTCAAGGACTACTACAACAGCCTGCGCGTGCAGACGTTCCGGCTGGTGAACTTCTACGACAAGGTGCCGAAGCTGCCGTCGGGGCCGTACGAGGCGGTCGGCGTCGAGGCCCTGTTTGGTGCCGACTACCCGACCGAGGGGGAATGTCACAATCCCTGCTGTTCGTACTCGTACGCCCTGTTCAACCCAGACACGCCCTACAACCAGGGCATTGATACGTGCATGTCGCAGTCGAATCCTGATATGCGCATTCCCTGAAACGCCAGGCATCACATCGCCGACAGATCGACTGCCGTCTCCAGCACCGCATAAGACGTGCTTGAGGCATCGCATCTTCAGCGCTGCGGCACTAGCGGGTGCTGGGGCGGGTGGTGGAGTCGCTGGAGACGATCTGCGCGAAGGTGACCTCCGTGAGCAGGCGTTCCTCGTGTTCGCGCAGCGCGCTCCAGACGTCGGCCAGCGGGCCCGCGACACCCGGGTAGCCGCCGTGCGCCGGATACTCCGGCTTGCCCTCGATGACCGCGATCACATCGGCGAGCGTGATGTCGTCCGCCGGGCGGGCCAGCCAGTAGCCGCCCTCAGGGCCGCGCAGGCTGTGGATGAGCCCGGCCCTCCTGAGTTGCAGCAGGATGTTGTCGAGGAAGCGGCGCGGGATGTTCTGGGCCGAGGCGATGCGCTCGGCCGGCACCGGCCCCGGCGGTGCCGCCGCTAATTCGGTGACCGCCCGCAGCGCGTAATCGGTTCGCGCGGAGACCCGCATCACATCGGATTGAGGCCCCAGCGCCGGCGTAGGGCGCTGTCGGCGGCCTCGAACAGCATGTCGATCACGATGCCGATCACCAGGATCACGATCATCGTGCCGATCAGTCCCGGCGAGTCGGACAGTTCCCGTGAGATCGCCAGTTGCTCGCCGAGCGACGACTGGTACGCGATGATGACGAGCAGTTCGCCGGCCATCAGTGAGCGCCAGGCGAACGCCCATCCCTGCTTCAGCCCTGCCAGGAACGACGGCAGCGACGCGGGCAGGATCACGTGCCGGTAGAGCTGCAATCGCCGGAACCCGAGCACATGCCCGGCCCGCAGCAGCAGCGGAGGCGTGTAGTCGACACCGGTGATCAGGCCGTTGGCGATCGACGGGGCGGCACCCAGGATCACCACAAAAGTGATGGCGCTCTCGGTCAGCCCGAACAGCAGGATCGCGAACGGGAACCAGGCGATCGACGGCATGGTCTGCAGGCCGGTGATCAGCGCCCCGAAGGCGGCCCGCAGCACCTTCACCCGCGACACGGCCGCGCCGATGACCAGGCCCACGAGCACGGCCAGCGCGAAGCCGGTGACGGCTCGGCGCATGGTGGTCGCCACGGCCTGGTAGAACTCGGGGTCGCCGAGGCGGTGCCCGAGGTCCTGGAAGGTGGTGATCGGTCCGGCGAAGACGTACTCGGGCCAGCGGCCGCTCAGCACGACCAGCTCCCAGGCGACCAGCACCAGCGCGACCGCGGTCAGCATCGGCCAGAGCCTCGCCCAGACCCGGGACGCCACTCCGGCGCGCTGCTCACCGGCCAGTTCCAGCGCGTCGAGCCCGGCCATCTGGCGCGCGTGCGTATCAATGGCCATGGCGCAACACCTCTTCCTTCAGCCGGTCGGTGATCCTCGCGGCGAGCCCGGCGACCTCCGCGGAGTCGGTGCGGCGAGGCCGGGCGAGCTCGACCGGGAACTCCTCGACCACGCTGCCGGGACGGCTGCTGAGCAGCACGACCCGGTCGCCGAGCCGGACCGCCTCGCGGACGTTGTGCGTGACGAACAGGACCGACAGCGCCTGTTCCCGCCAGATCCGCTCGAGCTCGTCGTGCAGCAGGTCGCGGGTCATCGCGTCGAGCGCTCCGAACGGCTCGTCCATCAGCAGCACCGCGCCGCTCTCCGACGAGGACGAGGACGAGGATGAGGATGAGGACGAGGACGAGGAGGACTGGGCGAGCGCGCGGGCCAGAGCGACGCGCTGGCGCATCCCGCCGGACAGCTCATGCGGGCGCTTCTTCCCGAACCCGCCTAGATGCACCATCTCAAGGAACTCGGCCGCCCTCGTACGACGGTCGTGTTTGGCGAGGTTGTCGGCGCGGAAGGCCATCTCGACGTTGGCCGAGACCGTGAGCCACGGGAACAGCGCCGGCTCCTGGAACATCATCGCGACCTGTCGCCCAGCCGTGGAGATCTCCCCCTGTGTCGGCCGGTCGAGCCCGGCGACCAGCGAGAGCAGCGTGCTCTTGCCACAGCCGGAGGCGCCCAGGAGGCAGACGAACTCGCCGGGCCGTACCGACAGTGAGACCTTGTCGAGGGCGAGCAGCCCGTTGCCGCCGTGACCGTAGACCTTGGAGACGGCCTCCAGCCGGACCGCGGCCGTACGATCGACCACCTGCGTCGTCATGTGCGTCACCTGTCCGAAATCGACTGCTGGCCCTGCGCGGCCAGCACCTCGTTGAGTGGCTTCAGGTTGTAGATGCCGTTCAGGTCCACCGGCTTGAGCAGCCCGACCTTGACGGCGTGGTCCGCGCTGCCGGTGAGGGAGGAGGCGATGGGGTCGTTCGTGAACGTGATGTTCTTGAACGCGCTCTGCAGGACCTCGGGCTTGAGCGGCTTCTGGGTGAGCTTCTCGATCGCGGCGTTGACGGTCTGCGCGGCCGCGGCGGGGTCGTCGTTGATGTACTTGGTGGCCTCGACGTGCGCCTCGAGCAGCTTCTTGAGCAGGTCGGGGTTGGCCTTGGCCCAGTCCTGCCGGACGATGAGGTGGGTGATCACGAACTGCTTGTTCGGCCAGAGGTCGCGCTCGTCCTGAAGGATCTTGCCCTTGCTCTCGATGACCAGGCGGCTGGCGAACGGCTCGGGCACCCAGGCGCCGTCGATGTCGCCGGTCGCGAACGTCTGCAGTGTCTGCGCGTTCTCCTGGGGCACGATGTGGACGTCGCCGCCGCCCTTGGTGTCGGTTTTGAGCCCCTTGCTGTCCAGCCAGTAGCGCAGCGCGACGTCCTGGGTGTTGCCGAGCTGCGGCGTGGCGATCTTCTTGCCCTTGAGGTCCGCGGCCGAGTTGATGCCGGGCTTGACGACCAGGTACACACCGCCGGACGCGGCGCCCGCGACGATGTTGATGGCCTTGCCCTTGGACTTCTCCCAGGCGTTGATCGCCGGGTTCGGGCCGATGTAGGTGGCGTCGACGGCGCCGGAGAAGACCGCCTCGATCGCGGCCGGGCCGGCGTTGAACGTGCTGGTCTTCACCGGTACGCCGAGGTGCTTGGCGTAGAAGCCCTTCTCGACGCCGACCAGGGCGGTGGCGTGGGTGATGTTCGGGAAGTAGCCGAGGCGCAGCTCCTTCGCCGCGCCACTGGGAGAGGCGCTGCTCCCGCAGGCCGCCACGAGCGCGGTGAGTGCGGTTGCGGCCAGAGCGGCTAGCACCCTGCGAGCGTTCATGCCCTACTCCCTATTTCCTACTTAATAAGTCGGCTATGTGCATATGAAACTCTTCAGATCCCGACACGTCAAGTTGGCATAGGGGGATAACTAGGATCTGTCCATATGGAGAGACAGTTGATCAGCCACATCGCGCACGCCGACCACCCGATCGCCTCCCCGATAAGCGAGGCGAACCTGACCCGCTTGCTGCGCCGGGCCAAGCTGCCGAGCGGCGCGCGGATCCTGGACCTGGGGTGCGGCTCGGGGGTCTGGAGCGTTCGGCTTCTTGAGCTGTACGGCGATGCCACCGCCGACGGTGTGGACCTGTCCGACGCGGGCTTCGCCGACGCCCGCCGGATGGCGGCCGAGGCCGGGGTGGCGGACCGGCTGACCCTGCATCATGGCTCCGCGACCGACTTTGCCGCAGCTGAGCCGTACGACCTGGTGCTGTGTGTCGGTGCCACGCACGCGTTCGGTGGGCTGACGCCGTCGATGGAGGCGATCGGCGGCCTGCTCGCTCCCGGCGGGCTGGCGCTGGTGGGTGAGGGGTTCTGGGAGCGGCCGCCGGGCGGGGAGATCGAGGCGGAGATCGGCGAGTACGCGGACCTGCCGGGCACCGTGGCACAGGCCGAGTCGGCCGGGTTTCACACCGTGTACGCCCACGTCAGCGAGCGGGGCGAGTGGTACGACTACGAGTGGTCGTGGACCGGGACGCTCATCGACTGGGCGCTGCGGCATCCCGGCGACGACGGTGACGCCGCGATGGCCGCGGCGCTGGAGCACCGGAAGATGTGGCTCGACGGATACCGTGACCTGCTCGGGTTCGTGACGCTGCTGCTCAGACGCGCCTGACGGCGGGCCGCTAACGGCAGGCCGAGTCGAGGGTGATCGGGTTCTCCGGGCTGCCCGTCTGCGGGGCGGCCTGCGGGTGCTGGGTGGGCGAGCTCTGCTCGGACAGGGCCTGGGAGACCTTGTGCCTGATCAGGGTCCAGTCGGGGTAGACGGTGTCGATCAGCGGCGGTACGAAGTTCAGGCTCCTGATCTTGTGCTCCTTCACCTTCTGCGCCAGGTCCACCAGGTCGGGCAGGACGTTCTGCGGGATGTCAGTGGAGATCGCGCGCTTCGTCGCCACGGCCAGCTTCTCGAAGCTGTTCAGCACGGTCACCGGGTCGGCCTGCTTGGCGACGGCGTTGAGCAGGCATTTCTGGCGGCCCATGCGCACGTAGTCGTCGCTGTCCGTACGCGAGCGGCCGAACCAGAGCGCTTCCTGGCCCGAGAGCTTGCGGGTGCCGGGGCTCAACAGGCCCTCGCGGTACTTGCCGTAGACGATCGGGTCCTTGATGGTGACCGTCACCCCGCCCATCGCATCGATGATCTGCGCGAAACCCCTCATATCCACCAGGGCGTAGTAAGTGACGGGGATGCCGAGAATTTCGCTGATCGTCTTCTTGAGCAGGGCCGGGCCGCGCTGCCCCTTGCGTACGCCCGGCTCCATCTCGGGATAGTCCTCGGCGTACTGGAAGATCTCGTTGAGCAGGCCGGGAGTGTCGGGGCCCGCGCCGGTGAAGCCGTCAGGGAAGCGGTCCCTGGGCGGGCCTTCCGGAAGTCGTACCCGCTGCAGGTTGCGCGGCAGGCCGAGCAGGGTCGTCGCTCCGGTGGCGACGTCGACGCTGGCCACGGTGATGCTGTCGGTACGCACACCGGGACGGCCGGGGGCGGCGTCGCCGCCGAGGAGCAGGAGGTTGATCCGCCTCGCGCCGTTCCACGGGTCCTGCGACACGATGGGGGAGACGTTGGCGGTGAACAGGGTGTTGACCACGTCCCGCGACACGTAGGCCACGCGGGCCGCGTACACGGCCGGGGCCAGGATGAGCCCGCACAGGGCGATGGTCAGGACGGTGGTCACCGCGCGGCCCACGCGGTTCGCGGGCGCCGGACGTACGAGTAGGTACGACCAGATGATCACGCCCGTCCAGACGACCCCGAGCGTGGCCACCATGATGGTGAGAGCGGTGAGCCAGGCGGGCTGGACGGCCAGCGAGAGCAGCCTGCTGCTGAACACGGTGAGCACGGTGAGGATCGACGCGAGCATCAGCACGTACGTCACCATGAGGGCGAAGCCGGTCTTCCGGCGGTCGGCGGCCAGGTGGGCCACCCCCCACAGCAGGGCTGAGGCCAGGGTGAGCGCGATGCTGAAGCCGAGGCCGAACCCGCGTGTTCTGACTGTCATCCCTGGTCAACCCCTCGTTCTACGAACTATGGCCAAGGTTAGTAACGGTTTGGAGGCGGGCGATTTGGTGAAAAGGCAGTGTCGCGGCAAGTTTCGGTGAAGTCCATCTTGAGATATAACGTGTGTGTGAGACGCGGAAGCTATGGATTCGACGCACCATGGGCCCTCGCCGGACTCTTCTTCGGGGCGGTGGTGCAGCTGGCCCTGGTAGCGGTCTCCTTCGCCTTCGACGTACCGGCGGCTGGGATCGCGTTCCTGCTCGGCGCGCTCTACACGCTGGCCAGCGCGGGGAGTTACCTCTACACGACCCGGCGGGGGAAGTTCGTCGTGTGGGGCGAGGAGCTCGGCCGGATCGAGGGCGACGAGCAGGTGCTCGACCTCGGCTGCGGGCGCGGGATGGTGCTGCTGCTCGCGGCCCAGCGGCTGCGCGGCGGCCGGGCCACCGGCATCGACTTGTGGAGCGGCAAGGACCAGTCGGGCAACGCCGAGAGCGTCACCAGGGCCAACGCCGAGGCCGAAGGGGTGTCGGACCGGGTCGATCTGGTCACGGGGGATATGCGCGAGCTGCCGTTCGAGGACGGGCGGTTCGACGTGATCGTGTCCAGCCTGGCCATTCACAACATTCCGACCGCCGAAGGCCGCGACCAGGCCGTCAAGGAGGCGCATCGGGTGCTGCGTCCGGGCGGGCTGATGCTGATCGCCGATTTCCAGCACACGTCGCGCTACGAGGACGTGCTGCGTGAGCTCGGCGTGGTCGATGTGCGCAGGCGCGATCTGGGGTGGCGGTTCTGGTACGGCGGGCCGTGGTTCAAGTCGGAGATGCTGGAGGCCCGCAAACCAGGTCCGGACGGTGTTGAGTCGCGCTCGGCCGATAGTGAGTCGCGCTCAGCCGACGGTGAAGGCGCGGTGGTGTCGGCGGTGCCGGAGGTAGGGCGGGTTCACCAGGATGCGGCGCCCGTGAAAGACGTCGGCGACGGCGCGTAGCCCAGTCGCTCGCGGGCCGCGGTGATGTCCAGCGTGCGCTCGACGGCCAGATGGCCGACGGCGTAGCGGGTCAGGCGCGGTTCTCGGGCGAGCTTCTCGGAAATCGCGGCCAGGCCGTGGGCGAGATGCCGGGGCAGGTAGAGCGGGGTCGCGTCGATGCCCTTCTCCCTCAGTACGGCCCGGAGCGCGTCGTCCAGGACGACCGGCTCGGCGTCGGTCACGTTGTACGTCCCGAGCGGACCCGTGACGGCCAGCAGGCAGGCCATGGCCAGGTTGGACACCGACGTCAGGCTGACAAGCTGCCGCCCGTCGCCGACCGCGACCAGTCTGCGGCCTCTGACCGCCCGCAGCACCCGGGGGAGCAGCGTGGTGTCGCCCGGACCGTAGACGGCGTGCGGGCGCAGGATCACCGCCCGTCCCTCGACCAGGCGTTCGGCCGCCGCCTTGGACGCGCCGTAGGCGTTGACGTACCGGCTCACCGGGGCCTCGTGCTCGCGGGCCATGATCGTCGGCCGTCGCGGGTCGTACACGCTGGCCGTGCTGACGTGCACGAACCGGGCGTGCGGGAAGGCGGCCATGGCGTTCGCGGTTCCGGTGTGGTTGGCCCGCCAGATCCCGGCCGGCGGGCCCCAGTCGGTGACACTCCCCGCGCAGTGGATCAGCGCGTCGAGGTCCGGCTCTGGACGCTCGTCGCCGGTCAGGTCCCACGTCTGGTACGTCACTCCGGGGATCTCCGCGGGCCGGCGCCCGAAGCCGTACACCTGCCAGCCCCTGGCCACGGCCGCCCGGCAGACCGCGCCACCCACGAAACCGGACGCCCCGGTCACCCCGACCCTCATGCGGCCCTGATCAGCAGGTGCTTGTAGGTCGGGAGGAGCACGCCCCTGGCGGCCCGCCGCGCCACCACCTTGACCGGGCGGGCGAGCACGACCCCGGCCACCGCGCGGATCTCGGCCAGCGCCAGCGGATAGCCGATGCAGAAGTGCGGCCCGGCGCCGAACCACAGGCGGCGCAGCTCGGGCGGGTGCGGGCGAGACGGGTCGAACGGGCCGTACGCGCGGGCGCAGTTGTGCGTCACGATCACCACGCGGTCACCGGGCCGGGCCAGGACCTTGCCCAGGCGTACGGGCTCGGCGACGGAACGCAGCATGACCGGAGTCGGTGTGGTGATCCGCATCGCCTCCTCGATCGCCAGATCCAGGTCGGCGCCGAAGGCGTCGTGGTCGTGCAGCAACGCGACCAGCCTGGGTACGAACGTGGCGACCGTCTCCGTCCCGGTGAGGAAGAACGCCCCGGCCGCCCCGCGGGCCTCCGCCGCCGACAGCCCGAGCTCGCGCATCCGGCCCATCACCGTGGCGGGATCCCCCGCGTCGTAGGCGGCCTGCGCTATGTCGCCGATCCCGTCGAGCACCTCGCGGGCCACGGTGAGCTGGCGGGCGTTCAGTCCCCTGGTACGCAGCGAGACCATCGACACCACCCGCTCCCCATCGGCGAACAACCGCCTGGCCCTGGCGGCCGGCACCTCGCCGAGTCCGATCACCCGGCAGATCACCGCCCCGGCCAGCAGCCGCATCTCGTCCACCAGGTCGACCGTGTCGCCTTTCGCCAGGCGTACACGGAGATCGTCCAGCGGGCCGGCCAGCACGTCGGCGACCAGCGTGGCGACGGACGACGGCGTGAACAGCGGCGCCAGCTTGGCGCGGAGCGCGGCGTGCGGCTCGCCCTCCATGTTGAGCAGCACCGACGGGCCGAGCACGGGCGTCCACAGATCACCGGGCGAGCCGGGGCCGTCCTTGCGGAAGCGGCCGTCCATGAGCACGCGCCGGACCAGGGCCGCGTCGTTCACCACCACACCCAGACCCGGCACCCGCACCACCGGACCCAGCCGGGCCAGCAGGCGCATCAGCGGGTAGGCGAAGGGGTGGGCGGCGAGGTAGAGACGCGTCTCGTGCCGCCGCCGACGCCGGACAGGCCGCTCGTGGCGCTCGGGCGGATCGTCGTGGCTGTTCACAAATCCGCCAGCATGATGCCCAGGCTGATGCCGCCGCCGAGGCCGAGCAGCGCCACGCGGTCGCCGCTGCGGGCGTGGGCGAGTTGGAGCGGGAGCGTGACCGACGCACAGTTTCCGTGCTCGGGCAGCGTGATCACCAGCCGGTCCTCGGGGAGGTCGAGCGCTCGCGACAGTACGTTCAGGTACGGCAACGCCACCTGATGCACCGCGATCACCGCGAAATCATCCCAGGTCAGGCCGGTGCGTTTGAGGGCGTTGAGGAAGAGGTCGGGGCCGACGAGCTGGAACGCCTCCTTCAGCCGGCGACCGTCGCCGCGGAAGTAGGAGTACTCCGGGTCGCGCGGATGCATGGACCCACCACCCGGAAGGGTGCCGATACCCCACGCCGTACTATCCGCCGAAAAATCGCGATAAAAGATGCCACGGAGCGGGTCGGCCTCCACGAGCACCGCCGCGCCCGCGTCCGACAGCGTGTATCCCGCGAACGCGTCCACGAACTGCGCCCGATCCCGCACCCGCCAGCGGATCGCCCGCGACGGCGTCTCGCCCGAGCACACCAGCACCCTGCGGTACGACCCGGAGACGATCAGGCCCTCGGCCACCTGGATCCCGTTGAGCAGGCTGTTGCAGGCGTTCTTGACGTCGAACACCGGGCACGACAGGCCGAGCTTGGCGGCCACGATGTGCGCGGTCGCGGGCTCGACCAGGTCCTGCGAGGCCGAGGCGAAGATCAGCAGATCGACGTCGGCCGCCAGCCCCTTGGCGGCCTCGACGGCCAGGTCCGAGGCCTGCTGATCGTCGGCGGCCACGTGGCGGCGCTCGATGCCGGTCATCCGCTCGATGATCCCGGTCGGCGGCCGGTAGCCCTCGATGCGTCGCTCGACCTCGTCGCTGGTCAGCGTGGCTGCGGGAAGGTACGTGGAGATCTGGGTGATGCGGGCCTTCATCTGCCGAAACCTAGCGGGTCGGCCTTGCAGAACGTTTGCGAGCCGTTCACCGGGCCTGTCAGCCGCGCTCGTCCACCGGGCCCATTTGGCGGGCGTCGCGGCGTGCCGGTGGGCGACCGCTAATCATTTCAATGAATCTCAATTAACGGTGGCCAGGAGAGTTATTTGCGAAACCTGCTCGATGTATGCCGTGGGCAAGGCGTACAGGATGCCGGCTGTTTCGGAATCGTTAATCACCGGCAGGGCGGCGAGCGCGTCGGCGGCCAGCCCGCGGCAGTATTCCAGAGTTTTGTGCACCATGTCACCGGCACGCAGCCGACGCAGGACTTCCGCCACCTGGTCGTCGGTCATATTCCTGCCCAGCAATTCCGACACGTCCTCGCCGGCCATCAGCAGGGGCAGGCTGTAGACGCCCTGGCGCAGGTCGTTGCCCGCGGGTTTGCCGAGTTGCCGGCTGGAGGCGGTCAGGTCGAGCAGGTCGTCGAGCACCTGGAAGATCAGCCCGAACCGCTCGCCGTACGCCGCCATCCTGGCCCGGTCCTCCGGCGAGGCGCCCGCGCACACGGCGGCCACCAGGCACCCGGCCCGGAACAGCGCGGCGGTCTTACCGGTGACGGATCGCAGCGCGCTCTCCACGGTCCGGTGCGGGTCGAACAGGTCGGTGGTCTCCAGATACTGGCCCTCCGCCAGTTCGACGACGGTCGCGGCCAGCACCTCGGCCACCGGTCTCGACACGGCCGTGATGGCCGCCAAACCCGCCCTGGCCAGCATGAAGTCGCCGATCACCAGAGCCTTGCCGGCGCCGAGCTCGGCGTTCAGCGTTCGGGTGCCGCGCCGCTCGGTGGCGTTGTCCATCAGATCGTCGTGTACGAGGGAACCGGCGTGAATCAACTCCACACACGCCGCGGCCGTGATCACCCTGCGGTCGGGCTGCTTGCCCAAGGCGATCGCCGTGGCCAGGGTCATGGCGGGGCGCAGCCGCTTCCCGCCGGCGCTGATGATCCGCTCGGCGCCCGCGTTGATACCCGGCAGTGTGGACGATCCGCTGAGACGGCGGATCCTGGCTTCGACCTTGCGCAGTCCTTGGGCGATGGCGGGGGAGTTCAGCAGTCGGTCCATGGTCACCAGCCTGCTCCGCGGCGGCTGAGCCATCCCTGAGAAACGCTGAGGAAATTCTCAGCCGACTGCCCGAATTGCCGTCGATTACTCGTAAGTACGGTGACTTGGAGAAAGATCTGGGATCTAAAAGTAATTGCGGGAAATGGCAGATCGTCCCACTGGTTAAAATCCTCGAGTGTAAAGAAATCCAGATCGTTCTGGGAGATAGATGCTCCATTGTTGGGGGGTAAGCTCCAGCGGGCCGAAACAACAGCGCATCCATTTCTGGGGGACAGACCTTGTACAAGCACGCGATCACCGCTCTAGCTCTAACCGCCTCCGGCCTTCTGCTGGTGGCGGGGCCAGCGGTCGCCGACGACGAGTTCGACAGCGGCTTCACCAGCTCCCCGAGCAGTGCGATCGGGGCGCGGAACGACAAGGCAGAAGGCCACTTCTTCGCCACCGACTACTGGCGCGGTGTCCAGGCAGGCACGTTCGACCTCAGCCGCTCCAGCCTGACCGGCGTCCGCACCGCCCCCACGGCCGCCTCCACCGCGAACGCGGCCTGCCCCGCCAAGGTGAGCGTGGCCTGCCCCGACTCGGTGACCACGGTCCGGCCGTCCGCCACGACCAGCTCGCCCTGCGCCGCCGCGGTGACCATGGTCCGGCCCATCGCCACGGCCGGCACGCCCTGCGCCGCCGCGGTGAGCAGCGTCCGCCCGGTGGAGGTGACCACGGTCCGCCCGATCGAGGTGACCACGGTCCGGCCCTCCGCCACGACCAGCTCGCCCTGCGCCGCCGCGGTGGCCACGGTCCGGCCGTCCGCCACTAGCAGCACGGCCTGCCCCGCCGCGGTGACCACGGTCCAGCAGGCTCCGATCCAGCAGGCTCCGATCCAGCAGGCCCCGGTCCAGCAGGCCCCGGTCCAGCAGGCCCCGGTCCAGCAGGCTCCGGTTCTGCAGGCTCCGGTTCGGCCGGCCGCCGTTAGCTCGGCGTGCCCCGCCGTGGTGACCATGGCCTGCCCCTCCAGCACGACCACCGTCCGGCCGGCGAACGTGAGCACGACCTGGGCCGCCAACACGACGACCACCATCCGTCCCGTCATCGTGGGCACGCTCTGGGCCGCTAACACGACCACGGTCCGTCCGGTGAACGTGAGCACGACCTGGGCCGCCAACACGACGGCCACGGTCCGTCCCGCCGTCGTGGGTACGGCCTGGACCGCCAACGCGATCACGGTCCGCCCCTCCATCGTGGGTACGGCCTGGGCTTCCGTGTCGACCGCGGTCCGGCCCTCGGTCGCCATCGCCGTGAACACCGGCCGCGCCGAGGACTGCAAGCCGGCCCAGTCCTCTTCTCAGTCCACCGCCTGGAACGGCATCCGTACCGCCGGCTGGAGCGGTTGGATGGCATCGTCGGAGCGCGACTCGGCGCGCGGATCCGAGCGCGCGTGGGCGATCGCCACGAGGTAACTCCGCTGTGAGATGAGCACGGGCGCGGGTCCATCGTCCCTGGTGACGGTCCGAACCGCGACCCCGACGGAACCGCTCCGGGCCTGACCTGGCGCCCGGCGCGGTTCCGGCTCCCACTCTCTCGAGCCGTCTGCTCGCCGCTGAAGCGAGCAGACGGCTCGACTGCGTTGGAAGGTGCCTGGCAGTCCGGAACGATCACAGAGCGCCAAAACTATGATCCGATCAAACTATGACGCGATCATAGTTTCCGAGCCGTGAGCGGACGGCTCGTTGGGGGTGAGGTCCTGGACGGTCTGGCACCATGAGCGCGGTTGACTCTCACACGGTGTCAGGTCATAGACCGGGAAGCCCCAGCGAAGAGGAGGTCGTCATGGCATTGGCGGATCGAGTGGACGCCGTCCTACGGGAGGGCAAGGCGCCGAATCTGCACGGGCTCGTGGTCGTCGAGAACGGGCAGATCATCCTCGAACGCTACGGCGCGGGCCAGGACGTCAAGCTCAACGAACCCCTCGGGCACGTCACGTTCGGGCCGGACACGCTGCACGACGTCCGATCCGTCACCAAGAGTGTGGTCTCGCTCCTGTACGGCATCGCGTTGGCCGAGAAGCTGGTGGCGCCCCCGGCGGAGGGATTACTCGCGCAATTCCCGGAATATCAGGATCTTGCGGCTGATCCCCAGCGGGCCCGCCTCACCATCGAGCATGCCCTGACGATGACGCTCGGCATGGAGTGGGACGAGAGCGTTCCGTACACCAGCACCGCCAACAGCGAGCTCGCGATGGAGTACGCGCCCGACCGCTACCGCTTCGTGCTGGAGCGGCCCATCGTGGAGGAGCCGGGGCGGCGGCGGATTTACTCCGGCGGAGCGACTGCGCTGATCGGGCGGATCATCGTCAAGGGGACCGGCCGGTCGCTCGCCGAGTTCGCCAGGAACGCGCTGTTCGAGCCGCTGGGCATCGGCGCGTTCGAGTGGTCGCAGGGTGACGACGGGGACGAGATGGCGGCGGCGGGCCTGCGGCTGACGCCGCGCGACCTGGCCGCCATCGGCACGCTCGTGCTCGACGGCGGGCGTGGGATCGTGCCGCGGAGCTGGATCGAGGAGCTGTCGCGACCCCGGGTGAAGATCGACGACAGGTCCCACTACAGCTACCAGTGGTACGTCGGCACCGGCGAGCGCCCCTCGATCGCCGCACATGGCAACGGAGGCCAGGTGATCCACGTGGCACCCGAGCGCGGGCTGGTCGTGGCCGTGACGGCGGGCGAGTACAACCTCGAACAGCTCAGCTCCGCGGCCGTGCTCGACGCGGTCCTCGAGGGGGTCTGACCCCGGGCCTGACCCTCGGTGGTTCTCCGAGCGGCCCTGACCCTCAGCGGCCCTCGGAGGGACCTGGCCGACAGTGGTCCTCCGAGGGCCCGACCCGTCTGACCCGTTTGACCGGTTTGAGCGTCAGGGTGTCAGGATCAGCCTGCCCAGTGCCGTGCGGCCTTCCAGGCGGCGGTGGGCCTCGGCGGCCGACTCCAGCGGCAGGGTGGCCTCGACGTACGCGCGGCTGCGTCCGTCGGCCACCCTGGCCAGCATCTCCGGGTAGCTGACGCTGAACACCCCGGCGCCCCACGCGGGCCCGCCGCATCCGATGACCGTCACACCGCTGGCAAGCAGATCGGCGGCGCCCACCGCGGCGGGCGCGCCGCTCAGCAGGCCGTAGCAGAGCATGCGTCCAGAGCCGGGCGTGAGGTGATCGAGCACCTGCCTGGCCGACGGCCCGCCGATCGAGTCGAAGACCACGTCCACGTCGGGCAACTGGCCGGGCCAGTCCGGCTCCCGGTGGTCGATGACCTCGTCGGCCCCCATCTGCCGGGCTCGCTCCCGCTTCGGCTCGGCGCCCGCGGTGGCGATCACCCGTTCCGCGCCGAACTCCTTGGCGTGGCGCAGCAAGTACGTCCCGACGGAGCTCGCCCCGGCCTCCACCAAGACGGTCTCCCCGCCCTTGAGCCCGGCCCGGTGCAGCAGCGCCAGCGCGATGGCGCCCGGCGCGGCGGCGGCGACGGCGTCGACCGGCGACACACCGTCGGGCACCGGGCAGCTCAGTGACGCCTGCACCGCCACGTACTCGGCGTAGGAGCCGACCCCGCCGGTCACGGCGGCGACCGTGGTGCCCAGCAGGGCCTCGTCGACTCCGGCCCCGACCTCGGTGACCACCCCGGCCACCTCGGCGCCGAACACCGCGGGCAGGGGCACTGGCACCGGCATCGGCATCGTGCCCGCCCGCAGCTGGGTCTCGGCGTAGCTGACGCCGATGGCCTGCGAACGGATGACCAGTTGCCCTTCTCCCGCCTTCGGCTCCGGCCAGTCCTCGGCCTTGAGCACCTCGGGACCGCCCAGTTCGTGGACAACGATCGCGCGCATGGGACACACTCCTCGTAAGTGAACCTGTGGTCCAGTTAATATATGGACCAGCGGTCAAGTTTGTCTATGGGGGACAATGATCCGATGGAACGGCGGGAGCGGGCCGACGCGGCACGCAACAGGCGGGCGATCCTGGCGGCCGCCGAGGAGCTGCTGCGGGAGCATCCGCCGGAGGAGGTCTCCGTCGAGCGGGTCGCCGTCGCGGCGGGGGTGGGCAAGGGGACGGTGTTCCACCGGTTCGGCAGCCGCGTCGGGCTCATGCAGGAGCTGATGTCGGAGCGGGCGCACGCGTTGGAGCAGGCCGTCGTGGACGGGCCGCCGCCGCTGGGGCCGGGCGCGCCGGCCGGCGAACGGCTGGTGGCCTTCCTGGACGCGGTGGTCGCGATGGCCACCCGAAACGCGGGACTGATCGCCGCGCACGAGCACGCCCGGCTGACCCAGAAGGCCGGGGGCGGGACGCGGCTGGCCAACCCGATCTACGTGGCGTGGCACCAGCACGTCTCGACCCTGATCGCCGAGGCGCGGCCGGATGTCGACGCCGACCTGGCCGGGCACGTCCTGCTCGGCACGCTGCACACAGAGCCGATCGGCAGCCTGCTGCTCGCCGGGGAGTCGGCCAGGGTCGCCGCCACTCTGGGCGACCTGGCCAGGGGTCTACTCGGCGACGCAGGGGGTCCGCTCAGAAGGACGTAGGAGGCCCGCTCAGAAGAGGGGGCGGGTGACGGCCGCTCAGAGTGGGAGGTGGGTGATCGCTGTGTGGAAGGCCGCGACGGCCGCCTTGATCGCGGGGTGCTCCCCGTACCCCCTGCGAAAGGCGGCCAGGGTGCGGCGGCTGAGCGGCAGTCCGGTCAGCGTCACCCCGTGCGGCGGCGCCAGCGCGGCCAGGCGTGGGACGAGCGCCACGCCCTGACCGGCGGCGACGAAGGCGAGCACGGTGTCGAAGTCGTCGATCCGGTGACGGACCCGCGGCTCGAAACCGGCCGCCTGGCAGGCCCGGATCGCCATCGCGTGGCACAGGGTCCCCGGCTTGCCGACGATCCAGGCGTCATCGCGCGCGTCGGCGATCGTGGCCCGGTCCGTGAGGTACATCTGCTCCCCGAACAGCGGCTCCGTCTCCAGCGACGCGTCCGTGACCGGGGGGACGAAGTCGTACTCGTGCACGAGCGCGACGTCCAGCTCGCCCGCCCGCAGCGCGGCGGACACGTCGGCGGGGTCGATCTCGGAGACCATCGGCCGCAGCCCCGGATGCGCGCGGGACAGCTCGGCGAGCGCGGGCGGCAGCAGCACGCGGGCCGCCGTGGGGAACGCGCCGATCCGCAGCGGCCCCGACGGGCCGCCGCGCACCGCGGCGAGCGCCGCGGACGCCCTTTCCAGCTGTTCGAGTACGTCCTGCGCGTGCTCGACGAGCAGATGGCCGGCGGGTGTCAGGGTGACCGTCCGGCCCGTACGCTCCAGCAGCGGTACGCCCGCCTCCCGTTCCAGGGCGCTGAGCTGCTGGGAGACCGCCGACGGGGTGAAGCTGAGCGCCTCGGCGACGGCGGCGATGGTGCCGCGCTGGGCGAGTTCACGCAGGAGGTGGAGCTTGCGAGGGTCGAGCATCAGACAAGCTTAAGCTCGTCAGCAGAAATCCGCGCTGGACCTAACGTATTGATCCAAGCCAGGCTGAGAGCATGTTGACAGGAATCCATGTGCCGCTGGTCACGCCGTTCACCCAGGAGGGTGAGGTGGCCGTCGAGGCGATCGACAAGCTCGCCCGCCACGTGCTCGACCAGGGCGCCGCCGGGCTGGTCGCGCTGGGCACCACCGGAGAGGTCGCGGCGCTGACGCCCGCCGAGCGGGCTCGGGTGATCGAGGTCTGCGTCGCGGTCTGCGCGGAACGCGAGGTGCCGCTGACCGTCGGCATCACCGGCAACGACACACGCTCAACGGCCGCGGCGTTGAAGGAGCTGCCTTCGGGAGTCTCCGCCGCGCTGCTGACCGTGCCGTACTTCCTGCGTCCTTCGGAGCGCGGTGTCATCGCGCACTTCGAGGCGTTGGCGGAGCAGACGCCGGTGCCGCTGGTGATGTACCACATTCCCTATCGGACCGGGCAGGCCGTCAGTGCCGCGACCCTGCGCCACCTGGGTGGGCACCCGATGATCGCCGGAGTGAAGTACGCGACGGGCGGGATCGACCAGGACGCCGTTGACCTGCTCGGGGACCTGCCCGAGGGGTTCAAGGTGCTCGGGGGCGACGACCTGTTCATCTCGCCGCTGCTGGCGCTGGGCGCCGCGGGCGGCATCCTGGCCTCGGCGCACCTGGCCACCGACCGGTTCGTCGAGCTGGCGGCGGCGTGGCGCGCGGGTGACGTGGCCAGGGCCCGGGCGCTGGGTCATCGGCTCGCCCGGCTGTCGGCCGCGCTGTTCGCCGAGCCGAACCCGACCGTCATCAAGGGCGTCCTGCACGCCAGGGGCCTGATCCCGACCCCCGACGTGCGCCTGCCGCTGCTCCCCGCCAGAGCGGAGACGGTGTCACAGGCTGACCTGGTGGCGGTACATCCAGGACAGTGACTCCTGGCTGGCCAGCTTCTTCAGGAAGATCGGCATCATCAGGTCGCGGAACACCCGGGCGACCGGGCCCGCGGCCTTGTTGTTGCTGATCGTCCGCGAATAGGCGACGACCTTCTCCACCCGCCCGCGCCGCTCACTCTCGAACCGCTCGAACGCCGCCCGGTGGTCCTTGGTCTCACGCAGACACTTGGCCAGCACGACGGCGTCCTCGATGGCCAGCGAGGCGCCCTGCCCGGCGCTCGGCGAGGTGGCGTGCGCGGCGTCGCCGGTGAGCACCACCCGTCCCTTGTGCCAGGTCGGCAGGGGCGGCAGGTCGTGAATCGGTAGCGCCAGCGCCACCTCGCTCCGCTCGATCACCTCGGCGGAGAAGTTCGCGTCGTCCCGGAACGCCGCAACCAGCACCGGCTTCCAGTCCGCGGGAACGTCGCCCAGCTCGCGGGGCAGGTTGGCGAACCACCAGGTCTCGCCGGAGGCGGCCACGGTATAGCCGAAGAAGGCGCGCTTGCCGAAGACCATGTTGTAGACGCCCGGCTCGCCGGTGAACTTCGGGTCGTGGATGAGTCCGCCGAAGCTGTAGAGGCCGCTGTAGCGCGGCTTCGGGGCGCTCGGGTCGAGCTGGGCGCGGGTCCGCGAGTGGACGCCGTCGGCGGCGATCAGTATGTCGCCCGTCTCCTCCGTGCCGTCCTCGAAACGGGCCGTCACCTGGTCGCCCGTGTCGTCGAAGGAGACCAGGCGCTTGCTGTACGAGATCTTGATGCCACGGGAGAGGGCCTCGTCGCGGACGACGCGGTAGAGGTCGGCGCGCAGGATCGTGTGGCTCACCGTGCCGTCGTCCAGGGCCAGGCCGTTGGCCACTTCGCCGAGGCGCTTGCCGGAGCCGCTCCACATGACCATCCGCGGGGTGGGGATGCCGGCGGACAGCACCCGGCGGTGCGCACCCAGTACGCGCAGGGCGTCCAAGCCGTTCGAGGCGACGTTGAGAAACGAGCCGACACTCTCGGCCGTGTCCGGGTAGGCCTCGAAGATCTCGGCGTCGAAACCGGCCTCGCGCAGGGCCATCGCGGTGGCGGGGCCGCCGATGCCGCATCCTATGATCAGAGCTTTCATGGTGATAACCTTTCGTTCGGTCGAACGAAATATATGCCGGGAGGGAGGGCTGTGTCCAGAGATATTTCGGAACACCGAAAGAATTTGCTCGAAGCCCTGTTCGTGGCCGGGCGGGACAACAGCAACGCCGCCGTGATGTTCCACAGCGCCGTCGGCGAGCTGCTGGGGGTGGGGATGACCGAGGAGAAGGCGCTCGACCTCCTGCAACGGCTGGGCCCGCTGACGGCGGGGGAGCTGGCGCAGCACACCGGCCTCGCGCCCGCCTCGGTGAGCGGGCTGATCGACCGGTTGGAGAGCAAGTGGCTGGTGCGCCGCACCCGCGACACCAAGGACCGGCGGCGGGTGATCGTCGAGGTCAACCACGAGGCGCTGGCCGGCGGCGCCGAGGTCTTCGAGCCGCTGGTGACCGGGCTGTCCGAGCTCTACGCCGGCTACTCGGACGAGCAGTTGGAGCTGATCCTCGACTTCCTCACCCGGGCCACGGCCATCCAGCGAGAGTGCACGACACAGCTGACCTCGCCGCGGTGACCCGTGGTGACGCGAGTCAGTCCGTCGTGTTCTCCCTGATGGCCGTGCCGACCTCGCCCACCCGGTCCGCGAGCAGGCCGATGGCGCCCACGGCCCTGGTCATCGGGTCGTCCTCGGCGCCGCCGAGCGCCTTGGCGCGCAGGTAGGCCGCCTTGAGGTCGCTCCAGCGAGCGGCCTGGGCGGGGGTCAGCCGGCCGCGCAGCTCGGCGAGCTTGAGCAGGTTGGCCTCCGCGTCGCTCGTCAGGGTCTGCGCCTCGCCGAGGTAGTGGTCGTCGATGACCGCCTCCAGCTCGGCCTCGTTCATGGCGGGCACGATCCGCTCGGCCAGCTTGTTCATGTTCCGGTACGAGCCCTGCAGGCGGAACGGCGGCTCTGTGCGGGCGGCGTCCGACTGCCCGGCCGAGGCGATGTACGCCTGGTTGTTGGCCAGCACGACCTCCTGCACCCGCACCAGCTTGCGCAGCACGCTGAGGATCTGGTCCAGCTCGGTCTTGGCGTACGGGTGCCGGAGCTGGTCCGGCCGGGCGCTCTGGTCGCCGCGCGCCAGCCGTACCAGGAGCTCGACGTCGGCCCGATCACGGGCGGAGAGCGGCGCGAGCACCGGGTTGGAGGTGAGCGCGTTGTCGATGTAGCTCAGCGCGAACAGCTCGTCCTTGCCCGACAGCACGTCGCCGAGGTTCCAGACGTCGGCGCGGTTGGCGAGCATGTCGGGGATGCGGAAGCGCTGCCCCGACTCGGTGTACGGATTGCCCGCCATGCACACCGCGAACCGCTTGCCGCGCAGGTCGTAGGTGCGGGTGCGGCCGTTCCAGACGCCCTCGATCCGACGCTGGGCGTCGCACAGCGAGATGAACTTCTGCAGCAGCTCGGGCGAGGTGTGCTGGATGTCGTCCAGGTACAGCAGTGTGTTGTTGCCGGTCTCCAGGGCGAAGGAGATCTTCTCGACCTCCTGCCTGGCCGTCGCGTCGGGCGCCTCCGCCGGGTCGAGCGAGGTGACGGCGTGGCCGAGCGCCGGGCCGTTCACCTTGACGAAGACCAGGCCGAGCCGGCTGGCGACGTACTCCATCAGCGTCGTCTTGCCGTAGCCCGGCGGCGAGATGAGCAGCAGCAGGCCCATCTGGTCGGTCCGCTTGTCCCCTCCGGCGGCGCCGAGCTGCTTGGCCAGGTTGTCGCCGATCAGCGGCAGGTACACCTCGTCGAGCAACCTGTTGCGGACGAACGCGCTCATGACCTTGGGCCGGTATTCGTCCAGCCGCAGCCGGGCCCGCTCGGCGGTCACCAGCTCGGTGCGCCGCTTCTGGTAGGCCCGGTAGGCGGGGACGCGTTCGGTGCGGAAGCGGCGGGTCCTGGCCAGGGTCTCGTCCAGGCGCAGCTCCAGCTTGCGGTCGGCGACGCGCGGGTGGGTGCCCAGCAGGCCCTCCACCGTGGCGGTCAGTGTGGCGCTGGAGTCGTGGCGGGGCAGGTCGCAGAGCTGTACGGCGATGGACTCGGGCACCTCGGGGCCCTTGCCGAAGGCGCCGATCCAGGCCCGGGCCAGCTCCAGCCGCTCGGGCAGCGCCACGGCCTTAAGATCCTCCTCGAACTCGCGTGACCTGGCCGGGCCGAGCGTCTGGTGGAAGCCTTGAAGGAGGGCGCGGGCCGCCGCGCTGGTCACGAAGCCGGTGGGTTGAGTGGCGAGCTCCTCGACGAGGTACTCCCCGGCGAGCGCGGCCGTTTCGCCGGGCCCATGGTGGAATGCGGCGATGTTCGAGCCCAGTTCCGTTGCCAGAGCGGCAATCTCCGGTGTGGGGCCGAAGACCGTGCGGGCGCGCACCAGCGACACGGCCCGTGTGGCCAATGTTTTACGTGAAACCTCGTCCACCCCGAACGCCCAGTACAGCTGTGCCGCCGCCCGAGAGTCCGGCGGATACCGCAGCAGCCCCGCTCCCTCCCGGAGCCGCAGCAGCGTGTCGAGGATGGCGGTCGCGTCATGGTCGTGGACGCCGCGTTCGTACCCCTCGTCGTAGCGCTGTTCGGCCGCCTGTCGTACGAGGTCCTGGAGCGGCCCGCCCGGCACGGCCACGTCGAGCAGCGAGGCGGCCAGGTGCTCGGCGCGGTAGACCTCCGGGGTCTCCGAGGCGAGCAGCTGGTCCCAGAAGGGGCGGGTGTCGGCGAACGCGGCGGGGGCGGGCGAGCGGTAGTCGGTCCCGGTGATGGCGAAGTGCATGTCGCCGTCGTGCGGCACCAGCGTGAGGTCGATCGGCTGGGTGTTGACCGCGAACCGGTGCCGCCCCAGACGCAGCGTCTCGCCGCCGTCGGAGAACAGGTCGAGGCGGTCGCGCAGGGCCCGGCCCGCCTCCTGCTGCGCGGCCTTGACCCTGCCGTCGAGCTCCTCGGCCCGTACCGCGTCGCCGAGCCCGCGCAGCTCGGTGGCGACCGAGCGGAGCTTGGCCACCATCGGGTCGGTGGCGAAGAAGGTGTTGACCTCGTCGAGCGAGCCCAGCGACGGCAGCCGCCTGGTGATGCTGCCCAGGATGCGCTCGGCCGAGGCGAAGATCCGGTCGGCCCGGCGGGCGAGCTCGTCCAGCTGCGTCTGCTTGCGGGCCGAGAACGCCTCGTAGACGTCGTCCCGCTTGGCCGCGAGCCGGGTGGCGAAGTCGTCGAACTCGCCGAAGCGCGTCTCCAGCGCCTCCAGTCGCAGCATCAGCCTGCCGAGCTGCTCGTCGCACCGCTCAGGCGTGTCCGCCACCGCAAGCGCGCCGGTGATGGCCTGCCCGAGCAGCGCGAACTCGGCCGCGAACGCCGCCCGCCCCTCGGCTCCGAGCAGTTCTCGTCGGCGGCCGTCCAGGAGGGCCCGCGCCCGGTTCACCCCGCCGAGCACCTCGGCGATGCGCTCCAGGATGGAGGTGCGTACGGTGGCGTCGGCGATCTCCAGCGAGCCCACGACCTCGGTGACGACCTCCAGCCCCTCGGACTGGGTGGCCAGGCGTTCCGTGACCGGCTCGGCCTCGGCGACGGTGGTGATCGCGGCGGCCTCGGCGGCCAGACGCTCGACCGCCTCGTGGTAGCCGGTGAACGCCTCGGCCCCCTGGAGGAACCCGACGGCCCGCTGCCCCACCGAGACCAGCTCGTCGGCCAGCGATTTGGTCAGCGTGTCCAGCTGGGCGAGGTCGAGGTAGCGGACCTCGCGCAGCGTCACCAGGCGGCCCTGGGCCCGGCGCAACGTGGCCAGCAGCGTCACCCAGGCGTCGGCGGTGGCGGGGGTGTCGCCCCGGGCCTGCCGGACGAGCCGGGTGGTCTCCTCCGTGGCCTCGGCGAGAGTACGGGCGGCCTGGCGGGTGAGCGCCTCCACGTGCTCGTACTCGTCGAGCACCTGCTCAGCCGTGGCCCGTACCTCGGAGAGCGGGGCGCGCAGGCCCTGCTCGCCGAGCCAGTGGTAGTGGTCGAAGGCTCGTGTGCAGGCGGCGATCAGCGCCTCGAACGTGGCGGCCGACGGCGCCATCTCGCCGATCATGCGGGCCACCGACAGGCAGTCGGAGATGCCGCGCACCAGCTCGGCGTTGCCGATGCGCTCCAGGGGGCCGTTGCCGGTGGGCTGGGCGGCGGCGTAGGTGTCGGAGACGTACGGCGTCTGCCAGACCTGCATGGGGTGGACCCGCGTCGGCTCCTCGGAGGTGGCGCGGAAGACCACCATCGTGCCGTCGTCGAACAGGGAGTAGCCGTGGCAGACGATGGGGTTGGCCACCTCCTTCCTGATGACGTTGTACGGCAGGAGCAGGGAGCGGCCGTCGCCCCTGGCGTGGAAGACGTACAGGACGTCCTCGCCGTTGGGGGAGCGGACCACGCGGTCGAACTCCAGGTCCGTGACGTCCGTGTCGAACGTCTTGCTGACCCCGGTGGCCAGGTAATAGCCGCCAGGGAAGATCAACCCCTGGTCCTCGGGGAGGCGCTGACAGGCTTGGCCGATGCCGTCGAGCCTGGTCACGGCCTTGGTGCGGGTGTTGAAGACCAGGTGGCGCCAGTCGGGCTCCTTGTACGGCCGGATCCTGATCAGGATGAGCGGGCCGATGACGGCGTGCTCGACGTCGGCGTCGGCCAGGCTCTGGAGGGGCTCGGCCACGGGCTCGGCGTAGATGCCCTCGCCGGTCTCGGTGTTGTTCTCGATCTTGATGGTGAGGTCGCCGCCGACCGTTTCGACGAACACCTCGTCGCGGATGGAGATGTGCGGGTGACGGCCGAGCACGTGGTCGTCGCGGGTGGCCGGGGTCCAGACGAAGTCGTGCGAGGGCGGGAAGGCATGGTCCCGCTCACCCCTGTTGTCCTGATATTTCGTGACTCCTTGGGAGTCGACCGTCCATCTGAAGACCCGGGTGTCGGCCGGGCCGGTCTGGAAGACGGCCAGCAGCTTGCCCTCGACGCGTCTCAGGTGGTGGAGCCTGGACTCCTTGTAGTAGCGGTACAGCTCGGCGAAGTCCTTCTGGAACGCCGGCTCCTCCAGGGCGGGGAGACGGTCGGGGTCGAACCTGAAGACGTCGCCGTCCCTGGTGAAGCGGTGCACGGAGAAGACGTCGGCGACCGTGGTCTCCGGCTTCAGCCCGATGAAGACGTTGTAGCCGAACAGCATGACGCCGCCCAGCGAGACGATGTCCCGGGGAACGCAGTTGTTGTCCGTACGGATGCGCTCGGTGCCGAGCAGGCGGAGCTCCGTGCCGCCGAAGACGGTCAGGCGCTGCGCGTTGACCCCTTCAGTGGCCGCGGCGAGGGCCTTGGCCTGGGCTTCCAGCCGGGACTTGAGCACCTCGTAAGTCCCGGCCTCGAGCCCGCTGGTTTCAGGTTCTGCCGTCTGTACGTCGTCGGTCACGCGCGATCAGACCTTCGCGGCGGTGAGCGCGGCCACCGGCGAGTCGGCCACGCCCAGGCGGCGGGCCGTCTCCAGGAGCTCGCCCAGCGGGCCCGAGTCGGGCCCGCCGTTCTGGATGAGCCGCAGCAGCAGCGCCGACACGGTCAGGTTCTTCAGGTCCTCGGTGCTCACCCCGTTGACCAGCGCGCTGAGGTCACCCGCGAGACTGGCCGACCCGTTGAGGTACGGCGCCGCCAGCGTGCCCGCCACCTGCGAGTGCTCCACGAACCCGTCCACCACCTTGCCCGCGGTGATCGAGCCCACGACCTTGTCGAAGAACATCGTGTCGCCGCCGACGATGTCGATGTTCGCCTTGGCCAGACCGGCGGCCAGCACGCTCGCCTGCGACTCCGCCACCTGCCGCGTGACGTCGATCTGCTTGAGGCGTACGTCCTTGTCGGCCTCCAGCCGCAGGCGGAACTCCTCGTGGCCCCGGCTCGCGTCGTCGAGCGCGGCCATCGCGGCGGCCTTCTCGGTCAGACCCTCGGCCTCGGCCTTGAGCTTCTCGCCCACCGCCGTCGCGGCGGCCAGGGCCATCGCCTGCTCGCCCTCCGCCTGCGCCTTGAGCCGGTCGCCCTCGACCATGGCCATGGACCTGGCGCCCTCCGCCTCGGCCCGCAGCCTCTCGGCCAGGACCGCCGCCTCCGCGCGGCCGACCTTCTCGATCGCCTCCGCGTCCCGCTCCTTGACCTGGACCTCGGCCAGCCCGGCAGCCGCCGACTCGGCCTGGATACCCTCGGCCAGCCTGATCTTGGCTCGGGTGTCGAGCTCGGCGGCCTGCTGCCTGGCCTCGGCCAGCGTCAGCTCCTCGCGGGCCTTGAACTTCGCGGCCGCTTCCGCGGCCTCGGCCGCCTTGATGCCCTTGACCAGGTTCTCCTGCGCCTCGGCCTCGGCGGCGATGATCACGCTCTGGCGGGTACGCTCGGCCTCCTCGACCACGCGCAGCCGCTTGATGCTCTCCTCCTGCTCGGCCACCGTCTTGTCGACGGCGATCCGCTCGCGCACCACCTCGGCGATCGACCGCTTCTCGGTCTCGACCTCTTTGTCCTTGGCGATGCGCGACAGCTCGGTCTCCCGCTCGCGGGCGATGATCTCCAGCATGCGGTCCTTCTCGATCCGCTCGGTCTCGATCGCGATCACCCGCTCGCGGTTCTTCTCCGCGACGGCGACCTCACGGGCCCGGTTCTCGTGCTGTACGCCGAGCTGCTCGTCGGTCTTGATGTTGGCCGACTGCGACTTCAGCCGCTCCTCGGCCGCCACGCGGGCGATCTCCGCCTCCTCGCGGGCCTTCATCGTCTCGATCTCGCGCCGCTGCTTGACCTCGGCGTCGGCCTGCCGGCGCTGCAGCTCCAGGATCGCCTCGCGGGCGTCCACGTTCTGGCGGGTGATCTCCTTCTCCTCGCGGCGCTGGAACTCGTTGGTCCGTACGTGCTCGATCGCCGTCAGCTCGGTGATCTTGCGAATGCCCTGCGCGTCGAGGATGTTGCTCTTGTCCAGCGCGGCCAGCGAGGTCTGCTCCAGGTAGTCGATGGCCGCGTCCTCCAGGCTGTAGCCGTTGAGGTCGGTGCCGATGAGCCGGACGATCTGGTCACGGAACTCGTCACGCTTGGTGTAGAGATCGACGAAGTCGAGCTGCTTGCCGGCGGTCTTGAGCGCCTCCGAGAACTTCGCGTTGAACAGCGCCTGCAGGGTCGACTCGTCGCTGGCCCGGACGGTGCCGATGGCCTGGGCGACCTTGATGACGTCCTCGGCGGTCTTGTTGACGCGTACGAAGAAGGTGATCTTGATGTCGGCCCGGATGTTGTCCCGGCAGATCAGCCCCTCGCGGCCGGTCCGTTCGATCTCGATGGTCTTCACCGAGATGTCCATGATCTCGGCCTTGTGAAAGACGGGGAGCACGGTGGCCCCGGTGAACGTCACGTCGACCTTGTTGACCTTCGAGATGATCAGGGCCTTGCCCTGTTCGACCTTCCGGAAAAGGCGGCTGATGACGGCAAGCAGGCCGATCACGATGACCAGCACGACGGCGAGGAATATGCCGAATCCGGTGGAGATGACGTCCATCAGTGCTCGCTTTCGTAAGGCATGACCCAGAAGAATTCGCCGTTGGCGTCGTATTCGAAGATGAGCGCGTTGTCGCCGCGCGCGAGCCGGTCCTGGCCCGTCGTCCTGACCTGGACGACGGCCGAAGAGCCGTCGGGCGCGGTGACCTCGGCCTGGCCGAAGTCGGCGGTCGCCTGGCCGGTGCGGATCACGCACATCTGGCCGACGAAGTCACCGCGCGACGGGCGCCGCGCGTCAGGGAGAAGCCGCCGCAGCGGGCTGAGCAGTGCCCGCGTGCCCAACCAGGCCCCGATCAGGGCGAGGATGGGTACGACCGGCAGCGCGATCCCCGGCGCCACCTGACTGCCGATCAAGGCGAGCAGCCACGCGAACGCGATCAGTAGTGACAGTGCGATCCCGGCGGGCACTCCGCCCAGTCCCAGCCAGGGCGCCTCGCCGTCTTCGAAGTCGAAGAGGCCGGTTATGACAATGAACCAGTAGCCGGCGACCACGACGAGAAGGAAGGTGAATACCACCGTCGGGAAGCTCAGCACGACATGTAAGAACTCGGTCATCGAACCCCGGATACCCCGTCCCCCTGTGATGTCCGTCGGACTCTATACAGATAAAGCGGGACTAAAGCCGAAAGTTCCCGAAATGCGATCTGGTTTGACCTCAAGTGCGGTTGAGGGTGCACAGTCGTCCCCATGAGTGGAAATTTCATGAAAGCGGCGGCGTTTGCTGAGTTCGGCGGACCCGAGGTGCTCACTGTGATGTCCCGGCCCATGCCGGAGGCCGGGCCGGGCCAGGTCCGGGTACGGATCAAGGCCGCCGGGATGCAGCCCTTCGACACGGCGGTGCGGGCCGGTTGGACACCGCCCGCCGTGACCGACCCGTTGCCGCGGATCCCGGGCAACGAGTTCGCGGGCGTGGTCGACCAGGTGGGGCCGAGAGTGGCGGACCAAGGAAGTCCGGGCGGCCAAGGAGAGCCGGGCGTGCGCCTCGACGTTGGCACGGAGGTGCTCGGCTTCTCGCTGCTGAACAGCTACGCCGAGTACATCGTGGTCCCCGCCACCGACGTGACACCCAAGCCCCCGGGCCTCCCCTGGGAGGTGGCCGGCGCGTTGACCGCCGCGGTGCAGACCGCCGACATCGCCATCAGCCAGCTGAACCCGACCGCGGGCGAGACGCTCCTCGTCCACGCCGCCGCCGGAGCGGTCGGCACGGTCGCCGTACAGCTCGCCGTCCGTAGGGGCGCCACCGTGATCGGCACCGCTCGCGAGGAGAACCACGCCTACCTACGCGACCTCGGCGCCATCCCTGTCGCCTATGGGGACGGCCTCGCCTCCCGGGTACGCGCGCTCGCGCCCGGCGGGGTGGACGCGGCCCTGGACGGAGCGGGCGGCGCGGCGCTGGACGTCTCCTTGGAGCTGGTCCCGGACCGTGGCCGCATTCTGACCATGGTCGACCACGACAAGGCGGACGAGCTGGGCATCATGGTCACGAAGGGCGTCCGCACGGCTGAGCGCCTCGCTCGGTATGCCGCCCTTTGCGCGAAGGGGGAGCTGAAGTTCCTGATCCGCCGGACGTACCGGCTGGAGGAGGCGGCGGACGCGCACCGCGAGATCGAGACCCGCCACGGTCGCGGCAAGCTCGCCCTCCTCATCTGACCCAAACGCTGCTCTTTCGGGCCGGTCAGCCCATGGTGCGCTGGCGTTGGTTGAACCGGCCCACCTTCGCCCGGTTGCCGCACGCCTCCATCGAGCACCAGCGGCGGCTGCCGTTCTTGCTCGTGTCGAGAAACCACAGCACACACTCCGGGTTCGCGCACTTGCGCACGCGCTCGGGCCGCTCGCGGAGGATCCGTACCAGGTCCGCCGCCGCCACCCACGCCGCATGCCACGCCGCTTCGTCCACGACGACCAGCTCGTACGGCTCATGCGGCTGGTGCGGGTCGCCGGTGCGGATCAGTGGGCGGCGGCTGCCGTGGCCGAGCACGGCGTTGAGCCGCTCGGGCCCGCGCCCGTCCAGCACGGCCCGCAGGGCGGCACGAGCCTCCACCAGCCGATCCCGTACGCGCTCCAGCTCGTCGCCACCCGGCAGCCCGTGATCGTCGAGCCAAGCCCGCACGCCATCGAGGTCGTCGAACTGATCGACCGGCACCCCATGCTCCTTCCACACGGTGTCCACCAGATCGAACGCCACAGACTCCCCACGAAGCGGCCGCACTCTCACAGGACCTAACCCCTCAAATAAGTTTGACCGGTTAATCAACCTCATGCTATCACTTAACCATCAAAACTAATTTAGCCGGTTAAGAGGAGTCGCCATGACCACCCGCTACCGCACCACTGTCATCGACGGCCTGGACGTCTTCTACCGTGAGGCAGGCGACCCGTCGGCCCCTACGCTCGTACTGCTCCACGGCTTCCCCACCTCCTCGATCGCCTACCAGGAGCTGATCGCCGACCTAGCTGATGAGTTCCACCTGATCGCCCCCGACTACCCCGGTTTCGGGCACAGCTCGGCCCCGGCCGCCTCGGAGTGGGACTACACCTTTGACCATCTCGCCGACGTCGTCGACCGGCTGCTCGACTCGCTTGGCCTGACCAGGTACGCCATTTACGTACACGACTACGGCGCCCCCGTCGGCTTCCGTCTCGCCCTGCGCCACCCCGAGCGGATCACCGGCATCATCAGCCAGAACGGCAACGCCTACGAGGACGGACTGGCCCCCTTCTGGCAGGACCTCCGCGCGATCTGGGCGAACCCCTCCGAAGCCGACCTCGCACCGCTGCTCGCCAACTACACGCGTGAGGCCACGCACTGGCAGTACACGCACGGCGTCTCCGACGTCTCCCTGGTCAACCCCGACAAGGAGGCTCTCGACCAGGCCCTGCTCGACCGTCCGGGCAATCACGAGATCCAGCTCGCGATCTTCATGAACTACGCCACCAACGTGGCCGCGTACCCGCAATGGCAGGACTACCTGCGCACCCACCAGCCCCCGGTGCTCGCCGTCTGGGGTCGCAACGACGAGATCTTCGCCCCGGAAGGTGCCAAGGCGTTCGCTCGCGACGTGAAGGACGCCCGTGTCCACCTCCTGGACGCCGGCCACTTCGCCCTGGAAACCCGCCGTCCCCAGATCGCCGCTCTCGTACGAGCCTTCCTCCACAGCCTGTCGGATTGACCCCGGCGGCTGTCCTACAGGCGGTGACGGACCGCCTCGGCCACGGCGAGCTGGATCTCGTTGAGCTCCGGCTCGCCCCGGGCCACGTCCCAGAGCGAGTTCTGCAGCACCCGGCCGAGCGTCCAGCCCGCGGCCCGCCGCCGATCCAGCCCGAGCCCGTCAACCATGAAGTCGAACCGCCGCAACACCGCCCGACGCACATCCCCGGTCGCCACGGCCTCCTCCCACCGGTTGTGCAGCGCGGGCATCAGGTCGAACCCGGGGTCCCCGGCGAGCGGCTTGGGATCGATGGCCAGCCACGGCTCCCGTACCCCGGCCAGCACGTTGTCGTAATGCAGATCCCAGTGCAGCAACCGATCGCCCGGCTCGCCCGCCAGCTCACGAACCGCCCCCGCGCAGACCTCCAACCAGCGCCGATCCCGCTCCCTGGGCAGCACCGCCACCGCGTCGGAAACGCGGTCGAGCATGCCACCCGCGATGTCCCCCAACTGGCGCATCCCCTCGGGAGCGGGCAGCACCACCAGCCGCCGGAGCAACTCGGTGAGGATCCCGAGCGCCTTCATGACATCGGGTTCGGACGACAGCGGCCGCTCGGCGTCGAGCCGTTCGAGCAGCAGGGTGCCGGTGGCGGGGTCCTCGTCGAGCAGCAACACCGACCCGTCACCCGCCCAGGCCCGCAGCCCCGGCCCCTCGCCGGCGTTCTCGTCACTCACGGGCTGCAGCTTGAGCGCCGCCTGTGTCCCATCGCCCCGCACCACGGGCAGCACCAGCGACACCACCCCGTGCGCGGGCGAACCGTCCAGCCGCAGGTCCCATCGCTTGAGATAGCGCTCGGCCAGCGCCGGTAACCCGGCAGACCAGGACCGCCCGGCTTCTCCGTCGTACTTCACGTGAGACTCGGTCAAAGCGGCAGGCACCACGATCTTCACCCACCCAGTCTGCCGCAAGCCGTCTCCACCTACGTGGACGAAGCCGTCGCCGAGAAACTCGATCGAGATCGCGGAATGGCCGTCTGGCGCGAGCTCGTCGGCTACAACCTCAATGACGCCCCCGCCGCCACGCTCGCGCGCGTCCGCGCCCCCGTCAGGTCTGTACCCAACCCGCCCGCGAACGCCTGCAGGGCCTGCTGTACATGATCGTCCACCACGTCGACCCGCTCGACAGGGATGACGCCGTCACGGTCGGCTCACTGGCGGCGGAGCACGATGGAACATGACAGCGCACGCGCGGCATGCGTGGCGTTCCCAGGCGCTCGGTCGTCTCTCAGCAGCAGACGTTGGTCGATCGTCCGGGTGAGGCGCTCGCGGCGCCTGAAGACGTGCCGGAGCTCGCCTCCTGGTCTTGGACGATGCGGCCGCGCAGCATGATCTCCATGACCTTCATGAAGCGCTGCGTCCTGGAACGGCCGATGACGAACGGATTCGCCGCTCCCGTGGACCCGGCCCGCAACTCCTCGATGCGCGCCAGGCTGTTGTCGCAGCCTCCATGATTGTTCAGCTCGACGTCCACCCCTGCCTGCCTCATCCTGGAGGCGAAGGCGAGCACAGAGGAGAGATTGGTGCGCTTGTCCGCGGTCGCGGCGGGTGGCGCGGTCCCGCCCCACAACATCGCGGTGTGTCGTAGGCCCTTCCAGCGCACCGGGAAGATCGGCGAGACGGTGCCCGGCGTGTGCCCGGGCGTGTGGTGGAACGCGACTGTGGTGTCGCCGAGGGTGAGCCGCTGTCCGTCGGATATCTCCAGGTCTCGCTTGGGCGCATTGGCCGGACGTTCGGCAGCGATGACATTCCAGTCGGCTCGGCTCATCATGACTCGGGCGCCGTACTGGTCGGCGAGGAACTGGGCGCCGCCGAAATGATCGCTATGGCCGTGGGCGACCACCACGTACTTGATCTTCGCTGGATCCACTCCCACAGAGCGCAGCCCGGGAACGATGATCTTTTCGGCGTCGTCCGGTGATCCCATCGCGTCGATGAGGATGACACCCTGGGAGGTGAGCAGGGCCGTGGCCTGGACGAAGCTGGTGCCCACCACCGCGACATCGTCGAAGATCCTCAGTGGCGCGAGGGGCTTCGCCGACGGCATCGGGAGGCCCGGCGTGAGCACTTTGACGAGGGCCCGCAGCACCGGGTCGTCGCCGGCCAGCTTGGCCGCGCGGTCGTAGTAGTGCTGTGCGCTCTTGGGAGCGGCGGCCGATGCCGCCGATGCCTCGGCCTCGCCTCCCGCCAGCGGCAGGAGGGCCGCGGCGGCCAGCAACGCGCGGCGGGACGGGCTGGACTGCCCGAAGGACATGGGCGAACACCTGCTTTCACGGGCCAGAGACCTGGAGGCGATCACGACCCCGATGGACGTCAATGCCCGCTTAGCAGACCAGAACCGATCTCCTTGCGTCCAATATTGCTATCTATCGTCCATCGATAAGGAAGTAGATATCAAAGCTGATCAGGCGCACCAGTCAGCCGCCGGCCAGCGGGACGAGCTTGACGAAGGAGGCGACGGGGTCGGCGATCAGGTCGATCTCGGTGTCCAGGTCGTCGATCGAAAATGGTGCCTCCGTTCAGGGCCTGGTCGCGGAGCGGCGGCGCATGAGGAGGCCGCCCGCGCCCGCCGCTGCTATCAGAGCGGAGCCCGTCAGTACGAACAGGCGGCCGTCCGGGCCGGCGTCGCCGCCCGCGCCCGTGTCGGCTCCCGCCTTCGGAGTGGCGGAAGGCTCAGACTTGTAGGAGGTCTTGGTCGATGACTTGGGGGTCGGGGACTTGGACTTCGTGGGGGTCGGCGAAGGGCTGCTGCCGCTGCCTGCCCCGATGGTGAGGGGGTACGTCTTGAGGCTGGTGTCGCTCTGAACCTCACACTCGATGACCGGGGCGGTCGGTGAGGTGCCGATGTTGATGGCGGCCGGCTTCACCGTCGCCGAGCCCGAGTTCTTCGATGTGGTCTTCATGTCGACGCTGGTGGGCAGCGTGATGGGCGCGCTCGCGGTGACCGCGGCCAGCTCGCCCACTCCGGTCGCGGAGGTCAGCTGGGTGATGCCGGAGATCGAGGCGTAGGCGTACAGCTTGCTGCCAGTGGGCAGCCCGGTCGACGGGGCCTCGAGTTCGTAACCTGTCTCATAGGTGCCCGACCAGCCGATCGAGAACTGTTCGCCGGTCTTGGGGGTGGTCGTGGGCATCGTCAGCGTGACCTTGACCTTGACGGTCTGCGGGCTGGCCTCGGTGCCGGTCTTGCAGGAGTAGGTGACCACGTCGCCGGTACCGGTCCCGGTGCCGCCCTGGCCGACCGTGATCACCACGCTGGTCGTGCTGGTGGTCGTGCACGAGGTCACGTCCGACGGCGCGCTGGCCAGGCTGAGCTTCAGGCTGCCCTGCTCGGTGGAGCCCTGGACCGTCACCTCGCCACCCGTCGTGGCGGTCACCGACACCGTGCTCGTCACCTGTCCGGCCAGCACGGAGGTGGATCCGGAGGTGACGCTCGCGCCGGTCTTGCTGAGATCCGTGTGCGTTCCGCCGGTCACCATGAGTTTCCCGGCGACGTGGACCTGCGTGGTGGTGGTCGGTGCCGTGCGCAGCGTCAGGGCGGGAATGCGCCACTTGACGTCGAACGTGCCACTCGCCGTATCGGGCATGGTGAGCGGCACGCTGAGCGAGGTGTCGCTGAACGGGCCGCCTGTACAGGTGTAGGCCAGGGTGAGGGTCTTGTCGGCCATGGCCTGCGCTTGCGCGGGAGATGGCAGGCATAACGCGATCACCGCGCCGACGAGCCACAGAGCGGACGCGTGCCTGACGAAGCGGCGCCACACCCCGGATGCCGGCAACTGTCTCATCCCCATCCCACGACTAAGTCAAAGGACGTATCAGAATTCCAGCTCTTGGTCACGATTGGGTAGAGAAGGGCAAATGTCGCAAAGGATCTTCAGCCCTGCGGCCGGGCTGGTCACCACCGCCAGCGCCAGAAGCGGCGCTGGTGCCGAACGAGCAGCCGGCCGGCTCGCTGAGAGCGGATCAGTAGTGCCAGGGGAAGGGGGACCAGTCGGGTGCGCGCTTCTCCAGGAACGAGTCGCGGCCCTCGGCGGCCTCGTCCGTCATGTACGCCAACCGCGTCGCCTCGCCGGCGAACACCTGCTGCCCGACCAACCCGTCATCGACCATGTTGAAGGCATATTTCAACATCCGCTGGGCTGTGGGTGACTTGCCATTGATCTTGCGGCCCCACTCCAACGCCCGCTCCTCCAGCTCGGCATGAGGAACGACGGCGTTCACCATCCCCATCCGGTGCGCGTCGGCGGCGGAGTAGGTGTCGCCGAGGAAGAAGATCTCGCGGGCGAACTTCTGCCCCACCTGCCGGGCCAGGTACGCCGACCCGAAGCCGCCGTCGAAGCTGGCCACGTCGGCGTCCGTCTGCTTGAAGCGGGCGTGCTCCTCGCTGGCCAGCGTGAGGTCCGACACGACGTGCAGGCTGTGCCCGCCGCCCGCGGCCCAGCCGGGCACCACGCAGATGACGATCTTTGGCATGAAGCGGATCAGCCGCTGCACCTCCAGGATGTGCAGCCGGCCGGTGGACGCCGAGCCGTCGGCGTACTGGTAGCCGTCCTTGCCCCTGATCCGCTGGTCGCCGCCCGAGCAGAAGGCCCAGCCGCCGTCCTTGGGCGAGGGGCCGTTGCCGGTGAGCAGCACGCAGCCCACGTCCGTGGTCTGCCGGGCGTGGTCGAGCGCTCGATAGAGCTCGTCGACCGTCTGCGGCCGGAACGCGTTGCGTACCTCGGGGCGATTGAAGGCGATCCGTACGGTGCCCTGGTCGACCGCCCGGTGATAGGTGATGTCGGTGAAGTCGAATCCCTCGACCACCTGCCATGCCTTCGGATCGAACAGTTCGGAGACCATGGGGCGAGCCTAACGGATCTGCCCTTCGGCCCATTCGGCCCAGTCCCGCGCCGTGGTGCTGAGGTGGTGGCCGTACTCCAGCACGAGCCTCCCGTACACCGACAGATTGTCCTGCCCGGACTCCACGAATTCCCTGATGCTCTCTAGGTGCGCCAACCGTTCGGCCGCCATCTCCGCCTGCCGCCGCAGGTAGTCCTTGGCCTGCGACGGATCCACCTGGGCCAGGAAGAACACGCGCAACAGCATGTCGCTGCGTACGTTCCGGACCGGCTCCACCTCGATGAGCCAGTGGCGGAGCTCGGCCAGGCCCTCTTCGGTGATGGCATACTCCTTGCGGCCGCGCGGTCCCTCGGCCGCCACGCTCACCAAACCGGCGTCGGCCAGCTTGCCGAGCTCGGCGTAGAGCTGGCTCTGCGTGGCCGGCCAGACGTTCGCGAGGGAGACGTCGAACATCTTCATCAGGTCATAGCCGCTCGCCGGTCCCTCGGAAAGCAGGCCGAGCGCGGCATGTCGAAGACTCATATTCCTATATTGACATATCGAGCTCGCAGGTTCTACCTTCGACATGTCTATATAGGAACGTCGTAGGGAGCTCGACATGCGCGGCCTGCTGGGATTCGCCCCCTGGATCCTCTACGCGATCATCGCCACCGGCGACGAGTGGCGCTGGGGCGCCATCACCGGCCTCGTCATCGCGCTGGTCCTCGTCGTCGTGGACCGCCGAGCGGGGCGGGCCTGGGACGAGATGGTGATCGAGTCGAGCGCCGCGGTGTTCTTCGCCTGCCTCACGGTCCTTTCGCTGATCGATCCGCATTCGTTCCTCACGCCGTACGGCCCGGCGCTGGTCAACGTCTGGCTGGCGGGCACCGCCTGGGGCTCGCTGGCCATCCATCGGCCGTTCACGCTCGGCATCGCGCGCACCATGGCGCCCAAGGAGGTCTGGGACACCCCGGGCTTCTACCGGGTCAACGCGGTCATCACCACGGTCTGGGCGAGCGCGTTCACCGTCGCCGCCGTGTCGCTGACGTTCGTGCTGGCCGCCGCGCCGCACGCGACGGCCGTGGTCATCGCCATCAAGGTGATCACGTTCGCCGCCCCGGCCGTCTTCACCGCCCGCTACCCCAAGGTCGTCCAGGCCCGCGCCCGCCGCGCGGCCGCCGCCGGCGCCGCTGCCGACAAGTAGGAACAAGCAGGAACAAGCAGGAGCGTTCTCAACGCGGTTCCAAGGGGTTCTGGAAAGAGACCTCGGGGTTGGCGGTGGACGGGCCGTCCAGCAACTGCTGGTGTTCGCCACGTAGGTGCTGGTCGAAGAAGGCGCCCACGTACGCTGTGGTGATCTCGCCCCGGCTGCGGCGTTGCGGCGCGTTCTGATCATGGGCAGCAGCGTAGGAAGGTCCCGAAGCGCCCGACACTGCGGAAAGACCAGCTCGTCCCCCGACTTTCGTCGAATTGACGGTGCTCATCGTCATAGACGGTGACGCTCCACGGTCAGGGGACCTCGGCTCGTAGCTCCGCGAGCAGTTCGCCCTGGTCGGCGAGCATGTCGGTGAGGATGCGGCGGGCGGCCCCGAGCAGGTCGGCCAGCTCAGGGGTGGCCAGCGTGTAGACGACGGTGCTGCCCTCGCGGATGGCGCTCACGATCCCGGCTCTTCGCAGCACGGCCAGCTGCTGGGAGAGGCTCGACGGCTCGATGTCGATCTGGGCCAGGAGTTCCCGGACGGGGAGCGGGCCTTCCTGGAGTAGCTCCAACACTCTGATGCGAGCGGGGTGGCCGAGAGTTCGGAAGAAATCGGCCTTGGCCTGGTAGACCTCCACGTGCATAGTGTCAGACTAATCCAGCGCACTTGCATAATTCTTCAAGTCGTAACGTTGTTGGCTAGGATGACAGCGGGGACTAGGGAGTAGCCATGGGCCGAGGAAGAGCCAAGGCGAAGCAGACGAAGGTCGCTCGCCAGCTTAAGTACACCAATCACAACATCGACTACGACCGGCTCCGCAAGGAGCTGGGCGCCGACTCGCCGCATGACGAGATGCACCCGACTACGGCGTCCGAGCAGGAGTCCGAGCACGCGCGCTGACGCGTGTCAGCTTCGCAGGGGCAAGGGTGACGAGCTTGAGCCGCCTGGCCTCCGGCGCCGGATCCGGCGCGGAGAGCTCCAGGCGGCCCAGCACCTCTCGGAGGATGACGCGCATCTCCAGGAGGGCGAGCTGGGCGCCGACGCAGAAGCGCCGGCCGCCGCCGAAGGGCATCCACGCCTTGCCGTGGGCGTCCGCGCCGTCCAGGAAGCGTTCGGGCCTGAATTCCTCGGGTGACGGCCAGATCGACGGGTCCTGGTGGATGAGCGCGATGAGCGGTGCCGCGTACCATCCCGCGGGCACCTCGTAGTCGCCCAGCCGCAGCGGGGCGTCGACCAGCCGGGGCGCCTCGAAGACGACCGGCCTGACGCGCAGTGCCTCCTTGACCACGGCATCGAGATACTGCTCGTCCTGCGGCAGCCGGTCGAGCGCGTCCGGGGTGCGCAGCAGCCGCTCGAACGCCCATGCCAGCCCCGTGGCCGTCGTCTCGTGACCGGCGATGAGCAGGGTGATCAGCTCGTCGCGCACTTCCTGGTCCCCGAGCTCGGTCTCGAGCAGCCTGCCCAGCACGTCGGTGCCGCCCGGCTCGGCGCGCCGCCGGCCGATCTCGTCGAAAAGGATCTCGTCGACGGCCGCGCGCAGCCGCAGGAACCGCGCGTACGGCGTGAACGGCAGACGCCGCGAGGCCTCGCGCAGCCGGGGCGGCAGCACCATCATCGCCGGCGAGCCGCCGACCTCGATCATCTTCGGCAGCAGTACGCGTAGCCGGTCGAGCCGCTGGGCGTCGCGGATGCCGAAGACCAGCCGGAGTATGACCTCCAGCGTGATCTCCTGCATGCGGTCGCGCAGCCCGAACGGGGTGCCGAGCGGCCAGGTCGCGATCTTCTCGGCGGCGATGGCGGCGATCTCGCCTTCGTACCCGGCGATCTGCTTGGCGCGCAGCGGCGGGGTGAGCAGCCGCCGGTGCCGCCACCACGGCTCGTCGTCCAGGGTGAGCAGGGAGTGCGCGCCGACCATCGGCTCCAGGAAGTCGCGCCGGACGCGACCGGCCCGTCCGCCGCCCTGGTCGAGCCGGTAGACCTGCTCGGCCAGCTCGGGGGTGGCGACGTAGACCTCGGGCGGGAAGCCGAAGAGGCGCACGGTGAAGATCGGGCCGTATTTGCGGCGGCACTTCTCGAGCGCGCCCATCGGGTCGCTCAGCAGCCAGGCGGTCTGGAGCAGCGCGGGGAGTCTCGGTCCAGGGGGGAGCATCGTTCGGCCTTTCGTGTGTATATATACGTACGTCATAGACGGTCGTATACATCGATAGCATAGAACGCGTGTCGAGAACAGAGCTCGGTGGATACCGGGAGAGACTTCTGGCGGCGGCGGTCAACTGCCTGCAGGAGAAGGGCTACGCCCGTACGACCGCCCGCGACCTGGTCGCCGCGTCAGGCACCAACCTGGCCTCCATCGGCTACCACTTCGGCGGCAAGGACGCCCTGCTCAACGAGGCCATCGTGGCCGCCTACGACGCCTGGATCGAGCACGTGGAGGAGTCGGTCTTCGGGGGACCGCTGGCCAGCCCGAAGGAGATGCTCGAACGCGCCATGGTGGCCCTGGTCGACGTCTTCGCGGAGATGCGGCCGCAGCTGGTCCTGGCCGTGGAGGCATACCCGGCCGCCCTGCGTGAGGACGTGCTGAGGGAGAAGCTGGCCGCCGTCTACGCCAGAGCCAGGAAGGCGGGCGTCGACATGATCAACAGGGCGGCGTCGGAGCTGGGGGTGGAGCCGGGGTTCGCGCCGGACGCCCTGATCGCGGTCCTGATCGCGATCTCGGACGGCCTGATGATCCAATGGCTCCTGGACCCGGAGAGCACCCCGGACGCCCACCAGGTGGTGGAGGCCCTGGCCGCACTGTCGGCCTTCATCGCCTGACCCCTGATCGCCTGACCCCTGATCGCCTGATCAGGACGTGCGGGTGTCGTGGGTCGCGAGTCGCGTGGTCAGGGCGCGTACGCGTCGGGAGCCGCGCGATCAGGACGCCGCGCAGGTGTCGTGGGTCGCGTCGAAGCCCTTCAGTGCCTCGGTGTCGTCGGTGCGGATGGGCTTGGTGCCCTTCCAGTCGTCACCGATCACCAGCACCAACCGGCTCGTCTGCGCCCCCGCCACCAACCGCGTCGTGGACGTGAGCAGGTCCTTGGTCAGGGTCGGGACGCCCGTCTCACCCTTGGGCCCGTAGAAGATCGTCGTCTTGGCGTTCGGCTTGCGGGCCGTGTCGCCGATCTTGGTGATGTGGTAGCCCCGCTGCTCCAACGAGGCGGCCACCTGCGTGCCGAGACCGGTGCGGTAGGTGCCGTTGCGCAGTTCGATCTGCATCTTGGACCTGGACACCTTGGTCTGCCCGCCCTTGACGCCCTGCACGCTTTCGTCCTTGGACACGATCTGGAACAGCTTCCCGGCCTGCGGCTGGACCCACTCCACCCGGCCCGGCTGGGTGAGTGAGTAGTGCCACGGGGTGGTGATGAAGCGGATCTGCCCCGCGTTGAGGCCCTGCAGGCTGGTCGCCAGGTCCTTCATCACGCCAGGGGTGAGGTCGGGGTCGGTGGTGACGGCCTTGGTGCCGGCATCGAGGAAGTTGAAGAGCTTGGCCGGGTCGGTGAGCGTCTGCCCGCTCATGACCTTCTTCACCATCGACGCGATGAACATCTGCTGGCGCTGGATCCGCCCGATGTCGGAGCCGTCGCCCATGCTGTAGCGGGCACGGACGTAGCCGAGCGCCTGCTCGCCGTTGACCGTCTGCCGCCCGGCGGCCAGGTGGAGCAGCGCCTTCTTGTCGTTGACCGCCTCGGGCAGGCAGATCTCCACTCCGCCCACGGCGTCGACCATGCTCTTGAAGCCGGTGAAGTCGACCTTGACGAAGTGGTCGATGTGGATGCCGGTGAGCGACTCGATCGTCTTCCAGGTGCAGGCGATGCCGCCCGAGTTGAACGACTCGTTGATCATGCCCAGGTGCGGCTGCTGGCCGGTCAGTCCGGCCTTGGCGCGGCAGGCGGGCAGCTGCACGAGCGAGTCGCGCGGGAAGCTGACGACCATGGCGTTGTCCCGCTTCGACGAGACATGTGCCAGCATGATCGTGTCGGTACGCTCACCCGCGACACGGCGGCCGTACTTGGCGTTCTTGCCGTCGCGCTGGTCGGAGCCGACGATCAGCACGTTCATCGCGGTGTCCGCCACCTTGGGCGGACGGCTCGCGCCGAGGTCCTCGGCCGAGACGGCGTCGTGCTTCACGTTGCCGTACAGCTTGAGGTAGACGCCGACCGCGACGCCCGCGATCACCAGCACGATCGTCATCACGATCGCGATCGTCCACCTCAGCCAGCGTTTGCGGCCGCGTGCCGGAGCTTGTGGGGATGGTGGCGCGTCCAGCAGCCCGCGGTTCACGTGACTCCCATGGGACAGGGCCAACGGGCCGCCGCCCATGGCCAAGACCTCCGCCGTACAGATCTCGGCCGGTTGGACCTGCCGAGTGTACTAAGCCGGATCGAGTGAGAACCGCTATTCAGGCAGTCGCACGCGCAACGACACGGCACCGCGCAGGTCGAGCCAGGCCGTGCCCGGCCCGCGTACCAGGCGTAGCACGACCTCCTCGCAGCCGGGGCAGCGGGCGACCAGCCCCGGTTCGGGGCCATACACGCGGAGTTCGGCGACGGGGCCGGTCAGCCCGCAGCTCGCGCACCGTCCGACGGCCGCGGTGACGTCCACGGCGAAGATCTCGCTCAGCGGGCCGGCGAGGACGTTGCCGTCCAGGTGTTCAGCGGTCATGTCAGCCTCCGGTCGGGCCGAAGCGTTCGGTTCTGATGCGCTCGGGCGCGTGCCCGAGCGCGAGCAGCAGGTCGGCGGTCGCCTCGACGAACCCCGTCGGCCCGCAGACGTAGCACTCCGGCTCGAAACCGGCGGGCCAGCCGCCTTCCGCCAGGTCGTCCAGCAGGATGCGACCGGCCGGGCGGGGCCAGCCGTCCGGCACGGCCCGCGTGTAGATGTAGCCGACGTCGAGCCCGGCGTCGGGACGGCGCAGCTCCTCGGCGTAGTAGCGGCTGCCGGGCTCGCGCAGTGAGTACAGCAGCCGGAACGGCACCCGGCCGCCCGCCCGGCGACGCTCGCGGATCATGGCCATCAGCGGGACGATGCCCGAGCCCCCGCCGACCAGCAGCACCGGCGAGGTGCTCTCGGGCCGCCAGACGAACCAGCCGCCGACCGGCCCACGGATCTCCACCTGGTCACCGGGCGCCATGACCTCCGTGAGGTACGGCGAGACCTCCCCGTCGGGTACGCGTTCGACGGTGAGCTCGACCGTGTCGCCGTCGGCCGGGGCGGACATCGAGTAACTGCGCTGGGCGCTGTAGCCGTCCTCTGCGGTCAGCTTCACGTCAACGTGCTGACCGGCCAGGTGTCCCGGCCAGCCCGGCACCTGGAAGACCAGCGTGCGGGCGCTGGCGGTCTCGTCGCGCAGCGCGGTCAGCCTGGCGGGTCGCCAGGTCAGGCGGCGCACCTAGTCGCCCTCGTAGCGCTGCTCGCGCCACGGGTCGCCGTAGTTGTGGTAGCCGGCGGTCTCCCAGAAGCCCGGCCAGTCCTCGTCGAGCAGCCGGATGCCGTGGATCCACTTGGCCGACTTCCACAGGTACAGGTGCGGCACCAGCAGCCGGGCCGGGCCGCCGTGCTGGGGTGCGAGCTCCTCGCCGTCGAACTTGTGGACGATCCACGCCTTGCCGTCGAGCAGGTCCTCCAGGGGGAGGTTCGTGGTGTAGCCGCCGTACGAGTAGGCCAGCGCGTATTCAGCGGCCGACTCGACGTTCTCGAACAGCGTGTCCAGCGAGACGCCCTGCCAGCCGGTGCCGAGTTTGGACCATTTGGTGACGCAGTGGATGTCGACTGTCGGCGTCTCCTGCGGCAGCGCCATCAGCTCCGGCCAGGTCCACCGGTGGGTCTGCGCGGTCTCGGTGTCGATGGCGAACTCCCACCGCTCCAGCGGGATCCGCGGCGTCGGCCCGGTCGAAAGCACGGGGAAGTCGTCGACCAGGTATTGGCCGGGCGGCAACCGGTCGTCGTCGCCCCTGCGCCGGCCCTGGAAGCCGCGCGAAATGATGCCCACCGGCACTCCCTTCAGCGATGCACCAGATCACGTTCGCACGTTCGGGTACGAGGTGCACTTCTCCTCGCTTTGGTTATGCCAAGTCATATGTATTGAGTACCGTTGGGGGACGTAAAAAGAGAGGAGCACGGGTGCCCAAGCAGGTGGACCACGAGGCCCGGCGTACCCAGATCGCCAAGGCGCTGTGGCGGGTGGCGCAGGCCCGGGGGCTCGACCGGGTGAGCCTGAGAGAGGTCGCCGCGGCGGCGGACATGTCGCTCGGCCAGCTCCAGCACTATTTCACCAACCGTGAGGACATGATGGTCTTCGCGGTCGAGTTCATGAACAGGAAGAACGTCGAGCGCGTGGCCGAGCGCATGCTGGCCGCCGGATCGCAGGCGCCGCGGGCCAGGCTCCGGGCCATCGTCCTGGAGATGCTCCCCGTCGACCGGGCGGCGGAGGCGGGCAGCCTGATCAACATCAGCTTCCTGCTGGAGGCCGCGCGCAGTGAGCCGCTGCGCGACTACGCCCGCAAGCGCGCGCTCGCGCTACGTGGCGTGCTGGAGGGCCAGATCGCGCTGGCCATGCGGGCGGGCGACATCGACGGGTCCCGCGATCCGGCGGCCGAGGCGGCGCTGCTGGTCAGCCTGGCCGACGGGCTGCGCGCCAACTTCCACCTGGGTGTGCACACCGCCGAGGAGACGGTGGCGCTGATGGACGGGCAGCTGGCCCGGCTTTTCGGCGGTTGATCCAAGTCAGCTGTCTTGCTATGGTCAAAGTAATACAGCTGACTTGGAAAGGACGCGCCGCGTGAACAACCTCCGCCCTCCGCTGCACAGGGTCGATCCCAGGGCCAGACGATGGTGGACGCTCCAGGCGCTGGTGGTCCTGTCGGGGCCGGCGCTGCTGACGGCGCTGTGCCTGTTCGTGCTGTCGCTGCTGTTCTTTCCCGGGGCGCTGGTCTGGCTGGGGCCGCTGCTGCTGGTCGTCCTGGTGCTGCCCGCGGTCGTCTACCTGACGGTCATGCCGCGCTGGCGCTACCGGGTGCACGCGTGGGAGCTGGGCGAGCTCGCCGTCTACTCGGCCAGCGGGTGGTTCTGGCAGAAGCGCCGGATCGCGCCGCTGTCGCGGGTGCAGACCGTCGACACCATGCGCGGCCCCATCCAGCAGTCGCTCGGGCTGGCCACGGTGACCGTGACCACCGCCTCGACGGCCGGCAACGTGAAGATCGCCGGCCTGGCCGACGCCGACGCCGAGGAGCTCGCCCGCCGCATCGGCGCCGCGGCCCAGGTCGTACCGGGTGATGCCGCGTGAACGGACAAGACACGCAGTGGCGGCGGCTTGATGGGCGCGTCATCGCGGCGCACTGCTTCTGGCTGGTCGCGCCACTGGCGTCGGTCGGGCTTACCGCGCTCGCCACCGGCGGCCGGTTCGACCTGCGGGCCTGGATCACGCTCGGCTCGATCGCCCTGACCTTCGCCGTCATCAGCGCGAACGGCCTGGCGCGCTGGCTGCGCACCCGATACCGGGTGACCGGCGAGCACTTCGAGGTGCGATCGGGGCTGTTCGTCCGCAGGCTCCGCTCGGTGCCGCTGAGCCGGATCCGCAACGTCGACCTGACCGCGAACCCCGTACACCGTCTCCTCGGCCTCGCCGTCGTGCGCGCGAGCACCGCCGACCGCGACGAGCTCCGGCTGGAGGCTCTGTCCCGGCAGGACGCGGCCCGGCTGCGCGGTGAGCTGCTGCGGCGGGCCGATACGCGGGAGAGCGCCGATCCGGTGCTGGCCATGTTCGACCCGCGGTGGGTGCGCTACGCGCCGCTGACGTTCTGGACGATCGGCGGCGTGTTCGTGGTCCTCGGCACCGCGTACCGGATCCTGAACGACATCGGGATCGAGCCGTGGCGCCTCGGCTTCCTGCGCGACCTCGCGGCCGGCGCGGTCTGGGTGACGATCCCGCTGACGTTCCTGGCCTTCCTGGTCGTCGGCAGCGTGGGGGCGACCGCGCTGTACGCCGAGAACTGGTGGAACTACCGCCTGGAATGGGCGGACTCCGGCACGCTCGCGGTGCGCCGCGGCCTGTTCACGACCCGATCGGTGTCGATGGACCACGAGCGGCTGCGTGGCGTACTGCTGCGCGAACCGCTGCTGCTCCGGGCCGGTGGCGGCGCCAAGGTCACCGCCGTGGCCAGCGGGCTCGGCGACGACGAGGAGAACCGGCGGCGCAGCTCGCTGCTGCCGCCCGCGCCCCGCGCCGAGGCCCTGCGCGTGGTCGAGCGGCTCACCGGCAAGGCGGCCGACCGGACCCTGCTCCGCCATCCCCGCGTCGCGCTGCGGCGCCGCGTCATGCGCGGTCTGACGCTGATCGTGCTGCCCGTGGCCGTCGTCCTGGCCGCGCTCGGCCTGCCGCTCGTCGCGGGGATCTTCCTGGTCGTGACGGCGCCGATCGTCTGGTGGCTGGCCCGGGACGCCTACCGCAACCTGGGCCACGCCGTCGATGGCGACTATCTGGTGGCGCGGTCCGGCACGTTCAGCCGCGACACGCTCGCGCTGCGCCGTACCGGCATCGTCGCCTGGACCTTCAGCTCCTCGCCGTTCGGCCGGCGGGCCGGTGTCGTGACGCTGACGGCCGCGGTGGCGGCGGGCGAGCAGGGCTACCGCATCCCCGACCTCGCCGCGGGCGACGCTCCCGCGCTGGCGGAGGGGGCCGCGCCGGGCATCCTCACCGAATTCCTGGTTTAGGGCACCACGGGCATCCAGGCCAGGGGTTTCGCGGCGTGTGATGGCCTTCACGCTGAGCAGCCGTTGAATGCGGCTTTTCCAGGGCAGAAAGAAAGGTGACGCTACTGGAAGTGAGTGCGAACCATGAGCGCGCGTGCGGTGCGAATCGACACTATCCGGCACGTTCATTGCACAGTCCTTCGAGCGAGCGGCGAGCTGGATCACGCCGGCCGTGCACGCCTGAGCGCGCGCATCCGGGAGGTATGGGACTGGTCCGAGGGCCCCATCCTGGTGTTCGACCTGACTGATGTGGTGTTCTACGACTCTTCCCTGATCGGGGCGCTGGCGGTGGCGTTGCAGCGCGTACGGGCCACGCACAGCGGCCGCATCATCCTGGCCAGCCCTCCCGACCGGCTGCTCACCGCTCTGGAACGTACTGGTCTGCTGGAGTACGTGGAGATCCGCGGCGGCGTCCAGGAGACGGTGGCGGAGATCATGATCGAGCGAGAGCGGGGACGGAAGCGTAGGGCGGGTTCCGGCGGCGCGTCCGTCGAGGAGGGCCGCGGTGCGCGGGACTTCCGAACCGTCCTGCCCTATCTGCGGTAGCTGTCCATAGACGTCAGCCCTCGGGGATGCCGGACTCGGCGCGATCAGCGTCGATCAGGTCGCTGAGCAGGGTGACGGTGGCCGCGGCGAGGTCGCGCAGCCTGGCCTCGGGGATGACCGCCTCGCTCTCGAAGGCGCGTTGGACGGTCCGCGCGAGCAGGTCCGCCCGTTGCTCCGGACCATCGGCGGAGGCATCGCCTTCGGCGCGCAGGAAGCCCTCGAACGTGGCCTGGTAGGCGTAGCCGATCTCGTCGGTGCGCATGTCGTCGCGGAGCAGTCCGTACTCGGTGAGCAGATTGAGATAGTCGCGCGCCATGGAGCCGTGCCGCTCGTCGCGGGCGGTGTCGGGCGAGCTGGTCAGCTTGCCGAGCAGGTGGGGATCGGCCAAGAGGAACCCACGCAGCAGCGGGCGGTTGGTGATGGCCAGGAAGTAGGCGCGCGCGAAGTTGTGCAGCAGGCATGCCGACGCGTCCTGCCGCAGCGCCTGCCGTAGCTCGTCCATGGCGTAGAGCACCTCGCGGGCGAAGACCACGCTGAACAGCTGCTCACGGGTCTTCCAGTGCAGATAGACCGTGCCCTTGCCGATGCCGGCTCCCTCGGCCACGTCGTCGATGGTCACCCGCCGGTAGCCGTGGCGCAGCAGCAGGTCGGCTGCCACGTCGAGGATGCGGGTGGCCCGTTCGGCGCGCTGCTGCGGGTCTCGGAGTCGTTCGGCGTTGGCGCTCACGTAGGGACCGTATGACCCCATGCGAGATCTGGTCAACTCACATTTGTCGATTGACTAACTTTCAAATTTCGTCATACAGTCATCTCGACACAGCGGCAACACCTGGAGCGAGTCATGAACAGCACCCTCGACAAGACCGTCCTCGTCACCGGCGCCACCGGGAACCAGGGCGGCGCCACCGCCCGCCACCTGCTCGCCGACGGCTGGCGGGTCCGCGCTCTCGTCCGGGACGAGAGCGCCCCCGCGGCCGTCGCGCTCGCCGCCGCCGGCGCCGAGCTCGTCCGCGGCGACCTGGACGACCGCTCTTCCATCGACGCGGCGGCCCGCGGCGTGTACGGCATCTACAGCGTCCAGTCCGCGAACGACAACGAGATCGCCCAGGGCAAGAACGTCGCGGACGCCGCCAAGGCCGCGGACGTACGGCACCTCGTGTACTCCTCGGTCGGCGGCGTCGAGAGCCAGAACAGCTTCTACGTGGAGCACGGATGGGGCGCCATCGACAAGTGGCAGATCGAGGAGCGCATCCGCGAGCTGGGCGTGCCCGCGACGATCCTGCGCCCCGCCGGGTTCATGGAGGACTTCACCAGCCCGGCCCGGTTCTTCCAGAACGGCTCGCTCAACGTGCCCTGGGACGACGACCTGGTCATGCAGCTCATCGCCATCGACGACACCGGAGCCTTCGCCGCGCTGGCCTTCGCGGATCCGGACGCTTATCTGGGGCAGGCGATGGAGATCACCGGCGACCGGCTGACCGCCCCGCAGATCGCCGCCGCGCTCGGCAAGGCGGCCGGGCGCCAGATCCCGCACACCCGGATTCCGCTGGACGTCCTCTGGGAGCACGACTCCGAGGTGGCGAAGGTCTTCACCTGGGCGAACGAGACCTACTACGACACCGACCTTGAGCCCCTGCGCAAGGCCAACCCCGCCCTCACGGATTTCAGCACCTGGCTGGACCGCTCGGGCAGGGCGCGGCTCCTGGCGCAACTGGACTCCCAGCCGGCCTGACTGGGCTCGCCCACCGTCACTGGTCCGCCGTCACTGGCCTCGGCAGGCCGCCTGCTGGGGTCCCTCGCCAGGTGGAGCGAGGGGCCGTCGACGCAGGCGGCCTGGCGGGCTCGGGCCTGAGCGTTCCGGCGAGTGTGCTGGAATTTGCGGGTGACTTCGGAGACGCGGCGCGGAAAGGCGCCAGGACGGCTCGCCCAGTCGGCCACGGCGGCGATCGGTGCCTCGGTTCTGCTGACGATCGCCATCAGCCTCCTCGGCCCGTCCGTCATGGTCCCTGCCTTGAGTGGCCCCGCCTGGCAGCCGCCGTACTCCCTGAACGTGCACCCCGCCCCCCACCTTGTGGTGGGGCTCGGCGCGGCGGCGATCGTGCTCGGGGCGCTCGGCTCGCTGGGCCTGCTGCTCGCCCTCTCTCGTGCGTCCGCGCTACCCGCCAACTCCTCGCCCGCCAACTCCTCGACCGCCACCTCCTCACCTGTCACCCCCTCACCCGCCGCCCCGCTATCCGCCAGCGGCGGATTCACGTCGTTCGGCGGTGGTCAGTGGTCGTTCGGCGGCGGTCAGTGGTTGCCGGATCCTCGGTTGCTGGTGCGTCTCGGCTGCCTGGCCGCCGCGCTGCTGGCGTTCCTGCCTCCGTCGGGCTCCGGCGACCACCTCAACTACGCCGCCTACGGACGCATGGTGACGTTGGGCGTCAACCCGTACACCCACGGAGCCGTCGACCTGCCCACCGATCCCATCGCCCGCGCGGTGGAGGCCCCCTGGCGTGAGGAGCCGAGCGTCTATGGCCCGGTGGCGACGGCCGTGCAGGCCCTGGCGAGCTGGATCGGCGGCGACTCGCTCCGGCTGACCATCTTCGTCCTGGCGCTGGTCAACGCGGCGGCGTTCATCGCGACGGGCCTGCTGATCGACCGTTTCACCCGGGACGATCCCGCCAGACGGCTGCGGGCGGCCCTGCTCTGGACCGCCAACCCGCTGCTGCTCTACCAGTTGGTCGCCGGTATGCACGTCGACACCCTGGCCATCGCCTGCATGGTCGCCGCCCTCCTGGCCCGGAGCCGCCCGGTCGGCTCCGGGCTTCTGCTCGGCCTCGGCGTGGCGGTGAAGATCAATGCGGGCCTTGTGGCGCTCGGCCCCGCTTGGGAGCTGCGCCGGCGGCCCGCCCGCCTGGCCCTGATGGCGGGCACCGCGCTGGCCGTGGTGGTCGTCGGCTACGTGATCGTCGGTTCCGAGGCGATCGGCCCGATGACCCGTACCAGCAAGTCGATCTCGCTGGCCTCGTTCTGGAAACTCGTCCAGGGCTGGCTGCAGTCGATCGTCGGCGCGGGCAGCGCCTACCGGGGCGAGATCCAGATCGGCTCGCTGCTGGTGCTCGCCCTGGTGGCGTGGTCACTGTTCCGCCTGGTGTCCAGGCGCGAGGGCTACCAGGGCTATGCGGATGCCCACGGGCCGGTCGGGCTGAGTGCCCCCGTCGTGGGCGCCGTGATCGTCATCGCCTACCTGTTCGCGACTCCGTACATCCTGCCCTGGTACGACGGCCTGGCGTTCGGGATGCTCGCCCTGATCGGGGCGTCGGCGCTCGACGGGCTGCTGTTCACGCACCTGCTCGTGCTGTCCCTGGCGTACCTGCCCGCCCGTGTCCTCGACGGTGTCATGCCGCAGGATCTCGACTGGCTCCGTACGGTGGTCAGGTCGCGGATCGCTCCGTGGGCCCTGTTCGCGCTGACGGCGGCTCTGGTGTGGTGGTCGTGGCGAGCTGCAAGGCGCGTACGGACGCCGCGAGCGTCAACGGCACCGCCACGGTGAGCGCCATGGCCGGGATGGCGATGCCCGAGTCGTTGATGAGGAACCCGATGAACGCGCACGTCAGCGCCCCGAACAGGCCCGCCCGGAGCGTCGGCGCGAGCGCGTACGCCTGACCGAGCGCCGGAGCACCCCAGCGGGACGGCCGGTTGAGGACCCAGAAGAGGAACGCGAGCGCGACCAGCGTGAGCAGCGTGAGAGACCAGTTCCCGACGGTGACGCCGATCATCGCGCTGAACTTGCGCCCGATCACCGTCCACGCCTGACCGTCGATGATCTGCTGAACGAAATTCCCCAGATGGGTACGCTGCGCCGCCGGCCGCAGCCAGTCGAACAGCGAGATGCCCCCGATGAGCACCGCCCCCGCCACCCCGACCAGCAGCAGCTTCACGACCGAGACCCGCCGCCCGGCGAGCAGGATGAGGAAGACGGCCAGCCCGATCACGAAGGCCGGGACCCCGCCGAAGTCCGCCCCCCACGACGGCCACCCATCGGCGAACACCGCCAACGCCCCATACGCCCCGCACACCAGCACCGTCACGAACCTCGACACCCTCCTCCGGAGCAGCCACTGAGCGACTCCGGCCAGCGCGAGCACGGTCCCCGTCGCGTACACGGCGAAGGCGATGTTGGAGAACCCGTAGAACCGCCCCCCGGTGACAGGCTCGTAGCCGGTCACGGCGTTGACCTGCAACTTCGAACCGGTCATCACGTCGATGAGCAGGGCGACGGAGGTGATGCCCGCGACCACGGTCAGGGGCCCGAGCACGTGCGTCCGCCACGGCCCTGCGAAGGCCAGCCCGGTGATCAGCGCGGCGAAGGCGAGGATGGTCACGATCACGCCGAGCATCGGCAGGGGGAGGGCCCACCACGGCACCAGCTGCGCCAGGAACGTCGAGACGGCGATGGACCCACTCACCACGGCCACGACCTGCACGACGGCCAGCAGCCGAGAAGCACTCGCCGCCTCGTACCCCGGCAGAGCCCCCGCCGACGGCCCTCCAGCGTCACCGTGAGTCCCTGCGGAGGTGGGTTCCACGGCCCCGGCCTCAGCAGATGCGGCTATACCGGACCCGCTCTCAGCGGGCCGGGCGTCAGCGGACCCGCCCTCAGCGGCCCTGGCCACATCGGACTCGCTCTCGGCGGACCCGCCCTCAGCGGGCGTCGCCTCACCGGACGCGACTCCCGCAGGCGTGGCGTCGGTGGTCGTTTCCCCGGCGGAGACGGCGGCGGAGCGGCGACGGCGGCGCAGGGCCAGGGCGGCGAAGGCGTAGAAGAGCAGCTGTAGCGTCACGAACACCGCGAAGAACGGCCCCCGGACCTCCCGAAGCACCTGGCTGGCCAGGTCGCTGTCCGACAGCTCGTTGACCGTGTCGACGGGTGGGGCCGCGCTCGCCGTACCGTCGGTCTGCCAGGCGCGCCCGACCACCTCGCGCGGCGCCTCCAGACCCAGCAGTTGGATCGCGGTGGCGGTCAGGTCGGTGATCGTTACCAGGGCGTCCTGGCGGGTGGAGGTCGCCGTCAGGAAGCCGTGCTGGTACGGCCGCCCGCTCGGGGAGGGGCCGGTGGCGATGGCGGCGTGGAGGTGGGGGTCCGGGGTGATGTCGGAGACGCCCGCCACCAGGACGGTCGTGTCGCCCGGCAGCCTGACGAGCAGGTCGCCGATGCGGCGGTCCGCCTGCGCGGCGGCGGCCTGACGCGTCGCGGTGGGGAGTGGGGTCGGCACGCCGTGCTCGTCGAGCGGCTGGTGGGCCCAGGCATCGGCCAGGTCGGCGGCGTCCATGACGATCAGGTTGTAGGGAGTCGGGTCGCTGAAAGCTTCCGGCGTGTCGACGTATGTGGCGACTTTTCCGGTCGCGTCGGCGGCGGCCACCGCGGCGCCCGGCCCGATGGCGGCGACATGGCCGCCCGAGGACGTGACCAGCTGGCCCAGGGTGCCGAGCCGCGCGTCGTACCCGGTCTCGGCCTGGTACGCGGCCAGCTCCGACCAGCCCGGAACCGTGGCGCCCCCGCCGCTGACCTGGGGCGTCGGGACAGCTGGGCACCCACGCTCGGGCGTCCCGGCCCGCTGGCCCGCCGACACGGTCAGCCACCCGGCTATCGGGCAGGTGATGCCGCGGTCAGGCGGTGGCACGGCGCGCGTGGACAGCGACGCGGAGCCGCCGTGGGCGACCAGCTTCCACAGGTTGGGGGTACGGGTTTCGTCCAGGTCACTCCACTGGAGCCCCGGCACCCCGATGAGCGCCACACGGCCCCGCGCGGACGACGTCGAGGGGGAACTGAAACCGGATGCTGAGGCTGCGGCGGCCGGGCCGGCGCCGAAGAGGGGCGTCAGGACGGTGGCGAGGAGCATCGCGACAAAGACCAGCACGGCCGGACGATGGCCGCGACGTCCGGGGGCTTCTTGAGACAGCCGGGCGGAGCCTTCTTGAGGCAGTTGTCCAGGCGATTCTTGCGGCATGGGAGGGCGGTCCGAGGTGGGGGAGGCCGCGCTGAAGGTGGCGTGCGGCATGTGCGGGACCCCCAGTATCGACGCGCTCGATCAACAACAGCCACGGTAACGTGCCACACCGTGACAGGTGGCAGGGCGACGACGATCCGGCGGCAGTGGTGGGCGTGGGCGATTGCCGCCCTGGTCATCGCGGTGGCCGTCGCACCGCTGGTGCAGCAGTGGCTGACCAATCCCGACGACCAGCGGCTGGTCGATCTGGACGTGTACCGGACCGGCGGGCAGATGATCCTCGACGGCCGGGCCGTCTACGAGTTCGCCACGCCCGCGCCTCAGCTGCTGCCGTTCACCTACCCGCCGGTCGCGGCGATGCTGGCCGTCCTGCTGGCCAAGATGTCCTGGGAGACCGCCCAGTGGGTGTGGACCGCCGGGGTCTTCGTGTCGCTGGCCGTCGTGGTGGCGTACTCCTTCAGAGGGGTGCTGTCGGCACACCGCGAGGGGTGGGCGCGGTACGCGCCGTGGCTCTTCGCCTTCCTCATGGTGGCCTGCACGTACTTGATGCCGATCCGCGACCAGGTCCGGTTCGGGCAGGTGGACATTCTGCTGGTCGCCTTGTGCCTGGCCGACTGTGTGGCCAGGAGGCCGTGGTGGCCTCGGGGGTTCCTGATCGGGCTGGCCACGGCGGTGAAGCTCACGCCGGGCGTCTTCCTGATCTACCTGCTGGTGACGCGGCAGTGGCGGACGTTCTTCATGGCGGCGTTCGCCGCGGCGCTGCTCACGTTGCTGCCGTTCGTGGTGATTCCGCAGGATGCGGCTGATTTCTGGTTCTCCGCGCTGTTCGATCCCAATCGGCTCGGCGCGAACGCCGCCACCACCAACCAGTCGATCCGCGGCATGCTGATCCGCCTGTACCTGCCCGACGCGGTGACGTCCGTGATCTGGATCGCCCTGGTGGCGGTCGTGGGCTGGTACGGCTTCCGCGGGGCGCGGGCCGCCTACCAGGCGAAGGACCCGATCACCGCCGTCGCGCTGGTCGGGCTCATGGCCGTGCTGCTGTCCCCGGTCGCCTGGATCCACCATCTCGCCTGGGTGGTCGTGGTGCTCGGGGCGATCGTGGGTGACGGGCGCGATCCGGTCAGGGTGCGGGTGGCCGTTGGGGTGTGGTTGTACTACGTGCTGCCCATTCCTTGGTGGGGCGTGGCGTTGAAGGTGGCGGGGGTGCCGGTGCTCGACAAGATCGTGCAGGACGGCTACGGACTGGGCGCGCTGGGTCTGGTCTGGTTGTTGGTCTCCTGGTTGCCGAAACGGCGCGACGTGGTGTGACAAGCGATTACCCTCTGTCACGTGCTGATTACCGTATGGGTCATGGTGGGGCTCGTTGCCGGGGTGAGTGGCGTAGTCATTGGCTACAGAGCGCTCAAGCAGGCCAGGGCCGCTCTCGACGAGTGCCGGGAGACGCTGGTCATGCAGACGAGCGAGGGCAAGGGCGATCTCAAGGCCATCCGGGACGTCGCCGTGTGCCGTTACGACGCGCTGGAGGAGATGACCGGGCGGTTGTCGTTCTCGATCGCGATGATCAACGGGCTGGGCGACGGCATCGTACTGACCTCGATCAACGGACGAACCGAGACCCGCACCTATGTACGCCCGGTGGTGAGCGGCAAGGGAGAGGAGCCGCTGTCTCCGGAGGAGGAGCAGGCGGTGCGAGCCGCCCGGCTGGGTCACGGGCCGCTGATCGACGCGCAGGCGGCCCGATGGTAAACGGCGGACGTTAAGGAGAGGAAAGGTCCGCACTACCCCGCTACCTGCGGATACTTTGTAAGCATGCCCAGACTCGCCTATCTCGGGCCGGAAGGCACCTTCACCGAAGAGGCCCTGCGGCTCCTGGCGCCCGAAGCCGAGCGTCTGCCCCGCGCCAACGTCAGCGCCGCCCTGGCCGCCGCCCGTAATGGGGAGGCCGACGGCGCGGTCGTCCCGCTGGAGAACTCGATCGAGGGTGCGATCACCACGACGCTCGACGAGTTCGCCTGGGGCGAGCCGCTGCTGATCACGGCGGAGCTGCTGCTGCCGGTGCGTTTCTCGCTGCTGGCCCGGCCCGACACCGAGATCGTGCACATCAAGCGGGTCTACACGCATCCCGCGGCCATCACGCAGTGCCGCGCGTTCTGCGCCCGGGAGTTGCCCGACGCGGTCGTGGTGGCGGCGCCTTCGACGGCCGCCGCGGCTCAGGAGGTCGCGCTGCCCGGCTCGCCGTACGACGCGGCCATCGCCGCGCGCATCGCGGGCGAGCACTACGGGCTGGTGGAGCTCGCCGACGACATCGGCGACCGCAACGACACCGTGACGAGGTTCGTACGGGTGAGTCGTGGGGGAGAGTTGCCCGCGCCGACCGGCTACGACCGCACCACGCTCGTCGTGTTCCTGGCCGACGACCACCCGGGCGCGCTGCTGGAGATGCTGACGGAGTTCTCCGTACGCGGGGTCAACCTGACCCGCATCGAGTCGCGGCCCACCGGAGGCGGCATCGGCCGTTACTTCTTCCACTTCGACTTCGAGGGACACGTCGCCGACGCGCGCGTGGGCGAGGCGATCTCGGGCCTGCACCGCATCTGCGGCGACGTGCGCTTCCTGGGCAGCTACCCGCGTGCCGACGGTGTCGCGCCGCAGATCAAGAAGGGCACGGCCGACCCGGAGTTCGCCGAGGCGGGCGAGTGGCTGGCGCGAATCCGCGCCGGACGCATCTAATCCTGAGGCGGGCGGTAGCCGGGCGCCGGTAGCCTTTATCCGTGATTGACCTGCGTACCCTTCGTGAGCATCCCGACCGGCTACGGGCCTCGCAGCGTGCCCGCGGCGAGGACGACTCGATCGTCGACACGCTGCTCGACCTCGACGAGCGCCGCCGCGCCGCGCTGACCTCGTTCGAGTCCCTGCGCGCCGAGCAGAAGAGTCTGGGCAAGTCGGTCTCCAAGGCGCAGGGCGACGACAAGGCCGCGCTGCTTCAGCGGGCCAAGGACCTGGCCGGCCAGGTCAAGGCCGCCGAGGCGGAGGCTGAGACGCTGGGCGCCGAGCTCGACGAGCTCGTGCAGTCGGTGCCCAACATCGTCGACGAGGAAGCGCCCCACGGCGGCGAGGACGACTATGTCGTGCTCGAGACCCATGGCGAGCCCCGCGTGTTCGACTTCGAGCCGAAGGACCACCTGGAGCTGGGCGAACTGCTCGGCGCCATCGACATGGAGCGCGGCGCCAAGGTGTCCGGCTCGCGGTTCTTCTTCCTCAAGGGCGTCGGCGCGCGGCTGCAGCTCGGCCTGCTCAACATGGCCATGCAGCAGGCGATCGCCAACGGGTTCACCCCGATGATCACTCCGGTGCTGGTCAAGCCGGAGACCATGCAGGGCACCGGCTTCCACGTGGCCCACGACAAGGAGATCTACCGCCTCCCCGAGGACGACCTCTACCTGGTCGGCACCTCTGAGGTGGCGCTGGCGGGCTACCACGCCCAGGAGATCCTGGGCGGCGACGAGCTGCCGCTCCGCTACGCGGGCTGGTCGTCGTGCTTCCGCCGCGAGGCCGGCTCCTACGGCAAGGACACCCGCGGGATCATCCGTGTCCACCAGTTCGACAAGGTGGAGATGTTCTCCTACGTACGTCCTGAGGACGCGCGCGAGGAGCACCAGCGGCTGCTCGCCTGGGAGCGGGACATGCTCGCCAAGATCGAGGTGCCCTACCGCGTCATCGACACGGCGGCCGGAGACCTGGGGATGTCGGCGGCACGCAAGTTCGACTGCGAGGCGTGGATCCCGACCCAGGGGCGCTACCGGGAGCTGACCTCCACGTCCAACTGCACCGAGTTCCAGGCCCGTCGGCTGGGCGTGCGTTACCGCGACAAGGACGGCAAGCCGCAGCACCTGGCGACGCTCAACGGCACGCTGGCGACCACCCGCTGGATGGTCGCGATCCTGGAGAACCACCAGCAGGCCGACGGCTCGGTCGTGGTGCCCGAGGCACTGCGCCCGTATGTCGGCCTCGACGTCCTGGAGCCACCCAAGTAAACCCACTGCCGGCTCAGGCGATAGGGGCCTGAGCCGGCTCAGGCGGTCAGTAGGTGGCCGTGCGGCGATATAGGTCGCGTCTGATGAGCGCGCCGCTCGCCGCCACCACTCCCGCCGTCATGACGACAGCGGCCCCCACCGCCACGGCGTACGAGCCCGGCATCCCGTGGGCCCAGCCGTAGAAGGGCATGTACACGGCCGCGTACACCAGCGGCGCCGCCCCGAACCCGACGGCCACCGCCACACCCCTGGCCTGCCCGGCGATGGCGACGAGGAAGCAAACCATGGCCCCGAGCACTGTCACGTCGGCCGCCGGATCGCTGTCCGCCCCGAGCATGGCGTACAGCCCCACGCACACCACCAACGCGGACACGGCGTAGACGCCGCCGAGCCGCCGCATCCCCGTCCCGACGGCGCCGAGCAGCATCAGGGCGGCGAGGACCAGCGCCACGCGCTGTTCGGGGTCCAGGTTCGCCGTCTCGTCCCCGGTGAACGCGAGCGGCTCCGGCCATCCCACCCGCCGCCACGTTCCTTCTACGTCCCGTACGAGCACGCCGTCGAGCCCGTTGGCGACGACCACGACATGACCTCCGGGCCGAGCCTGTACGGCCAGCGCCAGAGACTTGGGGCCGCCCGTGGAGTACCGCCTGGCCAACCGGTCGTACTGATCGTCCGACAGGCTCCAGGAGGGCCGCCACGTCTTGCCCCCGTCGTCGGACTCGGCGACCGCCGGCCGCCCAGGGAGCACCCGGTAGCACCGCTGCGCCTGTCCGGGGACGCAGGCGGCGGTCTGCGGCGGCCGCACCTGTCTGCCGTAGTACTCGGACCAGGTGACCCCGCCGTCCACGGAGGAGATCCCTGTAGCAGCGCCTTGATCGCGGCCGGCGATCAGCACGATGATCTGATCTCCGTCCACCTGTACGGAGCCGACGGCGGAAGGCGGCTCAGCGGCCGCCGCCATGGCGAACAGGGCCAACGGCACAATCGCCGCCACCCGCCACCGCTCCGGGGGCCTCTTCAGCCGTTCGGGGAACCCCCTCAGACGCTCCGGAAATCCAGCCAGACGCTCCGAGAGTCCCAGAAGCCACCAGTGATCCGCCCGACGCTCCAGCGGCGCTGTCAGGCGCTCTGAGGGGCTTACCAGGCTCCTCCGGTGAGCACGCCAGGCCGGCAGGGGCTTGAACAGACGGTCGGTGAGTACCAGTACGAACACGGCGACCAAGGTCGCTGGGTGACATAGCCACGCGTACCTCATATATGGGCCGATGGCGGTGGAGGATCAGTGGTTCGACGGCTGTGTGAGTTGAGTCACACCTGTGACCGGGCTGTCACCACAGCGCGTGTCGAGGCCCAGGAACGCGAAAGACCGAGGCCCGCTGGAAGCGAACCCCGGTCTGTCTCGCTGCTACAGGTCAGATGGCACGGACCTGCGAGGCCTGGGGCCCCTTCTGTCCCTGCGTGATCTCGAACTCGACCCGCTGGCCGTCTTCAAGGCTGCGGTAGCCGTTGCCGACGATCTCGGAGAAGTGCACGAACACGTCCGGCGCACCGCCGTCCGGGGCGATGAAGCCGAAGCCCTTCTCGGCGTTGAACCACTTGACGGTTCCCTGAGCCATAAAAGCTCTCCCTCAGGATGTGAATCTATGGGACCCGCACCTCGCGAGTCCCGGTGTGTCGTACAGCAAGCACCCGGGGTGGCTCAGACAAAGTCATGCTGGTTTTCACTACGGGATCAGCTAATACAACGCCATCACATCTAACACCATTCTGGCGCGTTGGTGTTCCCGTCCCTAGGAAGATTTCTGGCCGGCGGCATGACCGGGCAAACTGGAACCTGTTATGCGAAGCCTTGCAACGCCGCGTCTTGTGGCCACCGACCTCGACGGAACCGCTCTGCGGACCGACGGAACCGTCTCTCCCCGTACGGCAGCGGCGTTCGCGAGAGTCGAAGAAACTGGTGCCGTCCTCGTGTTCGTCACGGGTCGCCCGCCTAGATGGATGAGCAGTGTGGCGGGTGCGGTGCGTCACCGAGGGTTGGCAATCTGTGCAAACGGTGCGTTGATCTACGATCTGCATACCGAACAGATAGTGGAATCTCACCTCATCACGGTCGAGGTACTGGAGCAAGTCGTCGCTCAGCTAAGAGCGAACGTGCCCGAACTCGCATTTTCGGTCGAGTATGAAGGTGGTTTTGCGCATGAGTCCGATTTCCCACTCGGTGGTTGGGACAGCAAGGCCATCGGCGGCCTGCGCGTCGGCGCGGCGACGCTGACCTCACGACCCTGCGCCAAACTGCTGGCCCTGCACCCGAACATGGCTCCCGACCCGCTGCACGAGGCCGTGTGCGGGCTCGTCGGACACCTGGTGACCCCCACGCACTCCAGCGGCCGAGGGCTGATCGAGATGAGCGCCCATGGTGTGACGAAGGCCACGGCCCTGGCCGCGCTCGCCGAACAGTATGCGATCAAGCCATCACAGGTGGTGGCGTTCGGTGACATGCCGAACGACCTGCCCATGCTGGGCTGGGCTGGTACGTCCTACGCGGTCGCCAACGCGCACCCTGACGTACTGGCCGCCGTGGACCATGTGACGGCGGCCAACAACGACGACGGTGTCGCGCTCGTACTCGAAGAGCTTTACAGGTAGGGGCCAGAGCCGCCGTGCGGCCGCTGTGAGTCGTCACCGTGGGGCACGCCGGGCAGCGCCCTGCGCATCTGCTCCAACTGGGCGCGCGCCGCCATCTGCTGCGCGAACAGCGTCGTCTGGATGCCGTGGAACAAGCCTTCGAGCCAGCCCACGAGCTGGGCGTGCGCGATGCGCAGCTCGGCCTCGCTGGGCGGCGTGCCGTTCTCGTCGGTGAAAGGCAGCGACAGCCGCTCCAGCTCGTCGACCAGTTCGGGGGCCAGGCCGTCCTCGAGCTCCTTGATGGACGACTCGTGGATCTCCTTCAACCGCTTACGGCTGGCCTCGTCGAGAGGAGCCGCCCGGACCTCTTCGAGAAGCTGCCGGATCATGCTGCCGATGCGCATCACCTTGGCGGGCTGCTCGACGAGGTTCGTCACCGAGCGCTCATCCTCGCCGTTATCGCCCTGACCCTGGAAGTCCGGGCCCACCACCACGATGTGGGGGGTGTTGTTGTCCTCAGCATTCATAACACTCACCGTACTAGCAGGATTTTGCCGATGTGCTGTCCCGATTCCATCATTCGGTGCGCCTCCGCCGCCTCCGCCATGGGCACCTCCGCGTACACCACAGGGCGGACGGCACCCGCGCTGATCAGCGGCCACACGTTGTCGACGACGCCGCGCACGACGACGCCCTTCTCATCGGCCGGGCGGGCGCGCAGTGTGGACCCGTGGACGGACGCCCGCTTGCCCATCAGAGCGCCCAGGTCGATCTCGGCCTTGGCGCCGCCCTGCAGTCCGATGATGACCAACCGGCCGCCCGTCCGGAGTGCCCGGATATTTCTGGACAGGTATTTGGCGCCGATGATGTCGAGGATCACATCGGCCGTCACCCGCTCGGCGAAGTCCTCCTCGTGGTAGTCGACCGTCTCGTCGGCGCCCAGCTCCTTGAGGCGCTCCAGCTTCGCCGCCGACCCGGCCGTCGCGGCCACCCGCGACCCGAACGCCTTGGCCAGCTGGATCGCGAACGTCCCGATCCCGCTCGCCCCGCCGTGCACCAGCAGCGTCTCGCTGCGCCGCAGCCGGGCGGTCATGAACACGTTGGACCAGACCGTGCACGCCACCTCGGGCAGCCCGGCCACCTCGACCAGCCGTACGCCCTCGGGCGCGGGCATCACCTGCTGCCACGGGACGGCCACCCGCTCGGCGTAGCCACCCCCGGCCAGCAGCGCGCACACCTCGTCGCCCGGTGTGACATGTTCCACGTCCTCGCCGATCTCGGCCACCACGCCGGAGACCTCCAGACCCGGGTACGGAGGCGCGCCGGGCGGCGGATCGTAAAATCCTTGGCGTTGGAGGAGGTCGGCCCGGTTGACCCCGGCGGCCACCACGTCGATGAGGACTTCCCCCCGGTCAGGACGTGGATCGGGTACCTCCCGCCACTCCAGAACCTCTGGTGGTCCGGGCCTGGTGATCTCGATGGCTCGCATGCAATCACCGTAGCCGGGCAAGGAAGTTATAGGTTGGCGACCACTGCCGCGAGTCATGGCGTTAACCTGCAATGTATTTGCTGCCCCTTTACACCCACCAGGGGGAGAAACACGGTGGCAAGACACGATCGAGAGGAATCTCTCGAGGAACAGCTGGCCTGGCTGGACGCGATCAAGGAGACGGAAGAGGCTCCGATCTCGGTCAGCGCCTCTGCCTCGGAGGACTCCGTCGCTTCGCCGTACCCCCAGGACCCTTGGCTCTCGGTGCCGACCCAACACGAGACGCCGACGCCGCTGTTCAGGGCCGCGGTCGACTCCGTGTACGGCACGCCGCCCGCGGAGGACCTCGCCGACGGGGGGAGTTCGCCGTCCGGCACGAGGGACCTCGGCAAAAAGGACATCGGGACGAAGGACGACGTCCAGCCCGTCTCGCCACCGGTGAGCCTGGGCAAGGCCGACGACGGGTTCCTGGCGCCGCTCAAGCCGCTGCCCCGGCCCGACGACACCGACTCCTACTCGCTGCTGTCGTTCCCGGAGCCGGCGAAGAAGCCGGCGGTCGAGGAGGCGGAGGAGGAGACGAAGTCCGCCTGGCCCGTGCCGCCGGAGTGGTCGCGCCCGGCGGAGACGTTCGACGAGCCGCGCCCGGCCGAGAAAGCCGAAAAGGTCGAGGAGCCTCCTCAGGGCACCTTCGAGCCGCCCCCGGAGGACGCCACGGAGCCACGGCTGGAGGTCCCGCTGACCTTCGACAAGCCGGTGAGCTTCGACAAGGCAGCGAGCTTCGACACGCCGCCCGCGTTCGACCCGCCTGCCTTCGACAAGCCCGCGTCCGAGAAGCCCTTGTTCAACAAGCCGGGCTTGGACAAGCCGCTGAGCTTCGATCTGCCGCTGAGCTTCGACAAGCCACCGGCCGTCGAGAAGCCCCCGGCCGTCGACCAGCCGTCCGCCTTCGACAAGCCGTCGGCTCTGGACAAGCCGTCGGCCCTCGACCAGCCGTCGGCCCTCGACCAGCCGTCGCAGCCGCGCGCGTTTGAGGAGCCCCGCGCCTTCGAGGAGTCGCGGACCCTCGACGAGCCGCCCTCCCGTGCCTTCGACGAGCCGAAGCCGCCGTCCCGGCTGTTCGACGAGCCGAAGCCGTACGAGCGGGACCGCGGTTACGAGCAGGACCGCTCCCATGAGCCTGAGCGTTCCTTCGAGCAGGACCGTTCCCACGAGCAGGACCGCTCGTGGGACCGGCCGCGCACCTACGACCAGGACCGCGCCTACGACCAGGACCGCGCCTACGACCAGGACCGCGCCTACGACCAGGACCGCGCCTACGAGCAGCCGCGCCCCTTCGAAGCGCCGCAGCCGCGCGCCTTCGAAGAGCCAGAGCCCCCCGCTCCGCGCCGCCGCCCCGCCCCCGTCCCGGTTTTCAACGCCCCGCCCCGCCCTCCGATCACCGGCAGGCCCACGGCCGACAGCCTCGACCCCGAGTCGCTCCTGCGCGGCCGCCGCAACGCCCCCTCCAAGGGCTGGCGCCGGCTGATCTACAAGGCGTCGGGCGGCTGGATCAAGCCGGGCGAGCCGCCAGAGGTCCGTCGCCGCCGTGAGCTGCTGGCCAGGGCCCGCACCCCGGTCGCCACCGGTCACCACCGCGTGGCCGTACTGAGTCTCAAGGGCGGTGTGGGCAAGACCACGACCACGGTCGGCCTGGGCGCCACCCTCGCCGCGATGCGCGGCGACCGGGTGATCGCGGTCGACGCGAACCCCGACCGCGGGACGCTGTCCGACAAGCTCACCCTGGAGACCTCGGCGACCGTACGCGACCTGCTCAACGAGAGCGACCAGGTCAAGAGGTACGTGGACATCAGGGCGTTCACCTCGCAGGCGCCTTCGCGGCTGGAGGTGCTCGCGTCGGACCGCGACCCGTCGGTGTCCGAGGCGTTCAGCGGCGCCGACTACCAGGCCGTCTCACAGGTGCTGGAGAACTTCTACTCGATCTGCATCACCGACTGCGGCACCGGCCTGCTCCACTCGGCCATGGGCGGCGTGCTCGGCCTCGCCGACCAGATCGTGCTGGTCAGCTCGCCCTCGGTGGACGGTGCCAGGGCCGCGTCGGCGACGCTCGACTGGCTGGAGGCGCACCACTACGGCAACCTGGTCAGGGAGGCGACCGTGGTGCTCTGCAGTGTCCGGCCGCGCTCGAAGTCGGCGGTCGACCTCTCCAAGCTGGAGGCCCACTTCGCGGCGCGGTGCCGCGCGGTGATCCGCGTGCCGTACGACCCGCACCTGGAGGAAGGCGCCGAGATCGACCTCGAACGCCTCCAGGAACCGACCAGGGAGGCCTACCTACAGCTGGCCGCCTGCGTCGGCGACGGATTCGCCGCACAGGGGGAATGAGCGCCGGGCCGGCCGCCATCCGTCACACGCGCAGAACGGTGACCTGGCGGCCGGACGGTGTGGCCGCCTGCTCGAATCCGCCTCGTTCTTTCCAGGATGGGGCCTCGGGGCGCCGGTCGAAGATCACCAGCACGCCGGTGGTGAGGGTGAGGCGGTCCAGGTATCGGTCGAGCTGCGCGAGTCCGTCAGGCTTAGGGTC
>NZ_JBEZDU010000040.1:0-80699 GCF_040648495.1 Nonomuraea sp. NPDC049129 | reverse complement strand
TTGGGGTCCTTCTTTTGCGTTACGGGTCGGTACGGGTCGTTCCCGGGGGGTCGGGGGCGGAAGGGTTGTGCGGGAGGGTGGTGGCGCGCTGGGCTCGGTCAGGGCTTACGGGCGCCAGAGCGCTCGGCTCGTTCGCGGTGATGGGTCTCACGTCTTGGGCGTGGGGCCTTTTGCGTTCCTGGGCCTTGAGAGCTCGGTCCGCACGAGGCGGCCTGAAGGCGGCCTGCTGGAGCCGCGTCGAAGGCGCTGGAGGGACGGCTTGGCGCGTGGGAACCTTTCTTGCGTTATGGGTTAGGGGTCCGTTCCCGGGCCTCGTGCTGTTCTCGGCGCCCGGAGAGTTCGGACCGCACGAGGCGGCCTGCTGGAGGGATGGCGAAGGTTGGAGGGGACTGCGAGGGTGATGAGGCACGGCGACGTCGGGAGGAGGATGGCGGTGATGGAGTACCACGGGTGGGTGACCATCCGTCAGACGGCCCGCGCTGACGACGACGGCTCCGACGGCCTCCTGAAGCGGCAGGTGGAGGATATCCGTGCCTATCTGGCGCAGCTCCCCGACTACGGTTTGATCGACCTGCGCTGGCTGAACGGCATTCCCTCCTTGCACGTAGCCGGCCAGCCCAACCGCGACGGCGGCTGGAGCGGCATCATCATCGAGCTGTTCCAGCGGGTCGGCCAGATCGCGCCCGGCTCCTACGGGCTGCTCCACCTCTGGGACGACGAAGGCGCTCACTCGAACGAGTTCCGCGTCTACCGGCTCGTACGTGGTCGGCTGAGCGAGCACGCTGACACCCTGCTCTCTCCCACGATCCCGACCCTTGAAGACCCCGAGCCTCACTCCTGACTCGAGGTCCACTCCTGACCCGAGCTGGAGTCCTGACCCGAGCCGCACTCCCGACCCGAACAGGACTCCCGACCCGAACCGGACTCCTGGTCTGGCTCCTGACCTGAGCCATCCGTCCGTCAGTAGGAACTCGAGATAATACGACTTGGCCGGCTAGCGAGATTGTGGTGTTCGCGCGAGCAAGCCCCTGGTGTCCGTGCGAGCGCAGGAACGTTGGCGTCCGTGCGCCCGTTCGAACTGACCGAGCTCGTTGGTGAGCACCTCCTGCGGGAACAGCCGCGCTGGCAGCTCGTGCTCGCCCTGGCCAGGCCGGGCTGCCAGGTACCTGCCCACTGAGCGGGGCCGCCTCACTCAGCGGGCAGCCTCACAGGGCGAGGCCGACCCACTGAGCGAGTCGGTCCCGCAGGGCGAGGCCGACCCACAGGGGTTGCCGAATGGGACATCTGTGGCGTCGACTTGATCGTCAAACTGGGCACCACTGGCCACTAGCGTCACATCAGCACCATTCGTGATAATTCACGAATGGTCGGGGGCAGGGGCGTCGGGGGATTCTTCCGCGTGGCCCTAACGGGGTTTCTCCTGCTGCTCTTGGGCGTCTGGCCGGCGCCACCCCAGCGAGAGTCGGTCCAGCGTCCCGCCGCCTTCCACCAGCAGGCCCCGGTCCTGGTCCAGCGGCAGGCGCTGGTCGAGGTCCCTGCGCCGGTGAAGCATCGTAAGAAGCTCAAGCCGGATCCGCCGATCGCGGCCAAGAAGATCACCAAGCGGCTCGATCGTTACCTGGCCGGGCGTCCGGGGCCTGTCACAGCCATGGTCGAAGATCTCACCACCGGGCGCCTCTACCGTTATCACCGCAACGAACACCTCATCACCGCGAGCACCGCCAAAGTGCAGATCCTCATGACGCTCCTCCTCAAGACCCCCTGGCACAAGCTCTCGAAGGCCACCAGACACGACGCCGATCTCATGATCCGCTACAGCGACAACCACGCCGCCGACCGTCTCTGGCTGCGCATCGGTGGGGCCGCCGGGTTCACGAAGGCGGGCAAGAAGTTTGGGCTCCGCCACACTCAGGGAGTTCCGGGTGACTGCGTCGACCTGTATTGCTGGGGCATCACCAGCACCTCGGCCGAAGACCAGGTGCGGCTGATGAAGGCCCTCGTGTCGGCCAAGAGTCCGCTCCGGGCCAAGGATCGTGCGCAGGTGCTCAGGCTGATGGGCAAGGTGATCGACGGCCAGAACTGGGGCGTGAGCGCTGCCAAGTGCAAGGGCGACCATGTCGCGCTGAAGAACGGTTGGCTGAAGCGCGTGTCCACCAAGCGCTGGGCCATCGTCAGCGTCGGCCTCATCCACGGCCACGGCCATGACTATGCGCTGGCCGTACTGACCGAGAACAACGCCGACACCGGCCAGGGCATCGCGACCGTTCAGGGCGTGGCCGAGCGGATCATGAAATCTTTCCGCTCCTGCCACGCCTGACCGCATGGGGCCACGGCAGGGCCGGTCGTGCCACGCCTGACCGCATGGGGGGCACACGGGGTTAAGCGGGGCGGAACGTAGTCGCACAGAGCTGAACAGCTGCATAGGGCCACACAGAGCCAAGCAGGGTCTCGCCGGGGCCGTGCAGGGCCGCACAGGGCCGCACAGGGCCATGCCGGTCGTACGAGCCGAGCAGGGTCACACAGAGTCGGAGGGGGCGGGGGCGATCAGGCGGTAGCCCACGCCGCGGACCGTCTGGATCAGTGCGTCCTCGTCGTCGCCCAGCCGGGCCCGCAGCCGCTTGACGTGCACCGCGATGGTGTTCGTCGAGGTGCTGGACACCGTGTGCCACACATGCCGCATGATCTGCTCGCGCGTGACCGTGCGGTTCGCGTTGCGCATCAGATACTGCAGCAGCTCGAATTCGCGCAGCGGCAGGTGCACGACCCGTCCGTCCACCCGTACCTGGTAGGCCTGCGCGTCGAGTTCGACGCCGCCCACGACCAGCACCTCGCGGCCCTCCGGGGAGGCCGCGTGGATGAACGGCAATAATTCCGGCACCCGGTACGGCCTGGCCACGCAGGCGACGGCACCGGCGGCGAGCGCCTGTACGGCCTGCTCGGCGTGCCCCTCGCCGACGCCGAGCAGAACGGGCACGGACCTTGAGAGCCGTACCGCCCGTACGAAGTCGACGGCGCCGATGACCGGCAGCGTGGCCGACACGAGTACCACGTCAGGCTGCAGCGCCCCGGCCTGGATCAGGCCCTGGGCGCCGTCGGGGACGCCGGTGACCGAGACGCCCTCGCGTTCGAGGGCGGTGGCCACGTCCTCCACGACCCCGTTGTCCGGGTCCGCGATGAGCAGGATGGGCTTCGTCCTCGTGTCCCCGTTCACACTGGATGCCGCCTGCTGGTGGATCATCAGCCGAAGCGCCCGGTGATGTAGTCCTCGGTCGCCTTCTCTGTGGGATTGGTGAACATGCGGGAGGTCTCGTCCATCTCGACGACCTTGCCGGGCTTGCCCTGCTCGGCAAGGTTGAAGAAGGCGGTCCGGTCGCTGACCCGGGCGGCCTGCTGCATGTTGTGGGTGACGATCACGATCGTGTAGTCGTCCTTGAGCTTGGCCATCAGGTCCTCGATGGCCAGCGTGGAGATCGGGTCGAGCGCGGAGCAGGGCTCGTCCATCAGCAGCACCTGCGGCTGGACCGCGATGGCCCTGGCTATGCAGAGTCGCTGCTGCTGGCCGCCCGACAGGCCCGCGCCGGGCTTGTTGAGGCGGTCCTTGACCTCGTTCCAGAGGTTGGCGCCCTTCAGTGACGTCTCGACGACGCCGTCCATCTCCGACTTGGCGACGCGGCCGTTGAGCCGGAGTCCGGCGGCCACGTTCTCGTAGATCGACATCGTGGGGAACGGGTTGGGACGCTGGAAGACCATGCCGATCATCCGGCGCACCGAGACCGGCTCGACGCTGGAGGCGTACAGGTCCTCGCCGTCGAGCAGCACCTTGCCCTCCACGCGCGCGCCGGGGATGACCTCGTGCATGCGGTTGAGCGTGCGCAGGAACGTCGACTTGCCGCACCCGGACGGGCCGATGAACGCGGTGATCGAGCGCGGCTCGATGGTCATCGAGACGTCCTCGATGGCCTTGTGGCTCCCGTAGTAGGCGTCGAGGCCTGAGACCTGGATCTGCTTGGACATAGTGGCTTTACCCCTTATCGGCCTCTGGCAGGTGCGCGCCACCGGGCGATCAGGCGCGCGACCAGGTTGAGCAGCATGACGATCAGGATGAGCGTGAGGGCTCCGGTCCAGGCCCGATCCACGGCGGTGTCGTTGGGACGCCCCGCCTGGTCGAAGACGAACAGGGGGAGCCCCATCTGCGGCCCGCTGAACGGGTCGTTGTTGATGGAGTCGGTGAAGAACACGGTCAGCAGCAGCGGCGCGGTCTCGCCGGCGACTCTGGCCACGGCCAGCATGACGCCAGTGATGATGCCGGTCAGCGCGGTCGGCAGGACGACCTTCATGATCGTGCGCCACTTGGCCACACCCAGCGCGTACGAGGCTTCGCGCAGGTCGTTGGGGACCAGGCGGAGCATCTCCTCGGCCGATCTGACCACGGTCGGCATCATCAGGATCGACAGCGCCAGCGCACCGGCGAACCCGGAGAACGGCTGGCCCAGGAACAGGACCCAGAACGCCAGGATGAACAGGCCGGCGACGACAGAAGGGACGCCGGTCATGACGTCCACGAAGAAGCTGATGTACCGGCTCAACCGGCCGCCGTTGCCGTACTCGACCAGATAGATCGCGGTCAGCAGCCCGATGGGGACGGAGATGATCGAGGCGAGCAGGACCTGTTCCAGCGTGCCGATGATCGCGTGGTAGGCACCGCCACCCGCGTCGCGGGCGCCGATGTTGCGCATCGAGTGCGTGAGGAAGTCCAGGTCGAAGCGCCCGAGACCGTTCTTGATCACCAGCCAGAGCACGGACACGAGCGGCACCACGGCCAGGGCGAACGCCAGGTAGACCAGCCCCTGGACGACGCGGTCCTTGATGCGGCGGCTGGTCGAGATGTGCTGGATCGCGGTCATGCGGCGGCCCTCGCGTACTCCTTGCGGCGGTTGATGATCATGCGGGCCGCTATGTTGACGAGCAGGGTGATGACGAACAGCACCAGGCCGGAGGCGATCAGCGCGCCCCTGCCGATCGGGGTGGCCTCACCGAAGCCGTTGGCGATGTTCGCCGCGATGCTGTTGGCGTGCGGGGTGAGGATCTCGAAGGTGATGTCGAAGGTGGCGGGGAAGATCAGCGCTACCGCGATGGTCTCGCCCATCGCCCGGCCGAGGCCGAGCATCGCGGCGCTGATGACGCCGGGACGGCCGAACGGCAGCACGGCCATCCGGATCATCTCCCAGCGGGTGGCGCCGAGCGCGAGCGCCGCCTCCTCGTTCATCTTGGGAGCCTGGAGGAAGACCTCGCGGGAGATGGCCGCGATGATCGGCAGGATCATGATCGCCAGGACGATAGATCCCGCGATCATGGTCTTGCCGCCGATGGCGCCCTCGCCGGCGAAGAGCGGGAACCAGCCCAGGTTCTCGTTCAGCCATTGCGACGGCGTCTTGAGCAGCGGCACCAGGAAGACCACGCCCCACAGGCCGTACACCACACTGGGGACGGCGGCGAGCAGGTCGATCAGGTAGCCGAGCGGCCCGGCCAGGCGGCGGGGCGCGTAGTGGGAGATGAACAGCGCCACGCCGACCGCGATGGGAGTCGCGATGACGAGCGCGAGGGCCGAGCTGAGCACGGTGCCGAACGCCAGGGCGGCGATGCCGAAGACCTGGCTGCCGTTCGGGTCCCAGACCAGCTCGGAGAAGAAGTGACCCTTGTTCGCCTGCAGGGCGGGGATCGCCTCGCTGATGAGGAAGACGGCGATCGCCGCCATGATCCCCAGCAGGATGACGCCCGCGCCGGTGGCGGCGTAACGGAAGGGCCCTTCACCATGGCTGCGCCGCGAGGCGGGCCGGCTCGTGGCCGGTCCGCCATCACGGGTACGAACGTTGGACGTCATCGGCTGCTAGGAGATCGCCTCGACAGCGGTGCGGACCTTGGTCAGCAAATCGCCCGAGAGGGGGGCGTAACCGAGGTCCTTCAGCGCGGCCTGGCCCTCGTCGCTGGCGGTGTAGGTGAGGAAGGACTTGACCAGCTTCGCCTGGTCGGCGGGCAGGCCCTTCTCGCAGGTGATCTCGTACGTCACCAGGACGATCGGGTACGCGCCCGCGGTCTTGGTGGCGTAGTCGATGCCGAGCTTCAGGTCGTTGCCCGTGCCCTTGATCTCCGCGGTCTCGATCGTCTTGGCGGCGCTGTCGGAGTTCAGTTCGACGAACTCGCCCGCGCCGTTGGCGACCTTGGCCTTCTGGAGCTGGGAGTTCTCGGCGAACGACAGCTCGACATAGCTGATCGAGCCCTCGGCGCCCTTCACCGAGGAGGCGATGCCGTCGGAGCCCTTGGCGCCCTGGCCCTTGGCCTCGGCGGGCCACGCCTTGGCGGGCTCGTACGGCCACTCGGCCGTGGCCTTGAGGAACTTGGTGAAGTTGTCGCTGGTGCCGGACTCGTCAGCCCGGTGGAAGGCCTGGATCGGCGTCGAAGGCAGCTTGGCCTGCGGGTTGTCGGCCTTGATGGCCGCGTCGTCCCACTTGGTGATCTTGCTGCTGAAGATGCCGCCGAGAGTCTTGGGGGACAGCTGCAGCCCGTCGACACCCGGGAGGTTGTAGACGACCGCGATCGGGCCGGTCACCATCGGGATGTTGATGGCCTTGCCGGTCTTGCACCGGGCGTCGGCCTGGGCGGGCTCGCCCTTGTCGTCCTTGAGGGCCGAGTCGGAACCCGCGAAGGCGACCGTACCCTGGATGAAGGCCTGGACACCCGCGCCCGAACCGCTGGGCTGGTAGTTCAGGCTGGCCCCGGGGTTCTTGCTCTGGAAGTCCTTCTTCCACTGGTCGATCGCGTTGGCCTGGGCCGAGGATCCGGCGGCGTTGATCGTGCCGCTCAGACCGTTGTCGTTACCCGCGGCGGTGGTGGCACCGGCGGACGCGGTGGCGTCGGCGCCGCTGTTGTTGTCTGTGCCGCACGCAGCGAGCGAGAGCGCGCCGACGACGGCGACGGCGGCGAGCCGGCCTGCATACTTCACGGTTGGGTTTCCTCCCACTCGGTCCTTAGTCGCTACGAAGTTATGCAGCCAAAGTGACTCAATCCCCCTACCAAGGGTGAACGGACGGTGAACGGCCCTGGTCACCCTCATGATGGGAGGTATGACCTATCGCGTATGCCTGGTGTGCATGGGAAACATCTGCCGTTCACCTATGGCGGAGACCGTGCTCAGGCGGACTCTGGCCGACCACGGACTCGATGAACAGGTGGCCGTCGACAGCGCCGGCACCGGTGCCTGGCACGCGGGCGATCCCATGGACGCGCGGGCTCTGCGGACGCTGGCCGACCACGGCTATGACGGCTCCGCGCACCGGGCCAGGCAGTTCACCTCGGGGTGGTTCGACCGCTACGACCTGGTGCTGGCCATGGACCGGGACAACCTGTCGTTCCTGCGGCGGATGGCCCCCGAGGGTGTGGAGGTGCGGCTGTTCCGCTCGTTCGACCCCGACGCGCCGGACGGCGCCGAGGTGCCCGATCCCTACTACGGTGAGGCCGACGGTTTCGTGGAGGTGCTGCGGCTGGTCGAGGCCGCTTCTAGTGGCCTCGCGAAGCACATCGCCGATGAGATCGACTGAGGACCTCGGGGCCTCCCACGGGTGGCGGCTGCAGCGGGGCGTGCTCGACGACGGGCGCGTGGTGTTCGCCAAGACCGGAGCCGTTTCTCCGGTGTTCACTTCCGAGGCGGAAGGGCTGCGGTGGCTGGGTGAGGCCATCGCCGTGCCGGAGGTGATCGAGGTCTCCCGGGATCGGCTCGTCCTGTCATGGGTGGACACCTCCGCGCCGACGGCGGCGGCCGCCGAGCGGTTCGGGCGCGATCTCGCGCGGCTGCACCGCGCCGGCGCGCCCGCCTTCGGCGCGCCCTGGCCGGGCTTCATCGCTGACCTACCGATGGACAACTCGCCCGCCGACGACTGGCCCGCCTTCTACGCCACCCGCCGGGTGCTGCCCTTCGTACGCCAGGCGCGGCTGCCCGCGCGGGACGTGGCGCTCATCGAACGGGCCGTGTCACGGTTCGGCGAGGTGGCGGGGCCACCGGAGCCGCCTGCCCGCATCCATGGCGATCTGTGGAGCGGGAACGTGCTCTGGTCGGACGGACGCGGGGTGCTCATCGACCCGGCGGCGCACGGCGGGCATCGGGAGACGGACCTGGCGATGCTGGCGTTGTTCGGGGCGCCCTATCTGGATCGGATCCTGGGGGCCTACCAGGAGGAGGCGCCGCTCGCGGACGGGTGGCGGGAGCGGGTGCCGCTGCATCAGCTGCATCCGCTGCTCGTCCACGTGGTGCTCTTTGGTGGGACTTATCGCGACAGCTTGCTGGCTGCCGTGGCGCGGGTGCTGGCGCTATGAGGCGTTCAGGCGTCTGAGGACCTCGTCGTGCAGGAGGCCGTTGGTGCAGACCAGGCTGCCGCCCTCCAGACCGGGGACGCCCGCGAGGTCCGTCCACCTGCCCCCGGCCTCCTCGACGATCACGGTGAGGGCCGCCATGTCCCACGGCGACAACTCCGGCTCGGCGGACACCTCCACCGAGCCCTCCGCGACCATCATGTGCGACCAGAAATCTCCATAGGCCCTAGTGCGCCAGCAGGCCCGCCCGAGGTCGAGGAAGTTGTCGAGGCGGCCCATCTTCTCCCAGCCGCTGAAGCTGGAGTAGGAGAAGGACGCGTTCTCCAGATCGGAGACCGACGAGACGCGCATCCGGGTCGCCTTGGTCAGGCTCTTGCCGGTCCAGGCGCCGCCCTCGGTGGCCGCCCACCATCGCTTGCCCAGGGCGGGGGCGGACACCAGACCCACCTTGACCTGGCCGTACTCCATCAGCGAGATCAGCGTCGCCCACACGGGCACGCCGCGCACGTAGTTCTTGGTGCCGTCGATCGGGTCGATGATCCAGGACCTGGCACCCCAGCCCGTCTTGCCGAACTCCTCGCCCACGACCGCGTCACGCGGCCGGGCCCGCCGGAGGGTGCCGCGAATGGCCTCCTCGACAGCGCGATCGGCATCGCTGACCGGCGTGAGGTCCGGCTTGGTGTCGACCTTGAGGTCGACCGCCTTGAACCTTCGCATGGTCAGGTCATCGGCGTGGTCCGCCATGACATGCGCCAGACGTAGATCATCGTTATAACCCGTCACGATGAGCCACGCTACCGTGACTTACCTCCCGAACATCAGTCGAGCGGCGCTGCATTTCTGGTAAGTCCCGTCCGCCGACGGATGGGTGATTCTTCGGATAGGTCCCGGATTGGTATCTCAGGTGCCGTCGTCCGGGGTGCCTTCGCGGCTGGACAGGAGGCGGCGGAGGGACTCCAGGCGGGCCGGCTCGGCGTGCCCGGCCGCCACCCAGGGGCCCAGCGCGCAGTCGGCGTCCAGGTGGGTGCAGCCCTTGGGGCAGTTGACCGAGCCTTCGATGAGGTCCGGGAAGGAGGCGAGGACGGTCTCGACCGACACGTGGGCCAGGCCGAAGCTGCGTACGCCGGGCGTGTCGATGATCCAGCCGCCCTCCGGGAGTTCGAGGGCCACGGCCGAGGTCGAGGTGTGGCGGCCCCGGCCGGTGACGGCGTTGACCTGGGAGACCGCCCGGTTGGCGGCCGGGACCAGGGCGTTGACCAGGGTCGACTTGCCCACGCCCGAGTGGCCGACCATCACGCTGAGGCGGCCGGTCAGGTGGTCGCGGAGCTGGTCAAGCGAGCCGCCCTTGTGGACGACGACGTGCGACACCCCGAGCGGCTCGTACATCGCCACCAGCTCGTCGGGCGGCGCCAGGTCCGACTTGGTGAGGCAGAGGAGTGTTTCGATCTCGGCGTCGAAGGCGGCCACCAGGATCCGGTCGATCATGCGCGGCCGGGGCGGCGGGTCGGCGAGCGCGGTCACGATGACCAGCTGGTCGGCGTTGGCCACCACGGGGCGTTCGATGCCGTCGGTGTCCTCGACGTCGTCGGCCGAACGGCGCAGCATCGATGTGCGCGGCTCGACGCGTACGACCCTGGCCAGGGCGTCGGGGCGGCCCGAGACGTCGCCCACGAGGGCCACCCGGTCGCCGACGACGATGCCCTTGCGGCCGAGCTCGCGCGCCTTCATGGCGGTGACCAGGCGACGCTCCGGCTGTTTGCGCTTCTGGGCCGATCCCTTGGCGCGTTCGGGTTCGACCAGTGTGGTGTAGCGGCCCCGGTCGACGGCGACCACGAACCCCTCCACGGCGTCCTCATGCGCAGGCCGGATCCGGGTCCGCGGCCGTGAGCCCTTGCCCGGCCTGACCCGTACGTCGTCCTCGTCGTACTCCCGCTTTCTCAGCGGTCTACCCCCATGTCACCGTGCGCCGCCCGTCCATCGCGGCGGTCCTGTCCACATGTTGCCCCACCGGGCGGGGTGCCCAGCGAATCGTGCGCGCGCGCCGCTCCACCGCATCGGTTGTGCCCGCGTGTCCATCCCACCATGCCGACCGGCCTGGCCGCCCGCCCGAGCATCCGCGTCGGGCGGGTGCCCGTGGGTGGCGGACCGGCAGGTCGGGTGGTCATCGCTCGCTCAGCATGGTCGTCCACATCTGGACGAACTCCGGGAGCGTCTTGGCCGTCGTCGCGATGTTCTCCACCTCGATGTCCGGGACCGCCAGCCCGATGACCGCACCGGCCGTGGCCATGCGGTGGTCGTCGTAGCTGTGGAAGACGCCGCCGTGCAGCGGGCGGGGCCGGATGAGCAGGCCGTCGTCGGTCTCCTCCGCGTCGCCGCCCAGCCGGGTGATCTCGGTGACCAGGGCGGCCAGGCGATCGGTCTCGTGGCCGCGCAGGTGCGCCACGCCCCGGATCCGGGACGGCGAACTCGCCAGTGTGGCCAGCGCGGCGATCGTCGGCGTCAGCTCGCCCACCTCGCGCAGGTCGGCGTCGATGCCCTCGATCCGCCCGGTGCCGGTCACGGTCAGGGAGCCGGCCTCGCCTGCCGCCTCGTGTGCCGCCGGGGACAGCCGGACCGTGGCGCCCATCGAGGTGAGCAGGTAGCGCAGGGCGTCGCCCGGCTGCGTGGTCGTGTGGGGCCAGCCGGGGATGGTGACCGTGCCGCCCGTGACCAGAGCCGCGCCGAGGAAGGGCGCCGCGTTGGACAGGTCGGGCTCGACGGCCAGGTCCCTGGCCGCGATCGGTCCCGGCTCGACCCGCCAGATGTCGCGTTCGCTGTCGTCGACCGTCACCCCGGCCGCCCTGAGCATCTGGATCGTCATCTCGATGTGCGGCTGCGACGGCACGGGCGGGCCGACATGGCGGATCGTGACGCCCTTCTCGAAGCGCGCCGCCGTGAGCAGCAGCCCCGAGACGAACTGCGAGGAACCCGACGCGTCGAGCGTGACCTCGCCGCCCGCCAGCGGGCCGTGGATGGTGAAGGGCAGGGCGTCGTTGTCGACGCGGGCGCCGAGCGCGCGCAGGGCGTCGAGGATGGGACCCATGGGGCGCTTGCGGGCGTGCGGGTCGCCGTCGAAGGCGACCGGGCCGTCGGCCAGGGCGGCCATCGGCGGTACGAAGCGCATGACGGTGCCCGCCAGGCCCGCGTCGATGCTCGCGCCGCCACGGATCGGGCCGGGGGTCACCTGCCAGTCGACGGCGGCCGTGGTCTCGTGCACCGGTGTCAGGGTGGCACCCAGGGCACGCAGCGCCGCCACCATGAGGTCGGCGTCGCGGCTGCGCAGTGCCTGGCGCACCATGCCGGGGCCGTCGGCCAGCGCGGCGAGGAGCAGCGCGCGGTTGGTCACGGACTTGGAGCCGGGCAGGTGGATCGACGCGATCACGGGAGCGGTCGCGGTGGGTGCGGGCCAGTGCGGTGCGGGCATGGTCAAAGAATACTGGCGCTTGTGAAGTTCAGGGCTGCCGATGACCCGGACGGCCGCGCATGCGGTCGCGGGTTGTACATGGCAGTGTGGGGACATGTGCGGGAGATACGCGTCGGCGCGCAAGAAGCACGAGCTGCTGGAGGAGTTCCAGGTCGAGCTCGACGGTGACCCCGACAAGGAACTCGGGCCCGACTACAACGTCGCGCCCACCAAGAACGTCTACGCCGTCCTCAGCCGGGTCCCGAAGGACGCCGAGCGGGCCGTGCGGCAGCTGCGGATCGTCAAGTGGGGGCTGGTGCCGGCCTGGGCGAAGGACCCGTCGGTGGGCGCACGGATGATCAACGCGCGGATCGAGACGGTGGCCGAGAAGCCGTCCTACCGCCAGGCGTTCGCCAAGCGCAGGTGCCTGCTGCCGGCCGACGGCTACTTCGAGTGGATGCCGGTCGAGGGCGACAAGAAGAAGAAACAGCCGTACTTCATCCACCCGGAGGACGGCGGGGTGCTGGCGATGGCGGGCCTGTACGAGTTCTGGAAGGACAAGTCGCGCGACGATGACGATCCGCTGAAGTGGCTGGTGACCTGCACGGTCATCACCACCGACGCCGAGGACGACCTGGGCCGCATCCACGACAGGATGCCGATGATGATCGAGCAGGAGCGCTGGGCGGAGTGGCTCGACCCCAAGCTCACCGACCCCGAGCAGGCTTCGGGTCTACTGGTGCCGGCCGACACCGGGCGGCTGACGGCGGTGGCCGTTTCCACCGATGTCAACAATGTTCGCAACAACGGCCCGGACCTCATCAAACCCCTGCCCCCGGAGGAGGAAACCGCTCTCCGCTAGAGGTGTAAGAGCCACGCTTAGTGGGCATTCGGTGGGGAAAGCGATGCATCCGTTCACCCGGAGTCACCGCCACACATGCCCCCCAACGCGCCGGGTAGGACTTCCGGGGAGTCCCGCTGCGGCTTGCCCCCCTTTACCCGGAGGTGCGGATCCGTGGACGACGCGACCGCTCGTAAGCAGCTGGAGAAGATGCTCACCGACCTGGACCGATCGATCGGGGTGCTGCAGGGCGACCCCGTCGCGATCCGCGAGCACTCCGCGGCCGACGCGGGGTCCGACCTGACCGACGCCGACCGCGCCCAGGCCATGCTCACCGTGGCCACCGCGCAGCGCAGGGCCGTGATCGAGGCGCTCAAGCGCGTGGACGAAGGCACGTACGGCAGGTGCGTCGACTGCGGCAAGCCGGTCCCGGAGGGCCGGTTGGAGGCCCGTCCGGAGGCGGCGCGGTGCGTGGAGTGCCAGGGCAGGCAGGAACGCCGCCGCTAGCGGTACTTTCGTTGGCGGTACCGCCAACGAGCAGACTAGGTCTTGCGGGCGCTGGCCACGAGGTGGATGCCGACCGTGTCGTCGTCGTCCGGGTGCGCGTCGAGCTCGGTGCGCACCAGCCAGGCCAGCGACCTGGCGTCGGAGCCCAGCACGTGGTCGACGGTGGAGGGCGACAGCACGGTGCGCGGGCGTACCCACTCCACCTCCAGACCGGCGCCGGTCAGCAGTTCGCGTAGCTGCGCGCTGCTGAAGCAGCGGGTGATGCTGCCGTCGGGCCACGGCACCAGCATGACCTCGCCCGTCTGCCGCAGGTGCTGCCACTGCTCCTGCTCGGCGAGGATCGCCATGCCCAGCACCAGGGAGTCGACGCAGATCAGCGCCCGGCCGCCGGGCCGCAGCACCCGGAACACGTCGCTCATCGCCGACTCGGCCATGAGCTCGATCGACATGGCACGTTCTTCGGCGACGACCGCGTCCACGCTCTCGTCGGGGAGGAAGGCCAGGTCGTCGGCGCGTACGTGACGGACGCGCCCGGCGTCGCGCAGCCGCGCCTGCGGGTCGGGCATCAAAGGGGAGCTCGGCGACTGGGAGTTGAGCGACTGAGAACTCGACGACTGAGAACTTGACGACTGAGAGCTCAACGACTGAGAGGTCAACGACGCAGAGGTCAACGACAACGAGGTGGAGCGGCGGAAGTCGAGCAGCTCGATCACCCGGTGCCCGGCTCGGGCGGCCTGCCCGGACCAGCGTCCCCGGCCCCCTGACAGATCGAGTACGACGGAGGGTTGGTCGGGGAGCCACCGGGTCAGCTGCTCGGCGACAACGGCGCGGTAGAAGGTCCAGTACGGCCCGAGCGTCCCTGAGCCGTTCAGTTCCTCGGCCGGAATGGGCAGCACACGCGACTCCTGGGTTCCGGGAAAATGGCTACCAGCCGGTACGTATGGTTTTCCCCGCACCGGGTCGTTCGTCACCTTCTATCTTGCGGGAACAGACGAGGGCGCGGGCGTGTTGCGACGTGCATGCTCACATTGCTCGAACCCCTCCCCAGTGACGGACCGGTCCGTGACGAGCGGGTATTCTCCCCTGAGTACGGTGTACCGCAACAGCCGGCCACCGGTGATCTTAGGGGGGTGGGTCCGGTGCCCGCGACAGGCGCGGAGACTCTGGAACAGCGAAGTGAGCGGTTCGAGCGCGAAGCCATGCCTTACCTCGAGCAGCTCTACTCCGCGGCGCTCCGGATGACCCGGAACCCAGCGGACGCGGAGGACCTGCTTCAGGAGACCTTCGCCAAGGCGTTCGCCTCGTTCCACCAGTTCCAGGAAGGTACGAACCTCAAGGCGTGGCTCTACCGGATCCTGACCAACACTTTCATCAACAGCTATCGCAAGAAGCAGCGCGAGCCCAAGCAGTCGGGCACCGAGGAGATCGAGGACTGGCAGCTCGCCCGCGCTGAGTCGCACACGTCGAGCGGCCTGAAGTCGGCTGAGGTCGAGGCGCTCGAGCATCTCCCCGACGGTGATATCAAGCAGGCCCTGGCGGTCCTGCCCGAGGAGTTCCGGATCGCGGTCTATTTGGCCGACGTCGAGGGCTTCCCGTACAAAGAGATCGCCGACATCATGGGGACCCCGATCGGCACCGTGATGTCCAGGCTGCACCGCGGTCGCAGGCAGCTCCGCGGACTTCTCGAGGACTACGCCCGCGAGCGCGGCCTGGTCCCGGCGGAGGGATCGAAATGAGCTGTGGCAACCCGCATGACACCGACTGTCGGGAAGTACTCGACAAGGTCTACTCCTATCTCGACGGCGAGCTGACCGAGGGCGACGTGGTCGACATCCGCGTGCACCTCGAAGAGTGCAGCCCGTGCCTGAAGGAATATGACCTCGACAAGGCGATCAAGGCGCTCGTGGCCAAACACTGCGGCTGCGACCCGGTCCCCGGCGACCTGCGCTCCAAAGTGCTGGCCCGCATCGCGCAGGTGAGGTCGGAGCTGTCCGACTAGGATTCCCCCATGCGCGTGCTTGTCACCGGGGGTGCCGGGTTCATCGGTTCGAATCTCGTCGACCGCCTGCTGGCGGATGGGCACGACGTGGCGGTCGTCGACGACTTCTCGTCCGGCTGCCGGGACAACCTGGCCGACGCGGCCACGCATGACCGCTTCCGCCTGCACGAGGTCGATGTCCGCGATCCGGCTTTGATCGAGCTGGCCGCCGAGCTGCGGCCCGAGGTCATCTGCCATCTCGCCGCGCAGATCAGCGTGCGTAAGAGCGTCACCGACCCGGTCCACGACGCCAGTGTGAACGTCCAGGGCACCGCGTCGGTCCTGACCGCCGCGCAGGAGGCCAGCACCCGCAAGGTGGTCTTCGCCTCCTCCGTCGCGGTCTACGGCCGGCCCGCCACGATCCCGGTGCCCGGTGACGCCGCCACCGACCCGCGCTCGCCGTACGCCGCCTCCAAGCTGAGCGGCGAGACCTACCTCGCCACCTTCAAGGCGCTCTACGGCATCGAATACACCACGCTCGTGCTGTCCAACGTCTACGGCCCGCGCCAGTCGCCAGAAGGCGAGGCCGGAGTGGTGGCCATCTTCACCGACGGCCTGCTCGGCGGCACGCCCACGGTGCTCTACGGCGACGGCACGCAGACCCGCGACTACGTCTACGTCGAGGACGTGGTCGACGGCTTCGTCCGTGCCTGTGGGGCCGAGGGCAACGGGCGCAGGTTCAACCTCGGCACCGGCATCCAGACCACCGACCGCAGGCTGCACGCGCTGATCGCCGACGCGGCCGACGCGCAGGACAAGCCCGGGTTCGCGCCGCCGCGCGTGGGCGACCTGCCGGCCATGGCGGTCGACCCGGTGCCCGCCTATGAGGGGCTCGGCTGGCAGCCGCGCACCGACCTGGCGACCGGGCTGAAGAACACGGTCGCGTGGGCCGCCCGTCGCCCAAGGTAGTGGATTGATTACGCTTTGCTTGCGATTCTCGACTCTGGCCCTGCACAGACCGGGCCTTCTGTAGCGTGACCCACAGGAGTCGGCGTAACGAGTCGACGTGGAGGCGAGCACATGCTGAAGGCTATGATCGCCCGGCTGATCGCGGCCGCGGTGCTGATCACCCCTGTGATGACACTGCTGATGAGCGCGGGCGGGGCCCTGCCTCACGGGGTGTCCTGGACCTGAGCACCCTTGGGGGCCGCAATGCGTGATCTGCCGTGGCCTGCGAAGGTCTATCTCATCGCCGTCATCGGCGCGGCGACCATCCTCCTCGGGCATAGCGTGATCACCTCCGGGCGCCTGGTGGCACCCGGTGATCTGGGCATCCTGCTGGTGCTCGCGCTGCTGTTCCTGGTCTGCGAGTCGATGCCGACGTTGCTGAACGTGGAGCAGTTCGCGGTGTCCGTGAGCTTCTCCGCGGCGCTGGCGGCCGTCGTCCTGATCGGTCCAGAAGGGGCCGCTCTGGTGGGGTTCACGGCGGTCTTCAGCGTGCGTCCGGGGCTGCCGTTGATCAAGAGGTTGTTCAACGGGGCGCAGTTCGCGATCTGCGGCTACGCGGCCGGCTGGATCTACCAGGGGCTGGGCGGGGTCTCCGGCGTGCCGGGGGTCAACGCCTTCGACGGCCTCATCGGCCCCTACGCCGCGGCCACGGGCGTGTTCGTGCCGCTCAACATCGTGCTCACGCTTACCATGATCCGGCTGGCCACCCGGGTGCGGGCCATGGAGGTGCCGCTGCGGGGCATGGTCCAGTTCCTGCTGTCCTATCTGGGTTACGGCACGTTCGGGCTGCTGGTGGCCGGGCTCTGGGCGACCGTGCAGTCGATCTCGGCGGTGCTGGTGCTGCTGCCGCTGTTCGTCGCCCGCTGGGCGTTCGGTCAATATCACGCGCAGCAACGCTCGTACGATGCCACGATCGCCGCCCTGTGCCAGGCGGTCGAGACGAAGGACTACTACACCAGAGGCCACTGCACCCGCGTCTCGCTGGCCTCCTCGATGATCGCCCAGGAGATCGGCATGGGCCTGGAGCGGCTGCGCGCCATCCGCTACGCGGGCATGCTGCACGACGTGGGCAAGCTCGGCGTGCCGACCAAGGTGCTGCAGAAGGAGGGGCCGCTGACCGAGGAGGAGTTCGCCGCGATCCAGCTCCACCCGATGCGTGGGCTGGAGATCGTCCGGGGGATCGACTTCCTCGACGAGGCGTACGCGGGGATCATGCACCACCACGAACGCCACGACGGCAAGGGCTACCCGATGGGGCTCGCGGCCGACGAGATACCGGAGTTCGCCCGGATCATCGCGGTGGCCGACGCGTTCGACTCGATGACGTCCGACCGCTCCTACCGCCACGCCCGCTCGGTCGAGGTGGCCGTCGAAGAGCTGCGCAAGAACGCGGGCCGCCAGTTCGACCCGGTCATGGTGGCGGCCTTCGCCAGAGCGCTCGAACGCGAGCCGTGGCAGCCGCCCCGCCGCGTCGAGTCGCCGCCGCCCGAGGCGACCGAGACCCCGATCAAGGACCATGACGACCCGACCAGGCCGATCGAAGTGGTGAGCGGGCCTTGACACGTGCCTTCCAAAGCCTGGACTCCGGGCAGCTGCTGCTCATCTGCGGGGCGGGGCTGGTCGCGGTGGCCGGCGTCGCGCACACCTCCGCCGTGGGGCTCGACCGGCCCGAGATCGCGATCGGCTTCGGCGCGCTGATCGCGGTCGGCGAGCTGGCCAGGCTCACCATGCCGGGCAACCGGGAGGTCGCGCCCATCGGCGCCGCCGCCGCGCTCGGCTACACGCTGCTGCTCGACCTCAGCGACAACCCGCTGCGCCACACGGCGCTCCAAGTGGTGGCCGTGATCGCGGTCGGCATGATCGCGGGCGCGCTGCCGCACCTGGCGGTCGGCCGCCCGCCGCGCCTCGACGCCATGGCGCGCCGCCTGCTGACCGGCGCGCTGCTCGCCTTCGCCTTCCGGCCGCTGGCCGACCCGCTCTTCCAGCTCACCCGGCAGGACCCCCCGACGTGGTGGCCCGCGCTCGGCGTCATGGTCACGCTCATCACGCTCACCCTGCTGATCGACGTGCTGATCGCGGCCCTGCTCAGGGCCGAGCAGGTACGCACCGCCTTCAAGGTGGCCGTACGCGACGAGCTCAACATGGCCTTCCCCCTCGGCGCCGCCGTGGCCGCGTCCGGCGTGCTGCTCGCGCTGGCCACCCACAGCATGGACCTGGTGGCGCTGCTGGTCTTCGCCGCTCCGCTGCTGGTCACTCAGGTGGCCTTCCGCAAGTACGCCGGGATCCGCGCCACCTACCTGCAGACCGTACGGGCCCTGTCGCGGGTCACGGAGGTCGGCGGCTACGTGGAGCCCGGCCACTCGCGCCGGGTGAGCCGTCTGGCCGTGGCGGTCGGCCGCGAGCTGGGCATGGCGGAGCCGGAGCTGCTGGAGCTCGAGTACGCCGCCCTCATGCACGACATCGGCCAGCTGTCCCTGAGCGACCCCATCCCGGGCGGCGCGACCGTGCTCGCCGATCCCGCGCAGGCGCGCCGCATCGCGGAGCTGGGGGCCGAGGTGATCAAGCAGACGGGCGTGCTCGACCGGGTGGCCGAGCTGGTACGCCGCCAATGCGACCAGATCGCCGAGGACCCGCCGCTGTCCAGCCGGATCATCAAGGCGGCCAACGCCTACGATGACCTGGTCGGGGGGTCGGCTGATCGGGACCGGGCGGGGGCGGCGCTTGAGCGGCTGCGGCTGGCGGTGGGGACCGCGTATGATCCGGCGGCGATCGAGGCGATGACGAGGGTGGTGGACCGGCTGGCGGTCCACAAGCTGTAACGCCTCTGTGGGCGGTGACCGCCGTAATCCCGGGTGGTGCGTCACGCGCCGATCTGGATCCCTGTGACGGTCTGTGGTGGTTGAGGTCCTTGTGGGAGAAACCCCTTCGGGGGAGCGAGAGGTGGCTGTCCGTTGTGGTTGGGGTTCCTGTGAGGGATGCCCGCTTCGGGGAGCGGAAGAAGACGGTCCGTCGGCCTGGAACTCGGTCGCGCCACTGGCTCGCCCGTCCGCGCCACCGGCCAAGGATGCGCACGTAACGGCGCCCAGCCCTGTGCGGGGTCAGCGGGCGTTTTCCTGGAGGCCCTTAGCCATGTGCGGTGGGTGGCGGTGGGGGTGGCTTGCCGTAAAACATGGCGTTTGTGGGTTTTCTACAGAAGACGTCCCGGCGATCGGTGGTTTAGCGGGAAAGGGACCTCCCGCCCAACGGCCGTAGATTGGGCGGGTGCTTACTGAGACGCTTGGGGCTGTTCTGGTCGCCAATCGAGGGGAGATCGCCCGGCGGGTCATCCGCACTGTCAAGCGGCTTGGGCTGCGGGCCATCGCCGTCTACTCCGAGGCTGACGCGGATCTGCCGTTCGTGCGCGAGGCGGACGAGGCCGTGCTGATCGGGCCGGCCAACCCTCAGTTGAGCTATCTCGATGCCGGGAAGGTACTGGAGGCGGCTCGGGCCACTGAGGCGCGGGCGATTCATCCGGGCTACGGGTTTCTCGCGGAGAACGCGGCGTTCGCCAGGGCGGTGATCGATGCCGGGATGGTGTGGATCGGCCCGGCTCCCGAGTCCATCGACCAGATGGGCGACAAGATCAATGCCCGCAACCTGATGGAGGACGCGGGTGTGCCCGTGGCCGCCGGCACCCGGGAGCCCGTCAGTGATCTGGAGCAGGCGCTGCGGGCGGCGGGCCGGATCGGCTATCCGGTCATGGTCAAGACCGCGGGCGGGGGTGGCGGCATCGGGATGAGCGTCGCCCACGACGACGAAGGACTGGCCAAGGCGTTCGAGCAGGCCGCACGGGCGGCGGCGAGGTTCGCCGCCGGTGACGTCCTCGACGGGCCCGCCATCCTGCTGGAGCGCTACATCGAGCGGGCTCGCCACGTCGAGGTGCAGATCCTTGGCCTGCCCGACGGCACGGTCGTGGCCCTGGGCGAGCGCGACTGTTCCGTGCAGCGTCGCCACCAGAAGGTCGTCGAGGAGTCGCCGTCGCCCGGTATCACGCCCGAGCTGCGTGAGCGCATGCTCGCCGCCGCCGTGCGGGCCGGCGAGGCCGTCGGCTATCTGGGCGCGGGCACCGTGGAGTGCCTGGTCGACGCCGACGCGCAGGACTTCGTCTTCCTGGAGATGAACACCAGGCTCCAGGTGGAGCACCCCGTCACCGAGCTGGTCACCGGGCTGGACCTGGTCGAGCTGCAGCTGCGGGTGGCCGCGGGCGAGAGTCCCGAGGTGAAGGTGGAGACCGGTGGCCACGCCATCGAGTTCCGTGTGTACGCCGAGGATCCCAAGAGGTTCTTCCCGGGGCCGGGCATGATCTCCGCCTGGCGAGAGCCGGTCGGCGAGGGCGTCCGGGTGGACTCTGGCTACGAGGAGGGCAATACGGTCACGCCGTTCTACGATCCCCTCATGGCCAAGCTCTGCGTCTTCGGTGCGACCCGGGCCGAGGCGCTGCGGGCCGGTCGCGAGGCCGTCGCGGGGTTCGTCGTCGAAGGACCCAAGAACAACCTGCCGTTCTGTACGGAACTGCTGGACAACGCCGAGTTCGTCAGCGGCGACTATGACACCGGCTTGATCGGGCGAATGCGCGCCTAGCGCACATGACATTGTTAGCTCATTGGAAGAGGGGAGTCGCGGTGGCTGAGGTACGCGCGGAGATGGTGGCGAATGTCTGGAAGGTCGTCGTCCAGGAGGGCGACACCGTCTCCGAGGGCGACACACTGGTCATCCTCGAGTCGATGAAGATGGAGATCCCCGTCCTGACCGAGGACGAGGGCGTCGTCGCGCAGCTCAAGGTCAGCGAGGGCGACGTGATCCAGGAGGGCGACCTGATCGCCGTCATCGAATAGCCGCCGGTCCCAAGAGCTCAGCGGGCGGCGCGGTCGAGAAACTTAGTGCGATCGATCACTATTAGCGATCACTATTAGCGGGCGGCGCGGTCGAGGAACTTGGCGCGATCGACCACCACGCGCTCGATCGTGCCCCGGCCGACGACGTTCTGCTTGTCGCGGGCCTCGAAGCCGAAGACCAGCCGCCTGCCGTCGACCTCGGTGAGCTCGGTGGTGATCTGTACGTGCGTGCCCAGCGGGCTCGGCGCCAGATGCACCAGCTCGACCCGGGTGCCGACGGTCGTCTCACCGGGAGCGAGATGCGCGTGCACTGCCTCGACCGTCGCCCTCTCGGCCAGCGCGAGCAGCCGCGGAGTGGCGAGCACCGGGACGTCGCCGCTGCCGATTTTCTCAGCGGTGTCGGACCTCTCGACCATGATGAGCAACTGGGAGCGGAGACCCGGAGCGAGCGTCATACCGCCAGCGTACTGCGATCATCACCGCGGCCCGCTGTCAAGGGCCCTGATCTCCCGGAAACGCGGACAAGTACGGTCAGAAGGCCGCAGGATAGGGTTTGTAGGGCTTACGGCATTTAAGTGGCAGGTGGGACTCGTGAGTCGTACACTCTCGAAGTTCCGTGACCTCTGTGTTACCTCACCGCGACACAACTTCGCTTTGTTGGAGATCCTTGGGGTGGGAGAGGTTATAGAGGTAAAGGGGTAACGGGGGAGTCATGGTAGCCCAAGGAACGACGCTGGCGGGGCGCTATCGCCTGGACACCCGCATCGGCGCCGGCGGCATGGGCGAGGTGTGGCGGGGCGAGGACATCGTGCTGGCGCGCACCGTCGCGGTCAAGGTGCTGCTGCCCGGCCGCATGGACGATCCCGGGTTCGTCGCGCGTTTCCAGGCCGAGGCCAGGGCGATGGCGACGATCAACCACCCAGGTGTCGTCGACGTCTACGACTACGGTGTGAGCGGGGACACCGTCTATCTGGTGATGAAGTTCGTCGACGGGGAGCCGCTCGACAAGTTGCTGATGCGGCTGGGCCGGATCCCGCCCCAGCCCGCGATGGAGCTGATCGCGCAGGCTGCCTCGGCGCTGCAGGCGGTGCACCAACAGGGGATCGTGCACCGTGATGTGAAGCCGGGCAACCTGCTGGTCCAGCGTGACGGCACGCTCGTGCTGACCGACTTCGGCATCGCCCGTTCCGACGTGGCCAGCAGGCTCACGGACGCGGGCATGGTGCTCGGCACCGCCGCCTACTGCGCGCCCGAGCAGGCCGAGGGCGCGCCGGTGACGCCCGCGGTGGACATCTACGCGCTGGGCGTGGTGGCCTACGAGTGCCTGGTGGGGCAGCGGCCGTTCGACGGCGAGAGCGCGGTCACGATCGCGCTCAAGCACATCCGCGAGGCGCCTCCGCCGCTGCCCGCCGAGATCCCCCCGCCCGCGCGCGCCCTCGTGGAACGCGCCCTGTCGAAAGATCCGCTCGCCCGTTACCCGACGGCCAGAGCGATGAGTGAGACGGCCCGCAAGATCGCGGCCGGCGAGACACCCCCTCCAGAGCCCGCGCCGCCGGTGACGGGTGCCACCATGGCCGCGCCGATGGAGGCGTACCAGACGGGGTCCCGCCAGACGGGGTCCCGCCAGTCGGGTCCTCACCCGACCGGATCTCACCAGGCGGGCTCTTACCAGACGGGGTCCTATCAGGGAGCTCCCCATCAGACGGGGTCGTACCAGGCCGGGCAGCACCAGACCGGGTCCCATCAGGCTGGGACGTCTGAGGCGCAGACGTTGGCCGGGCCGCGGCAGGGCGCCCGCCGCGCCGGCACCAAGGCGCCCCGCAGGGGTGCCCTCGTCGCCGGGATCGCGGCCGCGGTCGTCCTCGGGGCGGGCGCCGGTGCCGTCGCGCTGACGAACATGTCGAGCCAGCTCGAACCCGAGCCGACCGTCACCACGTCGGAGAGGGCGAACTCCGAACCCACTCCCGATCCGACCCCTCCGTCGCCGAAGCCCAAGCGCACCAAGACGACCAAGCCGCCCACGCAGGAGGCGGTGCCCACCAGGACGATCGCCGAGCCGACGGAGACGGAGAAGGAGTCACCGACCCCGGATCCGACGGAAAAGAAGACGCCGACCAAGACCCCCAGCAGTTCGCCGAAGCCGAGCACGACGGTCACGAAGAAGCAGGTCCCCGCCGTGGTCGAGCTGCCGTACCCGCAGGCGACCCAGAAGATCCGGGCCGCGGGCTTCCAGAACATCCGGCTCGACGACCAGACCACCAACGAGCAGGGCGTCGCCTGCGGCCGGATCGGCCAGAGCTTCCCCGACGGCGGTACGTGGCTAGAGGTGACCAAGCCGGTCAAGATCGTCGTCATCGACGGCGGCCCCTGCCCGTCACCCAGCCCGACCCCGACGCCCGGGACCAGGTAGCTCAGACCCCCGCCGGGGTGCGGGGAAGACGGTTAGGGCATATCCCCCGGCGGGTGGGCGATCTGGGGGTCGGTCAGGTCAGATCCCCGTCGTGGTGCGCGGGTAGGCGATCTGGGGGTCGGTGGCGATGTTCACCATGTACGGCACGCCGGAGTCGAACGCGCGACGCAGCGCGGGACCGATCTCCGACGGCCGGGTGACCAGTTCGCCGCCGCCGCCCAGCGCCGTCACCACCTGGTCGTAACGGCACTGTGGCTGCAGCTCGGCGGCCACGTCGTAGCCGTAGAGCATCTGCATCGGGTGCTTCTCCAGGCCCCAGATGCCGTTGTTGCCGCAGATCATGACCACCGGCAGGTTGTGTCGTACGAGCGAGTCGACGTCCATGAGGGAGAACCCGGCCGCGCCGTCGCCCAGCAGCAGCACCACCTGCGAGGACGGCCGGGCCAGCCGGGCGGCGATGGAGTAGCCGAGGCCGGTGCCGAGGCAGCCGTAGGGGCCCGGGTCGAGCCAGTTGCCGGGCTGCTTGGGCTCGACGTACTTGCCGGCGTAGGAGACGAAGTCGCCGCCGTCGCCGATCACCACGGCGTCGTCGTCGAGCACCTTGCCCAGCTCGCCGTAGATGCGCATGGGGTGGATCGGGTCGGAGTCGGCCGTGAGCAGGGCGGCGTCGTCGGCGATCGCCGCGGCGGCGGCCTCCGACAGCTGGGACACCCAGCCGGAGTAGGCCGTGGGCTTCAGGCCGGCGTCGCCGCAGGCAGCGCCGAGGCTCCAGAGCACCACGGACAGGTCGCCGGCGGCCGACGCGGCGGGCTGGGTGTGCGTGGCCAGCTGCGACGGCGTGTCGGCGATGTGCACGACCTTGGCCGGCGGCGCGCCCTGCTTGCCGCCGAACCAGCCGTAGCCGAGCCGGAAGTCGAGCGGGGTGCCGACCACGATGACCAGGTCGGCCTTGGCGAAGGCGAGGCCGCGGGCGCGGGTGACGAGCAGCTCATGGCCGGCGGGCAGGATGCCGCGGCCCTGGCCGTTGGGGATGACCGGCAGCCGCCAGTTCTCGGCGAAGTCGCGCGCGGCCTCCTCGGCCCGGTCCATCCACACGTCGGACCCGTAGACCAGCACCGGGCGCTCGGCCTCGGCGAGCAGCCTGGCGATGGTGGCCAGGGACTCGGGGTCGGGCTCGAGGGGCGACGGACTCTGCGTCTCGACCGGGTGCGCCGGCGACGGCGCGAACAGGTCGTCCATGTAGAAGTCGAGGAAGACCGGCCCGCGGTGCGGCGCGACGGCCGTGCGGAAGGCCGCCTCGACGTCCTGGCCGATGGAGTCTGCTCCGGTCGCGGTGAACGACAGCTTGGTGATCGGCCCGAGCAGCGGCGGGTGGTCCATCTCCTGCAGGGCCCCGCTGCCCCAGCGTGAGCGCGGGGCCCGCCCGCCCATGACGACCACGGGGGAGCCGTTGAAGTGCGCGGTCGCGACGCCGCTGATCCCGTTGGTGATGCCGGGGCCCGCCGTGAGGACGGCCAGCCCGGGTTTCCTGGTCAGCCGGGCCGTGGCCTCCGCGGCGAACACGGCGCTCTGCTCGTGGCGTACGTCGAGGATCCGCATGCCCTCGTGCACGGCGCCGTCGTAGAGGGGGAAGACGTGCCCTCCCGACAGCGTGAACATGGTCTCGACACCATAGGCCTTGGACACGGCGACGGCGGCGTCACCGGCGTGCTTCGCAGACTCCATGCCGGGAACCTACCAACGAGCCATCAGAGTAAACAGATGTCAACGGTTGCGTCGTCACGCAGCCATGGCGGCCGGTTCCCGGTCCTCACCTGCAGCAGACATTCGCCATGCCGGCCGGCGCCTGCACAGTGATCTTCCTTGGCGAGGCAGGCTCCTTCATGATGTCGAGGTTGACGTTCTTGGCAAGCGCGTCCACGTCGTAGGACAGGCCGGGGACCAGCACGGTGACATCGCCTCTGGTTCTGACGACCGCCCGGACCTTCGTCGGAGCGTTTTCGAAGGACAGGTCGACGCGGCCCGAGCCGATCTCCACGTCGGCCTCGCCGCCCGTGAGCCTGCTACCCGTGACATCGCCGGAACCACTCCTGGCCCAGACGGTGCCCGATGTCTCGGCCACCCGCAGCGGACCCGACTCGGAGATCATCCGGACGTTGCCGAAGATACCGTTGACCGCCAGCATGCCGTTGGCCGACTCCGCCGCTACATCGGTCTCCACCGGCACGAACAGCGCGTAGTCGACATCGCAGACCGGCGCGTGCCGCTCGTCCGTGCCTGGGCACGAGGCATCGAGCCGCAGCGTCCGGCCGTCCCAGTCCTCCTTGACGGTCGGCTTCGTCTTCGACCAGCGCACTGACCGTTCGAGGAACAGCTCGCCCGCCTCGCCGGGATGGATGCTGACATTCACGCTTCCGCGCCCCGCGATCACCTTCAGCTGTGACAGCTTGAACGAGATGCTCCTGCTGGTCGTCTCCGTCGGTGGACTGGCGTGGGCGAACCCATCCCAGAACGCGGTACCGCTGATCAGCAACGCGCACACGGTCGCCACGGCGCCCGCGCTCAGCCACAGCGCCCTCATGGCAGACTCCTGATCTTGAGGAACTGCAGGACGGCGAGGACCCGGCGGTGGTCGCCCTCGGCCGGGGACAGGTCGAGCTTGGTGAAGATGTTGCCGATGTGCTTGCCGACCGCTCCCTCGCTGAGCACCAGCTCCTGCCCGATGCCCGCGTTGGAGCGGCCTTCGGCCATCAGCTTGAGCACTTCGCCCTCCCTGGGCGTCAGCCGGTCGAGCGGGTCGCTGTGCCCGCGCAGCAGCAGCTGGGCGACGACCTCGGGGTCCAGCGCGGTGCCGCCCGCCGCCACCCGGCGCAGCGCGTCGATGAAGTCGGTCACGTCGGCCACCCGGTCCTTGAGCAGGTAGCCGACGCCGCCGGTGGCCGAGGCGAGCAGCCGGGCCGCGTAGCGCTCCTCCACGTACTGCGACAGGACCAGCACCGGCATGTCGGGATGCTCGCGGCGCAGCACGAGGGCCGCGCGCAGGCCCTCGTCCGTGTGTGTGGGAGGCATCCGTACGTCCGTGACCACCAGGTCGGGCAGGTGCTCCTCAGCGGCGCGCAGCAGGCCCTCCGCCTCGTCCACGGCCGCCACCACCCGCATGCCGGCCGCGTCGAGCAGCCGGACGAGCCCTTCGCGCAGAAGTACGGAGTCTTCCGCAAGTACTACTCGCACGACAGGTCCACCTCAATGGAGTCTTCCGCCAGAACTACTACTCGCACGGCAGGTCCACCTCGATCGTGGTCGGCCCGCCGAGCGGGCTGGACAGGCGGAGCGTCCCGTCGACCGAGTCGATCCGCTGGAGTAGGCCGCGCAGGCCGGTGCCGCCGTCGAGCCGGGCGCCACCGCAGCCGTCGTCGAAGACGCGCAGGCACAGCCGGTCGCCCTCGCGGACCACGCTCACCTGGGCCTTGGTGGCCGCCGCGTGCTTGGCGATGTTGGTGAGGGCCTCGGACACGATGAAGAACGCCACCGCCTCGATGGTAGGAGAAGCGCGCAGATCGATGTCGACGCGCAGCCGCACCGGGATGGGGGCGCGCGCGGCGATGCCGGAGAGCGCCGCGTCGAGGCCCTGGTCGTTGAGCACGGCGGGATGCAGGCCGCGGACGAAGTCGCGCAGCTCTTTGAGCGCCTGCTTGGACTCCTCGTGCGCCTGCGCGATCGCCTCGCGGGCGGGCTCGGGCAGGTCGGTCAGCGTGGCGCGGGCCAGCCCGAGGTTCATGGCCAGCGAGACCAGCCGCTGCTGGGCGCCGTCATGCAGGTCCCGCTCGATGCGCCGCCGCTCGGCGTCGGCCGCGTCGATCACCCCGGCGCGGCTCTCGGTCAGCGTCTCGATCCGCTGCCCCAGCTCGTGGCGGCTGGGGCCGAGCAGAGTGCGCGCCACCGACAGGTCCAGACGCGCCATTCCCCGCGCCAGCGTCGGAGCCACCAGCAGCAGGACGAACCCGACCGCCATGTACACGGAGACCACGCCCGGTTCCCTCAGGTTGAACTCGAACACGAGCGGACGCTTCTGCAGCATCGGCTGCAGGAACGCCGTCAGCCCCACCCCGGCCGCTCCCCACGCGGCCGCCACCAGGACGGTCCCGGCCAGCCCCACCAGCGGCGAGAGCAGGTGGTAGCCGATCTGCCGCCAGGTGATGCGGCTGCGCCAGGTGGTCGGCGAGCGCACCGGCGGGATGCGCGCCCCCAGGAACGCCTCGAACCGGGAGCGCTGCACCCGGGTGAAGAGCGGCAGACCGCGGCGCATCAGGGGCGGCACCGCGGCGCACACGAGGGTCAGCCCGGCGAGGATCACGCCGACAGGCAGCCCGATCACGACATGCGCCGTGTCCAGCCAGGCGCGTGCCGACCACGGGCGGGGGACTTTCATGGCACCAACGGTATTGACCTCCGGGGCTCGCGCGACATGGGCTTGGTGTGTGCCTGCGGGGTAGGGCTAGCCCCACCCCGCGGGCGAAGAGGGGCCAGCCTCACAGCGGTGGGACGGACCAGCCCTTCTCCCTGTACAGCGGGGCGTGCTCGGCGTTGACGAACAGCCGATCCTCGGGATTGGGGATGCGGAAGTAGCTCTGCGGGTGCAGCAACTCCCTGGCGTTGTCCGACAGGTCGAGCACATAGCGGTCGGGCGCCCGTCGCTGGGCCAGGAAGCGCAGCTCGAACGGCAGCAGCGCGAGCGGGTTCGCGTGGTCCCAGAGGCCCAGCCCCGCCTCACGGGCCCGCCGTACGGCCTGCCTGGCCCGGCCCAGCGCCCCCGCTTCGGCGACCGTCCTGGCGCTGCCCGGCGCCGGCACCGCGTCGGCCAACCGGCCCTCCTGGCGGACGAACGGGTCCACGTTGGGCCAGATGAAGTAGGGGATCACGTGCCCGGCCGCGAGCAGTCGCTCGTTGTACGGATCGGGGCGGGGCTTGTCGCGCTGGTCGCGGTTGACGTAGCAGAGGAGCCTGCCGTACCGGTCGAGGATCTCGTACGCGAAGGCCAGCCTGATCTTGAACGTTTCGTCGGTGAGGCCCTGCTCAGTGATGTCGAGCTGCATCATGGTCTTGAGCGCCTGGGTGGCCGGGGCGGCATGGGCGGCGTGGTTGGGCGCGGCCGCCGGGCCCAGCCTGCCCAGCAGGTTGTTGTGCAGGGCCGTGCGGAGCGTGAGCTCCTGGTAGCCCTTCTCGAACGGGTCGGTGAGGAAGGTCGTCCAGGCGGGCTTGTCGATGGAGACGAAGCCCTTGGGGAAGTCGGGGAAGTTCGGGTTGCGGGGTAACTCGAAGCTGACTTCGGGAGCGTCGACACCGAGCAGACGTACGCCGAAGTTGCCGTCGGCCGCGATGTTGATCGTGTCGCCGTCATGCACGATCTTGTTCACCGGCTGGGCCGCGCCTTTGGAGCGGCCGAGAAGAGCGTGTCCGACTGTGACGCCGGGAACGGGTTGTTCGATCGCCTTTGCCATGCCTGCATCATCACCCCGCGATGGCCGCAAGTCCCGAAATAGTTGAACGAATCGGTATTGCGGGCCGTCTCACGTGGTGACGGATGAGCTGGAGGTCCAGATGTTACAGATCGGGGTAGCCGTGGCAGCCGCCGCGGCGATGTCCATGGGGGCGGGCGTGCTGCCCGACGGGATGCTCTTCCTGGAGACCCACCCACCGGCCAAGAAGTGGGAGACCTACAAGACGACGGAGTCGAAGAGCCTCCCGCTCCGGCTGAACCCGTGCGAGCGCCGCACCGCCTCGACCGCCGACCGCCTGGCGACCCGGGCCGTCCACTACCGCTCGGAAGACACGATCAAGTACGAGCAGCTCGTCGTCTACAAGAGCGTCTCCGCCGCCCGTACGGCGATGCGGGGGCTGCGCGCGGACCTGTCCCGGTGCGCGAACTTCGGCAAGGGCCCCGACCGCCACCACTACTACACCAAGCCCCTCAAGGTGGGCGACGACGCTCTCCGGGCCGGCAGCAGCTTCTTCGAGAGCGGTGAGCAGACGGTCGTCGTGCGGAACGGCGCGACCGTCTACGTCGTGGGCGGATCGGGCTGGGCGGCGAAGAGCCTGCCGCTCAAGCGCTTCAAGGGCCTCATCTCCCAGGCGGAGCGGATGAGGGCGAAGGTCTGCGACCTGCCGAAGGCGGCCTGCTGAAGAAGCTGCCTCACGGGCGGCGCAGGCGCGTGACGAACTTGTAGCGATCGCCGCGATAGAGCGACTGCGCCCACTCGACCGGGTTTCCGTCGGCGTCGAAGGCGTGCCGCGTCAGGAGCAGCATCGGCAGCCCGACGTCCACGCCGAGCGCCTTCGCGTCATAGGGCGTGGCGAGCACGGTCTCGATGATCTCCTCGGCGTCGGTGAGCCGGACGTTGTAGGCGTTGTGCAGCGTCTCGTACAGGGACGCGTGCACCTCGAGCTCCCGCCGCAGCCTGGGGAAGCGGCGGGCCGACAGGTGAGTGGTGTCTATCGAGACGGGCTCCCCGTTGGCCAGGCGCAGGCGGTGGATGCGCAGGACGCGTCCGCCCGGGTTGATGGCCAGCCGCCGCGCGAGCGGCTCGTCGGCGGTGATGTAGCCGATCTCCAGGATCTTGGTGTCGGGCTCGAGGCCGGCCGTGCGCAGGTCGCCGATGTACGACGTCAGCTGCAACACCTGCGCCACCTTCGGCTGGGCCACGAAGGTGCCCTTGCCCTGGATGCGCAGCAGCCGCCCCTCGACGACCAGCTCGGTCAGCGCCTGACGGACGGTGGTGCGCGAGGTCTCGAAACGTACGGCCAGCGTCCGCTCGGGAGGCAGCGCCGCGCCGGGAGGCAGGCTCTTGGTGAGCTCGAGCAGGCTCCGTTTCACGTCGTAGTACTTCGGTACGCGAGGGCCGTCGTCCGTCACGCTCTCACCTTCACTTCTGCCACGGCGGTGAGGGCGTGTCTGATCACCGCGAGATCATCGGAACTCAGATTGGCCCGAGCGGTCAACCACCGGCACGACACAGGCAGGGGCGCGCTCGTCGTCAGACCGGGCTCGCCCGCCGTGATACATGCCGGATCGGGCAGCTCAGGTTGATTGTGAAGGATATACACAGTGGCAGGCGTGGCCGCAACCGAGGCGGTAGCCGAGCTCGGGACAAAGATGAGTGACGTGTCGATCACCTCCGTTGCGCGCCGAACGGTCCCGCTCCGAGGATCGACCGAACGGAACAGTGTGACGGTTTTCACAGTGTGAGATTCCCGAAAATCAGCGGTTGACCGCACGGCGACACGCCCGTGTTCATCGGTGTTCGCGGCCTGGTGAGCACGCCGGCGGGAGGGGCGGGCCGGGTCGCCGGTTTGGTTGTTGCGGCGGAAAGCACGCATGATGCACTCGTGCCGACTCTCAGCGACCTCGTCGTCCGCCACACCGCTCTCGACGCGGCGGACCTCGACTGGCTGCACTCTCTGGTCTCCGACTGGCAACTGCTGGCCGACCTGTCGTTCGCCGACCTCATCCTGTGGGCGCCGCTCCAGGGCGAGGGCGGCGGCTGGATCGCGATCGCGCAGATGCGCCCGACCACCGGACCCACCGTCTACCACGACGACATCGTCGGCACCGTCGCGGCCAAGGGCGAGCGCTACCTGATCGACACGGCGTGGAACGAGCGGCGCATCTGCCGCGAAGGCGACCCCGACTGGTCGACGGGCGTGCCCGTCCGCGAGGAGACCATCCCCGTACGGCGGGCGGTCCCCGTCGGCGAGGCCCGCTTCCTCGCGGTGATCCAGCGCTCCACCAACCTGTCCTCGGCGCGCACCCCGTCGCGCCTGGAGCTCACCTACCTGCAGAGCGCCTCCGACCTGGCGCAGATGGTGGCCGAGGGACGCTTCCCGTTCTCCGGCGAGGAGCCGATCCTGGTCCGCTCCCCGCGCGTCGGCGACGGCCTGCTGCGGCTGGATAGGGCGGGGCGCGTGACGTACGCGTCTCCGAACGCGCTGTCGGCCTACCGGCGGCTCGGTCTGCACGCGGATCTGGTCGGGGCCGAGCTGGGCCGGGTGACCGCCACGCTCTGCTACTCCGACGAGCCGATCAACGAGGACCTGATGATCGTGGCCAGCGGGCGCGCGGCCAAGGAGACAGAGGTCGAGTCCGGCGGGACGATCGTGCAGCTCCGGGCGATCCCGCTGATCGTCGGCGGCGGCCGCATCGGCGCGCTGGTGCTCATCCGTGACGTGACGGAGCTGCGCCGCCGCGAACGTGAGCTGATGACCAAGGACGCGACCATCCGCGAGATCCACCACCGGGTCAAGAACAACCTGCAGACGGTGGCGGCCCTGCTCCGGCTCCAGGCACGGCGCCTGCGCGTGCCCGAAGGGCGGGAGGCGCTGGAGGAGGCGGTGCGGCGGGTCGGCTCGATCGCGATCGTGCACGAGACGCTCTCTCACGCGCCGGAGGAGTTCGTCGACTTCGACGACATCGCCGACCGCGTGATCGCGATGGCGGGCGAAGTGTCGGCGGCGGAGGCGGCGGTCACCCCGCGACGGATAGGCAGCTTCGGCACCCTTCCGTCGCTCATCGCCACACCTCTGGCGATGGCTCTCACCGAACTTCTCCAGAACGCCTTGCAACACGGCCGCCCCAAACACCTGCAAGTGGTCGTGGAACCGACTCCCGACAGGCTGCACGTGACCGTCTGGGACGACGGTCAGGGTCTGCCCGACGACTTCGAGCTGGACAATTCCACGAGCCTGGGCCTGCAGATCGTCCGCACGCTCGTGGTCGGCGAGCTCTCGGGCAAACTCTCGATCGCCCCTCGCCTGGAGGGCGGCACAGAGGTGACGCTCTCCATCCCACTGCCGGCCGCCTGACGGCGTGCCCTTGTCACGGGCGCGCTTATCGGCGGCCCGCCACGTGCGGGTTCAGCGCGCGTCTCCCTGGAGGCCCTCCACCACGGATGGCGGGTAGGGCCGGCCCATGCCTGCCGTACGAGCTGCGGATCGGGCGGTTCGGCTAGGCGGAGGCGCGAGCGCGGGCACGGGCGCTGCGGCGCTTCAACGCCCTGCGCTCGTCCTCGCTCAGGCCGCCCCAGACGCCGGCGTCCTGGCCGGACTCAAGGGCCCACTTCAAGCACAGGTCGACCGCCGAACACGAGCGGCACACCTGCTTGGCCTCTTCGATCTGCATGAGTGCCGGGCCGGTGTTGCCGATCGGGAAGAACAGCTCGGGGTCGACGTCACGGCAGGCAGCTCGGTGGCGCCAGTCCATGCGTTTCACTCCTTAGTAGATGGAACCTCTGGTCGGCTCCGTGCGGCTACTACTTTGTGAAGAGTTTCACTAACTCGCGCGAGCAACGACCCGGATCCTGCGTTGGACCGGGGTTGCCCGCTGAGCGTCGGAGCGGACCCGGTAAGGCTTGTTAAAGGTCCTACGTTCCGACGTCAAAGTTGAGCCTGTCAGCCACTGAGAGTGCACGCAAGAGGGTTGGTAGGAAGTTTTGGTGTGGATGGATGTCGGATGCGTCACACAATGACCGAATGTAACCAGCTAGACCAGAACTTGTAATGCGTTCGGGATAGAGCGGAATGTCACTGATTCCCGTTCCCCCAGGTAGTCGCCGTCCAGCTCGAAGGCCACAGGGCGGTCTGCCGCGAGCGTGAACTCGGACTCGTCGTGGAGCTGGACGAGGTGCCGGCCCGATGGAAGGGTGTCACGCTCCGTGAGGATCTGCCGGATGGCGGGAAGTATCGAGGTCACGCCTATCTCTTGGAGTCCCAGCAGGTCGAGCCCGGTCTCGAAGCCGGCCCAGGGTGTGGGCAGGACCGGCCGGGTGCCGATGTAGGTCCAGGGCGAGGTGTTGGAGATGATCGCCATGTACACGCCCTTGGCGGCGGGAATGCCGGGGCCGCTCAGCGTCATCGCCGGGTGGCGCTTGTCAGTGGCGAAGTAATGGCGCAGCGCGGTGTTGACGTAACGCGTGGGTGTCGCCTTCCGGCCCGTGCCGCGCAGCCCCTCGACGGCCCGGATGACCTCGGCGTTGTACCCCATCCCACCGCCGAAGGTGAAATATCGGCTCTGATCCTCCCAAAGGGCTTGCCCCAACCCCACGGTCCTGCGGCGGCCGTCACGCAGCGCCTCGAGCACAGCGCCCGTGGCCTCGACCGGGTCGTTCGGCAGGCCCAGGTCGCGGGCGAACACGTTCGCGCTGCCCCCGGGGATGACGATCAGCGCGGGCCGCCCGGCGCTGGGGTCGTCCTGGTACGCGGGGTCGTCGCCGTTGACGGCGTTGAGCAGGCCGTTCACGGCCTCGTTGATCGTCCCGTCGCCGCCCAGCACGGCCACCACGTCGTAGCCCTTGGCGTGCGCGGTGGTGGCCAGCGCGGCCGCGTGGCCCCGGTACCGGGTCTGTTCCACGGTCAACTCGACGGCGGCGCCGAGCGCGCGGATCAGTACGTCACGCCGGCGGGCATTCGTGGTCGTGGCCTTGGGGTTGACCAGGAGCATCGCTCGCATGTCGTTCAGACTAGCCGGTGCCCGATATCTGGCTTATCGGCCATTAGTCGGAATCTGGAGGCGGCGAGGGGCACCGATAGGGTTTGGGGCGTGAACCGACCTTGGACACTTCTCGCCGCCGCGCTCATCGTCGCCCTGGAGGGCCTCGTGGCGCTCGGTCTCGGTCTGTACGTCGCGGTGGAGACGCTGGCCGGCGCGGCGGAGGACATCACCAGCGCGCTGGCCGAGTCGGCGTTCGGGGTGCTGATCGGCGCGGGATTGGTCTGGGTGGCCTGGGGCGGCCTGTACAAGATGGAGCGATGGGGGAGATCGCCCAGCGTGCTGGCCCAGATCTTCGTGCTCCCGGTCGCGATCACGCTCATCCAGTCGGACAAGCCGCTCTATGGGATCCCGCTGATCGTGGTGGCCGTCGCCGGCCTCGGCACGTTGCTCGCGCCCCCCACCACCCACGCCCTATATGGCGAGGACTCGCAGAAGGGTTAGCTGTCGAGGGTCGGTCGTCGGCCCTCGATCGCGTTAGTCGTCCAGGGTCAGTCGTCCGCGGTCAGGCCCTCGCGCAGCTGGGCCAGCGTGCGGGCCAGCAGCCGTGAGACGTGCATCTGCGAGATGCCCAGCTCGGTGGCGATCTGCGACTGGGTCATGTTGCCGAAGAAGCGCAGTAGCAGGATGCGCTTCTCACGGGGCGGCAGTCGTTCGAGCAGCGGCTTGAGCGACTCGCGGTATTCGACGCCTTCGAGCGACTCGTCCACGATGCCCAGCGAGTCGGACACGGCGGGCGCGTCGTCGTCACCGGAGTCGGGCGCGTCGAGGGACACGGTGGAGTAGGCGTTGGCCGACTCCAAGCCCTCGAGGACCTCCTCCTCGGTCATCTTGAGGTAGGCGGCCAGCTCCGCGACGGTCGGTGCCCGGCCTTCGCGCTGCGACAGCTCGCTGATCGCCTTGGTCAGCGACAGCTTGAGCTCCTGGAGACGGCGCGGCACGCGCACCGCCCAGCCCTTGTCACGGAAGTGGCGCTTGATCTCGCCGACGATCGTGGGCGTGGCGTAGGTGGAGAACTCCACGCCGCGGTTGAGGTCGAAGCGGTCGATGGACTTGATCAGTCCGATGGTGGCGACCTGGGTGAGGTCGTCGAGCCACTCGCCCCGGTTGCGGAAGCGGCGAGCCAGATATTCGACCAGAGGAAGGTGAAGCTCGACCAGCTCGTCCCTGATGCGCTGCCGACGCGGCTCGTCAGGCCCCAGCTCGGACAGCTCGGCGAAGAGGATGCGGGCCCGCACCCTGTCGGGCACGGCGTGGTCGCTGGTGGCCATGGCTCCAGTCCTTTCCGTCACGCCGGCCTCGCCGTGCCTCGGCGCTTACGCAGGACGATCGCCATGCGATCGGGAGAGTCGATCACCGCTTCCACATCGTCTGCCAGGGCGGTCAAGACCATCCAGGCGAAGTCGTCCCGCTTTGGCGCGGAGCTGCCGACCGTCGCGACCTCGACCCTGACCTGCATTTCCTGCCCGGTCAGCTCGAACTCGGCGGTCAGATCGGTCCCGGGCACGGCCTCGCTCAGCAACATCGCGCACGCCTCGTCGACCGCGATCCGCAGATCCTCGATCTCGTCCAGCGTGAAGTCGAGCCGTGCGGCCAGTCCGGCAGTGGCCGTACGCAGTACGGACAGGTAGGCACTCGCGGCCGGGAGCCTGATGCTCACCACGTCGCGGATGCCGGCCACGCCCTCAGCCCGCGTCTCGGTTTCCTCGGTCACGTTCCTCCTCGCGAATACGGCGCTGACTGCAACTTACCGCCCCCGGGAGGTGGTTGGCGGAATCAGACTCGCCATCGACCGAAAAGGCTCTGCGCGGAAGGTCGCCGCACAGAGCCTTTGTGCCGATTTAGGCGGCCTTCGTCTCCCAGAAGATCTTGGAGATTTCGTCGATCTTGCCGAGAAGGTCCTCGGCCTTGGTGACCTCGACCGTGCCCTTGCCGCCGGCCGCGCCGGCGAGCTTCGTGGCCTCCCAGAAGAGCTGGTGAAGCTGGGGGTACTGCTCGAGGTGCGGGGGCTTGAAGTAGTCGGTCCAGAGCACCCACAGGTGGTGCTTGACGAGCTCGGCCCGCTCCTCCTTGATGGAGAGCGCCCGGGCCCGGAAGATCGGGTCCTCGTTGGCCGCGTACTTCTCCATGATCGCCTTGACCGACTCCGCCTCGATCCGGGCCTGCGCGGGGTCGTACACCCCACAGGGCAGGTCGCAGTGGGCAGAAGCGACATGCTTGGGTCGTAGCAGTCGTGCGAGCATCAGAAAGTCCTTCCTTGATGCTGAATCAGCTTGGTCCAACTACCGACCTTACTCGGGTCCAAACGCCTGCGGCGGAGGGGGTCACAGCCCATGAGAGTGCGTGTCGAGGGGGATTCGATGCGGCCGGCGCTGGTGCCCGGCGACTGGCTCCTCGTACGGCGTGGCGCCGCGGTGCATCCCGGCGATCTGGTCGTGGCGCGGCTCCCGGGCGAGCCCGAGCGGCTCATCGTCAAGCGGGCCCAATGGCACGGCGACGACGGCTGGTGGCTGGAGAGCGACAACCAGCGGGCCAGCGGGCGCCGCGACAGCTGGGACTTCGGCCCGGTGAGCGACATCGTGGGCCGGGTGGTGCTGCGCTACTGGCCGCTCCTGCGGCGGGCACGGTAGGCGGCGACGTTGGCCCTGCTGGCGCACCGGGCGGAGCAGTAGCGGCGCGAGCGGTTGGAGGAGGTGTCGAGGAAGGCCCGCAGGCATCGTGGCTCCTGGCAGCGGCCGAGCCGGTCGGCGCCCAGCTCGGCGACGAGCGCGGCCAGGCCCATCACGGCGCCGGCGGCGGCTGTGCCGTGCGCGTCCACAGCCAGGTGGAGGTGCCAGTGCTGCCCGTCGTGGTCCGACAGTTGGGGGCGCACCGGATGGCGCACGAGCAGCGCGTTCAGGCGCGCTACGACGGCCTGCTCGCCGCCGGTCCCGTCGAACACGGCCGCCAGTTCGTCACGCAGCTCCAGGAGCTCCGGCGGCGGGTGCGGATCGTTCACCAGCCGGACCGCCCACTCGGCGTAAGAGGTGAGGTCCATGCCGGAGTATTACACGAGCCGCGGGGCGCCCAGCCTCGGACGCCCCGCATATGGGCTCTCAGGGGCTGCGGGGCTCGCTTTGGAGGCCCCGCTGAAGGTCAGCCCTCCGGGTGCAGGACGCGCCTGAGGAAGGAGCGGGTCCGCTCCTGCTTCGGGTCGCCGATCACCTCGGTGGGCGTCCCCTCCTCGACGATCACCCCGCCGTCCATGAACACCACGCGGTCGGCCACCTCGCGGGCGAACCCCATCTCGTGGGTGACCACCAGCATGGTCATGCCCTCCTCCGCCAGCTTGCGCATAACGGCGAGCACGTCGCCGACCAGCTCCGGGTCCAGCGCCGAGGTGGGCTCGTCGAAGAGCATCAGGTCCGGGTTCATGGCCAGCGCCCTGGCGATGGCCACCCGCTGCTGCTGTCCGCCGGAGAGCTTGCCGGGATATTCGTCGCACTTGTCGCCGACACCGACCTTGGCCAGGTTCTCCCTGGCGACGATCTCGGCCTCCTTCTTGCTCCGGTTCAGCACCCGCTGCTGGGCGATCATCACGTTCTGCAGCGCGGTCAGGTGCGGGAAGAGGTTGAACTGCTGGAACACCATGCCTACGTGCCGCCGGGCCGCGTCGATGTCGGCGTCGGGATGGGTCAGCTCCAAGCCGTTGACGAACACCCGGCCCTTGGTCGGCGTCTCCAGCACGTTCACGCAGCGCAGCAGCGTCGACTTGCCCGAGCCTGAGGGGCCGATGACGCAGACCACCTGACCGGGTTCGACGGTGAAGTCGATGCCCTTGAGCACCTCGTTGTCGCCGAAGTACTTGTGGAGTTCCCTGATCTCTACGGCGTGCGTCACCGTTTCCTCCCCTGGCGCGCTTCGAGGCGGCGTACCACGAACCCGAGCGGAATCGTGATCAGCAGGTACGTGGCGCCGGCCACGATCAGCGGCGTGCTGTTGGCCTGGTCGATCGTGGTGTCGGAGCCGAACTTGGTCAGCTCGGTGGTCGCCGCCGTCACGCCCAGCGTGAAGACCAGCGAGGAGTCCTTGAACAGCAGGATCAGCTCGTTGGTCAGCGGCGGGATCACGATCCTGATGGCCTGCGGCAGGATGATGGAGAGCATCGCCCGGCCCGGCTTCATGCCGAGCGACCTGGCCGCCTCCATCTGACCCTTGGGCACCGCCTGGATGCCCGCGCGGAACGACTCGGCCATGTAGGCGGCGGCCACCAGGCCCAGCGCGAGCGCCACCGTACCGTAGACGTCGCCGGGGAGCTTGAACCCGGGGAACGCGATCGGCAGGCCGAACCCGAGCAGCAGGAAGATGATCAGCGCGGGCAGGCCGCGGAAGATCTCGATGTAGACGAGGGCGACCACCCGGTAGGGGACCACCGAGGACAACCGCATCAGCGCCAGCACGAGACCGAGCGCGAAGCCGATCACATAGCCGGCGACGGTGAAGATCAGGGTGTTCTTCAACGCGACCGTGAACAGCGTGGGGAACATCCCCGCGGCGACCTTGCCGTTCAGGAAGTTCTCGAAGATCTTCGGCCAGTCCGCGAGCAGGATCACCGCGAGGAGGACGAGGACGAAGACGGCGTACTGGATGGCGAGGCTGACGCGGCGGCGCTGGCGGGGGCTGAGCCCGCTTTTCGCGGGCTCAGCCGTGGTCGGCGTGGTCGTCATGATCAGGAGGTGGGCGTCGGGGTCGTGACGGGCGCGGCGCCCATCCACTCCTGGTACTCCTTGGTCCAGGTGCCGTCCTTGATGGCCTCGGCCAGGGACTCGTTGATGACCTTGAGCAGCGCGGCGTTGCCCTTCTTGACGGCGAAGCCGTACTGGGCGTGGGTCGGCACCTGGCCGGACAGCTCATAGGCGGAGGAGACGTTCGGCTTCTTCATCCAGTCGACGACGACCGGCAGGTCCTGGATCACCATGTCGACCTGGCCGGACTGCAGCGCGAGCAGCAGCTTGCCGGAGTCCTTGAACTCCTTGGCCTCGATGCCCTTGCTCTTGGCGAGCGTGAGGCTGGTCGTGCCGGCCTGCACGCCGACGCTCAGGTTCTTGCTCTTGGCGGTCTCGAGGTCGGGCACACCGGCGCCCTTCTTGGTCACCAGGCCGAGCACTTCGTCGAAGTAGGGGTTGGAGAAGTCGAGGTGCTGCTTGCGGTCCTCGGTGATCGTCATTCCGGCGGCGGCGACGTCGCACTTGCCGGCACTGAGCGCGGCACCGCCCTTGATCGAGTCGAAGTCGATGTCCACGATGTCCTGTGTCACGCCCAGCTTCTTGGCGACCAGGTCGATCATGTCCACGTCGAACCCGACGACCTTGCCGCTGGCGTCCTTGGACTGGAACGGCGGGTACGGCAGGTTGGTGCAGGTGGTCAGCTTTCCGGGGGCGACCAGCTGTACTCCGCCCGCCGCTGTGGCGGGTGCGGAGGACGAGGCGCTGGTGCCCGTCTGCGAGGTGCTGCCGCAGGCGGACAGCGCCAGGGCGGCGGTCAGGGCGAGCGCACCGGTGGTGTAGCCACGGCGCGTCCTGGGCCAGAGGGCCATGTGCGGGCCTCCTCGAGTGATATGTAAGGAAAGTTGGTTTTTGTGAAGTTTAAATGGCCTTTTGCTGCGGACCGTCATCTGAGAATTAACAATGCGTCAACAGAACGGAGTCGGTCCTGAGACAGACCCCATCTCAGCATGTGGCACTATGGAGCGACGGGTGACCCCCGTAACCCCTCTTACGAGACGATCGGGGAGGGGCACCTGGCGGCTACCGAAGCCAGGCCTCTCGCGCCGTCTGCCGAAGGTCTCATCCGTCCGATGACTACTGGGGTCGCTGTGACTACCACACCCGCTTCCGTTGAATCCCTCGATCTCGATCCCGCCTTCGCGTTGCATCGCGGCGGCAAGCTCGAGGTCCGATCCACCATCCCCGTCCGCAACGCCGACGACCTTTCCCTTGCCTACACCCCCGGGGTCGCCCGCGTCTGCACCGCGATCGCCGACACGCCGTCACTCGTCAACGACTACACCTGGGTCTCCAACGTGGTCGCCGTCGTCTCCGACGGCACGGCCGTGCTCGGCCTCGGCGACATCGGCCCGGCGGCCGCCATGCCCGTGATGGAGGGCAAGGCGCTGCTGTTCAAGGAGTTCGGGGGCGTCGACGCGGTCCCGATCTGCCTCGACTGCACCGACGTCGACGCCCTGGTCGAAACCGTCGTACGACTGGCGCCCTCGTTCGGCGGCATCAACCTGGAGGACATCAGCGCGCCCCGCTGCTTCGAGGTCGAAGACCGGTTGCGGGACCTGCTCGACATCCCGGTCTTCCACGACGACCAGCACGGCACCGCCATCGTGGCCCTCGCCGCGCTGACCAACGCGGCCCGACTGACCGGCCGCTCTCTGGGCGACCTGCGCGCAGTGGTGGCCGGAGCCGGCGCGTCCGGGGTCGCGGTCACCCGGATCCTCCTGGAGGCCGGCATCGGCGACATCGCGGTCGCCGACTCCAAGGGCATGATCTACGACGGCAGGGAAGGGCTCAACCCGGTCAAGCAGGCCCTGGCCCGCGACACCAACAAGGCGGGCCACAAGGGCTCGACCGAGGAGGCCCTGGCGGGCGCCGACGTCTTCCTCGGCCTGTCCGGCTCGACGGTGTCGGAGGCGGCCATCGCCTCGATGGCCGCGGACTCGATCGTGTTCGCCCTGTCCAACCCCACCCCCGAGGTGCATCCCGAGGTGGCCGCGAAGTACGCCAAGGTGGTCGCGACCGGCCGCTCCGACTTCCCCAACCAGATCAACAACGTGCTGGCCTTCCCCGGCGTCTTCCGCGGCGCGCTCGACGTACGGGCCACCACGATCACCGAGAACATGAAGGTCGCGGCGGCCGTCGCGCTCGCCGACGTGGTGGGCGCGGACGTCAGGGCCGACTACGTGATCCCCAGCCCGTTCGACGCGCGTGTAGCGCCCGCGGTGACCGCCGCCGTGGCCGCCCAGGCCCGCGCCGACGGGGTCGCCCGCCTGTAGTTCTGCGGGAAGCCGTAACTCCCTTAGGAAACCGCCAAATTTCCTTTACTCTCCGTGCTATAAAGAGGGCTCTCTGTAAGGATGCGGGCGCCGACTCCTGTTGCCGCGAGGAGAGCGATGGAACGCGAGCCCAATCGACTGCTACAGCAGCTGATCGCGGAGGCCGGCTTCTCCCACAAGGGGTTGGCCAGGCGCCTCAACGACCTGGGAGCCGCGCGTGGCACCCCTGGCCTGAAGTACGACCACAGCTCCGTGCTGCGCTGGATCGGCGGTCAGCGGCCTCGGGACCCTGTGCCGTGCCTCCTTACCGAGATTTTCGCACTCCGGCTCGGCAGGCCCTTCTCCCCCGTGGAGGTGGGCATGCCGGCCGTCGTTACACCCCTGGATCTCGGACAGGAGTTCACGCACACGTGGAAGGAGGGGGTCGCGACCGTGACGGCGCTGTGGCGGGCCGATATGGAGAGGCGGCGCTTCCTGATCGATTCGACTTTCGCGATTGGTGCGGGCTCGGTAGGGGCCGTCCGCTGGCTGACAGCCCCGCCGGAGGAACGCCCGGGCGGCTCCGGCGCACGCCGCGTCGGCAGGGCCGACATCACCGCGATCCACGAGGTCACCCGTTCCTTCGGTGAGCTCGACAACAGGTTCGGCAGCGGACGCGTCCGCGCGTCGGTCATCAAATACCTCGACACCGCGGTCTCGCCGCTGCTCAAAGAGGGCGCCTACGGCGAGGCCACGGGCAGGCAGCTGGCCGGGGCCGCCGCGGAGCTGACCCGCCTGGCCGGTTGGATGGCCTACGACCTGGAGCAGCACGGCCTGGCCCAGCGCTACCTGATCCAGGCGCTGCGCCTGGCCCAGGGCGCCGACGACCACGCGCTGGGCGGCGAGATCCTGGCCGGCATGGCGCACCAGGCCATCTACATGGGCCAGCACGCCCACGCGCTCGACCTGGCCAGGGCCGCCCAGCTCTCGGCCCGCCGCGCGGGCGTCCACACCCTGCTGTGCTCCGGCCTGGTGCTGGAGGCGCACGCTCAGGCGGGCCTTGGCGACGCGCGCTCCTGCGGCAGCGCGCTGCACGCGGCCGAGGTGGCCTTCGACTCGCGGGCTCCCGCCGACGAGCCGGCCTGGCTGAGCTACTTCGACGAGGCGTACCTGGCGGCCAAGTTCGCCCACTGCTTCCGCGACCTGGGAGAGGGGGAGCGGGTCGTCCGGCAGGCGCACCGCTCGCTCGACATGGACGGCCGCTACGTGCGCGGGCGGATGTTCAACCTGTCGCTCCTGGCGGCCGGATTGCTGCAGTGCGGGGAACTGGAGGAGGCGTGCAAGGTGGCGGAGACCGCGTTCAAGCTGGCCGGTGAGCTGCAGTCGGTGCGGTCTCGTTCGTACGCGGCCGACCTGCGTCGGCGGCTGGAGCCGTACAAGAGCGAACCCGCGGTGCGGGCGCTGCGCGAGCTATCCGCTGTTTGAGCCTCCCGCTATTAGATGAGCCCGCCGCCGGATCTCCGGCGGCGGGCTCGTTATGTACCTATCTATTACTGCATCATCTCGCCGTTGGGCCCGACGATCGACTTGGTCGCGGCGTACTGGGCCTTGTTGTAGACGTCAGCGGTCTCGCCGTCGAAGTAGGCGGAGCTGATGAAGTCGATCCGGCCGTTGCCGTCCTGGTCGTGGAACATGCTCGTCACGCCGTTGACGAAGCCGGTGCGCTTGTTGTTGTCGTACTTCATCAGCCAGGGGCCGCCGTCGGCGCCGGGGGTCATGGAGCACTTCAGCACCTGGTGCGTCTCGACCTTGAAGGTGTTGACCTGGTAGGTCTTCGTACCGGTCTTGCCGGCGCACCACTTGGGCGTCACGCCGGTGAAGGCCTTGTCGCCGTCGGGGTGGGGGGCGCTGGGGTAGCCGAAGGCGGTGACGGTCTGGCCCATGGGCTGGTTCCAGGCGACACCCTGGCCGCCGACGATGTCGCCGAGGCGGCCCAGGTCCTTGGCGATGCCGATGACGTACTCGGCCATGTAGAACTTGCGCGAGGTGCCGGGCTTGACCCACTTTTGTGTGTAGTAGTGGGTGATGGAGTAGTTGCCGAGCTTGTCGACGCCCTTCTCACCCAGGCCCTTGTAGGCGGCGTGCTCCAGCTGCGTCACGGGGAGCGTCTCGGGCGCGCCGAACTTGAAGCCGTTGCCCTTGCCGGTCCTGGCGGCGTCGTACTCCTTCTTACCGACCTCGACCTTCTCCAGGACCGCGCCAGGATAGTCGGGGCCCACCTTGTCGGCCGGGGTGTCGGCACCCTCGGACCAGCAGTTGCCGAGGGTCAGGACGCACTTGGCGTACTCGGCGGGGCTGATCTCAACCGGCTTGACCCACTTGTCGCCACGCCACTCCTGGAACTCCTTGAACGACACCTTCTTGTCGTTGGGGAGCGCGAAGCCGTTGTGCACGGCCACGAACGCGAAGTCGCCGTCGTAGTCGTCGTAGGTGTCGAGGTCGTAGGTGGTGAACGCGTAGGCGCCCGCGTACACGCCGAACGGCGCCTTGCCCTGGTAATAGCCGGGGACGAACACCCACTTGCGGAAGACGTCCTTGCCGCGCTCGTAGACGCAGTGGCCGGCCGTGGCGACCAGGTTGCGGTTCCTGGCCTGGACGGAGGTGGCCGAGCACCAGCGGTAGTTGCCGCCGCTGTCGAGGAAGAAGACCTTGCCGATGGTCTTGGGCAGGTTCACGGCCTTGGTCTTGGTGGCGGCGGGCGTGGTGCCGGTGGGGGAGGCCGAGCCGGGCTTGCCGTCGGGCGCCTTCGCCTGCGTGGAGACCAGCTTCTGGACGTCCTTGGCGTCGACGTTGTACTGCGTGGCCTTCTTGAGGGCGGCACCGTTGGCGTCGAGCCAGAAGTAGGCGTTGCTGTAGGCCTCGGCGGCCTTGGGCGCGAGCGGGTCCTGTACCCAGTCGGGGGCGGCGGCGTTGGCGGGGAGGGTGAGGGCGGCGGCGCTCAGGCTGGCGGCGGTCAGGGGGACGAGCAGGCGCTTCACTGAGGATCTCCACAAAGTTAACAAGCAGGTTGTTAAGACCCTATCGACCCTCTGGTCACTCTGGTAACAGATTGTTCGGGAGTGTTACAGAAATGGTGGAGTACCAGGTCATGGCCTAGTTTGTGCAAGAGAAAGGCCGAAGGGCCCGGCAGGATGCCGGGCCCTTCGGTAAAGCTGGTGGACGATGACCTAAGCCCTCGTCCGGTTCAGCGAACTACTTGACGAGCTTGCCGGACCACGAGGCCGCAGCGGCCTTGTAGATCGCAGCGGTCTCACCGTCGAAGATCGGCGAGGTGATCGTGTCGTAGCGCTTGTTGCCATCGAGGTCAACGATGAGGCTGGTGACACCGGTGACGTAGCCGAGACGCTTGGCGTTGCTGTAGTTCGCCAGCCACGGGCCACCGTCGTAACCGGCGGTGACGGCGCACTTCAGCGACTGCTGCTCCTCGACCTTGCGGGCCGGGATCTTGACGACCTTGCTGGCGGTCTTGCCGTAGCACCACTTCGGCGTAACGCCGGTGTAGGGCTTGCTACCGTCAGGGTTGGGGCCGAAGGGGTACCCGAAGGTACGAACGACCTTGCCCGGAGCCTGGTTCCACGCCACACCCTGGCCGCCGACGTTGTCGCCCAGACGGCCGACGTCCTTCAGCGCGGCAGCGGAGGTGTACAGGTCGTAACGGACGAACTTGGTGTCCGTTCCCGGCTTGTACCACTGCTGCGTGAAGTACTCGGTGATGAGGAAGTTGCCGCGGCGGTCCTGGGTCTTGTCACCCTTGCCGTGGTACCCCTTGTACTCGCTCTCGGTCACGACCGAGGTGACGGGCTCACCGAAACGCTTGCCGTTGCCAGTGCCGAAGCCGGCCCGACGGTACTCGTCAGCGGTGACTTCGACCTTCTCGACGACAGCACCAGGGAACTCGGGGCCGGTCTTCTCCTTGGCCGTGCCCCGCTTGATGCCGTAGTAGTCAGCCCGCTTCGGGTCGAGACGCCCGGCGCGGTACTCGTCGAAGCCAACCTCGACTTCCTTGACGAACTTCTCGCCCTCGTAGGCCTTGAAGGTCGCCCAGTCCACCTTGGAGGCGCTGTTCTGCACGCCGCCGATGCCGTTGTAGACGGTGACGAACGAGTAGTCGCGGTCGAAGTCCTCGTAGACGTCGAAGTCGTAGTGGGTGAAGGCCTGCTTACCCACGTACAGACCGTAAGGCGTCTTGCCCTGGTAGTAACCCGGGACGAAGACCCAGCGCGAAACGACCTCGTCGTTGCCGGCGATGTCGTAGACGCAGTGACCGGCCGTGGCGACCAGGTTGCGGTACTGCGACTGGACCGAGGTACCCGAGCAGTAGTAGAGCTTGCCGTCGCGGCCCTCGAAGAACACCTTGCCGATGGTCTTCGGCATGTTGACGTTCTGGGACTTGACGGCGACCTTCTTCTCCTCGCCAATCGGCAGGGAGGAGCCGGGCTTCGTGTCGGCGCTATAACCGCCACCACGGGAGATCTTCTCAACCTCGAGGGAGTCGGGGTTGAAGGCCACAGCCTGCTTCAGCGCCGCGTTGTTCGACTTGGTCCAGAAGTTCAGGGTCTCTTCTGCCTGAGCCTGAGTCTTCGCCAGGGCGTCGGACGCGACGTCGCCGGTTGCGTTGGCCGCAGCGGTGCCGGCGAGGCCGGCAGCCAGCAGACCGGTGGCCAGAATGGCGCCACCGGCGGGGAGGAGGATGCGCTTCAAGGTAACTCCTTGGTCTGTCGTGGAGCGCTTCTTGCGCCCCATGCGTCAGTAAAGGGATAGCCAGGAACATACAGTGTCGATCTTGAAGTTAGGTAGCTGCTTTGGAGGGAAAAACAGCCCTAAGTCCGGCGTGATCGTTCTGTGATGTTTAAGTCGCGATAGAGGATGACTTGCCGGAAGTGCCGGATGACACCGTTTCCGCAGATCAACATAAGGAAGTTGTCAGTGTGACTGCGGTGGCTCCAGTGCCGCCCTCCCGACTGCGATCCGACTGATGTGACGCAGATCACACCACCTTGATGGCACCGTCCGGGCGCCCCATGCGTCCAAACGCCCTTCAGATTTGCCCGGGAACGCCGAAGGGCCCGGCGATGCCGGGCCCTTCGCGAGTTACCACTGTGCGCACCGTCCTGGAACGGTCGCGGTGTGTTACTTAGATGATCTTGCCGGACCACACGTTCGCAGCGGACTTGTAGACCGCAGCGGTCTCACCGTCGAAGTACGGCGAGGAGATGTAGTCGACTCGCTTGTTGCCGTCCTGGTCGTTGAAGGTGCTGGTGACACCGTTCACGTAGCCGAGACGCTTGCTGTTGCTGTAGTTGAGCAGCCAAGGGCCACCGTCGGCGCCCTCGGTCATCGCGCACTTGAGCGCGACGTGCTCTTCGATCTTCTTGGCGGCCGAGCCGACGACCTTCTTGCTGGTCTTGCCGTAGCACCACTTGGGCGTGATGCCCGTGTAGTTCTTGTGGCCGTCAGGGTGCGCCGCGGCCGGGTAGCCGAACACGCGGACGTACTTGCCCGTGGGCTGGTTCCAGGACACGCCCTGGCCGCCCACGACGTCACCCAGGCGACCGACGTCCTTGGCAGCGCCTTCGATGATGAAGAACTCGGTCTTGTAGAACTTGGTCGCCGTGCCGGGCTTGAACCACTGCTGCGTGAAGTAGTGGGTGATGGTGTAGTTGCCACGAGCGTCCTGGGCCTTGGTGCCCGGGCCCTTGTAGGCGTCGTACACCGCCTTGGTGACGTTCTCGGTGACAGGCTCGCCGAACTTGTACCCGTTGCCCTTGCCGACCTTGGCGGCGTCGTACGCCTCCTTGCCGACCTCGATCTTGGCGACCTCGGCGTTGGGGTAGTCCGGACCAGCCGGCTCGGCCTTGCTGCCGCGCTTGGCCCAGCACGCCTCGATCGACGTCGGGTCGAGCTTGCACTTGCGGAACTCGTCCCGCGAGATCTCGACGTCCTTGGCGTCCTTGATGCCCTGGTACTTCTCGAAGTCGGCCTTGGAGACCTTCTTCGCGGTACCGCCACCGAGCTGAATGCCGTTGTACACGGTCACGAACGCGTAGTCGCGGTCGTAGTCCTCGTACACGTCGAAGTCGTAGTGGGTGAAGGCCTGCTTACCCACGTAGATCCCGAACGGCGTCTTGCCCTGGTAGTAGCCGGGGACGAAGACCCACTTGGACATGACGTCCGAGTTGGTGGCCGTGTCGTAGACGCAGTGACCGGCCGTGGCGACCAGGTTGCGGTACTTCGACTGGACCGAAGTGGCCGAGCACCACTTCTTCTCGCCCTTGCTGTTGACGAAGAACACCTTGCCGATGGTCTTCGGCATGTTCACGTTCTGGACCTTGGTGGAGGTCTTCTTCTCCTGGCCGATCGGGACGGACGAGCCAGGCTTGCTGTCGGCGCTGTAGCCGCCCTTGCTCTGCAGCTTGGCGACGTCGCCGGAGTCCCAGACGTTGGACTCCTTCGCGGCCTTGAGGGCGGCGTTGTTGGTAGCCGACCAGAAGTCCGCGATGGCCTTGGCGTCAGCGGCGCTCTTCGCCATCGGGTCGGAGGCTACGTCGCTGGCGGCCGTGGCCGTACCGGCGAGGCCGGCAGCCAGAAGGCCGGTAGCCAGGATGGCGCCACCGGCGGGGATGAGGATGCGCTTCAAGGGAACTGCTCCTTGCTCTGTCGTGGGTCGCAACACGCGTCCCATGCGTCAGTAAAGGGATAGCAAGGAACATAGCGTGGTGATCTCCGCAGGTAAAAGCCGTTCTGCCCCATCCGGTAGGCGCCCTTACCGTCGTGACCTTTCCGTTACCAGTCAGAGATCTTAGCGGAGCGTGATCAAATTGCCACGTTTTCGCAGGGTATGAAGGGGGTTCGGCGAAGGGGCTGTGAGGAGTGCGACACGCTTCGCGGTCGCTCCAATGTGACTCAGATCACAGGAACCAGATTGGCGCGAGCTCCGTCTAATATCGCCAAATCCGCATAAATGATCTTGTGGGAGCACAAAAAAGGGGCTCGGCCGAACCCGGCCGAGCCCCTTTTTGGGTGTTGAGTGGTTACTTGTACAGCTCGCCGTTCGGGCCGACGATCTTGCCGGACCACGTGTTCTTGGCCGAGTTGTACACAGAGGCCGTCTCACCGTCGAAGTACGGCGAGGTGATGTAGTCGATGCGGTCGTTGCCGTCCTGGTCGGCGAAGGTGCTGGTCACGCCGTTGACGTAGCCCAGACGCTTGCCGTTGCTGTAGTTGGCCAGCCAGGGGCCGCCGTCGAAGCCGGGCGTCACGGCGCACTTGAGGCCGATGTGCTCCTCGATCTTCAGCCACGGAGCGCCCACGGCCTTGGCGGTGGTCTTGTTGTAGCACCACTTCGGCGTCACGCCGCTGTAGGGCTTGTTGCCGTCGGGGTGCGGGCCGGCCGGGTAGCCGAACGCGCGGACCTGCTTGCCGGTGGGCTGGTTCCACGACACGCCCTGGCCGCCGACGACGTCGCCGAGACGGCCGGCGTCCTTGGACAGCAGGATGTAGTAGCGCCCGCCCCAGTTCCGCTTGGGGCCGACGAAGCCGTCGTACTCCTTCTTGGTCACCTGCTTGACGCCGTTGAAGGAGATGCCGTTGTAGACGGTCACGAACGCGTAGTCGCGGTCGTAGTCCTCGTACACGTCGAAGTCGGTGTGGGTGAATGCTTGCTTGCCCACGTAGATTCCGAACGGGGCCTTGCCCTCGTAGTAGCCGGGCACGAAGACCCAGTTGTCGAGCAGGGCCTTGTTGCTGTCGGTGTCGTAGACGCAGTGGCCGGCCGTGGCGACCAGGTTGCGGTAGTTCGACTGGATGGACGTGGCCGAGCAGTAGCGGAACTTGCCCTTGCCGTCGACGAAGAAGACCTTGCCGAGCGTCTTGGGCATGTTGACGTTCTGGGCCTTGCCGGGGGCCTTCTTCTCCTCCCCGATGGGAGTGGCGCTGCCCGGGTTGCCGTCGGGGCTGTAGCCGCCCTTCGAGACGACCTTCCTGACTTCCTTGGCGTCCCAGGTGTACGCGGTGGCGGAGCGGAGGGCGGCGAAGTTCGACGCGGCCCAGAAGGACGCGACCGAGGAGGCCTGTTGCGTGTTGCGGGCCATGGGGTCGGTGGCGATGTCGCCTTGTGCCTGAGCGGTGCCTGCCAGGCCGGCGGCCAGGAGGCCGGTCGCCAGGACGGCGCTACCGGCCGGGAGAAGGATGCGCTTCAAGGTAAAACTCCAGACGCGGGGCGCCTCGTGCACCCCAGAATGCAGCAAACGGACAGGCGGGAACCTATCGGTCTGACTCTGGTCGTGTGAATTACCCGATACTGGAGTCAAGCGCGACGATCATGGCCGTGACCATCTCGAGATGTGAAACCGGCTGATCACTCGGGGTGGCGATACGCTGGGTGTAACTTACGTCACATTTTGCGGTGTTGCGAGCCCTGCGGCGCGTCGGTAGACCTCGCCGGTCGTGGCGTTGAAGGTCGGGGAGGACACCGCGTCGTAGGCGCCCTTGGCGTCTCTGTTCCAGGTCAGGCTGTTGATCCCGGTGAGGAGTCCGAGCTTCTGCACGGGCTGGTAGTTGAGCAACCAGGGGCCGCCGCTGGCGCCGGCGCTGAAGTCGCACGGCTGGAGCTGCACGCCGTACTGAAGGTCGAGGCTGGGAGCGACCGTGCGTCTTGTGCTCCCCGAGCAGACCTTCAGCGTCTTGCCGTCGAACGGGTGGCTGCCGTCGGGCTGCGGGCCCGCCGGGTAGCCGAAGGCGGTGATCGTGAGAGCCAGGCCCTTGCCGAGCGTCAGGCCCTGCCCGCCGACGTTGTCCTGCAACCGGCCCACATCCTGCATGGTGAGCTGGCCGTTCTTCTCGACCCACTTGAAGCCGCGGTGCACGGTCACGAACGCGTAGTCGAAGTCGTAGTCGCCCTTGCCCGGCCAGTCCTCGTGCATGCTGATCGACGCGCCCACGTAGATGCCGTCGGGCGTCGCCCCACCGGGACCCGGATTGGGGACGAAGATCCAGTAATCGGCGGGCTTGCCCTGGCGCGAGTCGTACGCGCAGTGTCCGGCGGTCGCCACCACGCTGCGGTTCTTGGCCGCGATCGAGCTGGCCGAGCACCAAAATTCCTTGTCGCCGAAGCGGAAGAAGACCTTGCCCATGGTCTTAGCGGCCGCGCTGTCCTTCGGGAGGGCGGGTCCGACGTTCGGCGGGATCTGCCGGCTCTTCGCCGGGACGACCCGCAGGCTCTTCGCTGGGACGATCTGGCCGCCACCGGAGGCGGTCTTGGAGGTGGGCGAGGACTGCGAGGCCGGCGTGGCGGGGCTGTACTGGTCGGCATTCTTGAGCCGGTCGGGCTTCCAGTATTCGGCGACCTTCTTCATGTCCGCCGCCGACTTGGCCAGCGTGACCGAGTAGACCCGGCTGTTCGGCGCGGCCGAGGCGGTCCCCGCGAGGGCAGGCAGCATCAGCAGCGCGCTGAGCGCAGCCGCTACCAGGTGCCATGCCCGGGGGATCATGGAAATGCCTTGCCTTTGGGGGTTAGTACTTCTGGGGGTGTAACGATGGATTTTTCCAGATCACTCACTGTATTGCAGCTCGGATGGAGATTCGTTATCTGATCAAGCGTGACTTGTGTCCCATAAGGAGTGCGTCAAGGGGTTCGATCCGGATAGCGTCTCCGATCCATGTGAGGATCGTTTCCGCATGTCAGAGGCATAGTACATGAGCCGACTTCGTTGTCCATCCGCCTTTCCTGTGTGTTTCTTGATCACGCGTGAGAAGGGCCCCGGCCGGGAGTAGCCGGGGCCCAGGGTGGGGTGCTACGGCATGTTGCCGGTCCACCGGTTCGCGGCGGCCTTGTACACGTTGTAGGTGTCGGTGTTGAAGTACGGCGACGAGATGTGGTCGTAGCGGTCGTTACCGTCCGTGTCCCACGCGACGCTGTTGACACCGATCAGGTAACCGGTACGGGTGGAGCTCTTGTAGCTGTAGAGGAGCGGTCCACCGCTGGCGCCGGCGGTGAAGGCGCACTTGAGGCCGATGTGCTCCTGGAGGTTGTACTTCGGCGCGGCGGGCATCGGGGCCGTCTTGCCGTAGCACCACTTCATCGTGCGGCCGGTGAACGGCTTGTCTCCGTCGGGGTGCTCGCCCGCCGGGTAACCGAAGGAGAACACGTTCGCCTTGGTGCTGCGGTTCCAGGTGAAGCCCTGGCCGCCGACGTTGTCACCGAGGCGGCCGACGTTCTTCCGCGTCCACTGCCACTTGTCGTTGACCTTCTCCCACTTGACCTTGATGCCGTTGTAGACGTTGACGAACGCGTAGTCGTAGTCGTAGTCCTCCTTCACCACGAAGTCGTCATGCGCGTTGAACGTCTTGGCGGCGTAGATGCCGTAGGGGGCCTTGCCCTCCCAGGCGTTGTTGCCGTCCCAGTACGACGGGATGAAGATCCAGTTGTCGTAGAAGGTGTCCTTCTTGGTGTCGTAGACGCAGTGGGCCGACGTTGCCACTAGGTTGCGGTACTTGCCCTGCACGGAACTGGCCGAGCAGTACCGCCAGCTCGCCGGATTCGCCGGGTTCGACCCCGGCAGCGTGAAGAACACGCGTCCGACCGTGTTGGGCAGATTGACCTGCTTACTCTTGATGCTTTTGGTCTTCTCCTCACCGATCGGGGGGACGGATCCGGGTGGGCCGTCGGGGGTGGAGTTGACGCCCTTGACGCCGTTGGAACGTGCGTCGAGGTTCGTGTCGTAATCGGCCGCCCGCTTGATGCGGTCGGGCGTCCAGAACTGGACCGCCTGCTCCGCGGGAGTGGCCGCGTTCTTGGACACGACGTCGGAGGGTGGGGTCGCGTTGGCGGCGGTGCTGCCGACCATCCCCGCGGCCAGGCCGATGGCCGTCAGACCGGCGAGCGGGATCGCGATACGCCTTGCTCGGGAATACATGAAGCTCCTCTCAGTTCTCGGCGGCCCAGAGCGGGGTACTGCGCCCCGGTGGGCCAGGAAAACGTTCGGAACGTTAATGAATGGCGCAACCCGACAGCCAGGAAACGACGTGAAAAAGTCTGGCCCGGTTCCATTCCGTTATGGAAATAACCAGATCGCATGTATTCCTAGAAAGCATTCCTGCAGGTCGATGCCGGTGTTAATTTCCTCTGGCACCACTGGTAACAGTGATTATCAAATGCCACCGCTTATCAACCGAATGTTATTCTGGTTAGATGGGTGACATGGATCCACGCACCCCCTGTCTCATAGGTACGGCCCAGCGCACCGTTCACGAACAGCCGGGCCCGGAGCCACTCGACCTGTGGGAAAACGTCGCGCGCGAGGCGGCTCGCGAGGCGCGGCTGCCGGTCGAGCGACTCGACTCGATCCAGCTCGTCTACACCGACTCGTGGCAGTACGACTCCCCGGTCGGCCGGCTCGCCGACCGCCTCGGCGCCGCGCCCCGGCACCGGGCCTACTCCATGGTCAGCGGTACGGCCCCGCAACTCCTCATCGGCGAGGCCGCGGCCAGGATCGCGGCGGGGGAGCTCGACTCGGCGCTGATCGCCGGCGCCGAGGCGTTGGCCACGCGCCGGTCCTACCGGCAGGCGGGCGAGCACGTGCCGTGGAGCCATCCGGCCGATCCCAAGCCGCCCTACGGCTGGGAACGGCCGCCGCATCCGGCGGAGCTGGCCCACGAGCTGTTCCTGCCGGTACACACCTACCCGATCATGGAGACGGCCCGCCGCGCGTCCCTCGGTATGTCGATAGATGAGGAAATGGTGGACCGGGGGCGGATGATGGCGCCGATGACTGAAGTCGCGGCCGCGAACCCGCACGCCTGGCGGCGTACCGCCCGAACTCCGGAGGAACTGGTCACCGGCAACCGCTTCATCGGCTGGCCGTACACGCGCAACACCGTGGCCGTGGGGGAGGTCGACCAGGCCGCGGCCGTCGTCCTGGTCGCCGCCGGGCTCGCCGACCGGCTCGGCGTACCGCGCGATCAGCGCGTGTACCTGCGCGGCTGGGCTTACGGCGAGGACACGTGGGAGGTGGCGGCGCGGCCCGCGCTCGGCGCCTCGCAGGCCATCGCGCGCACCGCCGAGGCCGCGTTCGCGCGGGCCGGGCTGGGCCTCGACGACATCCACGCGCTCGACCTCTACAGCTGCTTCGCGATCGCGCTGCGGCAGGCGTGCGACGCGATCAAGCTGGACCCCCTCGACCGGCGCGGCCTGACGGTCACCGGCGGCCTGCCGTACGCGGGCGGCCCCTCCAGCGACTACGTCCTGCACTCGACGGCCACCATGGCCGGGCTGCTGCGCGCCCAGCAGGGTCACGGGCTGGTGACAGGGGTCGGCATGCACCTGACCAAGCACACGTACGCGATCTGGTCCACGGACCCGGGCGGCACCCTAGGCGATGCCGCGCCTGTCTTCACCGCCGATCCGGTGGAGATCGTCGCCCTGTACGACGGTCCCGCCACGGTGGCCGGCTACACGGTGACGCATGGGCGCGACGGGGCGCCGGAGAAGGGCATCCTCGTCGTGGACCTGCCGGGCGGGGGGCGCGCTCATGCTCACGTACTGGAGGCCGAGCTCCTGACGGACGCCATGTCCAGGGAGCTGGTCGGCCAGGGGGTGCGGCTGGCGTCCGACGGGAAGGTCAATGTGGCGCTCTGGTGAGGTTAAAGACTGTGCAAGAATTGTGACCGCGCGATTACTATCTGCTGTTGACATTTTTATGTCAGGGGCGGACGCTGGTGTCATGCGGAGGACCACGGTGCGGATCGACGACGCACTCCTCAACGAGGCCAAGGCGTACGCGGCACGAAACGGACGCAGTCTCACCTCAGTGATGGAGGACGCTTTGCGACAACTACTCAACCGCTCCACGGAAGTGGCCGCCCGGCCTCGAGTGGAGCTCCCGGTGTCCGGCGCCGCGGCCGGGCCCAAGCTCACCTGGGCCGAGATCAAGGAGCTGATGGAAGCGGACTTCGTGGAGCATGAGCTGGCGAAGATGGCGCGCTGCGGAGGCCGCGATGCGGATGCCTGACGTCAACATCCTGGTCAACGCCCAGCGCCGCGACACCGAGCACCATGACGAGTGCCTGACCCTCGTCGAGGAGCTCGTCAATGGCGACGAGGCCTATGCGGTCAGCGACTTCGTGATCAACGGTTTCCTGCGGGTCGTGACCAACCACCGCATTCCGCAGAGCACCTCGTTCGAGACGGCCTTCAAGTTCGCGGAGAGCGTCCGCAACCAGCCGCATGCCGTCCTGGTGAACGCCGGATCGAGACACTGGGAGATCTTCGCCAAGATCTGCCGTTCATCGGGCGCCACCGGCAAGCTCCTGCCCGACGCCTATCTCGCCGCACTGGCCATCGAGCACGGTTGTGAATTCGTGACCTGCGACGCTGATTTCGCCAAGTTCCAGGGCTTGCGCTGGCGGCATCCCCTCAACTGAACTGGGGAGTGAAACAGCACTCCTCGGCAGGGGATGTCCGTGGCCGATCAGTTCGACGTCATCGAGGCGGGCGCCCGTGGCCGGCGCCGGTGGGTCGGGATCGGTGTGGTGGCGGTGCTGCTGGCGGTCCCCGTCGTCAGCCTGCTGGCCAGCCGTGACCCGGAGCCGGATCGCGCGCCGCCGACGCCGACCCCCGCACCGCTGCCCATCCGGTCGTTGACCAGGATCGAGGGCGCGCCCAACGTCGTGAGCGCGCCGGTCAAGGCCAAGGGCGGCAACGAGGTCATCGCGGTGGTGTTCCCCGACGGGACGCGGGCGGCGGTTCGCTACCCCGCCGAGCTGCGGCTCAACGAGCTGGGCGCGCGGCCGTTTCAGGGGGCCTGGATCGCCGGGCAATACCGCAGCTTCTCTGCCCCCTACGGCGGTGAGATGGAGATCTCCAGGGGTGCTCAGCCGATCAGGAACCTCACGCCCAACGTCACGCTCTGGCCGGGACCGGCGGGTGTCGGTTCGGCTGGGCAGGTGCTGATGTTCGCGTTCGGCAAGTGGCGGCTGGCGATGTACGACCGGCGGGAGGGGCTGACCTTCGAAGATCGGCTGGCGACGGCCAAGGGCCTGCGCGGGAAGGTCGGCAAGGACGGCTACCTCGTCCTGAGTGGCGGTGGCTCGATCCGTCTGGCGAAGCCGGGCGAGACCATCCAGGGCGAACCGGTCGGGCCGCAGCTCTGGTTCGGCGGCGGGACCGGCGACATGGTCGTGTTCATCCCGACCCCCAGCTGCCGGAAAAACGCCAGGACGCCGTCGGCGACCAACGGCCTCAAGCGGCCCGCCCGTACCGTATGCAGGGGCGATGTGCAGATCGTCGCCTCGGGCTCGCGCGCTTTCGTCCAGCAGGCCATCGCCGGGATCCGGATCACCCTGAAGTAAGGTGCGGCCATGTTCGCCGTAACCGCCTCACAGACCGATCCCGACAATCCTCTCGCCGGGCTGACGCTCGGCGAGCATCCGGAGCCGCAGGTCCCGGACGGCTGGACGACCGTCACCGTACGGGCGACCGCCCTCAACCACCATGACCTGTGGACGCTCAAGGGCGTGGGCATCAGGCAGGACCGGCTGCCGATCGTGCTCGGCTGCGACGCGGCCGGGGTGGACGCCGACGGTAACGAGGTCATCGTGCACTCGGTGATCGGCTCGGGGGCCGACGAGACGCTCGATCCCAAGCGTTCGCTGCTGTCGGAGGTCCACGACGGCACGTTCGCCGACCGGGTCGCCGTGCCGCGCCGCAACCTGGTGCCCAAGCCGGCCGCGCTCAGCTTCGAGGAGGCCGCATGCCTGCCCACGGCCTGGCTGACCGCCTACCGCATGCTGTTCGACAAGGCCGGTCTCGAGCCCGGATCCACCGTGCTCGTGCAGGGTGCCGGCGGCGGGGTCGCCACCGCGCTGATCGCGCTCGGCCGGGCGGGCGGTTACCGGGTCTGGGCGACCAGCCGCTCGGCCGCCAAGCGGGAGCAGGCCGCCAAGCTCGGCGCGGACCGGGTGTTCGAGCCCGGCGCGCGGCTGCCCGAACGGGTCGACGCCGTCATGGAGACCGTCGGTCAGGCCACCTGGGACCATTCGCTCAAGTCGCTCAAGCCCGGCGGCCGCATCGTGGTCTGCGGCGCCACCAGCGGCGCGGTCCCGCCCGCCGACCTGAACCGGGTGTTCTTCCTCCAGCTCTCGGTGATCGGCTCCACGATGGGCACGCGTGACCAGCTCCAGCGGCTGGCCGTCTTCCTGGAGCAGACCGGACTGCGGCCGGTCATCGACCGGACGATGCCGCTGACCGACGCACGCGACGGCTTCGCCGCCCTGGCTGAAGGCGACATATTCGGAAAAATCGTCTTTACGCGCTGAATAAGTGAAGGGTTACCTATGCGCACCCGGGATGATACAAAGAAGGTGAGGTTGTATCACCCGGGAGGCGCCGTCATGGACGTCGAACCGTTCGGCCCAGGCTCGTTGCACTGGGACACCGCCGGTGAATACCGCAACCTGCTCGTGGCGGGCAGCGCGCTGGTCCTCCAGACCATGCACCCCGCGGTGGGCGCGGCCGTCGCCCGGCACTCCACGTACAAGCAGGACCCGTGGGGCCGCCTCCACCGCACACTCACCTCGGTCCAGAAATGGGTGTACGGCGGAGTGGGCGGCCCGGCCGAGGGTGAGCGGCTGCGCGAGCTGCACAAGCCGATCAGCGGGGTGGACGAGCAGGGCAGGTCCTACCACGCGCTCAACGGCGCGGCCTGGGCCTGGGTGCACCTGTCGCTGTTCGAGCGCTTCGTCACCCTCAATCGCTACTTCGGCACTCCCTACACCGAAGACGCTGAACGGCGGCTCTACGAGGAGTCGCGGCAATTGGGGGCCATCCTGCGGGTGCCGGAGCGGGAGATGCCCGCGACCGTCGAGGAGTTCTGGTGCTACTTCGACGAGATGACGGCCGAGCGGCTGGAGCCGCATCCGACGGCGATCGACGTGCTCGCCGTCATGCGGGGGACCCCGATGCCGCCCGGGCTGCCCCGGCCGCTGCGTCGGCTCTGGGCGCCGGTGGGGGTGGGATCGGGGGAGTTCAACTACTTCGTGACGGTGGGGACGCTGCCGCCCATCGTACGGAAGAAGCTGGATCTGCCCTGGTCGGCGCGGGACGAGTGGCGGCTGCGGCAGCTCGGGCGGGCGGTGGCGGTGATCGCCCCGCGCCTGCCGGAGCGGCTGCGGTATATGCCGATCGCCTATCACGCCCGGAAGACCGCCCGAAGCCTGCGCGGCTTGGAGCAGGCCCTTCGCTCGGCGTAGCGAGCAGGGACTGCCGGGCCCTCCGCTCGGCGTAGCGACCGGGGACTGCGTGGCTTGGAGCGGGCCCTTCGCCCGGCGTAATGACCCGTCGGGGTCAGGGTTTCAGTGAGTCGCGGATCTGCCGGGCGGCCTCGTCGAGTGTGGCGCGTACCTCGTCGATCGCCTTGCGGGTGAGCGGGGCGGCCGACGCCTCGCGGCGCACCTGCGCGACGAAGTCGGCCAGGCGCTCGCCCAGCTCCGCGTCGAGCTCGGCGCGGTTGGGTGGCGCGCCGCCCAGCGTGCTCCAGACCTCGGACCAGATCCTGCGCCACTCGCCGGTGAGCCGCTCGCCCTGGTCCTGCCAGTTGGTGGCGTGCTCCATCCACTGGCGTTTCTGCTGCTCCTTGAGCCGCTGGATGTTGGCCTTCTGCTGGTCGCGCACGCGCCTGGGATCGTCGGCGACGCCGGTGCGTACGTCCTTGGCCATCTTGGTGAGCTCGTCGCGCAGCGACTTGACCGTTTCGCGAACGTCCTCCTTCACCTCACGCGCGATGTCGCGTACCGAGGCGGAGATCTCCTGCTCCAGGTCGTCGAGCTCGTCCAGGCGGGCGTTGAGCTCGTCGCGACCCCGGTCGGTGATCGAGAACACCTTCTTGCCCTCGATCACCTCGTGCGTCACCAGGCCCTCCTCCTCCAGGCGGGCCAGGCGCGGGTAGATCGTGCCGGGGGAGGGGGAGTAGACACCGAGGAAGCGGTCCTGCAGCAGGCGAATGACCTCGTAGCCGTGCCGAGGGCTCTCCTCCAGCAGCTTCAGCAGGTACAGCCGGAGCCGGCCGTGACCGAAGACAGGGCTCATCGCTTCTCTCCCTTGAGCAACGTGACCTCGCCGGAGACGGTCGTCGCCGTCACCGAGGCCATGCCACCACCCAGCCGTCCGGACACCGACTTGTTGCCCGGGCGGCTCGCGTCTGACAGGTTTTCGAACGTGCTGACCAGCCTGCCGGAGGTGGATCGCATGCTGACGTCCGCCTCCACGTTCTCGGGCAGCCTGACCAGGATGTCACCGGACACGCTGTTGAAGGTCACATATCCGGTCGGGCGCAGCTCCAGATCGGCGGTGATCCGTCCGGACACGGTGTTGGCGCGCAGGCGGCGCGGCGTGCCGTCGGCGACGGTGAGCTCGCCCGAGACGCTCTTGAACGCCAGATCGCCGTCCATCGCCCGGCTCTCCACGGTGCCCGAGACGGTCGTGGCGCTCACGTCGCCGCTCACCCCGTCGAGCACGATGTCTCCGGAGACGCTCCTGACCTGGGTCGCCTTCTCGAACCCGGCGACGACCGCCGAGCCGGAGACGACTCCCACGTTGACCGTGCACTTCTTGGGCACCGCGAGCGTCAGGACGCTCTTGCGCCGGTCGCGCCGCAGCCAGCCGAGTATGCCCTCCCAGGTGAGGTCTTTGTAGGCGACGCTGAGCTCCCCGCTCTCCTCGTCATAGGTCACGATCAGCGGAGCGGAGTCGATCTCGGCCACCTCCAGTGTCGGTGGTCCGTCGGTGGCCAGCACGGCCACTCGTCCCGCGACAATCCGCACGTCAAGCGCGGTCACCGAGCCGAACGTCAGCTGCTCCGGCCGCTCGATCGTCCACTGCCGCATGATGCCTGTCCCTTCCGACGACACGTCCACACAAGACACGATATGTCGCGTCTGTTGAAAACTCAAGATGTATCGCGTGTGGCAGGCGATGAGCGCCGTCCGTGCTTCTCATCGGGCGCGAGGGTCCGGCGCGCCTCCGTCTTCTCATCGGTCGTGGCGGTCCGGTCCGTCGCGCCGCGTCAGTCGTCTTCGTCGTCGAGCCGGGCCAGCCAGGTGGCCAGGCGCTCGACCGGCGTCTCGAACTCGGGATTGAGGTCCACGAACTCACGCAGCCGCTCACCCAGCCACAGCAGGCTGACCTCTTCCTCGCCACGCCGCTCGACCAGCTCCTCGATCCCCCGGTCGGTGAAGTACATCGCTCTCCATTCATCAGTCGCGCAGCCGCGTCGTCAGGTCGCCGGCTGGGGTCCAGGCATCGGCGCGTCCACGTCTGACTTTAGTCAGCAGGCCGCGCCGCTCGAGCTCGCGCGGATCGGTCCGCGCGGTCGGCAAGACGATCTTGTGAGTACGCGCATGGCCTGCGACCCGCACCTCTTTCAGCAGTAAGCCCCCGCCGATAGCGGCGAGGGCTTATGCGGTGAAGCGACTGGCTGACTAGCCGAACAGCTCGCTCAAGATCCCCTCGAGCTCGTTGTCGTGGGAGGAGTGCGAGCCGGTCGCGGGCGAACTGTTGGGAGTCCGCGAGACGCGACGCAGCGCGCGGCCGTTCAGCAGGTCCGGGTCCTCGGCCAGCTTGAGCGTGAGGTAAGGCCACGGCCCCATGTTGACCGGCTCGTCCTGCGCCCACACCAGCTCGGCCTGCGAGCCGTAGCGGGAGAGCTCGGCGGCGAGCTCCTCCGCCGGGAACGGGTAGAGCCGCTCCAGGCGGACCAGTGCGACGTCGTCACGGCCCGACTTCTCGCGCCGGTCGAGCAGGTCGTAGTAGATCTTGCCCGAGGAGAGCACGACCTTGGTGACCTTGCCCGGCTCGACGATGGTGTCGCCGAGGACCGGCTGGAAGGTGCCCGAGGTGAAGTCGGACGCCTTCGAGACCGCCCGCTTGTGACGCAGCAGCGACTTCGGCGTGAAGACGACCATCGGCTTGCGCCTGCCCGACTCGACCTGCCACCTGAGCAGGTGGAAGTAGTTGGCCGGAGTGGACGGCTGCGCGACCGTCATGTTGTCGAGCGCGCAGACCTGCAGGAACCGTTCGATGCGGGCCGAGGAGTGGTCGGGACCCTGGCCCTCGAAGCCGTGCGGCAGCAGCAGCACGACAGCCGACCTCTGGCCCCACTTCTGCTCACCGGACGAGATGAACTCGTCGATGATCGTCTGGGCGCCGTTGACGAAGTCGCCGAACTGTGCCTCCCAGGCCACCAGGGCGTCGGGACGCACGACGCTGTAGCCGTACTCGAAGCCCAGCGCCGCGAACTCGCTGAGCAGCGAGTCGTAGATGTAGAACTTCGTGGTGCCCTGGTTGAAGACCTTGAGCGGGGTGTGGTCTTCGCCGGTCACCCGGTCGACCAGCACCGCGTGGCGCTGGGTGAACGTGCCCCGCCGGGTGTCCTGGCCGACCACGCGGACCGGGTGGCCGTCGATGAGCAGCGAGCCGAAGGCCAGCGTCTCACCCATGCTCCAGTCGATCGCGTCCTGCTCGACCGCCTGGCCGCGGCGCTGCAGCACCGGCGCCAGGCGCGGGTGCGGCGTGAAGCCCTCGGGCAGGTTGAGCTGGGTGTCGACGATCCGCTTGAGCGTCTCGTCGGTGATCGCCGTCGGCGTGTCGTTGTGCGACCACTTGATCACCTCAGCGGGCGGCACCCGCATCGCGCCCGCCTCCGGCGGCTTCTTGGCCGCCTCGCGGGTCTCGGTGAACGCCTGCTCCAGCTTGGCCTGGTAGTCGCGCAGCGCCTGCTCGGCCTCCTCCACCGTGATGTCGCCCCGGCCGATCAGCGCCTCGGTGTAGAGCTTGCGAGTGGAGCGCTTGGCGTCGATCAGGTCGTACATCAGCGGCTGGGTGAAGGCGGGGTTGTCGCCCTCGTTGTGGCCGCGGCGGCGGTAGCAGATCAGGTCGATGACGACGTCCTTGCGGAACGCCTGGCGGTATTCGTAGGCCAGCTCGCCTACGCGGACGACGGCCTCGGGGTCGTCGCCGTTGACGTGGAAGATCGGCGCCTGGATCATCCGGGCCACGTCGGTCGCGTAGACGCTCGACCTGGACGAAGCGGGCGAGGTCGTGAAGCCGACCTGGTTGTTGACCACCACGTGCACGGTGCCGCCGGTGCGGTAGCCGCGCAGCTGCGACAGGTTGAGCGTCTCGGCCACGACGCCCTGGCCGGCGAAGGCCGCGTCGCCGTGGATGAGCACCGGCAGGACCGTGAAGCCCTCCTCGCCGCGCTCCAGCAGGTCCTGCTTGGCGCGGACGACGCCTTCGAGCACTGGGTCGACCGCCTCCAGGTGAGACGGGTTGGCCACCACGGAGGCGGCGATCGTCTTGCCGCTGGGAGCGGTGAAGGTGCCCGACGCGCCCAGGTGGTACTTCACATCGCCCGAGCCGTGCGCGGTGCGCGGGTCGATGTTGCCCTCGAACTCACCGAAGATCTGCCCGTAGGACTTGCCGACGATGTTGGCCAGGACGTTGAGCCGGCCGCGGTGGGCCATGCCGATGACGACCTCGTCGAGGTCCTCGTCGGCGGCGTCGCTGATCACCGAGTCGAGCAGCGGGATCAGGGACTCGCCGCCCTCCAGCGAGAAGCGCTTCTGCCCGACGAACTTGGTCTGCAGGAACGTCTCGAAGGCCTCGGCCGTGTTGAGCCGGCTCAGGATGTTGAGCTGCTCGTCACGGGCCGGGGAGGCGTGCGGCTTCTCCACCCGCGCCTGGATCCAGGCCCGCTCCTCGGGGTTCTGGATGTGCATGTACTCGATGCCGACCGTGCGGCAGTAGGAGTCGCGCAGCACGCCCAGGATCTCGCGGAGCTTCATCAGCGGCCGGCCGCCGAAGCCGCCGGTGGCGAACTCGCGCTCCAGGTCCCACAGCGTCAGGCCGTGGGACTGGATGTCGAGGTCGGGGTGCTTGCGCTGCTTGTACTCCAGCGGGTCGGTCTCGGCCATGAGGTGGCCGCGGACGCGGTAGGCGTGGATCAGCTCGATCACGCGCGCGGACTTGGCCACGTCGTCATCGTGCGAGGCCGAGATGTCCTGGACCCAGCGGACCGGCTCGTAGGGGATCCGCAGCGCCTCGAAGATCTCGTCGTAGAAGCCGTCCTCGCCGAGCAGCTGCCGGTGGATCGTGCGCAGGAAGTCACCCGACTGGGCGCCCTGGATGATCCGGTGGTCATAGGTGCTGGTCAGCGTCATGACCTTGGAGACGGCCAGGCGCGAGAGCGTGTCGGGCGAGGCGCCCTGGTATTCGGCCGGGTATTCCATCGCGCCGACGCCGATGATCGTGCCCTGTCCGGGCATCAGGCGCGGGACCGAGTGGACGGTGCCGATCGTGCCGGGGTTGGTCAGCGAGATCGTGGTGGCCGCGAAGTCGTCGACTCCGAGCTTGCCCGAGCGGGCCTTGCGGACGACCTCCTCGTAGGCCATCCAGAACTGCCGGAAGTCCATGTCCTCGGCGCCCTTGATGGAAGGCACCAGGAGCTGCCGCTCGCCGTTGCTCTTCTGGACGTCGATGGCCAGGCCGAGCCCTACGTGCTGCGGCTTGACCAGGGTCGGCTTGCCGTCGACCTCGGTGTAGGAGTAGTTCATCTCCGGCATGGCCCGCAGCGCCTTGATGACGGCATAGCCGATCAGGTGCGTGAAGGAGACCTTGCCGCCGCGTCCCCGCTTGAGGTGATTGTTGATCACAATGCGGTTGTCGATGAGCAACTTGGCCGGGATGGCCCGGACGCTGGTCGCGCTCGGAATGACGAGCGAGGCGTCCATGTTGGCGGCGGTGCGTGCGGCGGCACCGCGCAGTTTGACTTCCTCGGCGCCCGCGGGCACCGGGGCCGCAGGCTGCTTCGGCTTGACATCGGGGACCGGGGCAGCCGGTGCAGCCTTGGGTGGAGCCGCCATGGGAGCCGGAGCGGTCGCTGTGCCGTTCGCCGCCTCCTTGGCGGGCATTCTGCCCGGTCCATAATCAGGGTTGTAGTCAGCGAAGAAGTTCCACCAAGCCCGGTCCACAGACTCAGGATCTTGGAGGTACTTCTGGTACAGCTCGTCGACAAGCCACTCGTTCTGTCCAAAGCTTGCCAGCGGGTTTGTCCGCGACGACTCAGACGACACGGCGGAAATCGCCCTCTTCCGCAGATCGGCGTTGATGTTAGAGAACCTGTCCAAGGTTACTCGTCTTGCCCGGCGGCGCGCGCAAGAGACGCCCCGCGGCCTCGCCCGATCCTCTCAAGAGAGTCCGAAGAGGTCACGCCCCCCTAGTCAATCCAGGGGGTGCCGCAATTATCACTGTTTGGTATCAACAGCTGTGCGGCAGGTTTATTTCACTCCAGACAGCACTCTGGTGCTGATCCGCACCTCGGGGGACAGCTCGGTCAGCAGGTTCGCCAGCTCCTCGCCCGCCTCCTTGAGCTCCTCCATGGACATCGGCTCCAGCCGCTCCAGGATGAAGATCGCGTTCGTGGTCTCCTCGGTGAGGCGGGTGCGCGCTACCTGGCGCCAGTTCCACCTGCGGCAGGTGACGCCGATGTCGTCGCGCCAGATCACCTCGCCGGGCTCCGGGGCGCCGAGCGCCTCCGCCTCCTCGTCGCCTTCGGCCCTGACCAGTCGCGGCGGGCCGGCGTAGTGGTCGAGGTCCTCGCCGCCGATCGGCAGCGCGTGCTTCACGCTGATCGAGTTGTACGCGTCGACGGCCTGGTTGATCTCCGGCAGCGGCAGCCTGCGTGTCAGGGCGTCGACCGAGGGTCTGGTCTTCTGCGGCTTGGCGCCGAACGCGCGGTAGGCGTCCTTCCACGCGTCGATCTTCTCGGTCTGTACGGGCTGCTCCGAGGCCGCGGCCAGCCAGGCGCGGGAACGGTCGTCGGTGGGCCCGTTGCGCAGGCCGTGCGCCGTCATGACCAGCACCGCGAAGTCGGGACGCAGGGCGAAGACCGCCTCGTCCACCCAGATCTCATCAAGCATGCGGCCCAGTTTATTCGCCAAGGAAACTCGCAAAATTCTCTTTGCAAAATTGCCTTTGCGGTTTAGCCTTCGTCTATGGAAGAGCAGTTCAAGATCAGTGATCCTCAGGTGCTCAAGGTGGTGGCGCACCCCCTGCGGGTGCGGCTGCTCGGCCTGCTGCGGGGCGACGGCCCCGCGACGGCCAGCGAGCTGGGGCGCAAGGTGAGGGAGAGCTCCGGCTCGACCAGCTACCACCTGCGCGAGCTGGCCAAGTACGGCTTCATCGAGGAGGACCCCGAGCGGCGCGACGGCCGGGAACGCCGCTGGCGGGCCCGCCATCAGTACACCTCCTGGGACAACCTGGAGATGGCGGCCACACCGGAGGGGCAGGAGGCCGTCCGGATCATGCAGCTGCGCCAGCTGGAGGCGCTGGGACGGGCGGTCGAGGCGTTCGAAGCGGGGGAGTGGCCCGCCGAGCTGGTCGAGGTCTCCGGGATGAGCGACCATCTGGTGCGGCTGCCCGCCGCGGGTGTCCGTGAGCTCAGTGAACGCGTCGACGCGCTGGTGCGCGAGCTCAGCGAACGTTACGCGGACGACCCCGGCGCCGTGCCGATGACCGTCTGGACGGCGGCCTTCCCTCGAAGGCCGCGGGAAGGGCAGGACGGCTGATGACTCCCCGATCCGCGTTACGGCGCTACCTGCTGGTCAGCTTCCTGACCTGGCTGCCGCCCGGCCTGATGACGGCCGTCATGGTGTTGCTGATGACCGACCGGGGTCTCAGCCTGGCCCAGGTCGGGTTCGCCGTCATGGTGTTCTCGATCGTCACCATCGGCCTCGAACTGCCCACCGGCGGCCTGGCCGACGTGATCGGCCGCCGGACGGTCCTGGCGATCTCGGCCGCGTTCACCGTCGCCGCGCTCGCGCTGATGGCCGTCTCGACCACGTTCTGGATGTTCCTGGCCACCGGCGTGCTCAAGGGCGTCGCCCGCGCCCTGTCCAGCGGCCCCGCCACCGCCTGGTACGTCGACACGCTCCACGACCTCGAAGGACCGGACGCCGACCTCAAGCCGGGCCTGGCACGCGGCGGCGCGATGGAGTCGGTGGCGCTGCTCCTGGGCGTGCTGGTGGGTGGGTTCGCGCCGCTCGCGGTGCCGCCGGCGGTGATGACGCCGCTGGCGCTGCCGCCGCTGCTGGGCGCGGCGGCCGGGCTCGTACTGCTGGTGACGGTGCTCTTCGCACTGCCCGAGGCCGCGCACCCGCAGCGCGTCGGGCGGTCGCTCGGGCGGGTTGTCCGGGACGTGCCCGCGACCGTGGCCGAGGGTGTCCGGCTGGCGGCGGGTGGACCGTTGCTGCGTCGCCTGATGCTGGCCGCCGCGGCGTCGGGCGTCGCACTGGCCAGTGTCGAACTGCTCACCCCCGGCAGGCTGGCGGCGCTGGCCGGCACGGCGGAGCTGGGCAGCACCGGCTATGCCGTCGTGGCGGCGCTCGGCTTCGCCGGCAGCGCGTTGGGCAGCACGATCGTGCCCAGGGTGGCCAGGGCCGCGGGCGGTTCGGTACGCGGCGCGGTGGCGGGCGTCGTCCTGACCGCCCTGGCCATCGCCGCCCTGGCGGCCACGGCGGGCCTCGACGGGGCGCCCGGTTTCGCGGCCACCGGGCTGGCCTATGTCGTCATGTTCTCCGGGCTCTCGGTGGCCGGAGTGCTGTGCTCGGAGATGACGCACCACGCCGTCACGGCCGCCCAGCGCACGACGGTGACCTCGACGAGTTCCCTGTCACTGCAGGCGGGGGCGGCGCTGGCCAACACGACGTTCGGCACATTGGCCGGCCATGCCGGCCTGTCCGCCACGTGGTCGCTCGCCGCGGGGGTGGTCCTGGCCTCCGCGCTGCTGTTCGTCCGCATGCCCGCGCTCCGGCCGGCTCGCCCAGCCCGGTAAAGGGGCCCGTACGGAGCATGACTCACGGGAGAGCGGGCACCGACGGGGCGGTGTCGGTCCAGCCGACCTGGAGCATGGTCGAGGTACCCGTGGCCGGCTTGCCGTCGACCTCGGCCGTCAGGCTTTCGGCCAGCGACACCATCTCGTCGGTGTCGACGATCACCTCGGTCTCTGGCCTGTGACGGACCCGATCGAGAGCGATGAAGAGTTTCGTACCGGTCCTGCCCAGAGCGTCCTTGGCCGTCCCCCGGGAGCGTACGCCGGGCATCGTCAGCAGCGCTCGGTAAGCCGCGGCGCGGACTTCCTTCGGCGCGGGAAGATCGCGTAGCAGAGTGAGCAGCGCCGCTGCCACGCCGCTGTCGACGGCGTCCTCCGGAGCCCTCGCGACCCGCACGGCCTTCGTGAGCCAGGCTTTCAGACCACTCGGGTCCGCGGGCAGCTTCTGGACCTCCTCGTACGACAACTTCTGTTCAGCCAGATAGAAGGGGCTCGAACGCTTCGGGGCGATGAGCTGGCCCTTGTCCACTTTGGTGTCCAGGGTCACGGGGCCGTCACCGGCAGGGCGGCTCAACCTGGACGGGGAGCCGTCGCGGCGCCATGCCTTCTCGTCCGCCGCGCTCTTCGGTCGTGCCCCCAGACTCCGGAGCCCGAACCAGGCCTTGCCATCGGTCGAGGTCCAGACTTCCGCGATCTGCCGCTCCTCCACCCAGTAGCGGTTGGCGCCCCTCCCGAACTGCTCGGGCTGGGTGCTCCGCAGCAGCGTCCTGGTATGCCAGTAGGCGCCTTCCGCCGGAGTCGTCACCGTACGGGTGGTGGCCGCGAGCCGCAGGTCCGGCGCGGCCAGGAGGCCGGGCGCGTTCGGCATAGTGATGGCGCTCGCCACGGCCAGGCCGATCCCGATGGCGATCAGCGGCCGGATCGGGGTGGTCACGCGTTTCATCTGTTTCACGCCTCCCTATACGCCTGAACGGCCCACGGGGTTGCCTGTGGGACGGCCCTTGATCCGAGGCAACGCCCGGCGTGGCCCAGGCGTATTAGGAGGCGTGAAATCGGACGGACAGACGTGAGCAGCGCGGAGGAACACGCATTCGCCGCGTTCGTGGCCGCGCGCGGCACCAGCCTGCTGCGGGTCGCCTACCTCACCTGCGGCGACGAGGCGGAGGCGGAAGACCTGCTGCAGACGGCGCTGGAGCGTACATGGCGCAGCTGGGACCGGGTGCGGTACGCCAACCCCGAGCCCTACATCCGCCGCGTCATCGTGAACACCGCCATCAGCCGGGCCCGGCGGCGGGCGATCCTGCGCGTCATCCCGGTGCGCACCCCGCCGGAGTCGGCGGCGCCGGAGACCGACATCGACCTGCGCCGGATGCTCATGGAGGTCCTGCGCGCCCTGCCTCCCCGGCAGCGCGCGGTGATCGTCCTGCGGTACTGGGAGGACCTCGGCGAGACGCAGACCGCCGAGATCCTCGGCTGCTCGGTGGGCACGGTGAAAAGTCAGGCATCCAAGGCTATGGCCAAGCTCCGTTCGGCGCTCGGCGACGGAACGCTGGAAGGAGTGATCAGGAATGTCCGTACTTGAGGAGCGCCTTCGCCAGATCATGGCGGACGAGACCGCGAGATTGCGGGCCGCGCCCGACCTGGTGGAGCGGGTGCTCCGGTCCTCGCGGAGGAGGAGGCAACGAGTCAAGTTCGCCGCCTTGGCCGCGTCGGCGGCCGTCGTCGCGACGGCGGTCCCGGCCTTTCTGATCCTCGGGCCAGGCCCCGCGACCGTGCTGACGCCCACGGTCAGCACGTCAGCCGCGACCCCTGATCCGACGCAGCCGGACACTCCCGCCATCGACGACACCCCGCCGCCCCCGTCTCCGACCCCCGATTTCGGGGACCTGGGCGACGGAAGGGCCTTCGGGCGCGTCAAGGTAGGTTACCTGCCCGACGGGTTGAAGTGGGGCAACTGGTCCCTGAACTTCGGCGACAAGTACACGACCTCATGGAACTACGACGGGGACAAGCACGGCTTCTACTGCGTCCAGATCTACGTGTACGAAGGCGAGACCGTCCAGGAAGTCGATGACCGCATCCAGAAGTACCGCAGGGAGGGGAAGGGTGAAGAGGTGACCATCGGCGACCGGACCGGGTACCTGATCACGCAGTGGGTCGGCGAGGACGGCGGGAACGGTACCCCGACCTTCACCCTGACCATGAGCGAGGGGCGGAGGGCCGACGTGATGATCAGCCCGGTGTACGCCAAGAAGCTTGGCGGTGCCAAGACGAAGCGTGAGCTGTTGAAGATCGCCGAAGGGCTCACAGCCGACTGAAACCAGGCCCGCCAGCGGTTCTGCGGCCGGACAAAGCGGCCGTCACCGGCCGTTTCCCGGGCCAGCCCGCCGATCGGTAGTAGAACATGGTTCGGGCACAATGCTGAGCATGGCGAAGTTTGTGGTGACTCCATCCAGCGAGACCCAGCGCGCGGCGTGGCTCGGCGGCACGATTCCCGAGGTCGAGCGGGTGCGGCCGGGACTGTGGTCGGTTCCGGTGCCGATCCCGGTCAACCCCCTGCGTTACGTGCTGGTCTACGTCCTGGAACTGCCCGACGGGGTCGCCATCGTCGACGCCGGATGGAACACCGACGAGGCGTACGAAGCGCTCGTCGCGGGGTTGCGGGTCGCCGGGTATGCGATCACCGACGTCAAGGGCGTACTGGTGACCCACATCCATCCCGATCACTACGGCCTGGCCGGGCGGGTCCGGGAGATGTCGGGCGCGTGGATCGCCCTGCACCCCGCCGACGCGCGCCTCGTCCACGATCGGTACGACGACAGCGCCATCGACTCGCTGGTCGAGCGCGAACGGGCGCAGCTGGTCCGGTCCGGCGTGCCCGAGCTGACCCTGGACGAGCTGGCCGGCGCCTCGATGATGATCAGGCACATGGTGTCGATGGCCAAGCCCGACCGGCTGGTCGAGGACGGCGATCGGCTGGACCTGCCCGGCTGGGACCTGCGGGCCGTCTGGACCCCTGGGCACTCGCCCGGCCACCTCTGCTTCGTGTCGCCGTCCAGGAAGCTGCTGTTCTCCGGCGATCACGTGCTGGCCAAGATCACGCCGATGGTGGCCGTGCATCCGCAGTCGGCGCCCAACCCGCTGGCCGACTACCTCGACGCGCTGGCCGCCGTACGGAAGCTGGATGTGGAGGAGGTGCTGCCCGCGCACGAGTACCGGTTCCTGGAGCTGGCCGAACGGGTCGACTACGTGATGGCGCATCACGAGGAGCGGCTGGCGGAGATCGAGCGGATGCTCGGGAGCGCCTCCGGCGGGGTCTGCTGCTGGGACATCGCGACCGGCCTGACCTGGTCGCGGCCCTGGGAGACGATCCCGCCGTTCATGCGGCGCGCGGCCACCAACGAGACGCTGGCGCACCTGGTGTGGCTGGAGTCGCGGGGACGGGCGCGGCGCGTGCTCGGCGAGCCGGAGCTGTGGTTCGCGGGCGCCTGACCAGGCGACATTTATTTCATGTAAACCCAGTAGGAAATGTTGACTTCTTGACCGCGGCTGCGTAGCGTCGAGTGCATGAGCCCGGACCTCACCCGGCGCGCGCATGTCGACTTCTGCCGCGTCGTCAGCGCACAGTGTCACTGATCACGACTTAGTCCCCGTCCCCCCTTTATTTGAGGACATCTCGTGATCAAGCGTCTCGCTTCCCTTGTCCCTCTTCTCCTCGCCGTCACGGCGTGCGGCACCGCCCAAGGCGCCGCCGAAACCCAGGAACTGCGCTACCAGGGCAGTGTCGGCACCGTCACCTTCCCCGAGCTGGCCGAGGAGCTCGGCTATCTCAAGCCCGTCAAGCTCAAGTGGATCGGCAACACGACCAGCGGACCGCAGGACATCCAGACGGCCGCCACGGGACAGAGCGACTTCGGTGGCGCGTTCAACGGCGCCGTGGTCAAACTCGTCGCCGCCAAGGCCCCGATCAAGGCCGTGATCAGCTACTACGGCAGTGACCAGAACTCCTACCAGGGCTACTTCACCCTCCAGGACAGCCCGATCCACAGCGCCCGCGACCTGATCGGCAAGAAGGTCGGCATGAACACCCTGGGCGCCCACGCCGAGGCCGTGCTGAAGGAATACCTCAAGCGCGGCGGCCTGACCCCGGCCGAGATCAAGCAGGTCGAACTGGTCGCCGTCCCGCCCGTCAGCACCGAGCAGTCGTTGCGCCAGAGGCAGATCGACGTGGCCGTGCTCGGCGGCATCCTGCGTGACAAGGCGCTGGCACGCGGCGGTCTCAAGGTCCTGTTCAAGGACGTCGACCTGTTCGGCGACTTCTCGGCCGGGACGTACGTACTCACCGACCGCTTCATCAAGCAGAACCCGAACACGACCAGGAAGTTCGTCGAGGCCACTGCCAAGGCCATCCAGTGGACCCAGACGCACACCCGTGAAGAGGTCGTGGCCGAGTTCAAGAAGATCATCGCCAAGCGGGCCAGGAACGAGGACTCCACCACCGTCGGCTTCTGGAAGAGCAGCGGTGTCGCGACCAAGGGCGGGGTGATCGAGCCGCAGGAGTTCCAGCGGTGGATCTCCTGGCTGGAGGGCGCCGGCGAGATCAAGCCCGGCCAGATCAAACCCCAGGACGTCTACACCAACGCCTACAACCCGTTCGTCTCGGGAGGCTCCTGATGAAGATCGAGTTCGTGTCCGTGACCAAGGAGTTCGCCGTCCGTGGCAGCTCTTTCACCGCTCTGTCCGACATCTCGCTCGACGTGGCCGAAGGCGAGTTCCTCACGCTCGTCGGCCCCAGCGGATGCGGCAAGTCCACCCTCCTCGACCTGCTCAGCGGCCTGACCCTGCCCACGCGCGGCGAGATCCGCATCGACGGCGTCCCCGTCTCCGGTCCGGGTCTCGACCGGGGCATCGTCTTCCAGCAGTACGCGCTGTTCCCCTGGCGGACCGCGGTGGCGAACGTGGAGTTCGGGCTGGAGGCCAAGGGGGTGCCGCGGCGCGAACGCCGTGAGCGCGCCCGCGGCTACCTCGACCTGGTCGGGCTGCGCGGCTTCGACGAGCGCTACCCGCACGAGCTGTCGGGCGGCATGCGGCAGCGGGTCGCCATCGCCCGCAGCCTCGCCTACGACCCCGACGTCCTGCTCATGGACGAGCCCTTCGCCGCCCTCGACGCCCAGACCCGCGAATCCCTCCAGGAGGAGCTGCTCCGCATCTGGAACAAGACCGGCAAGACCATCGTGTTCATCACCCACGGCATCGACGAGGCGGTCTATCTGGGGCAGCGGGTGGCCGTCATGACGCCCGGCCCCGGTCGTATCCGGGCCGTCGTACCGGTCTCGTTCGCCTCCCGCGAGGGGGACCTGCGCGCCGATCCGGTGTTCGGTGAGTACCGCCACGCCATCTGGACGCTGCTGCGCGAGGAGGTGACCTCCGTTGGCCAGACCCTCACTCAGCCTCTCCGCCTCCCCGCTTGACGACGACCACCTCCACCCGCCCGCCGTCACGACCCTCGCGCCGGTGCGTCCCACCGCCGTCCGGCGCCGTAGCCTCTGGGGCGTCGCCCGCCGGGTGGTCAACGCCTCCGCCGCGATCGTCGTGCTGGCCGCCGTCTGGGAGATCCTGCCCAGGGCCCAGGTGGTGGACCCCACCTTCCTCCCGCCGTTAAGTGACGTCCTGACCGCCTGGTACGACCTGCTCCGCAGCGGCGAGCTGGCCGACCATGCCCAAGCCTCCCTGGCCAGGTCGCTGGCCGGGTTCGGGGCGGCCATCGTGGTCGCCATCCCGCTGGGCCTGCTGATCGGCTGGTACCGCCCGGTGGCCGAGCTGCTGAACCCGGTCCTGGAGCTGTTCCGCAACACCGCCGCCCTGGCCCTGCTGCCCGTGTTCGTGCTGGTCCTGGGGCTGGGGGAGACGTCCAAGGTGTCGATCATCCTGTACGCCTGCGCCTGGCCGATCCTGCTCAACACCATCGCGGGCGTCAAAAGCGTCGACCCGCTCCTGATCAAGTCGGCGAGGTCCATGGGGCTCGGGCCGTACCGGCTGTTCCAGAAGGTCATCCTGCCCGCCGCGGTGCCCACCATCTTCACCGGCATCCGCCTGGCCGGGGCGTACTCGATCCTCGTGCTGATCGCCGCCGAGATGGTCGGCGCCAAGGCGGGGCTCGGCTACCTCATCAACTACGCGCAGTACAACTTCCGGGTGCCCGACATGTACGCGGGGATCATCACGATCTCGGTGCTCGGCCTGCTGTTCAACCTGCTCCTCGTACGCCTGGAGCGACGCTTCTCCACCTGGAGGACCACGTGACCATGCACCTGAACGCCTTCCTGATGGGCGTCGGCCACCACGAGGCCGCGTGGCGGCACCCGCTGACCGAGCCGAGCCGCATCACCGACATCCGGCACTTCCAGGAGCTGGCCCGGATCGCCGAACGCGGCAAGCTGGACTCGGTGTTCCTCGCAGACGGCCTCGCCCTGTGGGGAAATGTCCGGCACAACGCGCTCGGTGGGCTGGAGCCCCTCACCCTGCTCGCCGCCCTGGCCGCCGTCACCGACCACATCGGCCTGATCGCCACGGTGTCCACGACGTACAACGAGCCGTTCCACGTGGCGCGCAAGTTCGCCTCGCTGGACCACATCAGCGGCGGCCGGGCGGGCTGGAACATCGTCACCTCCGCCGGCGAGGCCGAGGCCCGCAACTTCGGCATCGAACGCCCGCCGCACAGCGAGCGCTACCACCGGGCGGAGGAGTTCCTCCAGGTGGCGAACGCCCTCTGGGAGAGCTGGGCGGACGGAGCGGTCGTCGGCGACCGGCGCACCGGGGTCTACGCCGACCTCTCCCTGGTCCGGCCGATCGACCACGTGGGCACACACTTCAAGGTGCAGGGCCCGCTGAACGTCCAGCGCTCGCCCCAGGGCCGCCCCCTCCTGGTCCAGGCCGGGTCGTCGGAGGACGGCAAGGAGTTCGCGGCGCGGTTCGCGGAGGCGGTGTTCACCGCGCAGCAGACCCTGGAGGACGCACAGGAGTTCTACGCCGACCTCAAGGGCAGGCTCCCCGCGTACGGGCGCCGGCCCCAGGACCTCAAGATCCTGCCCGGCGTCTCGCCCATCATCGGCTCGACCGAGCGCGAGGCGCTGCGGCTGGAGAAGGAGCTGGAAGACCTCATCGTCCCGGCGTACGGCGTGCAGCAGCTCTCGAACATCCTCGGCGTCGACCTCACCGCCCACCCCTTGGACGGCCCACTGCCGGACATCCCGCCCAACCCGGACGGCCAGCAGAGCCGCATCAAGCTGATCAAGGACCTGGCGGCCCGTGGCGACCTGTCGATCCGCGAGATCATCGGCAAGCTCGCCGGCGGCCGCGGCCACCGGGTGGTCGCGGGCACGCCCGAGCAGATCGCCGACCAGCTCCAGGAGTGGTACGAGAACGGCGCGGCCGACGGCTTCAACATCATGCCCCCGCACCTGCCAGGCGGCCTCGCGGACTTCGTCGAGCAGGTCGTCCCCGAACTGCAGATCCGCGGCCTGTTCCGCAAGGAGTACGAGGCCCGCACCCTTCGCGACCACTACGGATTGGCCACCGCCTCATGAGCATCGTCACCGTCGTCGGCAACCCGCGCTCCGGATCGCGCACATTGGGGGCGGCGGTCGCGGCCACCGACGCCATCGCCGCCCGGCTCGGCCACACGGGCCCGAGGGACGTCATCGACCTGTCGGCCCTCGCACCGGAACTGCTCCTCCCGCGGAGCACCGCGAATGTGGAGATCGCCCTCGAACTCCTCACCAGCGCCTCGGTGGCCGTCGTGGCCAGCCCCACCTACAAGGCGACCTACACCGGCCTGCTCAAGGCGTTCCTCGACCGGCTGCCCCCGAACGCCCTGGCCGGCACCGCCGCCCTGCCGATCCTCGTCATGGGAGACCCCAAACACGCCCTGGCAGTGGAGGTCCACTTCCGCCCGCTCCTGGTGGAGCTGGGGGCTTTCGTCCCCACCCCCGGCCTGGCCCTCCTGGAGTCGGAGCTGCCAGGAGACGACGGACCCTTGGCCCGCTGGGCGGATCACGTCGTGCCACAGATAACGGTCAGGCAAGGAGTGTTGAGATGACCATCTCCCTGGATCGCGACGAGTTCCGCACGGCCCTGGCCCAGCACGCCGCCGGAGTGGTCATCGTGACGGCCAGACCGGAGGGCGTCCCGGTGGGCCTCACGGCGACCTCGTTCTCCTCGGTGAGCCTTGATCCGCCGCTGGTGTCCTTCTACGTCGACCAGTCGTCCACCACCTGGCCCTGGCTCCGGCTGGCCGATCATTTCGCGGTGAACGTCCTGGCCGGCCACCAGCACGACCTGGCCACCCGCTTCGCCCGGCGCGGCATCGACCGCTTCGCCGAACCCACCCGGTGGCAGCCCGGCCCGCACGACACGCCGTTGCTGGAGGACGTCTCCGCACATCTCATCTGCATTCCGCACACGACCGTGGAGATAGGCGACCACACCCTGGTGGTCGGCCTGGTCACCGCCGCCCAAACCACCCCAGCCCGCCCGCTCCTCTACCACCGAGGGCAGTACGGACGCTTCCTTCCGCACAACTGACTGTAGGCGGCCCGCTCCCCGCCGTACGTGGCCCGCTTAACGGATGCGGACCCGGGCGCGTGCGGTGGGGAGGGGAAGATCAAGCAGGGTGCGGATGCCGGGCGGGGCGGTGCAGACGGCGGGGATGGCGTTGATGGCGTGGGCGGCCGCGGCGGCCAGCCCGTGGGAGACCTCGTCGATCGACATCGTCATCTGCGGCACGCCCTCGATGTGGATCGCGAAGCCCGGCTCCGGCCAGCGCGCCACCTTGCCGGCGTCGGCCTTGTAGATCACCTCGACCGTCATGAACGGCCGCCCCCGCACCAGCCCCGAGAACACCCAGCGTGACGCGCACACCGCGCCCTCCTCGACCCGGCCGGCCGCGATCTCGAACTCCCGCCCGGCCACCTCGAACTCGTCCCGCTCCTCCACCTCGTCCAGCCGCACGTCGAGCGCGTCGGCCACGAGTTGCACGCTCTCGGCGAAGAGCGAGCGCTGGAAGGTACGGAACGGCCGGACCGCTTCGGCGTAGTCCTTGGCCGTGCGGGTGAACCCGACCATGTCCACGACGACCTGGCGCGACGGGTGGCCGCGGAAGTCCGACGACTCGCGTACGTAGATGTGGTCGACTCGGTCCGACAGCCCGGTCAGCGCCAGCGGCAGGAAGTCGCTCATGAAGCCCGGGTTGATGCCGGTGCCGTGGAGCGTGGTGCCGCCCTTGTCACAGGCGGCCTCGATGCGTTCCACCACGTCGGGGCCGTACGACTTGGGGTAGACGAAGCCGGTGGTCGTGATGACGTTCTTGCCCGAGGCGAGCAGCGCGCAGATGGTCTCCAGGTCCAGACTCCGGTCGGGGCCGAAGTAGAAGGACGGCAGCGGCATGTGCAGCACGCAGTCGGCCTCGATGGCCATGACGCGCTCCGGGTCGTCCGTGCAGCTCACGCCGGCGTACGGCAGGCCGACCAGCTCGCCGGCGTCTTTGCCGATCTTGTCGTGGTCATAGACGAGGACTCCCGCGAGCTCCAGCCCCGGCCTGCTGAGCACGCTGCGCAGCGCATAGCGGCCGACGGCTCCCGTGGCCCACTGAACCACGCGAAGGGGCGCGTTTACCGGCATGTCCGGCCTCCGAAGGCCCGGTGGAGGGCGGACAGGAGCTGGAGGTCGCCGCCCATTCGAAGCCCAGAACTCTAGCAGAGAACGAACCTTCTGATCACTATCCGCGACGATCAGTCGTAGTGCGGCGGACTCGGGTTATTGTGCCATTACTAGAACGATGTTCTCCTGCGCTGGAGGTTCGATGCTTCGGTTCGATGACAGGGTCGCGATCATTACGGGAGCCGGGCACGGTCTCGGCAGGTCGCACGCGCTCCTGCTGGCCGAGCGGGGTGCCAAGGTCGTCGTGAACGACCTGGGCGGCGCGCTCGACGGCACCGGCGCCTCCGCGGGTCCCGCCGCCGACGTGGTCGAGCTCATCACCAAGAACGGCGGCCAGGCCATCGCCAACGCCGACAACGTGGCCACGCCGGAAGGGGCCAGGGCGATCGCGCAGGCCGCGGTCGACGCGTTCGGCAAGATCGACATCGTCGTCAACAACGCGGGCATCCTGCGTGACAGGTCGTTCGGGAAGATGGCGGTCGAGGACTTCGACAATGTGCTGGCCGTACACGTGCGCGGCTCCTACCTGGTCAGCCAGGCCGCCTACCCGTACATGAAGGAGGCCGGCTACGGCCGGATCGTCAACACCTCCAGCCCGGCGGGCCTGTTCGGCAACTTCGGCCAGGCCAACTACTCCACCGCCAAGATGGGCCTGGTCGGCCTGACCAAGACGCTCGGCATCGAGGGGGCCCGCAACGGCATCAAGGCCAACGCCATCGCGCCGATCGCCTGGACGCGGATGACCGAGTCGCTGCTGCCGGCCGAGTTCGAGGCCAAGTTCACGCCCGAGCGGGTCAGCGCGCTGGTGGCCTACCTCGTACACGAGTCGTGCGAGTCGAGCGGCGAGGTGTTCAGCGTCGGCGGCGGCCGGGTGGCGCGGGTGTTCGTGGCCGAAGGGCCCGGCTGGAAGTCGGACGAGCTCACGCCGGAGTCGCTGGCGGACAACTGGGCGGCGGTCATGGCCGAGCAGCCCTACGTGCTGTCGGCCGCGGACTCGATGAAGGCCATGCTCTAGGAACGGCGGAGGGGGCTACCTGTAGCCCCCTCCGGGTTTCACAGCCGCTCGACGTTGGGCCCCCGGCAGCGGTTGCGCGTGTCGAAGACGAAGGTGCTCACCTGCTCGACCAGCTCGTAGTCGAAGCAGTCGTGGTCGGTGAGGATCAGCACCGCGTCCGCCTGAGCGAGTTCCTGGCGCGTGGCGTCGATGATCGCAATTCCCTGCGGCAGCAGGAAGTGGTCCACGTGCGGGTCGGCGGCCCGTACATCCGCGCCCAGCTTGCGCAGGGCCCTGGCCACCTCGATCGCCGGCGACTCGCGGCAGTCGCCGGCGTTCTTCTTGTAGGCGAGGCCGAGCACGATCACCCGGCTGCCCTTGATCGGCATGGAGCGCTGGTTCAGCGCGAGCGTCAGCCGGTGGACGACGTGATCCGGCATGTGGTCGTTGATGTCGTTCGCCAGCTCCACGAACCGGAAGTTGTGCCCCAGGCTGCGCTTGACCTTCCACGACAGGTAGGACGGGTCGATCGGCAGGCAGTGCCCGCCGACGCCCGGGCCTGGGGTGAAGCGCATGTAGCCGAACGGTTTGGTGGAGGCGGCGTCGATGGCCTCCCAGACGTCGATCCCGAGCTGCCGCGCGAAGATGGCCAGCTCGTTCACCAGGGCGATGTTGATGTGCCGGAAGGTGTTCTCCAGGAGCTTGCTCAGCTCGGCCACCTGAACCGAGGAGACGGGAACGGCATCGCGCACGATGCGCTCGTAGAACGCCTGGACTCTCTTCAGCGAGGACTCGTCGATGCCGGACACGATCTTCGGGGTGTTGTCCAGCCGCCAGCGGGTGTTTCCCGGGTCGATCCGTTCGGGGCTGTAGCCAAGGTAGAAATCCTCGGGCGCCTGCAGTCCGGAGCCTTCCTGAAGCAGGGGCAGGAGATATTCCTCGGTGGTTCCGGGATAAGTCGTGGACTCCAGCACCACTGCGGCGCCCGGCCGTAGGAGCGGCGCGATGGATTGCGCGGCCGAGGCGATGTGCCGGAGATCGGGCACGCCCTCGCGAAGCGGCGTCGGCACCGTGATCACACAGATGTCGAACATCTCGGCGTCGGCGTAATCGGTGCTCGCCAGATAGCGGCCGCAGCGGTGTGCGGCGATCAGCTCGTCGTCCCCGATGTCCTCGACATAAGATTCGCCGGCGGCCAATCGCTTGATCCGCCACTGGTCCACGTCGATGCCCACAACGTCGAATCCCGCGCTTACCGCCCGCATCGCCAGAGGCAGGCCGACATAGCCTTGGCCGACGACCACCAGTTTCTCTCCCATGTCAGGAGCCCCCGTTACATCGAGATGAGACACGATCCGACTGTAGGAGGCCGGAGTTCTCATATCGCCGATTTGATGGCGATGCCCGGCGTGTCGTCTGATGGCGTTTCCGTGGCAAGGCCAGCGATTAGGGGTGCATAAGGGCATTAAACGGAATATTTCCGCGCGCCCAAAAAAGGGTCGCCCGTACGGGGATACCTTGTTCAAGCTTTCCGGTAAGTGTTGCAAGCAGCTATTGAAGGGTAAAGGGCGGTTCAATAGGACGCTATCCTAGGCTTTTCTTGATCACATATAGGTTTTTCGCGTCATGCCGTTCAAGGCGTGGTCCTCCCGAATGTCGTAGCGTCTTCAACGGGATTGGCGACATTCGGGTCGCATTTCTCATGGCTGGACTTTAGCCGCATTTATGGCAAACGAGACGAATCAGGCGAGCGGCGACGCTCGCCGTATGTGTTCTTGACGAGCCGCAGGCTGCGGCGAGCCAGCCGATTGCCTGAGTAGCACAAGATACAGTGAGGAGTTGTGGCGCATGTCAAAATCACATAGCGATGCGCCCGATCGAGCAGTCCGCAAGGCCCTCCCCGAAGCTCTCAAGCGCGAAGCGACCAGCAAAGTCAGCTATTCCCGTTCTCTGGGGAATGTCGGTCGGCTGTGGACGGGGGTGAGTGCGGCGGTCGTGCTGGTGGCAGGTGCGGTGGTGGGGCTGCCGCAGGCCGCGAGCGCGACGCCGCCGGTGGACATCGGTGTCGCGGAGCCCTACGCGGTCGTGGCCGGGGTGTCGGTCACCAACACGAATCTGACCACGGTCACCGGAGACCTCGCGATCAGTCCCGGCAACACACTGACCGGCTTCCCGCCCGGCACCGTGAACGGTGACCGGGACCTCGGCAACGCGGCCGCGGCGGCGGCCAAGGCCGACGTGGTCGCCGCCTACAACGACATCGCCGGGCGGACCCCGGACGCCACGGTGGCGCAGCAACTGGGCGGCACGACCAAGGGGCCCGGCCTGTACGCCTCCAACACTGGCTCCTTCGCGATCAGCGGAACGCTCAGCCTCGACGCGCAGGGGGATCCGAACGCCGTCTTCATCTTCCGGGCGACCACCCTGACCGCCGCCAACGTCTCCAACATCGCCCTGCTGCGCGGCGCGCAGGCCGACAACGTCTTCTGGCAGTTCAGCGACACCGTGACGCTGGGCAACTACTGCACCTTCCGCGGCAACGTGCTGGCCCAGAACGCCGTCACGGTTAATGTCGGTGCCTACACCAACGGCCGCATCTTCTCCCTGAACAGCTCCATCAACATCACCGGCACCAACAGCACCCCGGCCACTCAGATCACCCTCCCCAACGACCCGCCGACCACGACGACCCTGACCACCTCGCCCAACCCCTCCTGGAGGGGGCAGCCGGTCCTCCTCACCGCGGTCGTGCAGCCGGTCAGCGGCACCCTGACGCCCGCGGGCGAGGTGGTCTTCAAGGACGGCTCGACCGTACTCGGCTCGGGCTACCAGGACGCCGACGATCCGGCCACGCTCACGACCCCGAGCCTCAGCGCCGGGGATCACCACCTCACCGCCGTCTACCTGGGCGGGGACGTCTTCGACCACGAGGCACTGATCCACTTCGCGCCGAGCTTCTCGCCGGAAGTGGTTCAGCATGTGTCGGACAGCCTGTGGGACAGATCGGCCACGCCGGCCGTGCAGTCCCAACCCGACACGCAGGCGATCACGGTCGGCGTGAAGTTCCGGGCCTCGACGAGCGGGACCATCATCGGCATCCGGTTCTTCAAGGGCTCCCTGAACACGGGGACACATACCGGGAGCCTGTGGAGCAGCAGTGGTCAGCTGCTCGCGAGCGCGGTCTTCAGTAGTGAGACGGCCTCGGGCTGGCAGCAGGTGAATTTCTCGACACCTGTCTCGATAACTGCCAATACCACTTATGTGGCCTCGTATCACACTACGTCGGGATATTATTCGATGACCCGGCCTTACTTCACCTCGGCATTCACGAACGGTCCGCTCACCGCACTGGCGAACGGTACGGACCCGAACGGGGTGTACACCTACGGGGCGACCAGCACCTTCCCGACGACCTCCTTCCAGTCCACCAACTACTGGGTCGACGTCGTGTTCGAGCCGTCGGACAGCCTGTGGGACAAAGCGGTCACTCCGGCCGTCCAGTCTCAACCCGACACGCAGGCGGTCACGGTCGGCGTGAAGTTCCGGGCCTCGACGAGCGGGAACATCGTCGCCATCCGGTTCTTCAAGGGCGCTTCCAATACGGGCACTCACACCGGGAGCCTGTGGAGCAGCAGTGGCCAGCTGCTCGCGAGCGCGGTCTTCACCAGTGAGACGGCCTCCGGCTGGCAGCAGGTGAATTTCCCGACGCCTGTCGCGATCGCTGCCAATACCACCTATATCGCCTCGTATCACACCACGTCGGGATTTTATTCGGTAAACCGGCCCTACTTCACCTCGTCGTACACGAACGGCCCGCTCACCGCATTGGCGAACGGTACGGACCCGAACGGGGTGTACACCTACGGGGGGACCAACACCTTCCCGACGACCTCCTACCAGTCATCCAACTACTGGGTCGATCCGGTATTCGACTCCTAGCGAGCCCGTGATTCTCCACCGGCCCGGGCGGGGGGGGGGGCCCCGCCCGGGCGCGCCGCGCGTGGTGGGGGTGCATCACAACCGCGCGCGCGCCCCGCCATGTTCTGGGAAAGCCCACAATGCCCCCACAAA
>NZ_JBEZDU010000039.1:0-83653 GCF_040648495.1 Nonomuraea sp. NPDC049129 | reverse complement strand
CCGTGCACTGCGGGCCCGGCGGGATCTACCTGTCGGCGCTCGGCGGCGCCGACGGCAACGACGGGCCCGGCGGGATCGCGATCCTCGACCACACCACGTTCGAGGTACTGGAGCGCTGGGAGGTCGAGCGGGGGCCGCAGTACCTCGCCTACGACTTCTGGTGGCACATCAACCACGACGTGCTGATCACCTCCGAGTGGGGCACCCCGTCGATGGTCGAGAACGGCGTGGTGGGAGAGCTGCTGCTCGGCCGCAAGTACGGCCACAAGCTGCACTTCTGGGACCTGCGCAAGCGCAAGCACCTCCAGGAGGTCGACCTGGGCGACGAACACCAGATGGTCCTGGAGCTGCGCCCGGCGCACGACCCCACCCGCACCTACGGCTTCGCCGGGGTCGTCACCAGCACCGCGGACCTGTCGGCCTCGGTCTGGCTCTGGTTCCACGAGGACGGCCGCTGGCAGGCCCGCAAGGTGATCTCCATCCCCGCCGAGCCCGCGAGCGCCGACCTGCTGCCGCCCGTCCTGCGGCCCTTCGGCGCCGTGCCGCCCCTGGTCACCGACATCGACCTGTCGGTCGACGACCAGCGCCTGTACGTTTCCTGCTGGGGCACCGGCGAGATCAAGCAGTACGACGTGTCGGACCCGGCCAACCCCGCCGAACTGGGCGCGCTCAGGATCGGCGGCATCGCCCGGCAGGCACCCCACCCCGCCCAGCCGTCGCTGCCGCTGCGGGGCGGGCCGCAGATGGTCGAGGTCAGCCGCGACGGCCGCCGCGTCTACCTCACCAACTCCCTGTACGGCGCCTGGGACGACCAGTTCTACCCCGAGGGCGTCGGCGCCTGGATGGCCAAGATCGACACCGAGTCCTTCACCTTCGACACCGGCTTCTTCCCGCACGGCGAGGCGTTCCGCGGTCTGCGCCCCCACCAGGTACGCCTGCAGGGCGGCGACGCCTCCTCCGACTCCTACTGCTACCCGTGACGATCGCCACCGTGCTCCTGCTGGGCGCCTTCCACGGCCTGAACCCGGCCATGGGCTGGCTGTTCGCCGTGGCCCGCGGCCTGCAGGAGCGCAGCAGGGACCTGCTGCTGCAGTCGCTGCCGGTCATCGCGCTGGGCCACCTGGGCTCGGTCGCCGTGGTCGCGATCGTCGTCGGCCTCACCGGCTCGCTGGTCACCGGCAGGGTGCTGTCGATCGGCGGCGGGGTGGTGCTGGTCGGGTTCGGCCTGTGGCGGCTGCTGTCCAGGCGGCACTTCCGCTGGGTGGGGATGCGGCTGTCGCTGTGGCAGCTGGCCGGCTGGTCGTTCCTGATGTCCTCGGCCCACGGTGCCGGTCTGATGCTGCTGCCCGTCTTCACCGGCCTGCACGCCTCCGGCCACCAGGGTCACGCCCTGTCGGGCGGCCTGGCGGTGGCGGCGCTGCACACGCTGGCGATGTTCGTGGTGGCGGGCGTCATCGCCGTGGTGGTGTACGAGGTGGCCGGGCTCACGGTGCTGCGGCGCGCCTGGTTCAACCTGGACCGCATGTGGGCGCTCGCCCTCGTGGGCGCGGGGGTGATCACTCTGGTCCAGGCGTGAGCTCGGCGAGAGTTGTCACATCGGTGGCGTCGGGTTGGTCAGTGCTATGACTTGCCTTGACGGAGGATTGTGACGATGAACATGGGGACGACGAGCGACGCGGAGTTTCTGGCCGGCCGGTTCGAGGAGCACCGCTCCCATCTGCGGGCCGTGGCCTACCGGATGCTCGGGTCGCTGAGCGAGGCCGAGGACGCCGTACAGGAGGGGTGGATACGGCTCAGCCGCAGCGACACCAGCGAGGTGAACAATCTCGGCGGGTGGCTGACCACGGTCGTGGCCCGGGTGTGCCTGACCATGTTGAGCTCGCGCGAGCGGCGGCGCGAGGACTCCCTGGAGGAGCGCCTGCCCGACCCCGTCGTCAGCCCCGCCGAGGGCGTCGATCCCGAGCATGAGGCGGTGGTGGCCGACTCGGTCGGATTGGCGTTGCTGGTGGTGCTGGAGTCGCTCGAGCCGGCCGAGCGGCTGGCGTTCGTGCTGCACGACATGTTCGCGGTGCCGTTCGAGGAGATCGCGCCGATCGTGGGGCGTACCCCGGCCGCGGCCAGGCAGCTGGCCAGCCGCGCCCGCCGCCGCGTGCGGGGCACGGCCCCGGCGCCCGATCCGGATCTGGGCCGTCAGCGCCAGGCCGTCGACGCCTTCCTGGCCGCCGCCCGCGATGGAGACTTCGAGGCGCTGATGCGGGTACTCGACCCGGATGTCGTGGTCCGCTCCGACCGCGGCGCCGCGGGGACCGTGCTGGTGGCGCGCGGGGCGGCGGTGGCGGCCAAGCAGGCGATCACGTTCCGGCCGGCCGGCTCCGTGGGACATCCGGTACTGGTCAACGGAGCCGCCGGAGTCGTCGCCACGGTCGGCGACCGGGTGGTCTCGCTGGTCGCCTTCACCGTCAGCGGCGGCCTGATCGCCGACGTCGTCATCATCACCGACGCCGACCGGCTGGCCCGGCTCGACCCGATGTCGGCGGCGGGCTGATCCCTTGCCGTAGTGGCGCGGTCGGCTCGTCGCGGCTCTCGGGCGCGGATAACGTTGGCCTGATGGCCCGAACCCCGCCCCCGAGCCCCGACGGCACGCCGGACGAGGCGCCCGACGCGCCCGGCACAGGGGCGTTCCTGCCCTTCGTCCTGCTGGCCGCGGGCGCGATCTGGGAGACCGTCGACGGCTCGCTGCGGCCGGGCTGGCTGTCGTGGGCGGGCCTGGCCGCCATGTCCGCCCTGTACGCGCTGACAGTGATCATGGCCTTCCGGCGCCGTACGCTGCCCGCCCGGCTCGCGCTGACCGGGCTGGCGGCCGTGGTCTTCGGGCTGTCGATCGTGCTGGGCGGCGGCTGGTACTACCTGTTCCCGCTGCTCGGCGTGGCGTGCGGCATCACCCTGCGCGGCCGGGCGGTGCGGGTCGCCACGGCGGCGCTGCCCTTCGGCACGGCGCTGGTGGTGTGGGCCGGTGGCGGCAGCCTGGAGTCGATCCTGGCCTTCTCGTGGGGGACCTTCAGCGCGGGCCTGGTCGTGGCCGTCATCCTGCACCTGCACATGGTCATCGGCGAGCTGAACCAGACCCGGCAACGCCTGGCCGAGGCGGCCGTCGCCGAGGAGCGGCTGCGCTTCTCCCGCGACCTGCACGACCTGCTCGGGCACACCCTGTCGGTCATCGTGGTCAAGGCCGAGGCCGTACGACGCCTGGCCCGCCGCGACCCCGGCCAGGCCGAACGCCAGGCCGCCGACATCGAGGCCGTCGGCCGGCAGGCACTGACCGAGGTACGCGAGGCGGTCACCGGCTACCGGGCGGGCGGCCTGGCCGACGAGCTCGCCCGCGCCCGCGACGCCCTGGCCGCCGCCGGCGTGCGCGCCCGCATCCGCCGCACCGGGCCGCCACCGGCCGCGCAGGCCGAGGCGCTGCTGGGCTGGGTGGTACGCGAGGGCGTCACCAACATCATCAGGCACAGCGGCGCCACCGAGGCCGAGATCGACCTGACCGGCCTGACCCTGACGATCCGCGACAACGGCCCCGACGGCCCTCACCCCACCGCGAGCGACAGCAGCCCCGACGGACCCGCAGAGAGCGGCAGCACCCACGACAAACCCGACAAACCCGCCAAGGGCGGCAGCGGGCTGCGCGGGCTGGCCGAACGGCTAGGCCAGGCAGGCGGCAGCGTCGAGGCGGGCCCCCACCCGGGCGGCGGCTTCGAGCTCACCGCCACCCTCCCACCCGGCGTTTAGGGGGCGCGGCCGGAAGGCCCGGACGGCGTCCAGGGGGTGCGGCCGGAGGGCCCGGCCGGACACATGGCGCAAGACGGGCTCACAGTTCGGCACAATTGCCGCTGTGAGAGTCGAATTGCTGGGACCGTTCGAGGTCCGAAACCGCGATGGGGCCGTGGTGGAGGTTCCGGGGATTCGGCTGCGCGCACTGCTGGCCGCGCTCGCCCTCGAACCTGGCCGGATCGTCACGCGTGCGAGGCTGGTGGACTGGATCTGGGGCGAACAGCCGCCCGCCGACGAGGTGAACGCCTTGCAGGCGCTGGTGTCCAGGCTGCGCAGGGTGTTGCCGGACGGGGTGATCGAGGCCGATTCCGGCGGATACCGGCTGGCCGTGACTCCTGATGCCGTCGACGTATCCAGGTTCGAGCAGCTGGTCGGCCAGGCCCGTGCCGCCGAGCCCGCGGCGCGGGCGGATCTGCTGCGCTCGGCCTTGGCCTTGTGGCGCGGCACCGCCATGGCCGACCTCGCGCTGCACGGCAGCGACGCCTTCGACGCCGCGGTCACACGCCTGGACGAACTCCACGTCGCCGCGCTCGGCGATCGGGTGGATGCCGATATTCGCCTCGGCCGCGGCTCGGAGCTGGTCTCGGAGCTGACCGAGCTGGTCGCCGCGTACCCGCTGCGGGAGGGGTTCGTGGCGGCCTTGATGCGGGCGCTGGCCGAGGCGGGGCGGGGCAGCGAGGCGTTGACGGTGTACCAGCGCACCCGCGAGCGGCTCGCCGAGGAGCTGGGCGTCGATCCGTCGGCCAAGCTCTCCGCGCTGCACACCGCGCTGCTGCGTGGCGAGCTGGGCGAGCGGGCGGACAACCACAAGACGAACCTGCGCGCCGAGCTGACGAGTTTCGTCGGCAAGAAGAATGATGTGTCCGCGGTCGCCGCTCTGGCCGCCAAGCACCGGCTGGTCACCTTGACGGGGGCGGGCGGCTCCGGCAAGACGAGGCTGGCCACCGAGACCGCGCGGACGATGCTCGCTGACCTGCCGGACGGGGCGTGGCTGGTCGAACTGGCCTCCGTTGGGGAAGGCGGTGACCTGGCGCAGGCCGCGCTGACCGCGATCGGCCTGCGTGACCAGGCATTGCTCGGCGGCTCGCGGGGCGGGGAGCCGATGGACCGGCTCATCGCCGCGGTCCGCGAGCGCGCGATCTTGCTCATCCTGGACAACTGCGAGCACGTGATCGAGGCGGCCGCGGCTTTCGCCGACCGACTGCTGGGGGAGTGCCGCAGGCTGCGGATCGTAGCCACCAGCAGGGAACCGCTCGGCATCACCGGGGAGGTGCTGTGGCAGGTCGAGCCACTCGCGCTGCCCGCCGGCGGAGCCGATCTCGCCGAGGCCGGATCCTCGCCCGCGGTGCGGCTGCTGCGCGACCGCGCGGACCTGGTGCGCAAGGACATCGGCTCCGACGCCGGCACCGTAGCGGCCATGGTGCGCATCTGCCGGGCGCTGGACGGGATGCCGCTGGCGATCGAACTGGCCGCGGCCCGGCTGCGCACCATGTCCGTCGATCAGCTGGCCCGCCGGCTCGACGACCGATTCCGGCTGCTGACCAGCGGCAGCCGTACAGTGCTCGCCCGGCACAAGACGCTGCGCGCGGTCGTGGACTGGAGCTGGGACCTGCTGACCGAGACCGAACGTGACGTGCTGCGGCGGCTGTCGGTGTTCTCCGGCGGGGTGAGCCTGGAGGCGGCCGAACAGGTCTGCGGGGAGGAGACGTCCGCCGGGGAGCAGGTGTTCGACGTGCTGACCGCGTTGATCGACAAGTCGCTGCTGCTCGCCGACGGCGAGGGCATGCCGCGCTACCGGATGCTCAACACCATCAGGGAGTACGCGGCGCAGCGGCTGGCCGAAGCCGGGCAGAGCGAGCCGGCGCGCCGGGCGCACCTGGCGTACTTCACCGAGCTGGCCGAGACGGCCGAGCCGCGCCTGCGCCGGGCCGAGCAGGTGGAGTGGCTGGCCAGGCTCGGGGCCGAGCACGACAACATCGTCACGGCCCTGCGCGGCGCCATCGCCGAGGGATGGGCTCAGGAGGCGATGCGGCTGGTCGCGGCCGCGGGCTGGTACTGGTACCTCAGCGGGCACCGGGCCGAGGGCGCCGAGCTGAGCATCGCGGCGGCCTCGCTGCCGGGGGAGGTGTCCGATGAGGTGCGGGCGCTGGCGTACCTCAATGTGACGATCTTCGTGACCGCCGGGGTCACCGGCGATCAGTATCAGGCGCGGGAGTGGATCGAGCAGGCGCATCGCTTCGCCCGGCGCAGCGGGTCTCGTCACCCGCTGCTGGGGTTCGTCGAGCTGCATGAGCGGATGCTGCGGGGCCCGGCAGAGTTCATGCCCGCCTTCGAGCCGCTCATCGCCGACGCCGATCCGTGGGTGCGCGCGCAGGCCAGGCTCAGCCGTGGCCGGCTGCGGCTCACGCTCGGCGGCGACGAGACCGGCGTGGACCTCGACGCCGAGACCGCCCTTGCCGAGTTCCGTACGCTGGGCGACCGGATGGGGATCTCGCTCGCGCTGACCTTCCTGGCCGACCGGCTGGCCATGCGCGGCGAGTTCGCCCGCGCGTGTGAGCACTACGAACAGGCGGCGCTGGCGCTGATGGAGGTGGGCGCGAGAGAGGACGTGGTCGGCTTTCGGGCGCGGCAGGCTCAGCTGTACTGGCTGCTCGGCGATGAGCGATCCAGCGCCCGCGCCATGGCCGAGGCGCGGCGGATCGCCGATGGGATCGTCTGGCCGGACGCGCTCGTCGAGCTGGCGCTCGCGCAGGCGCAGCTGGCGCGCTTGCGCGGCGAGCCGGACCAGGCGCGTGAGCACCTGGCCACGGTGCGGGCGGTGCTGGGCGAGGCGGACATGGCCGACTCCATCCGTGTTCACACCATGGATCTGTACGGCTACCTCACCGAGGATCTCGGCAAGGCCCGCGCCTACCGGGCCGAGGCGTTGCGCGCGGCCACGACCGTCGAGCACACCCATCCCCCCACGATCGCCCAGGTGCTGATCGGGATCGCGGATCTCGCGCTGCGCCAGGGAGACCACGAGCAGGCCGTACGGCTGCTCGGGGCGAGCGACGGCGTACGCGGCACGCCGGACCGCTCGCAGCCGGACGCCGCCAGGATCGCCGCGGACGCGCGCGATCACCTCGGCGAAACCGTGTTCGCCGAGGCGACCCTTGCCGGGCAGCGGCGGGACTGGCGTGAGCTGGCCGAGATCACGCTCGCTTCGTGAACGTCGCTCGAGCCCGGGAAAGCTGACATGGCGTTCATCGCGCGCCGGCCACGTTGTTCGCGTGACCGGTAAGGGCGAGGAAGACGTCATCCAGGTCCGGTGTGTGCACCGACAATTCCTCGGCTTCCAGGCAATGGGCGTCGAGCCGATCGATCAGCGCGCGCAAGGACCGCACCCCGCCGTCGCCGGGAACCCGCAAGGTCAGCTCGTCGTCGTCCCTTGTGGACTCGTGCAAGACCCGCGCCGCGGCCTCGAGTTCGTGCCGGGCGGTGAACCGCAGCCGGACATGGCTGCCGGGAATGCGGCGCTTGAGCTCATCGGCGGTGCCCTCGGCGACCAGCCGGCCCTGATCGAGCACGGCGATACGGTCGGCGAGCCGACCGGCCTCCTCCGGATACCGGGTGGTGAGGAAGATGGTCCTCCCCTCGGCGGCCAGTTCCCGGATGATCTCCCACATGGTGCGTCGGCTGCGCGGATCGAGTCCCGTGGTGGGCTCGTCCAGGAAGATGATCTGCGGGTCGCCGACCAGCGTCATGGCCAGGTCCAGCTTGCGGCGCATGCCGCCGGAGTAGGACACCGCCAGCTTGCCCGCCGCCTCGACCAGATCGAACCTCTCCAGCAGCCGGCCGGCGATGCGCTTGCCCTCTGCCTTGGGCAGGTGCAGGAGATCGGCCATCATCAGCAGGTTCTCCTCGCCGGTGAGCAGGTCGTCCACCGAGGCGAACTGCCCGGTGACCCCGATCGCCGCGCGCACCGCCTTGGTCTGCGTGGCCACGTCGTACCCGGCGACGACCACCTTGCCGGCGTCGGGGGTCAGCAGCGTGGTCAGCACGTTCACCGTCGTGGTCTTGCCGGCGCCGTGGGGCCCGAGCAGGGCGAAGATCGTGCCGGTGCGGACATTCAGCTCGATGCCGTCGAGCACGGTCTTGTCGTCGTATGCCTTGCGCAGCCCCGAGGCCACAATGGCTGAACCGTTCATGGGGTCCAACCTGGCCGACCGCTCTGATATCGGGCCGTCGCCGACCTGACGTGACCGCTGACACGACGCCGCGCCGTTGCGGCCATGCGGTGTCAGCGGCCGTGTCAGGACGGCGACGGTCTCATATCAGAGCGGTCGGCGAGAGTGGACGTCATGGAACACACCGTTACCGCGATGCCGACCGAACGTCAGCCCGGCTGTCCCTTCGACCCGCCCAAGGAGCTGATCGAGGCCCGCGAGCAGAGCCCGATCAGCCGCATCCCCTTCGCCGACGGGCACCAGGGCTGGCTGATCACCGGCTTCGACCTGGTCCGGTCGGTCTTGGCCGACCCGCGGTTCAGCTCGCGCAGAGAGCTCATGCGCCACCACCCGTGGGTCGACTACGGCGACATCGAAGTCCCTCCGGCGCCACCCGGCGAGTTCCTGCTCATGGACGAGCCCCAGCACAGCCGGTACAGGAAGCCGCTGGTGGGCAAGTTCACCGTGCGGCGGATGCGGCTACTGACCGAGCGCGTGGAGCAGATCACCGCCGAGTGCCTGGACGCTATGGAGAAGGCCGGGCCGTCCGCGGACCTGGTGACCGCCTTCGCCAAACCCATCCCCGCGATCGTGATCTGCGAGCTGCTGGGGGTGCCGTATGAGGATCGGGGCGCCTTCCAGGGCAACGTCGACAAGTTCATGGACGGGGAGACCGGCGACGAGGAGCTGATGGCGGCCTACACCGCGGTCCAGACCTATCTCGCCGACCTCGTGGTGACCAAGCGCGCCAACCCCACCGACGACGTGCTCAGCGACCTGACCGACAGCGATCTGACCGATGAGGAGCTGAAGGGTGTCGCCCTGATCCTGCTGGCGGCCGGGCTCGACACCACCGCCAACATGCTGGCGCTGGGCACCTTCGCCCTGCTGCGGAACCCGGAGCAGCTGGCCGCGCTGCGCGCCGACCCCACACTCGCCGACAAGGCGGTGGAGGAGCTGATGCGGTATCTGAGCGTGGCCAAGACGTTCTTCAGGACGGCGCTGGAGGACGTCGAGCTGGGCGGCCAGACCATCAAGGCCGGTACGGCGGTCATCCTGTCGATGAACACCGCCAACCGCGACCCTGAGCGCTTCGCCGATCCCCACACCCTCGACCTGCGCAGGCAGGACGGCGGGCATCTGGGCTTCGGTCACGGCATCCACCAGTGCCTGGGCCAGCAGCTGGCCCGTGTCGAGATGCGGGCCGCCTTCCCCGCGCTGGTCAACCGCTTCCCCACGCTGCGCCTGGCGGTAGCGGCCGAAGAGGTCGCCCTGCGCCCGGAGACCGCCGACATCTACGGGGTCAAGAGCCTGCCGGTCACCTGGGACGTGTGACCGCCCTCGTCAGCGGCTCGATCCTGAACGTTGCCCAAATCTTGCGGGAAATGACTGTTTTGTGGCAAGGAGTTTGACGCGTGGTGAACTAGAAGACCGCGACCACTTCATAGTTTGATGAGATGGAAAAGCTGACCGGGATCATCAGGGCGGCGCTGTTGGTCGCCCTGACCTTGGCCGCTTCTGCCGTCGGCTTGACCGGGACCGCGCTGTTGACCCGCGACGAAGCGCCCCCCAGTCTCCCGATCACCGCGTCGATCTCCGGCTCCGGCTCGAGCGCGCAGAAAGGCGCGATGGACGCCTGGCGGGCCGACTTCCAAGGGCTGCACCCCGACCTGCGGGTGGACTACAACGCCAACGGCTCCGGCGCCGGCATCCGCGACTTCATCACCGGCGCCACCGCCTTCGCCGGCTCCGACGTCGCGATGCACCCCGACGAACAACTGCGGGCCGACAGACGCTGCCACAGCCGCGCGATACACCTGCCCATGGTGGTGGGCCCCATCGCCCTGGCCTACAACCTGCCGTCCACGCCGGAACTGAAGCTCTCGCCCACCACCCTGACCGGCATCTTCAGCGGCCGCATCACCCGATGGGACGCCGCGCAGATCGCCGCCGACAACCGCGGCGCGAACCTGCCGGGCACCGGCATCCGGCTCTTCCACCGCTCCGACGACTCGGGCACGACCTACAACTTCACCGCCTATCTCAAGGAGGCGGGCCGCTGGCCGTACGAGCCGTCCAGGAAGTTCGCCGACACCGGGCAAGGCGTGACCGGCTCGGCGGGCATCACCGAGGCCATAGGGCGCACCGAGGGCTCCATCGGCTACGTGGAGTACGCCTACGCCGGCGACGCCGCCCTGCGCACGGCCAAGATACGCAACGCCGCCGGCCAGTTCGTCGCCCTCTCTCCCCAGAGCGCCACCAAAGCCCTGGAAGGCGCCCGGATCGCCGGCCACAACGGCGACCTGATCGTCACGTTCGACTACCTGACCAAGAACAAGGACGCCTACCCCATCATCCTGGTCACCTACGAGATCATCTGCTCCCGCAGCTCAGACCCGCTGGTGCGCACCTTCCTGGACTACACCGCCAGCGACGCCGGCCAGTCCTACCTGTCCCTGTACGGCTACGCCCCGCTCCCGCACGATCTCCTGGCCAAGGTACGTACCCAGCTCGGCGTCACCACCTGAACGGGAACCCCCGGCCTCTCACCGGTGTAGGGAAGACGTGAGCACCATCACCAGACGCCAAGCCCTGGCGCTCGGCGCGGCGGCCGCCGTATCGGCCTGCGCCACCACCCAGCCGCCCCCCAAGGCGGCGCCCCCGGCCCCGCGCGGCAGGCTGCTCGCCGAGACCGCCGCCGGGCTGTCCCTGGTCGAGCTGTCCACCGGCGCGGTGACGGCCACCTACCCCGGCGCGGTGCCCGGCCCCCGCTGGCTGCGCCTCTACCAGATCGACCACGACCGGCTGCGCACCTACGACGCCACCACGGGCCACCTCCTCGAGCAGCGCGACCTGGCCGGCGCCCCGGGCCGGCGCATCAAGGCCGTCTCCGGCGACCTCGTCGCCCTCGGCCCCGAACCCGGCCCCCGCAGCCGTACCACCCTCACCCTGACCGGCGCCGGCGGCAACCGGACGCTCCAGCTCGACGGCAACATCGAACCGGAGGCCTTCTCCGGCGACGGCCAGGTCATGTACGTCCTGGACCACCTGCCGCCCGAACATCCCGACCGCTACCGCGTGCGCATGTACGACCTGGCCGCCGGCCGGATGACGCCGCTGCTGACCCGCGCCAAGCAGCCCGTGCCGCTGTCGAAGGAGGAGGAGATGCGCGGCAAGGGCCGCCAGGCCGTGCACGACCCGGACCTGGCCACCCTCTACACCCTCTACACCCACCAGGACGAACACCTGCACACCCGCGACCTGATCGCCGGCCACGACCTGAGCCCCGGCGTGCACGCCTTCGTCCACGTGCTCAGCCTGGACCAGCGCTGGGCCTACTGCCTGGACCTGCCCGAACCGTTCGGCCTCGGCCCGCCAGCGGCCCACGCGATGGCGCTGGACACCCAGGCTCGGCGGCTGTACGTCTTCGACGCCTCCACCGGCCGCATCGTGGTCGCCTCCACCGACGACCTGACGATCAAGCGCGGCGGCCTGCTGGGCCGGCTGGGCGACGGCGAGGCGTACGCGGTGGCGGCGGATGGCCGCGCCTATCTGGCGGCGGGCAAGCGGCTGCTGTCGGCCGACGGCCAGACCCTGACCCCCGCCGGCGTATGGGACCTGCCCGGCCAGGCACACGGCCTGGCCTGGCTGAACGGCGAGCTGCTGGCCGGCGCGGGGGAGCAGGTCCTGCGCTTGGAGCCGCGCACCGGCGCGCGGCTGGGCGCCATCACCCTGCCCGGCCTGCGTGAGGTACGGCACGCCGAGCCGTCCTACGGCTGATCGCGGCGGCGAAGGCGGAGATGACCGGGTGCGGGCGGCTGCCGTCGCCGGACAGCTCCGGCTGGAACAACGTGGCCAGGTAGAACGGGTGGCCGGGCAGCTCGGCCACCCGCACCATGCCCTCCTCGGCGTGCCCGGAGAAGACCAGCCCGTGCTCGACGAGCTTGTGCTTGTACGCCTCGTTGAGGCCGTAGGAGCAGCTGTAGGCCTCCATGGTGATGGGGGAGCCGATGATCTGCTCGATCAGCGAGCCGGGCCTCAGCCGTACCAGGCCCTCGTGGCCGGCCAGGGAGCACTCCAGCGGCAGCAGCAGGAACTCACGCGCGTCCGGCTCGTTCTCGGCGTGCGCCACGTCGAGCCCGCACACGCCGCGCGCGTACTCCAGCAGCATGTGCTGAAAGCCGCCGCAGGTGCCCAGCACGGGGATGCCGCGCTCGCGCGCGGTGCGCGCGGCGCTGATCACGCCTTCCTCGCTGAGGTACGGGCTGCCGGGCACGATCCAGATGCCGTCGAAGCGTTCGAGGGCGTCGTCGTGGGCGTCGGTGGAGGGGATCCAGTACGGGTCGAGCGCGATGCCGTCACGCTCACGCAGCGCCTGGATGATCAGCGGGATGCGGGCGTGCGCGCGCACGCTGGGCGAGCGGTCTCCGACCAGGGCGATTTTCATGCCTCCATGGTGCGGCGGACCACCGCTTAAGCACCAACGATGATGTCTGCACATGCTATAAGAAACACTGATGGACCCTCATCTGCTGCGTACGTTCGTGACCGTCACCGAGGCGGGCTCCTTCTCGGCCGCGGCCGAGCGGCTCGGCTACACCCAGTCGGCCATCTCCCAGCAGATCGCCGCGCTGGAGAGCGACCTGGGCCTGCCGCTGCTGCACCGCCGCCCGGTCGCGCCCACCGAGGCCGGCCTGCGCCTGCTGGAGCACGCCGGGCCGCTGCTGCTGCGCATCCGCGCCGCGCGGGCCGACGTGCTGCGCACCGCCGCACTGCCCGCCCACCGCCTGACCCTGGCCGCCACGCCCCTGGCGCTCAACTCGGTCCTGGCCCTACGACTGGCGGCCGCGCGGGCGGCGCAGCCGCGGCTGCGGGTGACGGTACGCACCTGCGGCAGGGACGAGGTGGCCAGGCAGGTGGCGGACGGCAGGGCCGAGGCGGGCCTGGCCGACGGGATCACCGCGCCGAACGACCCGCTGCGCCTGCCCGAGGTCGGCCCGATGACCACGGTGGGCGTGGCCGAGGAGGGCCTGGTCGTGGCGCTGCCCGGCGACCACCCCCTGGCGGGCCGGGCGGGGCTGCGGCTGGCCGACCTGGTCGACGCGCACTGGCTGCAGACGACGTTGTGCCCGCTGGAGCGGCTGCGCGACCTGCTGGGCGACGGCTTCCGGCCCGCGCTCGACTACACCGGCGACGACGTGCACACCGTGCTCAACCTGGTCGCCGCCGGCCACGGCCTGACGCTGCTGCCCGCCTCCGCCGGCCGCGGCGTGCCGCTGGTGGCTCCCCGGCTGGTGCACCGCGTCGAACTGCTGCACGCCACCCTGCCGCCGGGCCCCGCCGCCGACCTGGCGGCGCGCCTGTCACCGTGACAGCGATCTGTGCGCGAGCTGTCAGCGCCGCCGCCCACGATGTCGGGCATGAACGCATTCGAAGCCGAAGGGCTGGTCAAACGCTTCGGCACGACCACCGCCCTGGCCGGCATCAACCTATCGGCCCGCCGGGGCACCGTCCTGGGCGTGCTGGGCCCCAACGGCGCCGGCAAGACCACCGCCGTACGGATCCTGGCCACCCTGCTGCGCCCCGACGCCGGCCAGGCCCGCGTCAGCGGCGTCGACGTCGTCCGCCACCCCGCCCAAGTGCGCCGCATGATCGGCCTGACCGGCCAGTACGCCTCGGTGGATGAGGACCTGACCGGCACCGAGAACCTCGTGCTCATCGGCCGGCTGCTCGACCTGCGCGGCCCCGACGCCAAGGCCAGGGCCGCCCGGCTGCTGAGCGACTTCGGCCTGGCCGAGGCCGCCGACCGCCGCGCCGCCACCTACTCCGGCGGCATGCGCCGCCGCCTGGACCTGGCCGCCAGCCTGGTCGGCCGGCCCGAGGTGATCTTCCTGGACGAGCCCACGACCGGCCTGGACCCCGCCAAGCGCGAAGACGTCTGGAACATCATCCGCCGCCTGGTCACCGACGGCGTCACCGTCCTGCTGACCACCCAATACCTGGAGGAGGCCGACGCCCTGGCCGACGACATCTCCGTCATCGACCACGGCAAGGTCATCGCACACGGCACCCCGGCCGAGCTCAAGCACGTCGTCGGCGGACAGACCGTGCTGGTGCGGCCCGCCGACCACACCAGGCTGCGCGAGAGCGCCGAGATCATCTCGGCCGTCGCGGGCCGCCCCGCCGAATCACCCGGCCGCGACGTGACCACCGTGCCCGTCGAGGGCGACGCCGCCTTCACCGAGATCGTGGCCCGCCTTGACGCCGCCGGCATCGCGGTCACCGAGCTGTCGCTGCGCCTGCCGAGCCTGGATGAGGTCTTCTTCACCCTGACCGGCCACCACGCCGACAAGGAGGACGCGGCATGACCCTCACCGCCGAACGCACCGCCGCCCCCGCCCGCCTGGACGCGCGCCCTTTCGGCCTGGTCCGCCACAGCCTCGCGCTGGCCGGGCGCAGCGTCGTCAAGACCCTGCGCACCCCCGAACAGCTCATCGACGTCACCCTGCAGCCGATCGTCTTCCTCATCGTCTACGTGTTCCTGCTCGGCGGCGCCGTGTCCGGCTCCACCGAGGACTACCTGCAGTTCCTGCTGCCCGCGATCATGGTGCAGACGGTGATGTTCGGCGGGATGGCCACCGGCGTCAGCCTCAACACCGACATCAAGAAGGGCGTCTTCGACCGCTTCCGCAGCCTGCCGATCGCCCGCTCGGCGCCGCTGATCGGCTCGGTCCTGGGCGACCTGATCCGCTATGTGGTGGCGATCGTGGTGCTGATGGGCGCCGGGGCCGCGCTGGGGTTCAGAATCCACACCGGGCTGGTGCCGACGCTGGCCGCCTGCCTGCTGACGATCTTCTTCTCCTTCTGCCTGAGCTGGGCGTTCGTGCTGCTGGGCGTACTGATGCGCGAGCCCGGCGGGGTGCAGGGCACCTCGTTCCTGGTGCTGTTCCCGCTGACGTTCGGCACCAGCATGATCACCCCCAAGGACACGCTGCCCGGCTGGTTGCGGGCCTGGCTGGAGGTGAACCCGGTCAACCACGCCATGGAGGCATCCCGGGCGCTGATGCTCGGCGGCCCGGCCGGCGCCTCGGTGGTGTGGACGCTCGTGTCGGGGCTGGTGTTCCTGGCGATCTTCGCGCCCCTGGCCGTCGCGGCCTACCGCCGCCGCGCCTGACCCAGCCGCTGTACAGGCGTCCCCGGCCGCTGCCCGCTGCGCTGAGCCGGCCGCTTCGATGCTCTCCGGCCGCTACGGTGGCGCGGCCGGGGCGTGTACCAGGCTGAGCGCGGCGGGCCGGTCCAGGCTCCGGCCCGCCGCGTAGGCGGCGTCGTAGCCATCGCCGAGCTCGGCGCGCAGCCGCGCGGACAGGCGGGCCACCTCGGGGTTGAACGCGTCGGGCGCGCCGCGCAACTGCTCGGCCGCGCCCAGCGTCCGGGCGGCCGCGACCGGCTGGCCGCCAAACGCCCTCGACTCCGCCACCGCCACCGCCACCCGGGCCAGCACCGGCATGTCCCTGGCCGACAGACTCAGCTCGGCGGCCTGGCCGATGTAGCGCTCGGCCGCCGCCGGGTCGCCCATCGCCAGCGCCAGATGCGCCCGGCCGATCATCACCAGCGCCCGGAACTGCGGCGCGATCGCCGAGGCGTACTCCAGCGTGGCGGCCGACCGCTCGTACTCGCGCGCGGCCGTCTCGAGATCGCCCTCCAGCCGCGCCAGGTCACCGAGCCCGGAGTGGGCGAACGCGGCGTTGCGCGGCGACTGGTCGCGGTGCGGCTGCTCGGTCATCTCGCGCAGCTGGGCACGCGCCTGCTCCACCTGTCCCTTGCGCATGCGGATCGTGGCCTGCCACACCTGATGCCCGGGGTCGAGGTCGGGGTTGAGCTGCCGCACCAACGCCGTGGCCTCCAGGATCGAGGCGAGCGCGTCGTCGAAGTCGCCGAACATCGCGTGCGCCTCGCCCAGCGACATCAGCGCCATCGACAGCCCCCACCGCTCACCCACCTCCCGTAGCTGCGCGGCGGCGGCGATCAGGTCCTGGCGGGAGCCGCGCATGTCGCCGTCGTTCTCCTTCATGGCGGCCCTGACCGTCAGGAGCATCCCGCGCGCCCACTGGTCGGGATGGGACAGGCGCCGCTCGACCTCGGCCAGCCCCAACTCGCTGTCATCGGTGAACAGCGCCAGCGCCGGCCCGAGCATCGCCAGCACCGGATGGGACAGCTCCTGCTGCGACAGCTCGGCGATGCGGCGCAGCTCCTCCACCGCCGCCCCGACCGTGGCGTCGCCGCCGGCCAGCGCGCCGTTGATGAGGAAGGTGGCCGAGGCGATCAGCCTGGCCTGCCGCGGCGCGTCCCCGGGCACGTCCAGCGCCAGCTTCATCCAGCCAACCGAATCCTGCCGGTTGCCGCGGAAGGTCCAGAAGATGCCCATCGCCGCCGCCAGCCGTACCGCCGTGTCGGCATCACCCCGGTCGACGGCGAAGTGCAGCGCGGCCAGCAGGTTGTCATGCTCGGCCAGCAGTCGCGCGATCCAGGTCAGCTGCTCGCGCCCGCGCAGATGCGGCTCGGCGAGCTCGGCCAGCCGCAGGAAGTAGGCGGCGTGGCGGACGCGGGCCGGGCCGATCTCGCCGCTGCCGGCCAGCCGTTCCAGGCCGTACTCCCTGATCGTCTCCAGCATGCGGTAACGGCCGCCGTCGGCCGCCTGCAGCAGCGACTTGTCCAGCAGGGCCGCCACCAGGTCGAGCGTGCCGCCCAGGTGCTCGGCCGCGGCCAGGTCGAACCCGCCCGCGAACACCGCCAGCCGCTCGGCCAGCCGCCGCTCCGGCTCCTCCAGCAGGTCCCAGCTCCACGCCACCACCGCGCGCAGCGTCTGGTGGCGGGGCAGCGCCGTACGGCTGCCTCCGGTCAGCAGCACGAACCTGTCGTCCAGGCGTACGGCCAGCTCGTGCAGGCTCAGCGCGCGCAGCCGGGCCGCGGCCAGCTCGATGGCCAGCGGCAATCCGTCGAGCCGGCGGCACACCTCCCGCACCAGGCCCTGATCCAGCACCAGCCCCGGACAGGCCGCCGCCACCCGGTCGCCGAACAACTGCACGGCCGGCTCGGCCGGCAGCGGCGGGACCGGGGTGACGACCTCGCCCACGATGCCCAGCGGCTCACGGCTGGTGGCCAGCACCCGCAGCCGCGGGCAGCGGCCGAGCAGTTCGTCGGCCAGGCGGGCGACGGCCTCGACGAGGTGCTCGCAGTTGTCGAGCACCAGCAGCACATGACCGGCCGACAGGGGCTCGACCAGGTGGTCGATGGTGTCGGGCGGCGCGGTGGGCCCGGCCGGCACGATCGAGCGGCCGAGCGCGGCCAGTGCCGCCTGCGCCACGTCGGCCGGATCACTCACGGGCGCCAGCTCCACCAGCCACACCGCGCTCGGCCCCGGGTACCCCGGCTCCCCGTCCGGCGTCGGCGGCCGGTCGCCGCAGGGGGAGCCGTTCGCGGGGCGGCCTCGGTGTTCGGCCTGGTTCAGGAGGGCGGCGGCGATCGTGGCGGCCAGCCGGGTCTTGCCCGCGCCGCCCGGACCGACGAGCGTCACCAGGCGGCTGTGTCCCAGCCGGGCGCTCACCTGGGCGATCTCGGCGGCACGGCCGACGAAGCTGGTCAGCGGGGTACGCAGGTTGGTACGGGGGCGGCGGACCGGCTCGGCCCGTAACAGCCTCAGATGGATCTCGCGCAGCTCCGGCCCCGGATCGGCGCCCAGTTCCTCGGCCAGAGCGCGCCGGAGGTCCTCGTAGGCGGCCAGCGCCTCGGCCCGGCGCCCGGCGGCGTGCAGCGCCTTGAGGCGGGTGGCGTGCAGCCGCTCGCGCAGAGGATGACGCGCGGCCAGCTCCCCGAGCTCCGCCAACAGCCCGCCCAACTCGCCGTCCGTGCCCCCGCCTTCCGCCGTGCCTTGAGTGGTTTCGGCCTGGTCGGTGCGATGCCGGGTGACGCTGCCCTGGGTGGGCCCCGCGCCTTGTCGCGTGAAGCGTGTCAGGTCGGCCTCCGCGCGGTCCTCGATGGCCGTCAGCCGGGCCTCCTCCAGGCGTACCGCGTATCCGGTCGCGAACGGCGCCGTCGCGACCTCGCCCAGCGCCGGCCCCCGCCACAGGGCCAGCGCCTCGCGCAGCAGCCCGGCCCTGGCCGCCGGGTCGCTCTCGCCGCGCGCCCGAGCCGTCAGCCGGTCGAACTCCGCTACGTCGGTGACGGCGTCGAGCCGGTAGCCGCCGGGCTCCAGGACCAGCGCCGACGGGTCGGGCAGGGCCCGCCGCAGCCGGGAGACCAGCGACTGCAGCGCGTTGCCCGGGTCCGCGGGCCGCTCGTCGGGCCACAACGCCTCGGCCAGCTCCTCGACGGTGACGGTGCGCCCGGCCGCCAGCGCCAGGCGCACCAGCAGCAGGCGCAGCCGGGCGCCGCCGATGGCGGCGGACTCGACGTCCAGCGGCCCCAAGATTGCCACACGCACAGGAACCATGCTGCCACCTGACCGCCGTCACCTCGCCGAGCCGGCCGGGACCGAGCCAGCTGGACCGAACCGGCTCCACCGAACGAGCCGGGCCGTAGCAGGAGCAGGAGCAGGCGCCCGGCCCCGGCCCCGGCCCCGGCCCCGGCCCCGGCCCCGGGCAGGGGCAGGGGCTCGGGCGCGGGCGCGGGCGGGCGGGCGGCGCGGGCGGTAACGAGGTCAGGCGTGCCAGTCCGTCACGCCGCCCGGGACGGGCGCCTGCGGGTCGTAGGGCTCGCGGGTGAAGATGAAGGTGTTGAGGTCGAGGTGATCGGCCCCGACCCGCAGCGTCTCACCGGCGTAGTAGCCATCCAGCCCCAGCCAGGTCCCGTCCTCCTGCGGCACGAACCGGGAGGACCGGCCCGCCCCGCCCACCGGCGTGAGCGCCAGGCCGCCGTCGGGCAGCAGCCGCAACGCGTACGGCTTGGGGCCCCAGTGCCACAACCCGGTCAGCGCCAGCAGGGCGGGGTCGGCGGGAGCGGGCCGCCACTGCTCGGGCAGGCGGGGCTCGTGTTCGTCGAGGATGTCCAGCAGGTCGGTGGGCAGGCTGTAGCTGAGGCCGCTGGTGGTGTTGGCCAGGAACAGCACGCCCACCTGGTCGGCCGGGTCGGCCCACACGGTGGCCAGGAAGCCGGGCATGGACCCGGTGTGACCGGCCAGGCGGCGTCCGGAGTGCCGGGTCAGCTGCAGGCCGAGCCCGTAGCCGGAGGTCCAGGCGTCGCCGTCGTCGACGGTGGCGGGCTCGCGCATCTCGGCCAGCGTGGCGGGGGACAGGACGCCGCCGGTGTCCCCGGCCACGAACGCCGCCCAGCGGGCCAGGTCGGCGGTCGTGGACCACAGCTGACCGGCGGGCCCCATGGCGGCGGCGTCGTGTTCGGGCTCGGCCAGCACCACCTCGGCCCACGGGTGGACGGCGTAGCCGGTGGCGTGCGGGGCGCGCGGCCGCTCGGTGGTGGCCGACAGGCCGAGCGGCTGAAGGACCTCCTGCTGTACAGCCTGCAGCCAGGGCATGCCGCGCAGCCGGGCGACCAGCTCGCCGAGCAGGCCGTAGCCGATGTTGGAGTAGTGGAAGCGGCGGCCGGGCCGGTGCTTGGCGTGCTGCGGCCCGAGCAGGGCCAGCAGGTCACCGGCCGGCAGGCCGGGGGTGCGCTCCCACCAGCCGGTGGGCGGTTCGGCGGTCAGGCCGGCGGTGTGGGAGAGCAGCTGGGCCAAGCTCACCTCGCCGAACGGGGTGCCGGGCAGGTGTTTGGCCAGGGGGTCGAGCAGGTCGAGGCGGCCTTCGTCCCGCAGCCGCATGACCACGACGGCCACCATGCTCTTGGTGATCGAGCCGAGCCGGTATTGCGTATCGGCGGTGGGGGCCGCCCCGCCGCCGGGGCCGGTGAAGCCGCGAGCGCCGAACCAGGCCAGCCTCCCCTCGCGTACGATCGCGGCCGTCAGCGACGGCACCCTGCACTCGGCCTGTTCGACGGCCAGCCTGCGCAGCAGCGCCCGCGCCGTCGTCTCACCCACCTGACTCATGGGCGCCAAGCCTAGTGCTCAGATGGGCAGCAGTTCCGGCCCGATCAGCTCGCCCTGGTGCGGCTGGGGGTGGGCCTGGTCGTGGTAGTAGTGGCCGGCGTACCAGACGACGACGTTGGTGGCGTCGATGCTCTCGCTGTTGAGGAAGCGCCCGATGGCGGCCCGGTCGCGCGGGCCGGGGTTGCCGTCGTCGAGCTCGGCCGCGTGGTGGCGCAGGAACCACAGGTCGGAGACCCCGTAGGAGTCGGCGGTGTCGTCGAAGGGGCCGGGGTGGATCTGGTAGCCGCGCCCTGAGGATTTGTCGCGTACCTGCCAGTAGCGGCCGGGGGCGCGGCGGCGGGTGGTCTCGCGGACGATCGGCACCGGCTCGGGGATGATCGGCCCCTGGTCGATCTGCTCGACGATGTCGTTGGCGGAGCCTTCGATGTCGAAGTCGAAGCGCCAGTAGGCGTGGTGGCGGTGCACCATGCAGGTCATCGGGTTGGCGGTGGCGGCGAAGCCGAAGCGGGGCCTGATGGTGCCGTCGTCGCCCAGCCGCCAGTCGCTGGCGTAGCGGTACCAGCCGGCCTGCAGCTCGCTGACGATGCGCAGCTCGTCGCCGTCGTGGTGGAAGGCCACGCCCTGGAAGCCGCCGGCGTCGGTGTCGGGCCGTTCCAGGATGGTACGCGGCGGGCTGTCGCACAGCCGCCAGCCCCAGCCGACCGGGTCGGTGCCGGTGGCCGAGAAGCGGGTCTCGGAGGAGGCGTCGTCGCGGAAGGTGGTGCCTTGTTCGTACTCGACGTTCAGGACGGGTACGTGCGCCTGGCGCAGCACCAACCGGCCCCGGTAGCGCACCTCGCGCAGCTCCACGCCCGATCCGGCGCCGGGGTTCTGCGGGGCAGAGGCGCGCGGCCGCACGACCAGCAGGTTCCACAGCTCGTCGGCGCCCCGCAGGACGCGTACCCGCACCTGGTCGGGGCCGCCGTGGTCGGCCAGGGGGGTGACGCCTTCGGGCACGGTGTGCTCGCAGTCGTGGTGCATGCGCACGTCGATGCCGGCCGGGGTCCAGTCGACGGTGCGGGCGGCGGTGTCGACGGCGACGATGCGGTGGCGTACCCCGGTGGGCTCGCCGGGGGTGTAGATGCCCAGGGTGGGGCGGCGCACGGTGGTGCCGTCGGGGTTGTCCAGGTCGGCCAGAGGCGGCATGGGCCGGTAGACGATCACGTTGTCGCCCGGCGGGAAGTGCGGGTCGGCGCGCAGGACGTCGGCGGCCGCGAGCAGTTCGTCGTGGCTGGGCGGCGGCCGGTGGGCGCTGGGCCGGACCTCGGCGCTTTCCGGCCGGTCCAGGGTGCCGCGCAGCTCGACGGCGCGGTTGCCCACCGGGTCGAAGACGGTGGCGCGGAAGGGGGCGTCCTGGCCGGGGTCGTGGCCGAGCGCCGGAGCCTGGCCGATGATCAGCCGGTCGGCGTCGGCGACCTCCAGCGCGGACAGGACGCCCGGGTGGGCGGCCACGGCCTGGCGCAGTTGCCCGGCGCTCAGCCCGGCGCGGGGGACCGCTTCGATGGTGACGCGTACATCGTCGCTCATGCATGGCTTCCTACAGGGCGGCGGGCGCGGCTGGAAGGCCCAGATGTTCTCACCGGTGCTCTGTGGCGACGGCGTGCGGCGGACCTGCGAACGGGCGGGCATGGGAACGGCCCCGGTCGGCGAGCGACCGGGGCCGGATGATGCGGCAGGTCAGTCGGCGCAGATGGCGAAGACGCTGATGCCGACGTCGCTGTAGCCGATCTGGCGGCCGAGGACGATCCAGCCGCGCCCGTCATCGGTGGGGAAGGAGCCGACGAGGATCGCCCCGTTGCCGCGGGCCTCGCCGCCACCGCCCAGGACCTTCTTGGCGCCGGGGCAGTAGAGGGTACGGCGCTGGAAGTTGGGCACGTTCGCGTTGGGCAGCGTCACCAGCTGGTATCCGGGCGGCAGCGCGGAGGCGTGGTGGGGCTGGCCGGCGGGTGCGGTGGTGGCGTTGGCTGCGGTGACGACGGTGGCTGTGGCCACGCACGCACCGGTGAGGAGGACGGCCAGGGCGAGGGACTTCTTGTGCATCGCTCTCCTTGAGTTGTTCCCTGGATCACCCCCGCTCCGCCCGCGGGCAGCACGAACCCGCGGTCGAAGTGGGGTGATCCAGGGAGCCAGGGCCTACACGAAGAGTATCCACAGCACTACCGTGAGTGTCGATGGGTAATCATGTTCGAGCCGCGGACCCGTCAATATGCAGTTACATGCCTGCATGTCGGCGATGGCCTGATGTTAGGCTCAAAAGTGATCACTCCTCTGCGAAGGAAGGCCGCCATGAGTGACATACGGTTCCCGCTCACGCTGCGCGTCACCGTCAGCGGAGCGACCCCGGACGAGATCAGGGAGAAGGCCAGGACCCAGGCCCTGGACTTCTTCGGGCCCCACTCCGAACTGGACGTCATCAGCGCGGAGGCCGAGTCCGACACGGAGCGCGGCACCGGCTACCGGGCGGTCGTCGTCTTCCGGCGGGTCGCCTAATGAGAGCGGCAGATGCGCATCCACGGTCAAGCCATCGCCAACAGCGATAGTAGTGGAATGAATAATATACGCGTCGAGACCAAAATACGCCGGTCAACATCCCCAGCACCCCCGCAAGAAATACACATCAAATGTTTCATGTTCCGGAAAAAGGGCCCGGCCGGCGCTCGATAAATCTTGGCGCACGTCTTGACTATTGCCGAGCGCGCCATGTCACGATGGGAGGGAAAGCGAGAGACACACAATGGGGGTGGTCTCGTGCTCAAAGAAATATTCGTTACCGGGGCCCTGGTGGCGACCGCCATCGTCCCTTCCGCGGCCGCACTGGCCCAGCCTGACAAGGCCCGCGCCCTCGGCGGCAACGCCACATCCACCTCGCTCACCCACTGCACTTCGACAAGCTCCGGCAAGCCGTGCAAATGGCTGGAGGGAAAGAACAAGAAGTGCCTGTGGTGCAAGTCGAAGAAGGGCGGATACACGCGTAGTTACTGCGAGGACAAGAGCATGGGCTCGCCAGGAAAGGCGCCCGAGAAGCCGAAGCAAGAGGGCATCCTCTGCAAGGGAGACCTCGACGAGGCCGCTACCGCCTGCACCAGGTGCGTCAACCTCAAGACCGGAAAGATATTCTCCAGCAGCTGCAAGGGAGAAAAGCCTGGAGACCCGGCTCCCTAGTTCCAGTCCCGAAGAGGATCCCCGGGCATAGGCGTCGCGACGCGCGGCCCCTATGCCCGCACGGGCACGAGGCCACCCGCCCCTTGCCCTATTCTTGGGCCGGAGAACGCCCAGGGACAGGGAGAGACTTCTTCGGTGAAGCAAGGTCCGGCCAATCTCCCCGCCACCCACCTCGACGCCGTCCTCGAACGCTTCACCTACGGCCCGAACGAGGAGACCGGCTACTCGATCGCGCGGGTGGCGACCGAGCGGTCGGGCGCCGAGCTGCTGACCGTGGTGGGACCGCTGCTGGGCGCGCAGGTGGGGGAGTCGCTGCGGCTGAGCGGCCGCTGGACCTCCCACCCCAAGTACGGCAAGCAGTTCGAGGTGTGGTCCTACACCACCGTGCTGCCGGCCACCATCCAGGGCATCCGCCGCTACCTGGGCTCCGGCCTGATCAAGGGCATCGGCCCGAAGATGGCGGAGCGGATCGTCGACCACTTCGGCACCGACACCCTCGAGGTGATCGAGCAGGCGCCCGAGCGGCTGGTCGAGGTGCCGGGCCTGGGCCCCAAGCGGACCAAGCTGATCGCCGCCGCCTGGGAGGAACAGAAGATCATCAAAGAGGTGATGATCTTCCTGCAGGGTGTCGGCGTGTCCACCTCGATCGCGGTGCGCATCTTCAAGCAGTACGGCGAGAGCTCCATCTCCGTCGTCAAGAGCCGCCCGTACCAGCTGGCCGACGACGTGTGGGGCATCGGCTTCAAGACCGCCGACACCATCGCCCAGGCGGTCGGCATCCCGCACGACAGCCCCGAGCGGGTCAAGGCCGGGCTGCGCTACACGCTGTCCCAGGCGGCCGACGACGGCCACTGCTACCTGCCCGCCCCCAACCTCGTCGGCGACGCCGTCAAGATCCTGGAGGTGCCCGCCGACCTGGTCGCCGGCTGCCTGGAAGAGCTGGTCGCCGAGGAGGGCGTGGTACGCGAGCAGATCCCGGCCGGCGACAACATCGTGCCGGCGGTCTACCTGGTGCCCTTCCACCGGGCCGAGCTGTCGCTGGCCTCGGCGCTGCTGTCGCTGCTGCGCGGCGGCCATGACCGGCTGGCCGCCTTCGCCGAGGTCGACTGGGAGCGGGCCGAGCAGTGGCTGCGCGGCCAGACCGGCGCGGACCTGGCCGCTGAGCAGCGTCAGGCCGTACGGCTGGCGCTGACGGAGAAGGTCGCGGTGCTGACCGGCGGGCCGGGCTGCGGCAAGAGCTTCACCGTGCGCTCCATCGTGACGCTGGCCCGCGCCAAACGGGCCAAGGTGATCCTGGCCGCGCCCACGGGCCGGGCCGCGAAAAGGCTCGCCGAGCTGACCGGCCATGAGGCGACCACCGTTCACCGGCTGCTGCAGCTGCGGCCCGGCGGGGATGCCACCTTCGACCGCGACAACCCCCTGGACGCCGACCTGGTCGTCGTCGACGAGGCCTCCATGCTCGACCTGCTGCTGGCCAACAAGCTCGTCAAGGCGGTCGCGCCCGGCACGCACCTGTTGTTCGTGGGGGATGTGGACCAGCTGCCCTCGGTGGGCGCGGGTGAGGTGCTGAAGGACCTGCTGGCCGCCGAGGACATCCCCCGCGTACGGCTGACGCAGATCTTCCGCCAGGCGCAGGAGTCGGGCGTGGTGGTCAACGCCCACCGCGTCAACACCGGCCTGCACCCCAAGCTGGAGAAGATGACGGACTTCTTCCTGTTCCCGTGCGAGGAACCGGAGGAGATCGCGGCGCTGACGGTCGACGTGGTGGCCCGGCGCATCCCGCGCAAGTTCGGCCTCAACGCCCGGCGCGACATCCAGGTGCTGGCCCCCATGCACCGCGGCGCCGCCGGAGCCGGCGCCCTCAACATCGCGCTGCAGGAGGCCCTGACCCCCTCGCGCGAGGACCTGCCAGAACGCCGCTACGGCGGGCGCGTCTTCCGCGTCGGCGACAAGGTCACCCAGCTGCGCAACAACTACGAAAAAGGCGCGGCCGGGGTGTTCAACGGCACCGTCGGCATCGTCGTCGACATCCGTCCCGACGAGCAGAAGCTGATCGTCGCCACCGATGAGGACGAGCAGGTCGACTACGCCTTCGACGAGCTGGACGAGCTGGCCCACGCCTACGCCGTCTCCATCCACCGCTCCCAGGGCAGCGAGTACCCGGCCGTGGTCATCCCCCTGGCCACCAGCGCCTGGATGATGCTGCAGCGCAACCTGCTCTACACCGCGATCACCCGCGCCAAGCGGCTGGTCGTCATCGTCGGGTCCCGGCGCGCGCTGGCGCAGGCCGTACGGACCAAGGGGGCCGGGCGGCGCCACACCAGCCTGACCCACCGCCTGGCCCAGCACTGAGGGTTTCGCCCCTTTACTCCTGTTGCGCCCGGCTGACCTGGGGTTCCCAGCAACAAGTGATTTAAATGTTACCGAACTATCCCAAACTCCTCCGCGTCTTACATGCAGGAGCATTAAGGTCTTTGGCATTGAGTTTGCTGTTATGGGGGAGAGGACTGACTTGAACGTCAAGCCCGGTTGGAGGACGCCCGTCACGGGCATGGCCCTGCTCGCGGCCGCGGCACTGACCGCGTCCTGCTCGAGCACTCCCCCCGCCCCGGGCAACGCCGACGCGGCCAAGGCGACCACCTCCGCGACCCCGGAAGCGCCGACGATCAAGATCTCACCCGCCGAGGGCAGCTCGAAGATCAGCCCCGACAAGAAGATCGTCGTGACCGCCGCCGGCGGCACCCTGGAAGAGGTCACGGCCGAAGGCGGCGGCAAGAGCGTCGAGGGCACCTTCAACGCCGACAAGACCAAATGGGTCTCCAAGGGCACCCTGCTGCCCTCCAGCTCCTACAACGTCAGCGCCAAGGCCGGCGTCACCAGCGCCGCCAGCACGTTCAAGACGCTCAAGCCCGAGCGCGAACTGCAGGTCATCGACGTCACACCCAGCGCCAAGGGGGAGACGGTCGGCGTGGGGGCGCCGATCATCGTCACCTTCAACCAGCCCGTCAGCGAGAAGGCCGACGTCGAACGCGCCCTGGAGGTCGAGGCGCAAAAGCCCGTCGACGGCGCCTGGCGCTGGATCAACGACACCACCGTCATCTACCGCACCGCCAAGTACTGGCCCGCCCACCAGAAGGTCACCTTCAACGCCCGCCTCACCGGCGTCAAGGGCGGCAAGGGCATGTACGGCGTCAAGGACTCCGCCACCACCTTGAAGATCGGCGCCCGCGTGATCAGCAAGGTCGACACCAAAAAGCACATGATGTACGTCTACCGCGACGGCAAGCGCGTGCAGACGATGCGCATCAGCGCCGGCATGGCCACCACCCGCGAGTACACCACCACCTCCGGCGTCCACCTGACCATGGAGCGCGGCAACCCGGTCCGCATGATCTCCCCCGGCCGCAAGAAGGGCGACCCCGGCTACTACGACGTCATGATCAACCACGCCGTGCGGATCTCCAACTCCGGCGAGTACGTCCACGCCAAGGACAACGTCTGGGCCCAGGGCCGCTCCAACGTCAGCCACGGCTGCATCAACTCCCGCCCCGACCAGGCCCTGTGGTTCTACAACCACTTCCAGCGCGGCGACGTCGTCGACATCAAGGGCACCACCCGCGACCTGGAATGGAACAACGGCTGGGGCTTCTGGCAGCTGCCCTTCTCCAAGTGGAAGAAGGGCAGCGCCCTGTAGGCGGGCCGCCTGGCTCATGTCGCCTTCTCGGCGGACAAGCGGGCCGCCTCACCGCCATCCCGCCGCTCCCTTTGCTCAGGCCCCGTCACGGCGGGCTCCGCCCGGGCCGGCGGATGCTCACGCAGCGGAGTTTCGCGGACGAGCCAGGACGCCGCGAAGGCGATCAACGCGAGAACGGCGGCGCCGATGAGCAGGCCGTGCAAGCCGCTGGTGACGGCTTCTCGCACGGCCTCGCCGGCCGCAGCGGGCAGGTCGGGCAGCAGGTGGGGCGTGAGTTCGCCCCCCGCGGTCAGCCGCTCGGCCGCCGCCGGGCCGAGACGGGCGCTGAGGTCGGCCCGCATGTTCCCCGCGTACAGGCCGCCCAGCAGCGCGATGCCCAGCGAACCGCCGATGGTGCGCAGCAGGGTGAGCGTCCCGCTGGCGGCGCCCATGTCCCGGGGGTCGGCACTGTTCATCGTGATCAGCGTCGTACTCTGCGTCACCAGACCCATCCCGGCCCCGACGAGGAGGCTGAGCGCCGAGGCCGCCGCCGCCGCAGTGCCGGCCTCGAGCAGCAGCAGGGCCAGAGTCCCGGCGATCGTCAGTGCGCCGCCGAGGATCGGATAGCGGCGGTAGCGGCCATTTCGGCTGATGAGATGGCCGGTGATCAGTTGCGCGCCGAGCATGCCGAACATCAGGGGCAGCAGCAGCATGCCGCTGAGCGTGGGTGAGGTTCCCTGCACGAACTGCATGTACTGCGGCAGGTAGTTGGTCACGCTGAGCATGATCGCGCCCAGCAGGAAGCTGAGGATCTGGGCGAGGGTGAAGTCGCGGTCGTGGAACAAGCGGGGCGGGATGACCGGCTCGGCGGCGCGCCGTTCGACGGCCACGAAGGCGGCCAGGGCGAGAACGCCGCCGGCGGCGAGGGCCAGGATCTGGGGCGAGAACCAGGAGTAGGTGGTTCCGCCCCAGCTGCTCAGCAGGGTCAGGGCCACGATGGCGGTGGTGAGCAGGGCCGCACCGCCGTAATCGATGCGGACTTTGACGCGCTCGATCGGTGGCAGATGGATACGGGTGGCGATGATCAGCAGGGCGACGGCGCCGAAGGGCAGGTTGACGTAGAAGGTCCAGCGCCAGCTCAGGTAGTCGGTGAGCAGCCCGCCGGCCAGCGGGCCGCCGACGTAGGCGATCGGCATGATGACGCCGATCATCGACTGCAGGCGGCCGCTGTGACGTGGTGGTACGAGCACGCCGATGATGGCCAGCGCGCCGACCATCAGCCCGCCCGCGCCCAGGCCCTGTACGGCGCGGAAGGCGATGAGCTGGCCCATGTCCCGGGCCAGGCCGGACAGGACGGAGCCGGCCTGGAAGAGCGCGATCGCGGCGATGAAGGTGATCTTGCGGCCGTACAGGTCGCCGAGTTTGCCCCAGATCGGGGTAGTGGCCGCGCCCGCGAGCATGTAGGCGGTCACCACCCATGGCAGGTGGTCCAGCCCGCCGAGGTCGCCCACGATCGTGGGCAGCGCGGTACCCACGATCAGGCCGTCCAGCATGGCCAGGAACATACCGAGCAACAGGCCGAACACCGCGAGGTAGGGCAAGCGGTCGTTCATCGCGGTTCAGGCGGCGTAGGGCCGGATGGCCTTGGCCTCGCGCAGGGCGTGCGCCCACCAGGCGAGTTGGTCGAGCATGGTCGTGGCGGCGGTGTCGGCGGCCGGATCGACGGCCCTTCCCTCCCCGTCGAACTGCTCCCAGGCGCGCTGGAAGCCGACGCCGTCGCGGATGGTGACCGCGTGCAGTTCGGCCAGCACCAGGCGCAGGTGCTCGACCGCGCGCAGCCCGGCGGAGAAGGCGCCGTAGGAGACGAAGCCGACCGGCTTGGCGTGCCATTCCCTGGAGTGCCAGTCGATGGCGTTCTTCAGCGGCGCGGGGAAGCTGTGGTTGTACTCCGGGGTGACGATGACGAAAGCGTCGGCCGCCGCCAGCCGTGGTGATACGGCCGCGAGCAGATCCTTGGCCTCCTGGGAGGCCGGCGGCTGCCCGAGCACGGGGAAAACGGTGGGCAGCGGGGTTTCGACCAGATCGATGAGGTCGGCGCTCATGTCGGCGCGCCGCGCGATGTGGTCGACGACCCAGGAGGCCACGCCCGTGCCGAATCGGCCCTCGCGGGTGCTGCCGAGGATGACCGCGATCTTCAGGTGGTTGTCGTTCATGGAGGGGCACTTCCTTGTGTGTACGGCGTATCCGAGCGAGATACAACGTACACATCCCTGTGTACGTTGTCTACTTTTGATACGTTGTATCGCACGACCAGCTGGAGGGAAGCCCCACACCATGGCCATCGAGAACGACAAGCCGCGCGCATCACTCTGGGAGCGCCTGGAAGCTCCCGCCCCCGCGCAGCGACAGACGCTCTCCCCGCAGCGCATCGCCATGACCGCGGTCGAGATCGCCGACGCCGAAGGCCTGGAGGCCATCACCATGCGCCGCCTGGCCACCGAACTGGGCGTCGCCCCCATGGCGCCCTACCGCCACGTGTCAGGCAAGGACGATCTCCTGCAGCTGATGGTCGACCATGTCTACGCCGGCTTTCACCTCCCAGCCGAGCGGGAGTGGCGCGAGAGCATGCGGACCCTGGCGCTGCGCACCCGCGACCTCATGCTCCGGCACCTGTGGCTGGCACAGCTGCCCCCACAGGCCAGGCTCTCGCTCACGCCCAACAGGATGAGAGTCGCCGAGCAGGCCCTGTCAGCGCTGGACGGCCTGGGCCTGGACGCCGACGCGATGATGAGCGTCTTCCGCGCCGTGGACGCCTACGTCCAGGGCGCCTTGAACGACGAGAGCGCCGTACGCAACCTCATGCACGAACAAGGCTGGTCCGACGGCGACGAACTGCGTTCCGAACTGGCACCGCAGATGATCTGGCACATGCGGACCGGCCGCTATCCCACTTTCCAGCGCTACCTTCAAACCGCCACCCGCAAGGACGACGCGCAGTGGCAGTTCGAAACCGGCCTCACCTACGTCCTCGACGGCATCGCGACCACCCTGGCCATCTGAGTCGCAGCTCAGCCGGCCCCGAGACCGTCAACAGGAGGCCGTCGGCTCTCCAGGTCGGGCAGAAGAATCGTGCTCTCCTGCTCGCGCGGATCCGTGCGCGCCAGGACGACCTCGGCGGGCTCGCTGTCACTGAGATTCACCGGCATGTGCGGCGTACTGGCGGGGATGTAGATGAACTCCCCTTGACGCGCTTGCAGGTAGTGCTCCAGATTCTCGCCGTACCAGGCACCTACGGCGCCCCTGATGACGTAGATGGCCGTCTCGTGATGGTCGTGCTTATGAGCCCGGCCGCTGCCCGAGGGAGGAATGGTCTGCAGGTGCATGCAGATATTGCGCGCACCCACGGTCTCGGCGGCGATACCGGCGAAGAACTGCAGATGCTGCTTGCCCTCATACATCAAAGCGGACCGGATGACACGGCAGTGACCGTCCGGCTGCGGGGGATGCTCCACCTCTGGCTCCTCAGAATCGGCCGAAGATCAGGTTGCCGGGCGCGCCCGGGTCGGTACTGGCGTAGAAGTCCCGCTGCGCGGCGTGGATCTCGCTGATGTCCAGATGCCCGCTGCCGTCGGTGTCGAGCCGGTCGAAGACCTCACGCCGCTCGGCCTCGGTCAGGGAGCAGATGCCGGGGATGGCGGCGAACTCCTCAAAGGAGATCCGGCCATCGCCGTCGATGTCGCAGACGGTCAGGACGGACTCGGCGATCCGGCCCGCGGTCGCCGCGTAGCCGCTGGTGCGGAACTCCTGGCCGGCCAGGTAGGCGGTGAACTCCGCGCGCGACAGGTGCCCGTCGTTGTCGTCGTCGGCACTGTGGATCAGGGCGTTCCACATGCTCGCGTAGGCGGCCACCACGTCCCGGCCCTTGGCGGAGTCGGCCGGCACGCCGAACGCCGCCAAGAACCTCGTGGCCGCGATCTGAAAGTCGTCCCTGGTGAGCACACCGTCACCATCGGCGTCGTACAAGGTGAATCTCTTGTCGAATTTCCGGGCGAGAACATCGGGCACGGACATGGCGCTCCTTCGGGAGGCGGTGAACCGGCACCCGCACTGTAACACTACTTAAAGTTATGAACAATCACTCTTTGCAATCGACCGGAGGAGGACCTTCAGAGCGCTTGCGCTGTGGGTGAAGCGGTTGCGCCGTGGGCGATGAGGGGGTGCCACGCAAGAGCAAGGACGACAGGGTGAGTCCAAGAACCACGACGAGCGGAGAGGTGGCCACCATGGCGATCGCACAAATGCTGGGGCCCGGCCAATGGCTGGCGGCGGAGATCCGCGACAGCGACCCATGGAGGGTCGCGCTCAGCGAGGAGCATCGGCACGAGGTGCTCGGCGCCGTACGAGCGGCGCAGGCGGCCGGGCCGGCGCCGCAGGAGATCACCCCGGACGGCTTCCCGCTGCCGACGCTCGGGCCGCTCCTGCGGCGAGTGCGCGAGGAGATCGTGAACGGTCACGGGTTCGCCCTGCTCCAAGGGGTGCCCGTCGGCCAGATGAGCGAGCGGCAGCGCGAGATCGCCGGACTCGGCCTCGGCTGCCACATCGGCGCAATCGTCCCACAAGGACCCGGCCCGGTGCCGCTGGTGCACGTACGAGACACCGGCGCCGACCCCTCCCAGCCACGCACCCGCAGCTACCAGCACAACGGGCGGCTCGGCTTCCACAGCGACCCCACCGACGTCGTCGCCCTGCTGTGCGTGCGGCCGGCCAAGTCGGGCGGCCTCAGCGTCATCGTCAGCTCCGTGGCGGTGCACAACGAGGTCGTCCGGACCCGCCCCGACCTGGCCGAGGTGCTCTACCAGCCGTGGTGGCACGACCGGCGCACCGGTGACGGCCCCGACAGCTTCTACACCAAACCGCTGTGCACATTGGGCCAGGACGGCAGGGTGTCGTTCTCCTACGGGCCCGACTACCTGCGCTCGGCCCAGCGCGGCGCCTGCGTGCCGCCGTTCACCCCGGCGCAGCGCGAGGCGATGGACCTGCTCGACCGGCTGACCAACGACCCCCGCTTCGTGCTCACCATGGACCTGCGGGAGGGCGACATGCAGTTCCTCAACAACCACCTCCTCCTGCACGGCCGCACCGCCTACGAAGACCACCCCGAGCCGCAGCGCCGCCACCTCATCCGCCTGTGGTTCACCACCGGCTGAGACGCCCAAGCAGGCCGCTGGTCACCAGGTGACCCACACGTCCTGCAGCCCCCCGGACAACAACCCCGTACGCAGCCGCAGATCACCGGGAGCATCCCGCAGACCCAGCCCCGGCAGCCGCCGGGCCAGCGTGCCGAGCACGACCTGAAGCTCCATCCGGGCCAGCGGCTGACCCAGGCAGAAGTGCGGCCCCGCGCCGAACGCCAGATGCTGGCCCGCGTTGTCGCGGCGCGCGTCGAAGTTGTCGGGATCGGCGAACTTACGCGGATCCCGGTTGGCCGCGGGCCGGCACGGGATCAGCGTCGTGCCCGCGCTGACCCGCACCCCGCCGAAGTCGGCCTCCTCGGTCGCCACCCGCGGCATGCCCACCACGCTGAGCGTGCTGTCCAGCCGCAGAACCTCCTCGACCGTGCCCGGGATCAGCTCCGGGTCCTCGACCACCGCCGCGTAACGCCCCGGCTCCGACAGCAGCATCGCCACCATGATGGCGATCATGTTCGACGTCGTCTCGTGCCCGGCCAGCAGCAGCGCCTGCACGGTCGCGATCAGCTCCTCGTGGCTGAGCCGCCCGTCCTGGCTGTCGGAGATCTGCGTCAGCTCGCTGAGCATGTCATCGCCCGGCGCCGCACGCTTGTCATCCACCAGATCCGACACATACGCGCCGAACTCCTCGTACGCCTTCTCCACCTCTGACTGCTCATAGCGGGTCAGCGTCAGCATCACCTGAGACCAGTACGCGAACTTGTCCTGATCCTCACTCGGCGCCCCCACCAGCGCGCAGATGACCTGCACCGGCAGCGGCAGGCCCAGCTCGCGCGACAGGTTCGCCGGGGAGCCACCGGCCAGCATGCCGTCCACCAGCTCATCGGCCATCCGCTGCACCCGCGGGCGCCACGCCTCGATCTTGCGGATGGTGAACGACGGGGTCAGCAGCCGCCGCCATCGCCGATGCCCGGTCCCGGCGATCATGCTCCCGCTCGCCATACCGCGGGCGAAGATCCCTCCGTCGGCGGTGGTGGACACCCGCGCGGCCTCGGCGCCGCCGCGGCTGAACCGCGGGTCGGTCAGCAGCGTGCGCACATCGTCATAGCGGGTCACCAGCTCGGCGGTGTCGCCGCTGGGCAGCTGTACGTGCGCCACGGGGCACCCGCTCTGCAACTGGGCCCACTCCCGCGGCGGCTGCAGGGCCTCGGTCCGGTCGAAGGGGTAACGGGGGACGGGTTCGGCGGTCATGGCGGCGCCCTTCTGCTCACTGATGGGACACCCAAGATTCTAAGGCGACAGCCTTAAATCTTGACAGTAGTCAGACCAGCGCGAGTTGCGGGAACCGCGGCTCACGCTCCGGCGGCTCCGGCGGCCCCGACCGCATGCCGTAAACCCGGCACAACTGCCCGATCTGCCCCGTGATCCGCTCCTCGTAATCGGCCGCCGGCAACCCCGCCCCGTCGTACAACTCCTCATAACGCGCCACCAGATGCGGATGCGCCTCACCCAGCCACTCCAGATACCACTGCCGCGTCCCCGGCGGCAGCCGCAACACCACCGGCTCCACCACCCCGGCCCCCGTGGCCGCGATCCGGCGCACCGTCGCCGACAACTGATCGGCCCCATCACTCAGCAACGGCAGCACCGGAGCCATCAGCACCCGGCACGACACCCCCGCCTCCACCAGCGCCGACACCAACTCCAGCCGCGCCTGCGCACCCACCGCGCCCGGCTCCACCCCACGCCTGATCCGCTCGTCGACGAACGCGATCGAGACCGCCACCTGCGCCCCCGCCCGCGCCAGCACCGCGGCATCCCGCAACACCAGCGGACTCTTGGTGTAGACGGTGAACGGCACCGCCGCCTCACCCAGCGCCTCCACGATGCCCGGCATCAGCCGGTAGGTCGCCTCCGCCTGCTGGTAACAGTCACCACTGACCCCGACCGCCAGCGCCTCACCACCCCAGCGCGCCAACTCCGCCCGCAACCGCGTCACCGCGTTGGGCTTGACCACGATCCGCGTGTCGAAATCCCGCCCCGCGTCCAAGCCAAGCCGCCGATGACCCCCACGAGCACCACAGCCACGACAAGCATGAGCACACCCACGATAAGGAGAGACGGCCCACCGCTCAGCGATCCCCGCACTCTGCGGCACCCGCTCGATCATCGTACGGGCCTGCGTCTCGTAGAAGCCGTCACGCAGCACCGCCCGCCGCTCGATCAACGGACGATCATCTGCGGCCTCAACAAGCGAAAGCGCGTCCCAACCCACGGCCCCAGTGGAACACGCATTCGACTCCCTTTTCAAGCGCTTCCGCCTCACCGGCCCCCAGCGACCGGAGGTTCGACACAAGCCGCCCCGGTCAGCACACTCATCCTCATGGCCCCGGCGGTGACCGGCAGTGGCTCCAGCGCTACCCACGATCACACCGAGGCCGTCTCACTGCCAATCACGAGGAGGGATCCACCATGGCCTGGTTGCTGCTCGCGATCGCCATCGCCGCCGAGGTCATCGCGACCACCGCGCTCAAACTCAGCAACGGCCTGTCCCACCTCGGCTGGGCCGCCATCGTCGCCATCGGCTACCTCATCTCCTTCGTCCTGCTCGCCCGCGCCCTCAAGATGCAGCTCGAAGTCGGCACCGCCTACGCCGTCTGGTCCGGCGCCGGCACCGCCGCCATCGCCCTCATCGGCGCCGCCTTCCTGGGGGAGACCCTCACCCCGCTCAAGATCGGCGGCATCCTGCTCATCATCGGCGGCGTCATCGTCCTCAACCTCGCCGGCGCCCACTGACCCCTGGTATGTCGAACGCCCGCCACCGCCCGCCAGGTTGTCTGCCTGCCTGCCCGCCTGCCCGCCTGTCTGCTCGGCGAAAACGCCTCGCGCCCCCGAAGACGGGTTATCTACACTGCCCCCGTGCTCAAACCCCACTACCCGATCCTCACCGACCGCCTCCTGCTGCGCCCCTTCACCCCCGACGACCTCCACGCGCTGCACGCCTACGAGTCCCGGCCCGACGTCGCCCGCTACCTCTACTGGGAACCCCGCGACCTCGACACCGTACGCACCTTCCTCGACAGGAAGATCACCCGCGTCGCCCTCCTCGACGAAGGAGACGCCCTCGACATCGCCATCACCCTGCGCGACACCGGCCAGCTCATCGGCAACGGCGTCCTGATCTGGACCAGCAAACAACACCGCCAAGGCGAGATCGGCTACATCCTGCACCCCGACCACCACCGCCGCGGCTACGCCCCCGAAGCCGGCCGCGAACTACTCCGCCTCGGCTTCGACGAACTCGGCCTGCACCGCATCGTCGGCCGCCTCGACGCCCGCAACACCGCCTCCGGCCGCGTCCTGGAAAAACTCGGCATGCGCCGCGAAGCCCACCTCATCGACAACGAGCACGTCAAAGGCGAATGCTCCTCCGAGGTCATCTATGCCATGCTCGACTCCGAATGGACACCATAGACATCCTCCACCTCGCCCTGGCCGCCGACTGGGCCGACGCCCAGCCGGCGGGGGAGTACCGCATCTCCACCCTCGGCCGCACCCTCGACCAAGAAGGCTTCATCCACTGCAGCCGTGACCTCGACCAGCTCCACGGCGTACACACCGCCTTCTACGGCCACGTCACCCAGCCGCTGCTCATCCTCCAAATCGACCCCGCCGGACTCGACATCCGCCTCGAAAACGGCTTCCCCCACCTGTACGGCCCACTCCCGCTCAGCTCGGTAACCGCCGTACACCCCTACGCCTGACCATCCAGCGCGCACAGCTCGACAACGATGGACCCGAACGCTTCACGGGAGGCGAGGCGGGCACAGCCGCGCTCGACGTCGTCCAAGCGCAGGGCACGGGCCACGACGGGAACGCAGAAACTCTCCAGTTCGGCGTTGTGCTCCATACCTCCAGCATTTCGCCAGGTCATCGAGCTTCCACCCGCAAGCGTGAACCAGCTGGACACAGGTACAGCGACGCGTGCGCCGACGACCCTGACGACCCGCCAGGCCGTTGGAGGCTCGACGGACCGCCACCCGGCGCCCAAGGCTTCAGCGCCCACGTTCGCACCACGCAAGGCTCCGGAGCGCACCCGCCACGCCAACGCACCCCCGTACACGAATACGGCAAAGGCCAGGTTCGCTCCGCCGACGGCACCACGATCGGCTACCGGCACCGCGGCCACGGACCCGCACTGCTCCTCACGCACGGCGGAATGCGAGCATCCCAAGAACTCCCCGCCTCGCCCTGGCGCCGCTCCTGGCCATCGGGACACGCCTACAGGGGGAGGGGCCCACCGACGAGGTGCCCGTCGAGACGCTCATCCCGACGCTCCACTTCGACATACAGGCACGTCGTCGCCCAGGCGCTGCGAGAACTCTTCGGCGCACACTCACGGGCTCGACATCGGGGCGACGGGTCCCGCATCGGGGCTCACGGGGTGTCGAATCAGCGGCGAGCAGCAGCGACTTGTCGATCAACGCGGTCAGCGCGTCGAAGACCTGCTCCCCGGCGCCCGCACCTCGGCACGGCCGGCCGGCCGGTTACGCGCACAACACCCGCTGAATCCGCCCCGCCGCGAACCACAACCCCGCCACCGCCATCACCACCAGATAACCCGCATGCCCCAGCAACCCCCATTCCGGCACCCCCGAGGCCAGACCCCGCACCAACTCCACCGCGTGATACAGCGGCGTCACCCGCACCACCACCTCCAACACCCCCGGATAATCCGCCACAGGGGAGAAGGTGCCGGAAAACAAGAACAACGAAAACTGCGCCGCCGTCATCAGATCGAAATCCTGCCAGCCACGCAGCACCGTCGACACCGCCATCCCCAGCGCGCCGAACGACACCCCCACCAGCATCGTCGCCGGAAACGCCGCCAACGCCCACACCGGCTCGGCCAGCCCCAGCACCACCATCACCACCAGGAACAACGCCGTGTAAACAGAACTGCGCACCATCGCCCAGGTCAACTCACCCAGCGCCACCTCGATCGGCCGCACCGGCGTCGCCAAAACCGCCTCGAACGTCTTCGTATAACGCATCTTGAAGAAGAAGTTGAACGTCGTCTCCGACAACGCCCCGTTCATCGCCGAGACCGCCAGCATCGCCGGCGCCACGAACACCGCATAGGACACCACCCGGCCATCACCCAGCGGAATCCGCCCCACCAGCGCACCCACACCCACACCGATCGACAGCAGATACAGCAGCGGCTCGAAAAACCCCGACACCAGAACCAGCCAGTACGAAGCACCCGAACGCAACGCGCCCACATTGCGGCCCACCACCGCACCCACCCGGCCCGCCGAAACACGCCCCGCCCCAACCCGGCCGGACACCAGCCGCCGGGCCACCGCCAACGTCACCATCATCAGTCCTGAAGTCGCTTACGGAACGCGTAACCCGCCCACCACAGCCCGCCCGCCGCGAACGCCACCAAACACCCGGCATGCGCCCACAGCGGCCACGGGGGAGCGGCCCCCGACGTCGCCGCCCGCGCCAGCTCCACCCCATGCCACAACGGCGACACGTAAGCCACCGGCCGCACCAGCGCCGGCAACTGCTCCACCGGGAAGAACACCCCCGCGAACAACGTCGAAGGCAACATCACGAACCGAAACAGCAACGCGAAATAACTGTCATGATCGATCGTCGCCGAGAACGCCGTCACCGGCGCCGCCACGGCCACCGCCAGCAACGCCGCCACCAGCGGCGTCAGCACCACCCACGGCGAGGACAACGCCCCGAACGCCCCCACCACCAGCACGAACACCACCACCGCGATCTCGACCCTGAACACGATGTACAGCAGCCAGCCGCCGACCATGTCCCACACCGACACCCGCGTCGCGAACATCGCATGCGCCCCGCGATTCCACCGAAACTCCCCGAACACCGCATACGTGCACTCGCCGACCGCCATCTGGAACGCCGTCGACGCCAGCACCCCCGGCACGATCCACTCCACGTACGGCACGCCGCCCACCTCACCGACGTAACCGCCCACCCCCAGCCCGATACTGGCCAGGAACAGCACCGGCAACACGAACGACGAGAACAACGACGCCCGCCACAACCGCTTGTACAGCGTCAGATGCCGCTCCAGCACCGCCACCGTCGGATGCGCCATCACTCCACCAACGTCCGGCCCGTCAGATGCAGGAACACATCCTCCAGCGACGAACGGCGCACCAGCACACTGGAGGGCACCAGCCCACGCCGATGCACCTCCGACACCGCCGCGTCACCGTCCCCGGCGTACACCAAGATCCGATCCGGCAGCACATCCACCCGATCACCGATCCCGGCCAGCGGCGCCACGAAACCCGCCAGCTCCTGCCCGCCGAAGCGCACCTCCACCACCTCAGGCGAGGAATGGGCCTCGATCAGCGAACGCGGCGACCCCTCCGCCACGATCCGGCCGCCGTCCATCACCACCAGCCGATCGCACAACTGCTCGGCCTCATCCATGTAGTGCGTGGTCAGCACCAGCGTCACACCCCGCTGCTTCAACCGGAACAACCGCTCCCACAGCAGATGACGCGCCTGCGGATCCAGCCCCGTCGTCGGCTCGTCCAGCAGCACCAGATCCGGCTCGTTCACCATCGCCCGCGCGATCGTCAGCCGCCGCTTCATCCCGCCCGACAGCGGCTCCACCCGGCTCGAGGCCCGATCACTCAGCTGCGCGAACTCCAGCAGCTCCTCGGCCCGGGCCCGCGCCTGCGCCCGCGACAACCCGAAATAACGGGCGTACGTCGTCAAATTCTCGCGAACCGTCAGATCAGGATCCAAGTTATCCAGCTGTGGGCAGACACCCAGCCGCCCCCGAATCCGTGGCCCCTCCCGCACCGGATCCAGCCCGAAGATCCGCAACTCACCCGCCGACGGCATCGACACGCAACTGATCATCCGCATCGTCGACGACTTACCCGCCCCATTGGGACCCAGGAAACCGAACGCCTCACCAGGCGCCACATCGATATCGATCCCGTCGACCGCGACGAAATCCCCGAACCGCTTCACCAGCCCACGCGCGCGGACCAGCGACTGCTCACCAGACACGAGCTCAGACCATAACCAACGCCACCGACAGAATCGAGCGGTTAAACGCCGCCACACTGAGACCCATGAACACCCGAGCAGCCGCCCAGCGCTTCGCCGACACCTGGCAACACGGCTGGACCCACCACGACACCGACCGCATCGCCACCCTCTACCACCACGACGCGATCCACACCTCCATGCCCTTCCGGCCACCACACCGGGGGAGAGGCGCCATAGCGGACTACATCCGCTGGTCCTTCAGCACCGAAACCGCGCCGCACGTCACCTTCGCCACCCCCATCGTGGACGGCGACCAAGCGGTCATCGAATTCCGCGTCCATGCCATCGACGAAGGCACACCCATCACCCTCGCGGGCTGCGTCATCGCCCGCTTCGACTCTGACGGCCTCGCCGTACAGACCCGCGACTACTGGCACACCACACAAGGCCACGTATGACCACGCACAGAGCGGCCAGCCCACAAATGCGACAAAACCACTACAACCCAGGCCCGGAGACCCACCCGGCACCCACACAGAACCAGGCACCGGCTACAAAAACGATCAGCCCGCCACCCGCGCCCGCGCCGGACCGGCGACAGGAGCCAAGGAAGGCGCGTGAGCCACCGGGGGAGCGGCCGGCACAACCGGGGCCGAAGGACGCGTCATCTGCTGCGTCCGCTCCATCTCGGCCCGCCGCTCGGCGCAACCACCTCCGCAGTAACCGTTGGTCACAATAAGACGACCACGCAGTGTCGTATAGGACTCCCGGCCCGTAGCGGGCAGAACTCCCTGACACACTGGACATAACACCGACTGGTTCCCCACGTGCTGCTCCTCTCGCGGCGCGATAGCAGATCTCCCACCCTAAGGCGATCCGGCCAGCCAGGACAGTGAATCAACCGAAGGTCAACCCATCGGTCAGAGCATTCCGGCCTCACGCAGCGTAATGATCAAGAACCGCGCCGGCCCACCGGAGGCGGCCGTCACCTCCCGTAACACCCCCTGACCAGGCCCCGACGATCACCGCTCGGCGGGGCGGCGGGCAGGGTGACCAACGTCACTAAGCGCACATGGGGCTCCACCCCGAGTCAGAGCCTCTCCCGAAGCGGTCTACTTGACATAATGTTCATTATCAAGCAAACGGCGACGTTCCGCACACGGCATCTTTTCGCCACCTACGCTGAGAAATATGAACTTAGGCCCCGTGGAGCTACTCATCTTCGCCGTGATCATCGTCGTGATCGCGATCATCGCCTTCATCGTCATCCGGGCGTCTTCCCGCCGCTGATCTCCAGCGGGCGGCGTTACGATCGAGAGATGCACAGCCTGGCGATCTCCACCACGGGTCTCGTCGCGCTCACCGCCGTCGTCACCGCCCTGGCCATCTACCTGATCATCCTGGCCGTCCGGCTGACCAGGAACCCCCGCAACCGCCCCACCCCCAGCCCCGACCTCGTCGACCAGGCGCGCGAGATGAAGGCTCACGGCCAGCTCCAGGAGGCCGTCTTCCTCGTACGCGGCGAGACCGGCATGAGCCAGCGCGCCGCCGCCCGCTTCGTCAACCGCCTCTAAATCACCCGAAAATATGCGATACCGGACAGAAGCGGGATTCTGTCCGGTATCGCGTACAGTTTCCTTTCGATTGCCGTCCAGGCGAGCAGGCCGGATACCCGGCGTTTCGTCGGCCTTCCCCTGATGATCGCGGCCGGGGCCACCCCTGCCGCGGTGCTCTCCGCCCCGCCCAACCGCCACAAGTCCATAAACCGGGCTGCTGGAGGTCACCGGTCCATATGCGGAACGGCTGCCGCTGCCCTTCCGCCTGGCGGCCGGCGACCTGGCCGATCGTCGGGTTAGCGCGGTGCTCGCGATCACGCTGGCGATGATGGCGAGCGCTTTCGGCATCGCCCTGGCGATGATCGCGGTCGGCCAAACGACGCAGAGCAGGGCCGAATACTCCCCCAGGGCCCGGCCGGGCACCTTATTGGTCCAGCCGAGCCCCTTGTTCGCGGGGCCTTTCTCGGCGGCGGATGCGGACACCGTGCGAGCGGTGATCGAGCGCGATTTGCCCGGAGTGCCGATTGCCCAGAGTGAGCGCCTTTCGGCCGAGTCTCGGTTCTTCGACGTGAGGGCGGAGAACGTCGAGATCCCGGAGGAAATTGTCTATGGGGATCAGGCCATCGGTGACGAGAAGCTGCTGCGGTATCTGACGGGTGATCAGTCGACGCCGTACGACGAGGGCACGCCCGTGGTGATCACGTCAGCCGAGGTGAAGGTCGACTCGGTCGAGCTCTCCTACGAGATCAACGAGAACGACGCGACGACCAGGACCGTCCCGGCGGTCGGCGCCAGGGCCGCCGATCCGCACATGGAGGCGATCTTCGTCCCCTCGAAGATCGTCCGGGACCTCGGTTTCCAGCTCCAACCGGAGGAGTTGATCGTCGACCCCACCCTGCGGCGGTCACGGTGCAGGAGCAGAAGCGTCTCGATGACCGGCTGGACGACGCGGTCGCCAAGGCTTACGTCGAACGAGGCTTCGAGGCTTCGACCGGGTGTGCTGCTCGCACGCGAGCAATCGCACGTCCCGGCACCGTCGGCGTCTCGGCCCTGAAACTGGGTGATCCTTGCCCGGCCCGATCACCGCGAGGGTGGCGGTCCCGTTGTTCCCGTTGGGATCGGGTGACGGGTCACGGTGGCCGGTGAAGTTGGGCCCCTTTTGCGACAGGACAGAAAGCCAGACCGGAGGGGGCGGAATCACGGTGAGGCGCCGCAAGTGTCAAGCGGTCCGGGTCGGGGTTTCGGTCGCGCGGCGGGTGCGGCTGTCGGGACGCGGAGGGGAGTTTGGGGGCCGTTTCGGTGCCTCTCCCCCACATTCGATTCCGACAAATCTGGTCATTTGGGGCCGGTTCGGGCGGATTTTTGCCGAGATGTGTCATCAGCACTTGCAGGTTCGTGTCAGCATCGAGGGCATGTACGGGCCATATGGGACTGCCGTAAACATCTGGGACCGGTGGGGTCACCCGCGCCCAGGTGTGCCCGGCTGAGCCGGCCCCTCTCCCCCGGGCCCGCACACGGCGAGCCCCCGTACCCCTCGAACGACCCGCCTGAAAGAAGTTCTCCGTTGCGTATTCTGCTGCTCTGCTCCTCCTTCAACGGCCTGACCCAGCGTGCCTGGCTGGAACTGCGCCGGGCCGGTCACGACGTCACCGTCGAGCTGGCCGTCTCGGAGCAGGTGATGCTCGAGGCGGCCCAGCTGGCCAAACCCGACCTGATCATCTGCCCGTTCCTGAAGGAGAAGGTCCCGGCGCTGCTGTGGCAGAACCACCGCACGATCATCATTCACCCCGGGCCGCCCGGCGACCGCGGCCCGTCCTCGCTGGACTGGGCGATCGCCGACGCCGAGCCGGAGTGGGGTGTGACGGCGCTGCAGGCGGTGGAGGAGATGGACGCGGGGCCGATCTGGGGGTTCCGGACGTTCGCGATGCCGGCCGAGCCGCCGCGCAAGTCCGCCCTCTACAACGGGCCGGTGGCCGACGCCGCGGTGGAGCTGGTGGTGGAGGTGGCGGCCAAGGCGATGGACGCGGGGTTCGCGCCGGTGCCGCTGGATTATCGTTCGCCGCTGGTGCGGGGGCGGTTGCGGCCGGCGATGCGGCATGGCGACCGGGAGTTCTCCTGGTCGGAGCCGACGGACGCGGTGTTGCGCCGGGTGCGTTCGGCCGATGGGGCGCCGGGTGGGCGGGTGCTGCTGGAGGGGCGGATGATGCGGGTGTTCGATGTGTATCGGGGCCCGGTCGTCGTGGGGACGCCGGGGTCGGTGGTGGCGCGGCGTGAGGGCGCGGTGCTGGTGCACACCGGTGATGGCACGGTGTGGGTGGGGCATCTGCGGGCCGAGGAGCCGGGGGCGATCAAGCTGCCGGCGGCGATGGTGCTGGCTGAGCGGGTGGCGGGGCTGGAGGAGCGGCCGGGTTACAGCGAGGTGACCTATGACCGTAGTGACGCGGTGGGGGTGGTGAGTTTCGACTTCTACAACGGCGCTATGTCGACCGAGCAGTGCCGGCGGCTGGCCTCGGCGTTGCGGTACGCGGCGGCGCAGGACACGCGGGTGGTGGTGCTGCGGGGTGGTGAGGTGTTCTCCAACGGCATCCATCTGAATGTGATCGAGGCGGCGCGTCATCCGGAGCTGGAGGCGTGGATGAACATCAACGCGATCAACCAGGTGTGTCGTGAGGTGATCGCGTGTACGGGGCAGCTGGTGGTGACGTCGGTGGGCGGTAACGCGGGTGCGGGTGGCGTGATGATGGGGCTGGGCGCGGATCGGGTGCTGATTCGTGAGGGTGTGGTGTTGAATCCGCACTATCGGACGATGGGGTTGTTCGGGTCGGAGTTCTGGACGTACGTGCTGCCTCGGCGGGTGGGTGCGTCGGTGGCGGGGCGGCTGACGGGTGAGGCGTTGCCGGTGGGTGCGGCGCAGGCGGTGGAGCTGGGGCTGGCCGATCGGATGATGGCGGGGTCGCGGCTGGAGTTCGAGCGGTCGGTGCTGGAGTACGCCGAGCGGTTGGCGGCCGGGGATGATTATGAGCGGTTGCTGGGGATCAAGCGGGAGGTGCGGGAGGCCGATGAGCGGCGTAAGCCGTTGGAGGCCTATCGGGTGGAGGAGCTGGCGGAGATGAGCCGGGATATGTTCGATGACCGTAATGGGTTCCGGCAGGCGCGTCAGGCGTTCGTGCACAAGCGTAAGGTGGGGAGGACGCCGGAGCATCTGGCGGTGCATCGGGAGTTGTCCGGCGCGTCGGCGGGGTCGGGTGCGGCCGCATCTCATATGTGAGATATGTTGTCGTGTTATGACTGATGATTATCTCGTGCGGATCGGCCGGCTGATTCGTGACGCGCGCCAGCACCGTGGGTGGACGCAGCTGCAGCTGGCGGATGCTCTGGCGACGAGTCAGAGCGCGGTGAACCGGATCGAGCGCGGTAACCAGAACATCAGTCTTGAGATGATCGCGCGGATCGGTGAGGCGCTCGACAGTGAGATCGTGTCGCTGGGCTATGCCGGGCCGATGCATCTGCGGGTCGTGGGCGGGCGGCGGCTGTCGGGCAGCATCGATGTCAAGACCTCCAAGAACGCGTGTGTGGCGCTGCTGTGCGCGTCGCTGCTGACCTCGGGGCGGACGATTCTGCGTAAGGTGGCGCGGATCGAGGAGGTCTACCGGATCCTGGAGGTGCTCGCCTCGATCGGGGTGCGGGCGCGGTGGATCAACGAGGGCAGTGACCTGGAGATCGTGCCTCCGGCCCGGCTGGAGCTGGAGGCGATGGACACCGAGGCGGCGCGGCGTACCAGGAGTGTGATCATGTTCCTGGGGCCGTTGATGCATCGTACGGACCAGTTCCAGATTCCGTACGCGGGCGGCTGCGACCTGGGGACGCGCACGGTGCAGCCGCACATGTCGGCGTTGCGGCACTTCGGACTGGACATCACGGCGACGGGCGGTTTCTACCACGCGCGGGTGGACCGGGGGGTGTCGCCGTCGCGGGCGATCGTGCTGACCGAGCGGGGTGACACCGTGACGGAGAACGCGCTGCTGGCGGCGGCGCGCCACGACGGTGTGACGGTGATCCGCAACGCCTCCTCCAATTACATGGTGCAGGACCTGTGCTTCTTCCTGGAGGAGCTGGGCGTGCGGGTGGAGGGCGTGGGCACGACGACGCTGACGGTCCACGGGGTGGCCTCGATCGAGCGGGATGTCGACTACTCCCCCTCTGAGGACCCGGTGGAGGCGATGAGCCTGCTGGCGGCGGCGGTGGTGACGCAGTCGGAGCTGACGATCTGCCGGGTGCCGGTGGAGTTCCTGGAGATCGAGCTGGCGGTTCTGGAGGAGATGGGCCTCGATCACGATCGGGGTGCCGAGTACGCGGCGGCCAACGGGCGGACGCGGCTGGTGGATCTGACGGTACGGCCGTCCAAGCTGGTCTCCCCCATCGACAAGATCCACCCGATGCCGTTCCCGGGGCTGAACATCGACAATGTGCCGTTCTTCGCGGCGATCGCGGCGACGGCGCAGGGTTCGACGCTGATCCATGACTGGGTCTACGACAACCGGGCGATCTATCTGACGGAGCTGACGCGGCTGGGGGCGTCGGTGAAGTTGCTGGATCCGCATCGGGTGCTGGTGGAGGGGCCGACGCGCTGGCGCAGCGCGGAGATGATGTGCCCGCCGGCACTGCGGCCCGCGGTGGTGGTGCTGCTGGCGATGATGGCGGGTGAGGGCACGTCGGTGCTGCGCAATGTGTACGTCATCAACCGGGGGTATGAGGATCTGGCCGAGCGGCTGAACGCGCTGGGGGCGCGGATCGAGACCTTCCGCGACATCTGATTCTGTCGGTGGGGCCCGCTACCGTCTGCCTGTGTGGATCTTCGGTGGATCTTGGGGTGAGGGGGGACGGTGCGGCCTGCTGAGCTGGATCGGCTGACGGTGGTGGAGGCGGCCGACCGCTATGTGGAGCTGGTGCGGGCCAAGACGTTGACGGGGGCATTGTCGCAGGCGACGGCGGAGCTGTATGCGCGTGATGTGGCGACGCTGGTGGCGCTGGCCGGGGAGTCGACGGTGCTGGACGACCTGTCGGGTGAGGACGTCGATGCGATTTTGCTGGCGTTCGCGCGTAAGCCGGATGGCCGGCGTTCGGCAGGTGGCGGGGGGCAGAGTCCGTCGTCGCAGGCGCGGTTTCGGCGTTCGATCTCGGCGTTGTTCAAGTACGCGTCGCTGGCGGGCTGGATCCAGATCAATCCGATGGCGTTGTCGACGGTGACGGCCAGGGAGCGGGGCGGGCTGCGGCCCGAGCGGCGGGCGTTGACGCGGGAGCAGGCGCAGGGGCTGATCGGGGCGGCGCGGTCGGCGGGCGAGGCGCCGGCGGCGGGGCGGCGTGATCAGCGGACGGAGTTGCGTGATGCGTTGATCGTGTTGCTGTTGTCGACGCTGGGGCCGCGGGTGTCGGAGCTGGTGCGGGCCAATGTCGAGGATTTCTACACCAATGACGGGGTGCGTTATTGGCGGATCTTCGGCAAGGGGGGCCGCACCCGGGATGTGCCGCTCCCCCGCGATGTGGCGCTGGCGTTGGAGGCCTATCTGGCGCGGGAGCGGGCGGAAGTGCCGGACAAGGCGTTGTTGTTGTCGTGGCGGGGGCGGCGGCTGGCGCGTGGCGATGTGCAGGCGGTGATCGATCGGGTGCAGCGGCGGGTGGCGGCCGAGCAGCGGCGGTCGGTGACGCCGCATGGGTTGCGGCATACGACGGCGACGCATCTGCTGGCGGACGCGGTGGACATGGACGCGGTGCGGCGGGTGCTGGGGCACAGTGATCTGTCGACGCTGGGGCGTTACCGCGATGAGTTGCCGGGTGAGCTGGAGGGGGCGATGCGGGCGCATCCGTTGTTGAAGCGGGCCGACCCGGATCGGTGAGCGGGCCCGCCTGCGCTTCGCCCGCTTCCGCCCAGCCCGCTTTGGCCTAGCTCGTCTCGCGTGGCCGGGGTGGGCTCTGGGGCGGCGGTGAGCGGTTGAGCGGGCGCGGTTTTGTCTCGCTCAGGCGGGTGTGGCGGGGGTGAGCCGCAGGGCGAGGTGGTCGAGAGAGACGCCGAGGACGTCGGCCAGGGCGGCGATGGTGAAGAAGGCCGGGGTGGGGATGCGGCCGGTCTCGATCTTGCGGAGGGTTTCGGCGGACATGCCGGCCGCGGCGGCGACTTCGACGATGCTGCGGTCGCCGCGCACGTCGCGGAGTAGCAGGCCGAGCTGCTCGCCGCGCCGTCGCTCTTCGGGGGTCAGCGAGGGTCGGACCATGAACCCAAGTCTACAGCTGGGATACAGATGCCGCCGGGATAAAAATACCGGTATAGTTATCGACATGGTGGAGATCAAGACATTGGCGGAGATCGAGGCGATGCGCGAAGCGGGCCGCGTGGTGGCGCGGGCGCTGCAGGCGATCGTCAAGCATGCCGCGGTGGGGGTGCGGGTCGACGAGCTGGACGAGCTGGCGGCCACCATCATCGCCGAGGCGGGTGCCACGCCCGCGTTCCTGGGCTATCAGCCGCACTTCGCGCCGACGCCCTACCCGGCGGTCATCTGCGCGTCGATCAACGACGTGATCGTGCACGGCATCCCGGACCGTTACCGGCTCAAGGACGGTGACCTGGTCAGCATCGACTGCGGCGCCTACCTCGACGGGTGGGCGGGCGACTCGGCGGTCAGCTTCGTGGTGGGGCTGCCGCGCGCCCGTGACGTGGCGCTCATCGAGGCGACGCAGGAGGCGCTGCGGGCGGGCATCGCCGCGATGCTGCCGGGTAACCGGATGGGCGACATCGGGCACGCCATCTCCTCGGTCGCGGTGGCGAGCGGCTATGGCGTGCCGATCGACTTCGGCGGGCACGGGATCGGGCGGAAGATGCACGAGGACCCGCACGTGGCCAACCAGGGGCGGCCGGGCCGCGGGCTGGTGCTGCGGACGGGTTTGGTGCTGGCGATCGAGCCGATGTTCACCGCGGGCGGCGACGGCCGCTACCTCACGGCCGCCGACGGGTGGGCGTTGCGGACCGTTGACGGCTCGCGCGCCTCCCACAGCGAGCACACGGTGGCCATCACCGACGACGGGCCTGTGATCCTCACCGCGGTTTAGCAGTCGCGGTTCAGGAGCCGCGCAGCCATATCGCGCCGCTCTGTCGTGCTCGCCCCTCGTGCGGCTCCGCTCGTGCTCACCGCTCCGCTCGTGCTCGCCGCAGGGTTGGCGCCGCAGGGTGGGGTCGGGTTGTGGGCCCACGGTGTTCCCGGCGGGGTGCTCCGGGCTCAGGGGGTCAGGGCGTTGAGGCGGAGGCGGATGATGGTGGCGGTGGCCGGTCCCGCTTCCCAGTTACCGTCCAGCGGGGTGATGGTGACGTTGCCCGCGGCCAGCAGGGTGCGGTCGGCGTCGGTCACCGGGTCGGGGGCGGTGGCCGGCAGGGGCAGGATGCGGTAGCAGGTGGCGCACGCGGTGGAGTCGAGGGTGTAGTCGGTGGAGAACGGCAGCGAGGTTCCCAGCTTGGCGACGGTGACCTTGCCGTTGGGGGTGACGGGGTAGTTGACGTTCAGCGCGGTGCGGGCGGGCAGGACGGCGCCGCGTGAGGTCGCCGCCAGCCGGTCGACGAGTTTGACGGCGAAGGCGATCGACTGGTCGGCGCTGGGGAAGGAGCCGCCGCTCCTGGCGACGCTGACCGCTACGGCGGGGATGCCGCCGGTGATGGCGGTGATCGTCGCGGCGACGGTGCCGGAGTAGTTGGCGGTCGCGGCGACGTTCTCGCCCGGGTTGGGGCCCGAGACCACCAGGTCCGGCGGGTTGCCGGCGAACACGACGCGCGTCCCGAACGCGACCGCGTCGCTGGGGCTGCCCCCGACGGCCCAGACGCCGGGCTCCTTCTGGGTGGCCTGCAGCGTGGTGCCGAACTTGGCGTTGATCGCCGTGCCGGTGATGCTGACGTCGCTGTCGGGGGCGACAACCGTCACCTCGTGGCCCGCCTCGATCAGCTTCTGGCGCAGTCCTTGCAGGTAGGTGGAGGTGTAGCCGTCGTCGTTGGTGAGCAGGATGCGCAGGTGGCGCGGCTCGTGCGCCTGGGCCGGGGCGGGGTTCGCCACTCCCAGAAAGGCGAGTAATAGCACAGGGATGAGGGCGATGCGCTTGAACACGGTCTGTCTCCTTGCCGGCTCTTACCTTCGCGCCCGACGCGGCCGCGGTGGCTGAGCGGCCTGATCTCGCTGGGCCGGTGTGTCCGCGGTGACGCTCGGGATGGGGTGACGCTTCGGAATGTAAGAGCCGGCGCGGCGGCGGGGGAAGATCGTGCGACCCCAGATGAACCCCTGATTAACGGGTGAGGCGGTTCATGCCGGGCGGACGGGCTGGCGCAGCAGTGTGCGCGGGTCGGGGTCGTCGAACGCCGTCAGGTACACCTCGTGGTGCGGCCCGTTGGCCACCAGGCCGTGCTCGTCCATGTACTCCTCCATCACCTTCAGGGTCGCGGGTTCCTCGCTGTAGGGGCCGTGGTGCAGCATCTGTACGCACTGTCCCTCGGTGAAGACGGCCACCCGTACGCGGTCGACGGCCGCGCCGCTCGCGCGTACGGACTCGCGGGCCTGTTCCAGGCGTCCGGGCTCGGGGGTGGCGGGCAGGGGCAGCAGCAGGTGCCAGCGCCACTGCTCGCGCGGCACCTGCAGCCCCGGGCGTTCGTCCTCCACCCACCACAGGCCTTCCAGCGGTCCGGCGGGGCCGCCCATCGCGCCGGCGACGGCGTGCAGGGCGCCGATCGCGGACAGGTGCTCGGCTCCGCCTGGCTCGCCCAGGCCGGTGACGTTCAGGCAGGTGACGGGGCCTTGGGTGATCAGTTCGGCGCTCATGGTTCGTCCTCCAAAGGGATCATCAGGTGGGTGATCAGCTGGTCGGGCGGGGTGTGGGCCGGGTCGGACACGTACACCTCGCGGATCGGGCCGCGCATGGGGTGGCGGCGTTCGGCGCACCAGGCCAGGACGGCATGGGCGGTCAGGGAGATCTGGTCGTAGGGGCCGAGGTGGGTGGCGGCGGCGAAGGTACCGCCGGGCAGCACGTCCACCTGTGCTCCCCCGCCGGTGTGCCAGCCGTCTGCCAGAACGAGCGCGGCGGTCACGTCGAAGTCATCGGTCAGGTCGACGGGGAACAGGCCGATCAAGTGCGGGCCGCCGCCCGCCGCTCCCCCACCGGGCAGTGCTGGGGGCGTGTCGGTGTCGGTGTCGGATCGGGTCGCCGGCCCGTACAGCAGGCCGGCTGTCAGGCGTGTCATCGCGGCGGTGGTGGCGCGGGCGATGTCGGCCGGGCCGGTGGCGCGTTCGCGCACGAGCGCGACGCGGTGGGCCGGTTCGGTGACGATGCGGACCTGGGTGGCGGGCAGGCCGTCGGCTATGACGCGTTCCAGGGAGGCCAGTGTGCGCCGCCGCCGGGCCAGTTCGGCCTCCAGTGTGTCGTGTACGGACTCCAGGGCGCCTTCGGTGCCGGCCAGGACCTGGCCGACGACGGGCAGCGGCACGTCGAGGGAGCGCAGCAGCCCGATCGACATCGCCGTGCGGGCCTGGGCGGCGCGGTAGTAGCGGTAGCCGGTGGCGGTGTCCACGCAGGCGGGCCGGAGCAGCCCGATCTCGTCGTAGTGCCGCAGCTGCTTGACGCTCAGGCGGGTGAGCCGGGCGAACTGTCCGATCGGCAGGAGGTCGTCGTCCACGTCCCCCAGCATGGGGCCTCCGGCTGTGGGAGAGTCCAGCCCGGGCTTGTGCCTGACGTAACGTGAGGGTTCATGGTGGGGGTCATGAGCTTTTCCGTGGGGCAGGTGTCCAGGCTGGCCGGTGTCACCGTGCGGACGCTGCATCACTATGACGACATCGGCCTGCTCAGTCCGGGTGAGCGGACGGCGGCCGGTTACCGGCGTTACACCGAGGCGGATCTGGTCAGGCTGCAGCAAGTGCTGCTGTATCGGGAGCTGGGTTTCGCGCTGGAGGAGGTGGCCGTCATTCTGGACGAGCCGCGTGCCGATGAGCTGACGCATCTGCGCCGCCAGCATGAGTTGCTGGTGCGTAGGTCCGAGCGGCTGAGTGAGGTGATCGCCGCGGTGGAGCGGGCGATGCAGGCTCATACGATGAGCGTCGCGCTGAGTCCGGCCGAACGGCTGGAGGTGTCCGGCGGTTTCCGGCCGGAGGATCACGAGGCGGAGGTGGAGCGGCGCTGGGGCGGCGGTGAGCGGTATGAGCAGAGCCGGCGCCGCGTCGCCGCCTGCACCAAAGCCGACTGGGTGCGGCTCAAGGCCGAGGCGGCGGCGGTCGTGGAGGATCTGGCGGCCTGTTTCCGCTTGGCCATCGCCGCCAACGCCCGCCGCTGAAGGCCGGTGTCGGAGCTCAGCCCGAGCTCGCTCTCGGGCGGCCCTTGCGGCGGATCTTGATGTCGCGCATGTCCGTGACCGCGACGCGCAGCACGTGGTAGGGGTGTCCGTGGGCGTCCAGGGCGGCCATCGCGGCCGCGGTGGCCTCGTGCTCGCCGTCGTCGGGGCCCGCGGGGATCTGGCAGCGGAAGGTGAAGGCCGACACGCTCTGGTCGTGGGTGAAGGTCCCGGCCTCGGTGAAGGCGGCGCCTGCCGCGGCCCGTACGGCCTCACGCGTGGCCTCGTCCAGGCCCTGGAAGGTGCCGCGGATCGTCACTCTGAACATGGGTCAGTCCTTACGTGTGGCGTAGGTACGAAGACGGTCTCCGAGCAGGTCCTCGTAGACGTCGATGAGTTCCAGCACGGCCGCGGCGATGGCGTCGGGGCTCTGTCCTGCCGCGGTCCGTTTGCCGATCTCGGCGTAGACCAGCGCGTGGAAGCCGCCGATGTGCCAGGCCACCATGGCGGGCAGGGGGTCGCCGGGCGCGGCGCCGCTCTCCTCGGCCAGGACGGCGGCCAGTTCGTCGGTCATCTGCCGGCCGAGGTCGCCCAGGCGGGCGGTGAGGGTGGGGGCGGCGCTCATCATGTCGAAGACGCGGCCGAAGCCGTCGGTCAGGCCGAGCTTGCGTTCGCGCCGCCGTACCTCCTGGCGCAGGTGTTCCAGGACGGCGGGGACGGCGGCCTGGCCGGCGGGGCGGTGGCGCACGATGTCGGCCAGGCGCTGGGGTGAGGCCTCCTCGGGCGGCAGGACGAGGTCTTCCTTGGTCTGGAAGTAGTTGTAGACGGTGTTGACGGACACCTCGGCCGCCGCGGCGACTTCGGCGATGGTGACGTGGTCGAAGCCGCGTTCGACGAACAGGGCGGTGGCCACGTCGCGGATGCGGTGGCGGGTCTGCTGCTTCTTGCGTTCCCGCAAGCCCTCGGTCATGCCGAATAGCTTAACTCAACTCCAAACTTTAAGTCGATTGCAATTTTGGAGTGGAGTGTGGTTCTATCGGCGGCATGCCTGAACCAGCCATCCACGTCCGGGGCCTGGCCCGTACCTTCACCCTGGCCAAAGGCCCCGTCCACGCCGTACGCGGCATCGACCTGACCGTGCGGCGCGGCGAGATCCTCGGCTTCCTCGGCCCGAACGGCGCCGGCAAGACCACCACCGTCCGCATGCTCACCACCCTCCTGCCGCCCAGCGGCGGCCACGCCGAGGTGGCCGGGCACGACCTGCTCGCCGACCCCGCCGGAGTACGCCGCCGCATCGGCTACGTCGCCCAGTCCGGCGGCCTCGACCCCGGCTGCGGCGTACGCGAGGAGCTCATCACCCAGGGCCGGCTGCACCGCCTGACCAAAAGCCAGGCCGGCGAGCGGGCCGAGGAGCTGGCCCGCGACCTGGCTCTGGTGGAGCTGATGGACCGGCCGAGCGCCGCCCTGTCCGGTGGCCAGCGCCGCCGGCTGGAGATCGCGCTCGGCCTGGTCAACCGGCCGCAGGTGCTCTTCCTCGACGAGCCGAGCACCGGCCTGGACCCCGGTAGCCGCGCCGAGCTGTGGGAGCTGGTGCGCCGCATCCGCGCCGAGCACGGCACGACGGTCTTCCTGACCACCCACTACCTAGACGAGGCCGACGCGCTCGCCGACCGCATCGTCGTCGTGGACGCCGGAGCGGTCGTCGCCGAAGGCACCCCCGCCGAGCTCAAGTCCCGCCACACCGGCGATCCGGCCGCCAGCCTGCAGGAGGCCTTCCTGGCCATCACCGGCCGCACCACCGCCGGCGAACCCCTGTCCATCTAGTAGACCCACAGGAATACGGACCCCTCATGACCCTCCTCGCCGACACCGGCATCATCTTCGGCCGCTACCTGCGCGCCACGCTGCGCTCCACGACCAGCCTTTGGTTCGGCATGCTGCAGCCGCTGCTGTTCCTGGCGCTGTTCGGCCCGCTGCTGACCAGGCTCGACCTCGGCGTGGGCGGATCGTCCTGGCAGGCGCTGGTGCCCGGCGTACTGGTGCAGCTCGCCCTGCTCGGCGGCTCGTTCGTCGGGCTCGGCCTGCTGATGGACCGCAACCTCGGCGTCATCGACCGCATGCGCGTCACCCCCGTCCACCCGCTGGCCCTGCTGCTGGGCCGCACGCTGCGCGACGTCGTGCAACTGCTGGCCCAGTCGATCCTGCTCGTCGGGCTCGGCCTGGCCTTCGGGCTGCGCGCCCCGCTGGCCGGGATCGTGCTGGGCCTGGCCTTCGTCGCCGTCCTGGCCGCCGCCCTGTCAGCCCTGTCCTACGGGCTGGCCATGAACGTCGCCACGCCGCCGGAGTTCGCGGCCATCGCCAACACCGCCGGCATGCCGCTCATGCTGCTGTCGGGCCTGCTGCTGCCGATGAGCCTGGCGCCGGGCTGGCTCGACGCCGCCTCCCGCGTGGTGCCCCTGCGCTACACCGTCGACGCGGTACGGCAGGTCTTCCAGGGCCACTACGCCAACGCCACCGTCCTGACCGGCGCCGCCGTCACCGTGGCCCTGGCGGCCGTGTGCGTGTTCGGCGGCGCCCGCCTGTTCGGCCGTAGGCGGGCCTGAGCGGCGCTCAGGCGCCCAGGCCGAGAGCCGCCGCCGTCACCGCCCGGGCGCGGCGCGGCTCCAGCAGCAGGTCCACCGAGTCCGACAGCTGGTCCACGCACCCCACCACCGGCAACCCCCTGATCACCGGGTCCGACACCGATCCCAGCAGCGCCTGGACGAACCGGTCGCCGCCGATGACGCGGAAGGGCCGGTCGTGGAAGTCCCGTACCCGCTCATCCAGCGGCTCGGCCAGCGCCACCCGGTTCTGCAGCGCCGCCAGCCGCCCGTAGGCGGCGGCCAGCCCGTCCTCCCGCTCCCGCCATGACCGGGCGGCCACCGCCAGCCCCAGCGACTCCCCCAGCTCCGTCGAGCCGGGCATCCGCGCCAGGGCGCTGCCCAGCCATTTGGCGTAGGGCGGGTAGCGGCGGCGCAGCAGCAGCGCCAGCCGCATCACCTCCCGGCTCAGCCGTGCCCCCACGACGGCCGAGCCGAGCTCATCCCCCACCTCTCCCGACCGGCCGGGGAACGGCTCCTCCTGGGCGATGCGCCGCCACTGGCACGCCAATACGTACCGCCACACATCGCCCGGATACCAGCGCAGCGCCGCCCGGGCCTCCTCCAGCCCGCCCAGCCCGTCATGGAACACCTCCCCCAGCGTCACCTCCGCCAGGCTCTGCCACGGCACCGACAGCCAGTCCAGCAGCGACACCCCGCGCCGCGGGTCGAACCCCAGCCGCTCCACCAGCCACGCCTCCAGATCGGCGACCACCACGCCCGGCCGCCGGGCACCGTGGTAGTCGAACACCGTCTCCAGCCCCCGAAACCGCTCGGGCAGCCCGGCCAGCACCTGCGCCTCCACCTGCGCCACCCGCTCCGGCTCCACGAACACCAGCACCCGCGGGCCCCAGTCGTGATCGGCGGAGCGGCCCGTGTCGAAGGCCAGCACCTCCGAGCCCGGCCCGATCAGCGCGGCACTGTGCGGCACCCGCTCCACCAGCGGCGCCACCACCTCGGCATAAAAGTCTCGGGACAACTCGATACCAGGAACAAAATCGGACATCACACTGTCAACTGTGCCTGACGGCCTGCCGAACCTCATCCGATTTTCCGGCCACCCCGAATCCCGGCCCGGACGCCGCCTAGGGATAGCCCTGAGACCGCCACCGATGCGCCCCGCACCCGGCCCCGCTTACGTGGAAACGTCAGAATCCGTTCCCGCCAAAAGGGCTCAGCCATGGCATATCGCTGCTCCTTCGTCCCGCCCCACGTCCTCGACCACATCGCCAAGGTCCAGGCACAGCAGAGCGCCGAACCCTCACCGGCCCAGCGCTCAGCCGTCGTCTCCGCCCAGTTCCGCCGCGGCCGGCGCAGCACCGACGCCCTCCCCCTGGCCCAGCAGCGCATGACCGCCGAACCCGAAAGCGTCCCGCCGGGGCTCACCGTCCCCAAACCCGGCACCGGCGGACGCCTGGTCTACGACGACCTCAACCAGTGGACCTTCGACGTCACCTTCATCCGCGGCGAAGGAGACCCCGCCGTCGCCGCCCAGAACGCCAACGACGCCTACGACCGCCTCGGCACGGTACGCACCTACTACAAGGACCGGCTCGGCCGCGAGTCCATCGACAACGCCGGGCTCAACCTCGTCGCCAACGTCAACTTCGGCCTCGCCTTCGACAACGCCTTCTGGGACGACTCGGGCCTGCGCATGGTGTTCGGCAACGGCAGCGGTCAGGTCTTCAAGGACCTGACCGCCAGCATGGACGTGTGCGCCCACGAGCTCACCCACGGCGTCACCCAGTTCAGCGCCAACCTCAACTACACCAACGACCAGAGCGGCGCCCTGAACGAATCCTTCAGCGACATGCTCGGCACCGCCATCGACGCCTACGCGGGCGGCCAGGACGCCCACACCCACAACTGGCTCATCGGCGACGAGATCATGGCCGACGACCTGTACGGCGAGGCGCTGCGCAACATGGCCGAACCCGGCACCGCCTTCGACAACCCTCTGATGGGCCGCGACCCGCAACCTCGCGACATGTCCGGCTACTTCGAACCCGCCGACCCGCACATCATGTCCGGCATCACCAACCGCTGGTTCTACCTCATCAGCCAGGACCTCGGCCTCGACGCCGCCACCGTGATCATGTACCAGACGCTGCAGAACCTGTGGCCCAACGCCAAGTTCGCCGACGCCGCCACCGTCGCCGTCGCCCAGGCCCGCATCCTGGCCCGCGCCGGCCTCGTCCCCCGCCAGTCCCCTCAGACCGTCCGCAGCGCCGCCAGGCAGCAGGGATTCTGGTAACCCCCTGTGCACGGGTCCGGCGACAAGACTTGCCGCGAGGGTCGCGCGGCCAAGCCCGCCCGGACCCGTGCGGAGCCCCGTACCGTGGGGTGAACAGCCCGCCGGAAGGACGCAGATGCGTGTCACGCTCGAAACCAGCGGCGGCTTCACCGGCCTGCGCCGCACCGCCACCCTCGACACCGACCTGGACGAGGCCGTCGACGACCTGCTGCGGCACCTCCGCTCCGGCGCGGCCACCGAGCCGCCCGGATCGTCCCAGCCCCGCTACCGGCTGACCGTCCACCGCCCCACCGGCGACCAGGTCACCGAGCTAGCCGAGTCCGAGGTACCCGCCGCCCTGCGCCCCCTGCTCACCGAACTGCTCCGCCACGCCCGCCCATAAGGGCGCAAAACCCGCCGTTCCCGTACGGCAGCGGCCCCCTCGACAGGCCCGCTCTACACCACCTGCGAAGCCATGAGCGCGCGGCGCCGGTAGCCGATCCGCTCGTACACCCCGATCGCCGCCCGGTTGCCCTCATCCACCATCAGTGCCGCCCGGCCCCTCCCACCAGGTCGGCCTCACCCACCGGCCGATACGAGGGCCCCATCTCGCTCAGCGCGTGCCGTACCAGCCGCGTCGCGCATGCCGCGACAGCTCGGCGATCACAGAATCGAGCCCGGCTGGTAGGCCGCCGCCTCCGGATGGGCCGCCACGATCTCGCCCACCGACCGCGACACCGCCGCCACCTGCTCGGCCGCCGCGCCGGTGAACGAGACCCGGTCGGTCAGCAGCGCCGCCAGAGCGTCACGGTCCAGCGGGAAACGCTCATCGGCCGCCAGCCGGTCGAGAAGTTCGTTGGCCGCGCCGCGCGAGCGCATCGCCAGCGCCGAAGCCACGGCGTGCTCCTTGATCAGCTCGTGTGCCCGCTCCCGGCCCACCCCGGCGCGGACCGCCGCCATGAGCATCTTCGTCGTGGCCAGGAACGGCAGGTAGCGGTCCAGCTCCGCCGAGATCACCGCCGGGAACGCGCCGAACTCGTCCAGGACCGTCAGCATCGTCTCCACCAGCCCGTCGAAGGCGAAGAAGGCGTCCGGCAGCGCCACCCGGCGTACCACCGAGCACGACACATCGCCCTCGTTCCACTGATCGCCGGCCAGCTCGGCCACCATCGAGGCGTAACCGCGCAGCACCACCGTCAGGCCGTTCACCCGTTCGCAGGAGCGGGTGTTCATCTTGTGCGGCATCGCCGACGAGCCGACCTGTCCCTCCTTGAACCCCTCCGTCACCAGCTCGTGCCCGGCCATCAGCCGGATCGTCTTGGCCAGCGACGACGGCGAGGCCGCCAGCTGTACCAGCGCCGAGACGACCTCGAAGTCCAGCGAGCGCGGGTACACCTGGCCCACGCTGGTGAAACGCCGCTCGAACCCCAGGTGCGCGGCCACCCGGCCCTCCAGCTCCGCCAGCTTCGCGCGGTCGCCGTCCAGCAGGTCCAGCATGTCCTGGGCGGTGCCCACCGGTCCCTTGATGCCGCGCAGCGGGTAGCGGGCGATCAGCTCCTCCAGCCGGCCGAAGGCCACCAGCAGCTCATCGGCCGCCGAGGCGAACCGCTTGCCCAGCGTGGTGGCCTGCGCCGCCACGTTGTGCGAACGGCCCGCCACCACGGTCGCCTCATGCTCCTCGGCCAGCCGCGCCAGCCGGGCCAGCAACGCCACCACCCGGTCGCGTACCAGCAGGAGGCTGTCGCGTATCTGCAGCTGCTCGACGTTCTCGGTCAGGTCACGCGAGGTCATGCCCTTGTGGACCTGCTCGTGCCCGGCCAGCGCGTTGAACTCTTCGATGCGCGCCTTCACATCGTGGCGCGTCACCCGCTCCCGCGCGGCGATGGAGGCCAGATCGACCTGCTCGACCACTTTCTCGTAGTCGGCGACCGCCTCCTGCGGGACCGTGACCCCGAGCTCCGCCTGCGCCCGCAGCACCGCCAGCCACAGCCGCCGCTCGGCGACGACTTTGTACTCGGGGGACCACAACCGGGCCAGCTCCGCGGAGGCATAACGGGCGGCCAGGACATCAGGGATACGCGGCTTGGAAGTCACGTCGGACAAGTCTATTCACACAGCTCCGCCCGTACGGCACCAGGCCGTACGGGCGGAGCACCCCTCTGCGTTACGGGGTCGGAGCCAGAACCTTCGCCGCTTCTTTCTTCGGCTCGGCCGGCTTGCGGCGCAGCCGCTCCTTGGCCCGCTCCACCATCGTGTAGAGGGTCGGAACCAGGACGAGCGTCAGCAGGGTCGAGGTGATCAGCCCGCCGATGACCACGACCGCCAGCGGCTGGGAGATGAACCCGCCCTGCCCCGTCACGCCCAGCGCCATCGGCGTCAGCGCGCAGATCGTGGCCACCGCCGTCATCAGGATCGGCCGCAGCCTGCGCCGGCCGCCCTCGATCACGGCCTCGACGATCCCCAACCCCTGGGCGCGGTACTGGTTGATCAGGTCGATCAGCACGATCGCGTTGGTCACCACGATCCCGATCAGCATGAGCATGCCGATCAGGGCCGGCACGCCCATTGCCGTGTTGGTGGCCACCAGCAGCCCGACCGCGCCCGTCGCGGCGAACGGAATCGACACGAGCAAGATCAGCGGCTGCACGAAGCTGCGGAACGTCGCCACCATGATCATGAACACGATCGCGATGGCCGCCAGCATCGCCAGACCCAGATCCGCGAAGGCGTCCTGCTGATCGGCTGAGGCGCCGCCGATCTCGTAGGAGGCGCCCGAGGCGAGCGTGACGCCGTTCAGCTTCGTCGTCAGCGCCTGCGTCACGCTGCCCAGGTCCGAACCCGTCGCCTTGGCCGACACCGTCGCCGAGCGCTCACCGTCGATCCGGGTCACCTGCGTCGGCCCGGCCACCCGCTTGACATCCGCCACCGACGACAGCTTCACCAGGCCCGTCGCCGTGGCCAGCTTCAGCTTCTCGATCTCCTTGACGTCCTCGGGAGCCTCACCCACGCGCAGCACCAGGTCGCTGGCCCGCCCGTCCAGCGTCAGCTGACCCAGCGGCGCGCCGCGGAAGGCCTGCGCCACCGACTGGCCGATCTGCGCCTCCGACAGGCCCTTGGCGGCCGCCTTCTCCTTGTCGACCCGTACCTCGATCCGCGGGGCGCTGGCCTCCAGGTTCGACGACACATCACGCAGGCCCGAGACCTGGCCCATGGCCGTCTTGACCGCGTCGGCCGCGGTCTGCAGCGTCTCGGCGTCGGCCGCCTGCACGACCACGTCGATGGAGTCGGAGGAGAAGCCGCCGCCGCCCGAACCGCCGACCGTCACCTCACCGACGTCCGAAAGGCCGGTCAGCTTGTCGCGCAGCGTCTGCTCCACCGCCGGGGTGTCGGCGCCCTCCTTCAGCGTCAGCGAGTACGACGCGCGATCCGCGCCGCCACCGGCGCCGCCGCGCATCGCGTTGCCGCCGCCGACGTTCACCTGGTAGGTCTCCACGCCGTCCAGGCCGGCCAGGACGCCCTCCACCTTCTTGGCGGCCGCGTCCGTGGTGGCCAGGTCCGTGCCCACCGGCATCTTCTGCGACACCGAGATCGTGTTCTGGCCGGCGGAGTCCAGGAAGTTGGTCTGCAGCCTGCCCGCCAGTCCCAGCGTGCCGACCATCACCGCCAGGCCGATCAGGATCGTCACCAGCTTGAAGCGCGTCGCGAAGCGCAGCACCGGCAGATAGGCGCGCTGCAGCGGGCTGCGCAGCTCCTTGGCCTCGGCCGCCTCCCGCTGCGCCCGCGCCTCCTCCGGCGTCAGCGCCGGCGCCTTGAGGAACCAGTACGCCATCACCGGCACCACCGTCAGCGACACCACCAGCGAGGCCAGCAACGCCACCGCCACCGTGACCGCGAACGGGCCGAACAACTCACCCACCATGCCGCCGACCACCGCGATCGGCGCGAACACCGCCACCGTCGTCAGCGTCGAGGCCGTCACCGCGCCCGACACCTCGCGTACCGCCGACAAGATCGCCAACAGCTTCGCCTCGCCGTAGCCGAGATGGCGCTTGATGTTCTCCAGCACCACGATCGAGTCGTCCACCACCCGGCCGACCGCGATCGTCAGCGCGCCGAGGGTCAGCATGTTCAGCGAATAGTCGCCCGCCCACAACGCGATCAGCGCGATCACCACCGACAGCGGGATCGACACCGCCGTCACCAGCGTCGAGCGCACCGACAGCAGGAACACCAAGATGACCAGCACCGCGAACACCAGGCCCAGCAGGCCCTCGGTGGTCAGGCTCTCGATCGACTGCTGCACGTAGGGGGCCTGGTCGAAGACCACCTCCACGGCCGTCTCCGACGAGTCGCCCAGCGAGCGGCCCAGGTCGGGCAGCTTCTCGCGGATCGCGTTGGAGATCGACACCGCGTTGCCGTCGGGCATCATCGTCACCGACACGCCCAGGCTGGTCCGGCCGTCGGTACGGGTGATCGTCGTCGCCTCGGCCAGGCCGCGGGTGATATCGGCCACCGAACCCAGCTTCACCGGCTTGAGCGGCTTGGGCTGCGCGAGCGCGGTCGTCTGCGCCGGACGGCCGCCCGGCTGCTGCTGCCCGCCCGGCCGGCCCTGCTGCGGCTGCGCCTGCGGCTGTGCTTGGGCCGGGGTGGCCTGCGGCTGGGCCGGAGTCAGGTACAGGTCCTTCAGCTTGTCGATCGAATCGACCCGCTCGCCCACCTGCACCGTGAGCGAGGAGGAGCCGGAGTTCAGCGTGCCCGCCGGGATCGGCGTCCCGTTGGCCTTGAGCACGTCCGGGATCTGCGCCGCCGACACCCCGGCCAGCGCCATCTTCTTCAGGTCCGGCTTGATCGTGACGACCTCGTCACGGGTGCCGGTGACCGTCGCCTCCCGTACGCCCTTCACGGCCTGCAGTTCCGGCACCATGATCTGGCGCAGCTTGTCGGCCATCGCCCGCTCATCGCCGCCGTCGCCCACCGCCAGCACCAGCACCGGAATGTCATCGGTGTTACCCGCGACCACCTGGGGTTCCACACCGGAGGGCAACTGCGGCTGCACCCGGCTGACCGCCTGCTGCATCTTGCTGATCGACGCCTCGATGTCGGTGCCGAAGGCGAAGGCCACCTGAACCTGGGTCATGCCCTCCTTGGAGGTGGAGGTCATCTGCTCCATGCCGTCAATCCCCTGGAAGGAGTCCTCCAGCGGCTTGGTCACCTGGTCTTCCACGATCTCGGGCGAAGCCCCGGGATAGGAGGCGATCACGAACGCGCCGGGGAACGACAGCGACGGCAGCAACTGCTGCTTGAGCTGCGGGATCGTGAACGCGCCGAACGCGGTGATCACGATCGAAAGTAAGATCACGAGGCTGCGGTTGGCAAGACTCAACCGGGCGAATGCGGTCATGAGCGTCCCTTCAGAATTCGCCCCAGACTAACACTTCGCCTTGTACGAATATTTAAGCCGCCTTGGCTTTCCTGATAACCTTCTCAGGAAGCGAGAGGTGAGTGTGGACGACGAACGCGAAGACCTGATCCGCCGGATCACCGAGACCCAGCGCGGCCTCGGGCGGGCCCTCAGCCAGACCCAGTCCGCCTTATTCACCTCCAACCTCACCATGCGGCAACTCAAGGTTGTCATGCTGCTGTCGCACACCGGTTCGGCCTCCGGGCAGGAGCTGGCCCACGACCTCGGCGTCGGCCTGGGCACCGTGACCGGCATCGTCGACCGGCTGGTCAGCCATGGGCTGGTCAGCCGGCGCGAAGACCCCCACGATCGGCGCGTGCGCCGGGTCGAGCTGACGGACGCGGGCGCCAAGCTCCTGGCCGAGATCAACGATGTCGGTCTCGACCACTACCGGCGCATCATGGACCACCTCGACACCGAGACCCTGCGCTGCCTGCTACAGGTGACCACCCGCGTCCGCGAGGTCGCCGACCAGCTCTACCCGTGACCCTCCGTAAGCCCCTAGCCTCTAAATGAGAGTATTTATTCGATTATGTGTTTGGGTTTTTGCCCCGCCCGGACGCCTTTACAAAGTAGATTTTTTGGACATGCGGGACAAGACCGGCGGCAGGTCGTTCTCGTGGGTGATCGTCAGGCGGCGGGTGGCCCTGGTCACCGCCACATACAGGTCCTGGCCGCCCATCGGTGACTGCGCCATGATGGCCGCCGGCTCCACCACGACGACGGCGTCGAACTCCAGCCCCTTGCACTGGGTCACCGTCAGCACCACCACGGGCGCCTCCAGATCGCCGCCATCCGGCAGCAGCGCCGCCACCCGCGCATGAGCGGCGTCCGGGGTGATGACGGCCAGGCGGCCCTCACCGATCAGCGCCAGTTCCTCGGCCACCAGCGCGGGCAGCCCGGCCAGGCCCGTACGGACCGCGCGGGGCTCGGCCTCCCCGTCCCTGACCGACTCCGGCACGCTCTGGGACGGATCGACCACACGCAGGACGTCGGCCGCGACCCGCATGATCTCCGCCGGCGTCCGGTAGTTGACCAGCAGCCGCTCCTCCCGCCAGCGGCCACGCAGATAAGGGTCCAGCGCCTCGCCCCAGGAGCGTGCGCCCGCCGCCGAACCCGTCTGGGCGATGTCGCCCACCACCGTCAGCGAGCGGGCCGGAACCCGGCGCATGACCATCCGCCACGCCATCGCCGACAACTCCTGCGCCTCGTCCACGATCACGTGACCGTAGGCCCACTGGCGGTCGGCCGCGGCCCGCTCGGCGGTGCTCAGGTCCAGGCCGGTGTCGGCGTGGCGATCGGCCAGGACGTCGGCCCGGTCGAAGATGCCCTCCTCCAGCAGGCCGGTGCTCTCCAGCACCTCCCGGGCGTAGCGCTCCTGCTCCTCCCACTCGCCCTCGGCCTGCCGCGACGCCGACCGGTCGGCCGAGTCGTCCTCGCCCAGCAGTTCGGCCGCCTCATCCAGCAGCGGGACGTCGCCGATCGTCCACGGCGAGCCCGCCGGCCGTACCAGCGCCTGCCACTCCAGTCCCGGAGGCGAGACCTGCCACAGCGTTTCCGGGGAGGCCAGCAACTCCCCGATCAGGCGCTGCGGCGTCAGCTCCGGCCACAGCCCCTCCACCGCCTCGTATATCGCAGGCTCCTGCCACAGCCGCGCGGAGGCCAGCGTGAGATCGACCTCGTCCAGATCGCGCTCCAGATCCAGTGGCTCGGCCAGCTCCGGATCCTCGAACTCCATCTCCGCCAGCCGCAGCGCCTCCTCCACCGCCCGCGCCTCGGCCCGCGCCAGCTCCTTCAGCACTTCGGTGACGAACAGCTTGCGCGCCATGTTGTGCGGCAACCGCACCGCCCGCGCCCGCTCCCGCAACGCCACGCACACCGCGCGCGGCACCCGCAGCACCCGGCCGTCCAGCAGCACCTCCAGATCGCCCTCGGGCAGGCGCTGCCGCTCACGCACCGCCGCCGCCACCACCTCGGCCATCCGCGTGTCGCCCTTGACCACCGCCGCCCGCGGCCCGTCGACGTCGACCGCGCGCACCCCGGGGAACAACTCCCCCACCGTCGACATCACCACCTGCGTCTCACCCAGCGCCGGCAGCACCTGGCCGATGTAGCGCAGGAACATCGGATTGGGCCCCACCACCAGCACCCCCCGCCGCTCCAGCGTGTCGCGGTGGGTGTAGAGAAGGTAGGCGGCGCGGTGCAGCGCCGCGACCGTCTTGCCGGTGCCGGGGCCGCCCTGCACCACCAGCGCCCCCTGCAGAGAGGCGCGGATCACCCGGTCCTGCTCGGTCTGGATGGTGGCCACCACGTCACCCATCCGCCCCGTGCGGCCCCGGCGCAGCGCCGCCAGCAGCGCCGCCTCGCCGACCAGCGTGCGGCGCTCGCCCTCGCTCATGCGCTCCAGGTCGAACACCTCGTCATCCAGGCCCACCACCGTGCGCTCGCGGGTGTGCAGGTGACGGCGGCGCAGCAGGGCGCCCGGATCGCTGGCCGTGGCCACGTAGAACGGGCGGGCCGCCGGGGCGCGCCAGTCGATCAGCACCGATTCGTGCCCCTCATCGCGCAGCCCGATCCGGCCGATGTAGGTGGTCTCGCCGCCGCTGTCGTCGATCCGGCCGAAGCACAGCCCGCGCTCGACCCCGTCCAGCTGCGCCAGCCGCCGCGCCTGCTCCGAGGCGCTCACCTCACGCTCGACCCTGGCCTGGCGGGTGCCCAGCGCGCCACCCCGGCCGTACACCTCACGCAGCACCGCCCGCGCCCGCTCACGCGCCGCGTCGAGTCTGCCGTAGAGCATGGACACCGTCCCCTGCTCGACGTCAAGGGCTTCCGCGAGAGCATCTTGACGATTAGCCATTCGCTGGTATACTCCTAACGGGAGGCTTGTATATAGCTTTGGCTTGAAATGCCAAGTAAGTGAGCGTACCGCCCCTCCCGCCTTCCCGCAACCGCCTCGCCGGCCGGCATCGCGCCCGTCGCCGGGCACATCGACGCCCATGGCGGCCCCGAGCAGGCCGCCACCGCAGAGGTCACCGAGGAGGTCGGCCTGACCGTAACCCGCCTCCACCTGCTGCACCAGGGCTGGCGGTCCAACCGGTGCCGCAGACCCACCGGCGGCACCGTCGGCCACCAGTGGACGATCTTCGAGACCCAGACCTCCGGGCAACTCCACCCCTCGGCCCGCGAGGTGCGCGCCCCCCGATGGGTGCACCCCGACGAGCTCCAGCAGTACGCCCAGCGCACCGCCGCCTTCGCCGGACAGATCACCGCAGCTGAGTCCGCGGCCCGGCCGGGACTGGAACCGGTCTGGGTCCGCTTCCTCCACGACCTGCAACTCGTCGCCATGCCCGGCGAGGCGCTCGACCGGATCGACGATGTGATCTGACCATGTCCCTCAGCCGATGGTCAGTGCGCCCCGACAGCGCGAGCGGCCACCAGCCGGGCTACGTGCGCCCGGATCCGGTCGCGATCCTCGGGAAACACCGACCCCCACTCCTCATCGAGGGCGAACCAGCGCGGCGGCTGCCCGCTCTCCCCGCTCAGCGGCGCATCGAGACCGACGATCGCGGCGTACGACAGGCCCAGCGTCGGCGACCAGTCCGAGCGGTAGGAACGCACGCAGACCGCGGCCGGCACCTCCAGCAGTTCCACGTGCAGCCCGGTCTCCTCCACCAGTTCGCGTGCTGCCGCGGCGCGGGGGGTCTCTCCCGGCTCGACCTTGCCACCGGGCGGCACAGAGCCGCGCACCCTGTGCTTAACCAGCAGAATGTGCCCGAAGCCTGGATCACTCACCCAGACATCCGCCGCCAGCGGCTCCATCGGGTGCCGACGCGCCTGCTCCAGCCAAGCCCGCGCGCCGTCGAATTCGCCAGGCCGACATCGACGGCCGCGGCATCCAAGATCGTCTCTTCGTCCTCGCGGTGGATCACCCGCACACCGTATGCCGCCACCTCCGTACGGGATGCCAGCCACCGAACGAACACGGAACCGGAAAGGCAGGTCCACCATGCATCGTGAAGCGACCACACGCGGGCCTGGGTCGTCTTGGGCGGAATCCACCTGCTCAACCAGACCACGCCGCGCCGACCGGACGACCCCATCGTCCTGGTCCAGGTCCCACCCCAGGAAGCGAGCGCTTCCCCAACTACCACCGTTGTCGTCCGCTGGGACGCGCTCGGCCTCTGCCCTGTCCGCCCGCTGACCGCCTCCGGCGACACGCTCGCACCGGACCGCGATATTGACGGCAGTGTCCTCTTCCCCGACGCCATCGCCGGTCCCGATCTGATGGCGATGGCCGGCCCCACCGTGGCTCCCGGCCTCGTAGCGCTGTGCTACCTGGCGCAGCACACCGGCGGCTACCACGTCTTCGCCCAGATCCGCTTCCACCCTGAGGATGCCTGCTTCATCCGCATCACCCCCAGGCCGGTTGGCGATGGGCCGGTGGAGGCTCTGCGCTGGCTGCCCCCCGCACTCAAGGCCCACGCCTGCGCGGCGCTCCGCCTGAACAACCGTAAGCGGTACTTCCAGACTCACTTCGCCGGGACCGAGTTGGAGTACAAGTTCAACCTGACGCCGGGAACGGGCATCTGGGTGGCCGCCATGGAGTTGCTGAAGGCTCTGCGTCACGGCGTCCTGGACGGCTGCCAGCCGGAGTACCGGAATGAGTTCCAGATCTACTTCACCGAAAACCACCTCTTCGACCTTCATCCAGACGGTGAACGGCGGCCACGTGCTGAAGCGGAAGTGGTATACGGAGGACACCTTCGCGCGCCGCGAGCAGATCTCCCCCGACCTGGACATTTCCCTGGGCGGCTTCGAGGAGTATCTACGCGAGGAGATGGGCCTTCAGGTACGGGCCATGCCGCCCTTCCGCCGCGTCCGCTACGACATCCAGTGCGAATCCATGATCACCGGGCACATCTGCGGCATCTTCCTCGACCACTGTTCGCTCCTTGCCGCACCGGACGTGAGGCTCTCGCAATGCGAGCTGGAGTACCGACGCTCGCGCAGCCTCCTGGACCACGACCAGAACGAGGTGCTGGCGGAGATGGAACGCATCAGGAATTGGCTCCAGGACTACCTCACCGCGCGCGGCCTGACGCAGGAGCGCACCTTCCTCCGCGACGTACTCGCCGTCCGGCTTGACCTCGCCCCGGCCACTGAACACAGGCTGGGGCCGCTGCCGCTTGGAGGCGCCCGCGATAGAACTCGCCATCACGTAGGAAGTGAATCGATCACGGCAAGCCACGGATTGTCGGGCGTCTGAAACTGTTACGCACAGCGCTCGCCAAGGAGCCCTACGTGACGGCCCGGGGGTGAGGCAGTCCGTCGAGTGATGTTCAGGCCGTACGCGCAGTACCGCAGAGCACGCAGTGGCCTCGCCCCGTTCGCCCCCGCACCGGAAAGGAGCCCGCTGACGTGTCCGACAAGGCAACCGTCGCCGATCCCACCCCCGAACAGCACCAGCACGGCGAAGAACAGCAGCACAACGAAGAGCTGACGTTCAACTTCAACGGCCGAGACACCGAATGGACCGATCACCTCACCTGGAGGCAACTCACCAGGCGCCTGCCGCAACTGGTCCGCCGTTCCTTCGCCCTGGCCTGGGCCGTGGACCGACGCGCAGTGATCGTTCTGTTGGTCTGCCAGATCATCTCCGGCCTGGCGGAGGCGCTCGGCCTGCTTGCCACGACCGCGGCGCTCGGCGCGCTGATCCAATCCGCCCACGACCCCACGCGCCTGCGCGAGGCCCTGCCCTCGATCGTGGTCCTGGCCGGGGCCGCCGGTCTGCGCGCGCTCCTGGGCATCGCGGTAGGGGGCCTGTCGAACCGGCTGGGCCCGCGCATCGGTCGCGAAGCCGAGTACCGCCTCCTGGAGGCGGCCACCAACGCCGAGATGGCCGCCTACGACCACCCGGGGTTCGATGACCGGTGCGACAAGGCCGACCGAGGAGTCAGCGTCAGCCAGGACATGATCGGCGAGTCGCAGAACCTGGTCGCCTCCCTGACCACCCTGATCGCCGCCACAGTGGTGATCGCCACACTGGCGCCGGTCCTGCTGCCCCTGCTGGTGCTGACCACCGTCCCGCAGGCACTAGCGTCCCTCGCCGGTGAACGGGTCGCCTACCTGGCGATATTGAAGACCTTCCAGGAGCGCCGGATGCTGAGCATGCTGCGCTGGCACCTGACCCACAAAGAGCAAGCCGATCAGATCCGCACCGACACCCTGGCCCTTATCGCACGCTGGCCGAGCGCGCCGGCCCGGAGCTGCAGGCGCGGCTGGCTGATCTGCTGAAGGGGCCTGCCGATCGGCGGGTCTCAGAGTTGGAGCGGCTGCGTACCGCGCCGACACGGGCCTCGGGCCGGGGTCGATGACGCCCTGGACGTGCTGGACCTGCTCATCACCTCCAACCTGCTGGCCCGGGCCGAGCGGGCGGGCAAGGCAGAGCAGCTGCGCACGTTCCCGAAGTTGCGCAAGGCAGCGCGCACGATGGCCTCGGCGGTGGAGGTGCTGATGTCGGCGCCGGAGGCGACCGAGGATCGGCTGGTGTCGCTGGTGGAGGTGTGGAAAGCGATCGAGGAGGTGGTGCCGCGCGAGAAGCTGGCCTCGGCGGTGCAGACGATCGCGGCGTTCGTGCCTGCCACCGACGATGACGCGGCCGCCGAATGGCGGGCGGAGCTGGTCAAGCGCTACCGCACCGTGCAGGGCTTCAGCGAACTGCTGCTGGAGGTGATCCGGTTCCGCGCGGTCGAGGCCGGCACTCCGGTGCTGGCCATGGTGCGCACCGCTGCGGCGATGGCCAAGAACCGGCGCCGCTACACCCCCGGCGACATCGCCGCGCACGAGGCGCTGATCGCCGGGTCATGGCGGCCACTGGTCTACCGCAACCCGGACCTGCCGGAGGGACAGATCGGCAAGGCGGCGTTCGTGCTGTGCGCCGTGATGCACCTGCACCACGCGCTGCGCCGGCGCGATGTGTTCGCCGAAGGGGCCGAGCGCTGGAGCGACCCGCGAGCCCGGCTGCTGGACGGGTCGGCGTGGCAGGAGGCGCGGGCCGCGCCTCCTCACCTCGCTGGAGCTGGAGGTCGAACCGGCCGGGCATCTGGCCGAGCTCGCCAGCGCGCTGGAGGGCGCTTATGCCCGAGTGCTGGACGGGCTCGGCGCCAACACCGCGGTGCAGTTCGTCGGCGGCCGGCTGCAGTTGGAGAAGCTCGGCGCGGCCGAAGAGCCGCCGCTGATGAAGGAGCTGCGGAGCCTGGTCGACGGCATGCTGCCCCGGCTGGACTTTCCCGAGCTGCTGCTGGAAGTTTTTCGACCGCACCGGCCTGCCGGCCGACTTCACCCACATCTCCGGCGCCGACTCGCCCATGGAGGACTTCGGGGTCAGCCTGGCCGCGCTGATCGTGGCCGAGGCTACGAACGCCACGGCGCTGTCGTCGGTTACGTCCACGGGCTGACCGGCCTATCATCGACAGCACCGCCCACAGCCAACGGCGGTTCGCTCCCGTTCCTCACCCCGCTCTCAGCATCCATGTGCGGGCGGCGAGCCGGTCGGTTCTAGCGCCAAAATCCGGTCCGATCCTCCCCGGAGCCCAGTTGGTCGGCTTCTGTCACCGCGAAACCTGGAGCATCGACGAAACGTTCCTGCACCTCTGTCCAGCGCGCGGCATAGGTCTGCCGGCTCTCGGGCGCCAGCGGTCGGATGTCGAGCTCGGCGACGCGCTCCTCACGGGCGAGCAACTCCTGTTCGGCCGCGCCCCTGTTCTCTTGCCCGGCCAGTGTGCGTTCGTATTCCGGGCTGAACCGTTCACGGAGGCGGCTACGGCGCTGATGGCGTAGTGCGAGATACGCGACTGCGGCGATGGCCACCACGACTACCACGATGACGGCCACCCAGATCAGAGTCCCGGCGGTCACGTGACGCCTCCTCATCTGCTGTTGAGATCACGGCTGCCCTGGAGACGTCGCTCGAAACGCCCAGGTCAGCCCACTTGGATTGCCGGTAGCCGAAGGCCTCTGCCCGGGGGCTTTTCTCGTCCCGCTCACACGGTTCGCCCGTGCACATAGCACCATCGCCAGCTCGAGCCCGCCTCGATCGCGGCGACCACCGGATGGTCGGTCTCCTGGTAGTGCGCCTGGGCGTGGTTGCCGGGAGAATCGTCGGAGCAGGCCACCCATCCGCAGGTGAGGCAGGCCAGGAGGCGTGTCCAGGCCCAGCCGAGGACCAGGCATTCCTTGCATTCGGGTGATGCGCGTTCGACAACCATCAGCGTGTCGAGGTGATCGCAGCGCGGCGCGCTACCGTTCAGAGCGGCCCGCCTGGTTACCTGCATACCTTCTGCGTCCAGGGTCATCACGACCCCCTCACGGCGACAGCGACGCAAGGTGCGCCGACTGATCTCATACCTCAGTCAACGTGATCGGCGAATCAGCGGAAAGAGGCAGTCGCAGCAAGCCCCATCACCAGCAGCGATAGCGGGGACGACGGTATCCGATCTGTCGGTCACTCGCGGCCCCACCCTGGACCGCTATAGGCAGGCGTACGCGATCAGTGGACGCGCCGCCCGGAATGAGGCACCCACCGAGGATCGACGGCAGGCCATGCAGCACTAGCGCCCTGTTCGACGACCTCCTCATCGGGGCCGACGAGGGTCAACGACAAACGACACCAGCCCACGGTGAGCCGTCGCTCCAGGGCGACGGCTCTGGAGAAAGGTGACTCAACATGGATATTCGAGACGGCGAACGCATCGAGGGGCAGGTTTCGGAGCCCCCGCTCGCCGATACCCCGCCCTCCGATGAGGTCGCCGTACCCGCGTCGCTGCTGGGTGCCCTGCAGGAACGGCTCTGCAGGCGACGTTCGTGGACGACCCACGCGAGGCCGTGCAGCAAGCCGGCGCACTACTTGATGGGGTGATGACCTCGGTGCGGCCATCATCTTCGGACTCGGCCTGCTCTTCGACCTGCTCAACGTCTCCCTCGCCGGGCTCGACGGAGTTTTCTTCGTGCTCCTTGGGCTATGCCTGCTCGCCCTGCACCAGGCGGGAATCGGTACCGTCGGCCTCCGCACCGGCTGGCGGAGGAGGGGAGGGGAAGGAGGTTCGAACCCCTTGGCAGGGGCGGACTGGGGACAGTCGGGCGCGGACGCATCGAGCTGCTGCCGCGTGACGTCGCGATCAAGGAGGTGGCGCTACCCCGAACGGAGGATCCTGGCCGAGCGCACCCGGCGAGAGGCTCGCGCAGCAGCGCGGATCAGCCACCCCATGTCACCGCCGTGTACGACGTGGTCGAACGGGCAGGACGGCCGTGGATCGTGCTGGAGTTCGTGCAGTCCCGCACCCTTCGGCAGGTGACGGGTTTGGTCGGCTCTGGCAGAGAGGCCGAGTCGGCGCAGCACCCGCAGGAAGAGCGTCACCGAGCAGGTGAAGGCGAGCACGCTGATGACCGCGACGGCGATGGGGCGGACGAGCAGGTAGGTGCCGAGCGTCGCGTGCAGCAGCAGCCAGATGCTCAAGGTCGAATTCAGCAACAGGACCAGCGCCCACAGCAGGGTGAGCTGGACGAAGCAGCGGCGGACCCGCTCGTGCGTGATGACCGCCCGGGGCAGCCGGACGTATTCGCCGATCAGCTTGCCCACCAACGGACGGCGCAGCCGGACGGAGACCAGGAACACCATGCTGAAGCAGAGTGTGCCCAGCTCGGGCTGCAGGAAGTAGATGATCGCGTTTCCGCTCCAGGCCGCCAGCGCGACGCGGACGGTGATCGCGATCGTGGCCAGGATCATGCTCGCGGAGACCGTGCGGCCCCTGAGCAGCCGCCAGGCGACGCTGCCATAGGCCCAGGCGAGCACCGCGGCCAGCGCACCGTACAGGCCGAAGACGGCCAATGCAGTGTAGAACAGCGTGAGAGGGACGATCACCGCCTCCAGCAGGCGGGGTGCGGCCTGCCTGGCCAATGACGTCAGGCCGGGAAAGACCACCAGCGCTGGGCCCGCTACCACGGGAGCGGCATTGCTTGCGGTACTGGCCTGAACGGTGGCCACGATGTCCTCCAAGGACCCGAAGACGCCTTGGCGAGCGTGCCGCGAGCAGCCAGGCGCTCTCCCGAGCACCCATCACGGCACACCTCCTCAGGCCGGCGGCCGGACCCCCTCAGTTAACGCCCATCGCCGCCGCCCGGATACGGGCGAAGCCAGCAAGGCTCATCGCCGCCGCCGATCGCCAAATTCGCTCAGCGGCGCCACTGGATCCAGCGTCCCGGCTCGACGGCGGGGCGCAGGTCTGATGGTTAGGTCGGTGAGGTCGTCTAGCCGGGCTCTGTCTTGCGCCAGCGCGCCTCGAACCAGGAGTAACACCCGAAGGTGACCAAGCCGAGCGCGACGACGACCAGCAGCCAGGGGCCAAGGGGCGTCAACGTGAACTTGCGCAGCGCCCCGTCCAGCCCCTGGGCCTCTTTCGCATCGAACGTGGCGGCGGTGACGACGAGGAACACGCCGAGGACGGCGAACACGCTCCCACGCGCGAAGATGCCCACGACCCCCAGCGCCTGGACGGTCTTGCGGGTGCGCGCGCTCATCTGTGTCATGTGCAGGTTGTCGACGAACTTTCTGCGGACGGCTTCCGCCATCATGCTGAGGCCCACCCCGACGACGCCTAGACCGACCAGCAGGACCAGCCATCGACCGCCCGTAAAGCTCATGAGGATCGCGGTGAAATCCTTGGATTGCTTGTTACCCGACCGCTGGCTTCCGACGCCGAGCAGGAAGGTGACGATGCCGATGCACAGGGCTATGTACATGACGGCACGGCCCAGAGACGCCAGCCGTTTGGTGACCGTCTGGCCGTTCGGGCTGGCCTGCCCGTACACCACCTCGGCCAGTCGCCACAACGCCAGCCCCGCGAAACCGACCGCTACCAGCCACAAGAGCACCAACCCGCCGGGGTAGGCGATGACGGCATGCATCGCTCCTGAGGTGTCGGCCGCCTCACCGCCGGCGCCTACGCCGATCTGTACGGCCAGCACGCCGATGAGCAGGTAGTTGACACCGCATGCCACGAACCCTCCCCGGGCCAGCCCTTCAAGCCAGCGGCTTGAGGCCGCCTGGCGGCCCGCGGACTTGACCCCGCTCTTCGCCGTCATCACAGTCCTCCAGGTGCGGTTAGTCGGTCAGTGCCTTGCGTAGCTGGCCCAGGACGTTGCGCAGGATGCGGGAGATGTGCATTTGGGAGAGTCCGAACTCGGCGGCGATCTCTGCTTGGGTCTGGTTGCCGTGGAAGCGCAGCAGCAGGATGTGCTTCTCGCGCGTGGGCAGGGCGTCGATGAGCGCCTTGACGGACTGCCTGCCGATGACGGTGTCCAGTGCTTCGTCGTCCTGGGACAGGAAGTCGCCCAGACTGGAGGAGTCGCCGTCGTTGTTGACGGGGGCATCCAGCGACAGAGTGCTGTAAGCGCCCGAGGCGTCCATCGTCAGCAGGACGTCTTCCTCCGACAGGCCCATCTCGAGCGCCAGCTCGGCGACGGTAGGCGAGCGGCCCAGGCTCTGGCTGAGGTCGGCAGACAGCTTGTTCAGCCTCGAGCGGCCTTCCTGGTAGACGCGGGGAACCCGGACTGCCCACGCATGGTCCCGGAAATGGCGTTTGACCTCGCCCGCCATGGTGACGGCCGCGTAGCGGCGAAAGTCGTGCCCGAGGCCGGCGTCGAACCCGTTGATGGCCTTGACCATGCCGACGTAGGCGGCCTGCAGAAGGTCTTCCATGGGTTCGCCCCGGTTGCGGTAGCGGCGCGCGAGGGACTTGGCCATCCAGGCGTGCGTCTCAACCAGCCGCTCGCGCAGCCGTGCCTTGTGCGCTTCCGAGATCTGCGGCCGGACCATTTCGATCAGGAGCTCTTCGGCGGTCATCTGTTCCAGGCCAGTGTCCAGGACGGCCATCCCTTTTCCTTTCTTCCGGTTGCCTGGCAAACGCCCGGCGATCCGTCGGTGGACAAGGACGGCCAAGGTCGGGGGACGTGGAGGACGGCCGGAGTCAGTGTTCAACCGCACCAACGGGACGGGGTTACCGTGACGCGTCATCACGGTCGGAGGCGTCGGTGAGTGGCAGCAGCCGGTGCAGGGTGTCGCGGTAGGAGCGCAGGGTTATTCTCAGCTGCTCGGTGTCGTTGTGGCCGGAGTTCTTCCACAGGTCCTGCAGCTCACGGATGCGGCTTTCCAGGGCTTGATGGACTGAGGCCATCACTTCGTCCAGGAGCGAGTCGGCGCGTTGCACCGCATCGCGGGGATCGTCGACGAAGGCCGTCTGAAGGTCTCGCCAGCGGTCATGGACACCAGCCGGGTCACTGTCGAGCAGAGACACCGCTGGTGCCGGCGGTGCGGGTGGTGGCTGGGCCGACAGGTCGAAGACGAGCTTGTCAGACGGTGTCGTCGACGGGGCATCCTCAGCGCTGTCGCGTTCCAGAACGGGGACGGGTACGGGCCGGAGCGGCGGTGTGTCGGCGAATTCGTCTAGGCGCTTGTCAAGGCGTACGTGGTCGTTGCGCATGTCTGCCTCCTAGAGATGTCGATGCCTTCGCGCACGTTGGCGAGGACGGGGCAAAGACAACGGTTGGACATAGGTTGAGCAGCGGCACGCCGATACCGGTGTGCCGCCTGGTCCTGACCGCCCATCGGGCTGCCGCGGCGTACCGGCCGCCGTCGGCACGGGCGTTCCGTACGGCTTCAGATCGGATGCGGTCACCGGTACGGTGGTGCATCTCTTTTCACAGGCGATGATCGTCCGGGGCCGCCCTGCGGGTACCGCCCTGTCTGCCGTCGTAGTCAGGAGGGTCTATCAGGGTGGGTGGCGGCCGGTCGTCGATGACGTCCTGGCGGCTGCGGACGGTGGACTGGCTCCAGCGTGACCGGCTGCGCAGCAGCAGAGGCAGCAAGAGGGCGGCGGCGCCGCCGAGCATCAAGATGACACCTACGATGCGTAGGTTGAAGCCGCCCGCCGAGCCGTCCGCCAGGGCGAAGGTGAGGATCGCGCCGAAGACGATGACCGCGATGGCTGCGGCAATGGGCATCACGCATCACTCCTGCCGCGGCAGGCACCTGAGCCGCGGGGTGAGTGGGGCGGGGTCATCGGCGGCCGGCCCAGCGACCCGAACGCCGGCCGGTGATCAGGTTGTAGCCGAGCAGCAGGACTGCCGCGCCGATGATGGCGCAGATCCAGGTGGACAGGTTGAAGAAGCCCTGGACCCCGGCGACGTGGAACACCTGGGTGGCCACGAAGCCGCCCAGCAGCGCCCCGCCGATGCCGAGCGCAAGGGTGATGATCAAGCCTTGCGAGTCTTTACCGGGGACCAGCATTCTGGCCACCAGCCCGGCGACCAGTCCGAGGATGATCCAAGCGATGATGCCCATGGCCGAACTCCCTTTGGCGGTGCATCGATGTCTGCGCGGATCGGTCTTCCGGACCGGTCGAAGCAGGGGGCCGGCCGCCGCGGGATTGTCGGCGCCGACGGTCGTACTCATTCGCCTTGAGCCAACACCCCCGGCGTACGGGACGGAAACCGGCGATCCGGAAAGAACCCATCTGCAGAACCGATCAGCAGGAGAAGGAACTTCGTGGCGCGACCGGCATTGAAACCCGGCGTATCACACAGGCTCATCGCTGTGGCTGGTGGCTGTCGGAGCATCTTCGCCGGGTGTCGGTTCGGTGGGCCGGGCGGCGGATTGCAGCCAGCCGAGCCGTTGGGCGAGTTGTCGGGCGCTGTCGATGACGGCGGCGATGTGGGGGGAGGAGTTGGCGTCGTGCCACAGCAGTGACCAGGGGTAGTGCGTGACGGGTTCGGTCAGGGGCCGCCAGGTGGTGCCCGGCCGGTTGGAGGTGTGGGAGGAGGAGGGGATGCAGTGCACGCAGCGGTGCTGGAGGACGAGGTCGGCGGCGGCGCGGGTGCTCTCGACGGTTCCCTCGTAGATGGTGGGTGCGAACCCGGCCGAGCGGCACAGCTCGATGACGAGCTGGTTGAGCTCGGGTGTCTGCGCTTCCTCGCCGAGCAGCAGCAACTCGTCGGCCAGGGCAGCGACGGGTACGGCGTCCCAGCCGGCGAAGCGGTGGTCGTCGGGAACCAGCACGCCGAGCGGATCGAGCCTGATCAGCTCGAAGGTCACCTCGTGCGGAACCTGGGAGGCATATCCGATGCCGATGTCCAGGCGCCCGTCGGCCAGTTGCCGGTACTGCTCGGGGGTGCCCGCCTCGACCTGATGGATGGTGATATCCGGATGGGCGCGCTGGAGCTCACGCAGGATCTGCGGCATCGAATCGTAGCCGGCGTCGATGATGCCGACCCGAAGCGTCGGTGTTACCGCGACGGCGTTGCGCGCGACCTGCTTGGCTCGGCCCACATGGTCGAGGATCTGGCGCGCCTCGACGAGGAAGGCCGTGCCCGCCGGGGTCAGGTCGACGTGATGGGTGCTGCGCTCCAGCAGCCGCACCCCCAGCTCGCGCTCCAGCCGCTGCACCTGCTGGCTCAGCGCGGACTGCACGATGTGCTCCCGGGCAGCCGCCCGGCCGAAATGCAGCTCCTCGGCAAGCGTCACGAAATAGCGCAGTTGGCGCAACTCCATGCCCGCCACCCCTTCCCGACCGGGCAGCACCGACAGGGACCATCTTCCTGCACTTTAGATCCTCGCGAGCCTTGGGCAGCCCTGACGCTACTTGCTGGGCTTGGGCGTCTGGCAGGCGATCTTCGGGTTCATACCAAGATAGTTGAGCGGGCCTGCCAGGACCGTTACGGCGACGGTGGCCACCTGGTTGCAGTTCTCGACCGGTCCTGTGTAGTAACCGCGCTGGCCCGCCGCGACGGCGCCGGCGATCAGCCACAGGATGAGCACTATCGACGCGAAGCGCATCGCTTCTGTCTCCATCTTTTCATTGCGCGGAAGTGTCGGAGGCGATGAGGGGGAACGGCGAGTCGCACGGCTCATCGTGGGTGTGGCAGTATTCGGGCGGGACCGGTTCGCGGCCCGGCCCCGCCGGGCAGCCTGCCCAGAGGGAGTCAGTGCTTGAAGGCGTCCTTGGCCTTCCCGCCGGCCTGCTTCAGGTTGCCCATGACCCGATCGGTCTTGCCCTCAGCCTGCAGGCGCTGGTTGTCGGTGGCGCGGCCCAAACGCTGCCTAGCCCAGCCCTTGACGACCTGCGCCTTATCTCGGATCTTCGTACCAAGACTCATAGTGTTTTCCCTTCACCGCCCCGCTCTGCCATCACCCGGGCAGACCATTGATCCGTCTGCCCGTCAGCCATGACCTCGCGCAGACGGACACTCACCGCGCTTAGGCGGCTTGGAGTCCCAGTGTCCTCCCCGGCCTATGGCGGGGAAATGAGCAAAGATCAGGCCGGTTATCACCGGAACCGATGAGCGTGCCCCCCGGGCCGATGTCGGTGCCCGGGGCCGGGAGATCGGCACTTCTCCGGGCGAGGTCCCGCTACTCTCACCCGACCAGCCCCTGGCCGGTGATCGCCGCTGGTGATAAGCCTGGCTGACATCGGTGGTTTCCGCTCCGTCGAGTCTGCTGGATGATCAGGTCACTGCACCGTACGACACTGCTCACGCTGGCATCCTCGCAACGTGTTCACGCCGCCGCTTCGACCCCGCGGCCCTCTTGTCTCCCGTACTCTCCTGTAGGAGCCCGGCATGAGCACCAAGGACGCCGCCAGCGCCCCCGCTTCCGTTATCGCCGCCCTGGTCGAACGATTCGTGACCGCCCTCACCCCCATCACGACCGCACCCATCAGGGCCGTCCCCGCCACGGCCACCGATCAGCTCCTGCGCATCACCCCACTTGCCGATCGTGCGGGCCTGTGGGTCGAGGGCGAACTCGACCACTCCACCCTGCCTGACTTGAGGCAGGTACCGACGCACCCCGGCTGAACGGCTCCGCTCACTCATGAGCCACCGGTCCCCGAGGGATGCCCCCGGCGTTGTGCCGCCGGCCACCTGCGCAGCAGGGTCACCGACCTCGTTCGACCTCTTCGCGAAGCCCTGTCGCCGCAAGGGCCGCATCCTGTGATGCCCCCGATCGGAGAACCTCATGACCAGCCTCCGCCCCCGCCTCGGGGCAGGTCTGTGGCTCATCCCTGCTGTCGCCACCATCGTTCACCTGCGCGGCGAGCTCGACCTCGCCACCCGCGAGGCGGTGCGCGAACGCCTGCTGCGCGCCCTGCAACACAGCACCAGCCTGCTCATCCTCGATCTGTCCGGGGTGTCGTTCTGCGACGCCGCCGGGCTGAGCGTCCTTGTCGGCGTCCAACGCCAGGCCAGATCCCTGGACATCGCCCTCGGCTTGGCCGCACCCCGCACGCATGTGGCCAAGGTGCTGCGCGTCACCGGTCTGGACTGCAGCTTCCCGATGTACGGCACCACCCCCGGCACGGGTACGGGCAGGGTCGGGTCCTGCCCTGCGGCAGCGCGCTGAGACCTCGTGCCCCCATGTCTGTTCTCCCCGTCGGCAGCGGAACGACCAATCGGCCTCGCCCCTATCCTCCCGTCGTGGCAACAGCCGCGCCGGACCGGCCGCGCCATCAGGTGCTCCAAGACGCCCAGGTCGAGGCCGCCGCGATCCTCGCCCAGGCCCGCGCCGACGCCGAGCAGATCATCACCTCAGCGCAGATCATCGCCTCGGCCACGCTGCAGCGTGCGCGGAGCCGGCACCTGCCGCGGCGGCAGGCCATGGCGGGCCAGGCAGGTCAGAGCACGCAGCCAGCGCCCGCTCCCGACGACGACGACCGCCCTGCGCCGATCATGGTGCTCAACGACCGCTGGCACATCTACGCCCCCTTGAACGCCGACGCCAGCGCCATGGCCACCCTGTACAAGGCCTACGAACTCGCCGACCCCGCCGCCACCGTCGTCGCCAAGGTGTTCCACCAAGCCAACAACGACCCCCAACGATTCCGCACCTTCCTGCGGGAAGTACGGAGCATGCGCCTGAACCACCCGCACATCGGGCAGATCATCGACTCCGGCCGAGACCGCAGATCCCAGGCGGTCTACCTCATCTCGCCCCTCTACCAGCCAGGCAGCCTCCACCTCCACCTCCACGGCAGGCCAGGCGCCGGCGTCTCGCTGAAGTGGAGCCTGCAGATCCTGGACCAGGTGCTGGCCGGCCTTGAGGCCGCCGCCGCGAGCGGCATCATCCACCTGGACATCAAGCCGCAGAACATCGTGCTGGACGGCCCTGCCAACGTCAGGATCATCGACTGGGGCATGTCCCAGCTGCACCAGGCGGGCAAGAGCGTCTCCACGGTGTCCCCGGGCGGCACCAAGTGGTTCGCCAGCCCCGAGCAACTCGGCGTCACCGGCGCAACCCCCAGCACGCTGTCCGACCTGTACGGCGTCGGCGCCCTGGCCTACTGGCTGCTGACCGGCCTGGCGCCGCTGCGACGCGAGCTCGAAACCGTCGTCGGCACAGACGCCGACCTGCTGCAGATCCGCCACCTGATGCAAGCCGGCACCCGCCCCGAACGCGCCGATCGCCTCACCCCGGACGTGCCCGAACACTTGGGCCGGCTCATCGACCAGTGGCTCAGCTACACCCCCACCGACCGCATCCCGCTCGGGATGGATCCCTCTGCTGCGCTCGGCTGGGCGCGCAGGGCCTTGGGCTGACAACGCCCGTATCCGTATCCTGTGGGAGGCGTTACTGAAAGTGCCCGGCCGTCTGGCCTTCCTCGGGCGTACAGAGACATCAGCGCGAGGAGGCGGACCGGCGCAGGTCTTCTTTGGCGATCCGCTCGACGAAGATCGGAACGAAGTCACGGATCGGCCGCCCATCGAAACGGTGGTGGGCCACCTCCGCCCGGCTAGTCCTCGTTGTGTGTCGTCTGCGGTGGATCGGCCGTTGCCTGGCGGCGCAGGTCGATGATCGGCTGCAGGAGCCACAGCCAGCAGGTCGCCAGCGCCGCCGCGGCACCGAACACGATGGCGAGCCAATTGCCGAGCACGACCTCGGCCACCAAAGCCGCCCCGGAGGTGATCGCGACCGCCAGGGACACGGCGCCGACGAGGCCCAGCTCGTTGGCGCGATGCACGATCTTCTCCTTCAGTCCGGTACGAAACAGCAACCGGTGCTGAACAGCGGGCGTGATGAAACAGACCGAGGCGGTGGCCGACCCCGTCAACGCGATGAAGAACAGCCAATGGCCCGAGGTGTCCACCTTGGCGAAGCCGCTCTGAAACGGCATCGCCAGGAGAAAGGCGAACACTACCTGCACCCCGGTCACCATGACCCTCAGCCCCTGCAGGAGCTCGGACAGCTCGCGGTCGATGCGTTCCTTGTGGCTCTCGTCGGCGCTGCTCTCCTCGGCCGTCCCGGCAGAGGCGTCGCCATCAGCGAGAAGGCGGCTTTGGCTCTCCTGTGATGGGGCAACGCCATCGGTCTGGCACCTCCGTGAGTTCTCCGTGGCACGACCACGGGGTGGATCCATCGATCGTGTTTCCGGCTCGCGGCCTCCTGAGCGCCGCGACCTTACTGGCGGGGACTCGCAGCTCCGTGTGGGCGTGTCATGGATGATCGAGCGGCAGCCCGAGCCCGGAGAGGCCGCTGATCGCCGCCGATGAGGTCGTCGAACAAGGCGTGAAAATGCGTCAAGGCCTGCCGCAGTTCCTGCATCGACACCCAACCGTCCCCGGCGCGCCCGCTGATCTCATGGGCTTGGCGGTAGTGCTCCAAGGTGCGGCTGTGTCGCAGCGACAAGTCGGACGCCTGCTGCGCGAAGTCCTCGGTGGCATAGCCGCGCTTGGCCATGACGGCCCTCACCAGCAGATCGGCCTCGCTGACCGCCGGACTCGGCTCATTCACGAAACGCTCCTGAACCGCGGCCCACCTCTCGGCATAGCCGCGGCGTGCGTCGGGATCGAGCGACTGTATATCGAGTGGGCCTGATCGCATTCGACGGGCTCGCATCTCACGCTCGGCCGCCCTGCGGTTACCCGCGGCGGCAACAGTGCGTTCGTACTCGGGGCCGAATCGCTCGCGAAGGCGACCTCGACGCCTCCGCAACAAGAAGAAACCGAAGGCCGGCACCATCACTATCACCCCGACGATGGCGGCCACCCAGATCACGGTCTCGGCAGACACGACCGCCTCCCCCGGGTATCGCCGGCGCACCTCGCCCGAAGACAGGTGACCGGACACTGTCAGTCAACGCCGCTTACCCGAAGACGGATATGGGCGTTTCAAGCAAAGCTCATCGCGTGAGCTGATCACAGCTCACGCCCCTCGACGGGCTGAATTGTCGCCTCGGTGTCACCGCCTCCGGTACCCCCACCGCCGCTGACCTGGTCCAGCGGCTTCGTGTCAGCCCCGCGTCGATCTCGCAGACCGTCGCCCTCCTCCAGCAGCACCGACTACTCAAGCGGGAACGACCTCCCCGGCGGGCGCCGCGAACGCTATGTCGCCGACGACGAGCTCTGGGTCCGGTCCACCCTCGCGGCTCTGCAGATGAACGACACCCCGCCCGCCACATCGCAGCGCGCGGCCGAGATCCTCGGGGCCACGACCCCGGCCGGCGCCCGCTTCGGCGCCGCTGCCGAGTTCCTGCTCCTCGTGAACGCGACCCTCGGGCAGGTCAGCAGAGCCAGGCCGACCGGAACACCGGGCACCAGTCATGATCTCTCGCGGCATCCAGCGGGCACCACGGAACTGGGTGTTGTGTCGGCGCTCCCCTGGAGCTCCTTCCGGCGGCCCGGGATGCTTTTGGAGCCGACAGCGCTCCGGGCCGACCCGCTGGCGTCATCCGATCCGGAGGATGCTCTTGCCGCGAGTCGCTCCGCCAGCGAGATCGGCCATGGCGGTCTCGACGTCGGCGACCAGCACTACCTGGCCGAAGTCCTGGCCCGGCAGATCGAATACCCGACCGGCCTCGTACTGCAGGGCGGCGACGAAGGAGACCAGGACCTGCGCCGCCCGGGCAGATTAAGGAGGGCGCCTTCCTGGACTCGACGTTCCACGACCTGCTGCACACGGGGCGGGTTCCTGGTCATCGGCGGGCTGACCGCGGCGACGCTGAACGTGGTGGTTCCCCGCTCATGGCTCACCTCCGTGGCCGGTGTTCCGGTGGAGTCCGTGCTGGTGCTGGCGCTGCTGCTGTCGATCTGCTCGGAGGCCGACGCGCTCGTGACCGCCTCGCTGACCGCCTTCTCGCCCACGGCCAAGCTCGCCTTCCTGGTGGACGTCAAACCGGGCTTCCGGCCCTTGCTCATCGGCGCCGGCGCGGTGCTGGTCGGCCTCGCCCTGGTCGCGCTCGTCCGGCAGTGGCGCGACCACAGCGACCACGCGCAGGACCAAGAACACGAGCACGAGCACAAGCACGGGCCGCGAGTGGCGTGGCTGCTGGCCGTGCCGGTGTTCGTGGTGCCGTCGAAGAGAAGAACCACTGGTACGTCACCAGGATGCAGATCAGCTGCTGCGCCGCCGACGCCCTCGCCTTGAAGGTGGCGGTCCGGGGCGTGCCTGCGCCGAGGGAGAACTCCTGGGTACAGGTCACCGGCTCATGGATCCGTGGAAGGGCAAGATCCCCCACGGCTACGTGATCCCCGACCTGACCGCCACCGACGTCACGAAGATCGACCAGCCGGCGGAGCCGTACGAATAATGCTCACACGACGGCCTTTTCGCGGAACTCGCCGAAGCACGGCACCTGGCGCGACTGATCGGGCACGAGCCCACCATCCACCACCCGCACTCCCACCCGTCACCGCGGGCCCCTGAACACGAAGGACGGACGTGGACGGCATGGCTCCTGGTCGACCCCGTGTCCGCGTCGGCGTCGGCCAGCCCCCGTGTGGGGCGGGAAGGTGACGCTGGTCATGGCGATGACCGGGCGGGGGCTTACCGCGATGAGCTGGACGGCGACGGAGTCTCGATCTGCGCGAGAGCTGCGGCTGAGTAGGGGCTACTCATGCGCGCACCTGGGAGTCGCCCTTCACTAGGAAGGCATGAGCATCCGATCGCCAAAGGAGATCCCTGTGATTCGCACCATAGGTCTGGCTGCCTTAATGGTCGTCCCGTTCGTGAGCGCCGCCCCGGCGTACGCTGCCGCGCCGGGGTGCGCCACCGCGGCAGCGTACTACGACGCGGCTCCAACCAGCGGCAACCTCGCCATGGTCGGCCAGGCGGTGCACTGCCTCATCGACGCCGAACGCGCCAAGGTCGGGCTGGCCGCGCTCACCCGCAACAGCCCGCTCGACTCGGCGGCGACGTCGCACGCCGCTGCGGCGGCGAGCCTGAAGTGGTGGCAGCCCGGCGCCGACTCGCACACCAATCCGCAGACTGGCTCGACGCCGTACAGTCGCATCACCGGCGCGGGTTACTGCCCGAACCCGGTGTCGTGGGCCTACTCCGAGACCACCTACACCGGCTGGGGCACCGGCTACGGCACGGCGCGGGCCGCCGTCAACTGGTGGGTGAACGTCAGCACGTACGGCCACCGCCAGATCGTCCTGAGCCCGACGCTGAGAGACCTCGGCATCGGAGTCGCGGCAGGGTCGGCGGATCCGGCCGGCGCGGGGGCCGCAGGCGGCGGCACGTACGTCGTCGACTTCGGGCGTTGCCAGCGATAGCCAGGCGGGACGTACGCCGGCACCCCGAGGACGTGCTTCGCGAGCTCATGGGCCACAAGAGCACGATCTCCACCCAGGTCTACTACCGCAACTCTCCCTCAAGCGGAAGCGAGAAGCGGTGGAGATCGCCGGTCGTCACGGCTTCGACCGCGCCGGTGTGCTCGGCCGACCCGTTCGGGCACCGCCTATGAGGCGCAGTCGGTGGCAGTGCCCTACGGCCGCTGCCAGGAGCCCGCCAACGTCAGAGCCGGAGGCAACGCCTGCGCCATCCGTTTCCAGTGCGCCGCCTGCACGTTCTTCCGCGCCGACCCGACCTACCTGCCGGAGATGGAGCAGCACGTCATGCAGTTGCGGGCCGATCGGGAGCGGGCGATCGCGATGGACGTCGACGAGTAGGTTGCGCCGCGTCACTGCGATCAGGCGGCGGCTCGTACAGGGGGAGGGAGGCGTGCTCTAGCATGCGCACGCGATTCGTTCCGAATGTACGTCTGCCGCATGTCACGGTTCTTGGCGGCGGCCGCTGTCGGCGCGACCGTGACTTGACCATGACACGGCGCGGACAAGATGGCGACACGGCTGGTCGACAGTGGATTGCGGTTGACCGGCGGGTGAGTTGCCGAGCGTGCTGCG
>NZ_JBEZDU010000038.1:0-84007 GCF_040648495.1 Nonomuraea sp. NPDC049129 | reverse complement strand
CGCAGCACGCTCGGCAACTCACCCGCCGGTCAACCGCAATCCACTGTCGACCAGCCGTGTCGCCATCTTGTCCGCGCCGTGTCATGGTCAAGTCATGGCGCGCCTACGCCTCGATCACACCGGGCCGCTACCTCGACAAACACCACTGGATCTCACTGGGGCCGGGACCCGGCATCACCGAGCGGCTGATCACCGACGCGGTCGAGGATTCCTACGACCTGGTCGCCGAGCGGCCGCAGCGACGCGACCGATGAGCGCCGCGAGCTTCCCCGCGAACGGCGAGCCCTCGCTCGTCAGCGTCCCGTGCAAGGGCTCGCCCCGTCCGCACACGCCCGCCTGCGACTCGAGAGACCGATGGAACCGACCGTAGTGACCCTGCCGCTCTTCGACGAGGAACCCTCCGGCCAGTCGCCGACCGCCTGCGCCCCGCAAAGCTGAAAGACGTCGTCGGGAAGACCACCATTACCCGGCTCCTCGCCGACGATGGCGACATGGCCTTCGAGCCGGTGTCGCCCACCTTCTCCGGGTGGCCGAACCGCCCCAGGCCACCGATGGTAAGTTGATCGACTTGCCTTAAGGATGGTGCGGGCGTACCTTCGCGTTGTGAGTCCATCGACTTACCTTACGACTCGGCAAGGAACAATCAACATGAATCGTCTTGCGGGCAAGCGCGCCCTCATCACCGGCGGCACGAGTGGGATCGGTCTGGAGACCGCGCAACGTTTTATCGCGGAGGGGGCCGACGTGCTGGTCACAGGCGTAACCCCGGCCAGCATCGACAAGGCGCGGCAGATCCTCGGGGACAAGGTGCCGGTGGTGCAGGCCGATGCCCGCGATCTCGATGCGCAGCGCGGCCTGGCGGAGCGGGTGCGTGAGCACTTCGGGGAGCTGGACGTGGCGTTCCTGAACGCCGGCGTCTCGGACTGGCGGCCGTTCGAGGACCACACGGAGGACAGTTTCGACCGGCTCTTCGACATCAACGTCAAGAGCATCTTCTTTCTCACGCAGGCCCTAGTGCCCGTGCTGGCCAACCCGTCCTCGGTCATCCTCAACGCGTCCAGCAGCGCGCACGGCGGCTATGGCCGGTCGAACGCCTACGCCGCGACGAAGGCGGCTGTCGGCTCCCTGATGCGGTCGTGGAACGCGGACCTGCTCAGGTCGCACGGCATCCGGTTCAACGCGGTCAGTCCCGGCCCGGTGGACACCCCGCTGTACTCTAAGCTCGGGATCGAGGACCCCGCGCAGCAGACGGCGGTTCTGGAGGCGATCAGCTCCGGCATCCCGCTGGGCCGCATGGGTATGCCCGAGGAGGTCGCGGAAGCCGTCGTATACCTGGCCTCCGATGTCTCCGCCTTCACTGTGGGCCAGGACCTTATCCTGGACGGCGGCCAGACCGTCCTCTGACAGCGAGGATACGGCTGGGAGACGGGCGAGGGGCGTGGGTATGACGGCGGCGGACCGTGACCGAGCGGAAACCGGTGGCGATACGTGCCAGGCCGGGTATCACGCGCAGATCAAAGCGGAGAACCGCGCGCGCATCATCCGCGCCGCCCGCGACCTCTTCCTCGCCCGGGGATACGACAAGACATCCCTGGCCCAGATCGCGAGGGAGGCCCGCGTCTCCACCGGCACCCTCTTCAAGCGGTACCCCTCCAAGGCTGCGCTGTTCGCGGCCGTCACCTCCGAACAGTGGCAGCTGGATGTGCAGTACGCCGAACCGCCCCCGCCCGGTGATCCCCGGTACGGTCTGGACCACATCGGCCGCGACTACGCCTGCCTGGTCTCGCGGCCCGGCACGGCGGCGCTGTGCCGCCTCATCATCACCGAACTTCCCCAGATGCCGGAACTCGCCGACATCGTCGGCACCGGCTTCGCCATCGACCGCGGACCCTTCTTCGACCGGCTCCGCGACTACCTGGACGCCGAAGCGCAGGCCGGCACACTCGACTTCCGTTCGGCCGACGGACAGACACAGCCGGCATCCGCAGTGGCCGAACAGTTCCTCGGCATGATCTGCGGCCAGCTCCTGTGGCCTCAACTCGTACGGACCGACTTCGTCCCGCCCGACCCCACCGACACCACGATCGTGGACGAAGCCGTCGCCCTCATGCTCACCCGCTATCGCGCCGGATCCTGAACCCCGGACCACCAGTTCACGCCGCCAGGACCCCGATACGTCGCCGTGCAGGTATGGGGTGACTCGACCGACAACGAATACAGACCCGTCGCGCCCGCTAACGTCGTTTCCGCTCGGTTGCAGCTCGACCCCGATACCGGTTGTGTGGGCGAGGTGCGCAGATGTGTGGCGTGCCGGAGGCAGTTGCCTGAGGGCTCGACCGGGCGGCGGAAATACTGTTCACCGGCGTGCTCGGCTCGGGCAGCTCGGTGGCGTGCGCGGGAGCAGGAGATGCTGGTCGCGACTGCGGAGTCGGCGGAAGCTGGTTTCGTTCGTGAGAGCCGACCGCGGTTGCTCGTCTGGTGTGACCGCGGCTCTGTTGCGGTGAAGTCGTTGTTCGTGAGTTTCGACCGCACCGTGTGGCTTACGGTGAGATGCTGGATGCGCTTCGTAGTCGAGGAGCGTCCTCATGCCCCCTTCGAAGGTCGAGCTGTACGCCGCGATCCGCCGAGATGCCCGCGCGGGGATGTCGGGCCGTGCGATAGAGCGGAAGTACCGTGTGGGCCGGCGGACGATCGTCAAGGCGCTGTCGTCGGCGTGGCCTGAGCCGCGGAAGAAGTTGCCGCCTCGGGGCTCGAAGCTGGACCCGTTCAAGCCTGCCATCGAGGAGATGTTGCGGGCGGACCTGGACGCGCCGCGCAAGCAGCGGCACACCATCACGCGGATCTATCACCGGCTGATCGACGAGCACGGGATGTCGGATGTGTCCTATCCCGTGGTCCGGGCCTATGTCGCGGAGCGCAAGCCGCAGATCAGGGCGGAGGCGGGCCGTGCTCCCACTGAGGCGTTCGTGCCGCAGTCGCACCGGCCGGGGGCCGAGGCGGAGGTCGACTTCGGTGAGGTCGTGGTGCGGCTGGCCGGAGAAGATGTCAGGTGTTTCTTGTTCTGCTTCCGGCTGTCGTTCTCGGGCAAGGCGGTGCATCGGGTCTCGCTGTCGGGCGGGCAGGAGGCCTTCTTCGAGGGCCACGAGCATGCGTTTCGCGTGCTGGGCGGGGTGCCGACCGGAAAGGTCCGTTACGACAACTTGAAGTCGGCGGTTGCCTCGGTGCTGGGGTTCAGCCGGGCCCGGGTGGAGACCGACCGGTGGACTGCGTTCCGCTCCCATTATGACCTGGATGCCTTCTACTGCCAGCCGGGCATTGCGGGGGCTCATGAGAAGGGCGGGGTGGAGGGGCAGATCGGCTGGTTCCGCCGCAATCACCTGGTCCCAGTGCCGGAGGTGCCGTCGGTGGAGGCACTGAACGCGATGATCGACCAGTGGGACGCCGCCGATGAGGCCCGCCGGATCGGGAGCCGAGCGCGGACCGTCGGGGAGTTCTTCGCGATCGAGAGGCCGCTGCTGAAGCCGCTGCCGGCCGAGCCGTTTGAGACTGGCCGCTGGTTCACCCCGCGGGTCGACCGGTTCGCCCAGGTCACGGTCCGCACCAACCGGTACTCGGTGCCGGTGCGGCTGATCGGCCGCCGGGTCCGGGTGCTGCTGCACGCTTCGGATCTGGTCGTCTATGACGGGCACACCGAGGTCGCGCGGCACGAGCGGCTGCCCGGCAAGTCCAGTGCCCGGCTGGACCTGGACCACTACCTGGAGGCGCTGGTCCGCAAGCCGGGCGCGCTGCCTGGGTCGACCGCCCTGGAGCAGGCCCGCGCCGCGGGCAAGTTCACTCCGGTGCACGACGCCTGGTGGGCCGCGGCGCGGAAGGCGCACGGCGATGCCGCTGGAACGCGGGCGCTGGTCGAGATTCTGCTACTGCACCGGCACATGGACGGCGAGCACGTCGTCGCCGGGCTGGCAGCCGCGCTGCGGGCCGGGGCACTGACCGCGGACGCGGTCGCGCTGGAGGCCCGCAAGGCCGCCGACGCCGGCGATCACCCGGCCAGCGATGACGACGTCCCGGCCGACCCGCCCGCCATCGCCTCGCTGACCGCTTGGAGAAGCTGCCGCCTGACACCCGGCCGTTGCCCTCGGTCGCCGCCTATGACCAACTGCTTCGCCGCCACCGAACCGCGCAGGAAGGACCCAGGACATGACCGTCAAGCCCCGTCACGGACTGACCGAGCAGGCCGCCGACGCCGCCGTCGACCAGGCCTGCCGGATGCTCCGCCTGCCCACCATCCGTACCCAGTTCCCTGAGTTGGCCGAGGCCGCCGCCCGCGAGCAGATGTCCTACCGTGACTTCCTCGCCGAGTTGCTCATAGCCGAGTGCGACGACCGCGCCCGCCGCCGCTCCGAGCGGCGGATCAGGGCCGCCGGGTTCCCCAGGGAAAAGTCGCTGCGGGCCTTCGACTTCGACGCCAACCCGAACATCGACCCGGCCGTCATCCACACCCTCGCTACCTGCGACTGGGTGAAGAAGGGCCTGCCGCTCTGCCTGATCGGCGACAGCGGTACCGGCAAATCCCACCTGCTCATCGCGCTGGGCACCGAGGCCGCCATGGCCGGCTACCGCGTCCGCTACACCCTGGCCACCAAACTCGTCAACGAACTCGTCGAGGCCGCCGACGACAAGCAACTGTCCAAGACCATCGCGCGATACGGCCGCGTCGACCTGCTCTGCGTCGACGAACTCGGCTACATGGAACTCGACCGCCGCGGCGCTGAACTCCTCTTCCAGGTCCTCACCGAACGCGAGGAAAAGGCCAGCGTCGCCATCGCCTCCAACGAGTCCTTCAGCGGCTGGACCAAGACCTTCACCGACCCCCGCCTCTGCGCCGCAATCGTCGACCGGCTCACCTTCGGCGGCAACATCATCGAAACCGGCACTGACTCCTACCGCCTCGCCCAGACCCGCGCAGCCCAGCAAGCCTGAACCAGACCCCGGTCATGCTCGCCATCAGCCTCGACACCGCCGACGCCATCGAGCTCGCCGAGCTCCTGGCATTCATCGGCGACTGGCTCACCGCAGACCCAGACAGACTCTCGCAGTCACTGCTCGCCTACATCGGCCACCCCGACTACGGGCTGGAAGCCCTCCACTCCGACCTGGACCGCTTCGCCTTCCTCCTCGCCGGCGACGACGGCGAGAACGTTTTTGGACGACGAGTACGGCGACGACGCCTGTGACTGGACGACCCCCGCCTGAGCGACACCGCCAGCGGACTCCGTGGTGCTGCGATAGATCGACCTGGGCCGTATTACCGCTGAGCGCCGTGCGGATCGGATCGCGATCGCGGTGCCGATCAGGCTGTTCTTAGCGGCACGCCATCGTGGTGGGCACCGATGACCACGCCAACCAGGACGGCGGGCTCGTCGAGGTCGTTGCGGCAGCTGTGCGGCACGCCGTTCACGATGAGCCAGTCACCGGGTCGCAGTCGGATTTCGGTGTCCTCCAGGACGAAGACGGATTCGCCGGATACCTGCATCAGGCAGTCGATCGACGCGGTGGTGTGGAGTGCGGACGTCCCTTTCACCGTGCCATAGCCGAACGGGTTTGGGTCGGGCACGAGCGGGTGGGTTTCCGGGTCGATCGCGGCTTTGAACATCTCCTGGCGTGCTGCTGGGTTGTCGGTCCCCCACAGGTCGTCCGGGTTGAAGTTCGCCGGCAGCGTGAACACGGTGACGTGAAAGCCGCCAGGGGCGGGCAGCAGCGGACCCCGGAACGCCGGTGCACTGCCATCGCCTGGGAACCGGACCGTCTCATCCGCCGCCCAGATCGACCACTTGTCCCCGTAGTCGGGATTGGTCGACCCGACTCGCTCGTCGGAGACGACGACGGCCCTGCCATCGGCCCCATAGCCGGTGACCACCCTGCGTATTCCGGTCATTGCCCACTTCCAGTGTGTGTTGATCCCGATGGTGTGACGATGCGCAACGCGGTCGCCATCAGCTCGGCGAGGTCCTCGCGCCCGCCCCGCTCGGCCCAGTGCACGATCGCCGCGGTCGCCGCCGCGATGCACGCTCCCGTGGCGACCCACAGCTCGAACTCCTGGTCCGGGTTGGGGCTCTCACCGCGCAACGCTTCAACGATGTAGCGCTGGGTCCGGTATTGGCCGTCCCACATCCGTGCCCGCAACGCCGGCACCGTGAGGCCGAGCCGCAACCGGGCCAGCAGCATGGCGCGGTCGGCGGGGCCATGGTCGGCGGTCGACTCGACCAAAGCGGCGCCGATGCGGTGCATCAGCGGTTCGCCCGCCGGCCGAGCCCGAATCCGGTCGACGATGACCGGGTCGTACTCGTCGGCGAGGACGAGGTCTTCCTTGGTCGGGAAGTAGCGGAACACCGTCATCGAGGAGACCTCGGCGGCCGCCGCGACATCGGCGACGGTGGTCGCCTCGTAGCCGCGCTCGGTGAACAGCCGCATCGCGTGTTCCTGGATCGTCCGCCGGGTGCGTGCCCGCCGAACCTCCCGCAACCCTTGCTTGCGCTCCACCATGTGTTAGACACTAACAACTGTTACCGTCTAACACAATCTGCCCCGATGCGTCGCCCGGTCAACGCGGCCGCCGACTGGTGCTTCCAGCAGCAGTGCGGTCGCTTTTCACGAACAACAACCACCGCTCCAGCCGCCGAGTGCGGTCAGAACTCACGAACAACCGCGGTCAGTTCTCGCGAACGAAGCCAGCGGAAGCTGCGGCGTGGTTCGAGAGGCCGGAGGCCTGCAGCGCGCGCAGGACGGCGTGGGCGCGGTGCCCGGAGTGCGGGGTGGCAGTGTGGGCAGGGGTAAGACGTCGCAAGGACGCGGTGTTCTGCTCGGCAAAGTGCCGCATGCGGGCATATCGGGCCCAGCAATCTGCGGACCAGACGACTGTGGATCTTAACGGTGAGCCGTAACGGCTGTCCGGTTTGTCCGGCAGGTTGTGACGGCTGTGCGTTAGGGAACGGGCGCTGTCCGGCGGGGCTTGGCCCGGAATCCCCACAGGGTGCATCGAGCCGTGTTTCTGAACCCCGCTTGCGGCAGTCCAGCGAGGTACGACGCAGAAGGTCATACGCCCGGGCGAGGCTCACGTGGTTGCTGAGCTAGGTGAACGGCTGCTTCCCGTTCGCCTTGGCGTACGCGTTCGCCTCATCGAAGCGGGCGGTGGACCAGTTTGACCCGCCGTCCGCCTTGATCCGGCCGGCCCGGAAGTGCTCGTCCAGCACCTCGACGAAGCGGCCTTGCTGATAGAACAACCTGCAGGCGATCGCGGATACGACGCCACACGGTATCCGCGTGACCATTTCGACGGACACCGCCACGGAATAAGCACTTCCCAAGCGGCTGCGCAAGAAGCTCCGGCTACGACAACGTCGTCGTGATGGACTGGGAGCTCGTCAACGACACCCGGTCGGCGACCAGGTACCGGCTGGGATCGCCGGCGTCGCCCCTGCCGTGCATCGGCGACCGGACGGTCGGCGCGGACACTGTTGGCGTGCTCGGGATGCGAGCCGCTCAGCCCAACGTGCCGGCTCGTGGACGCCCGGCGGAGTGTTCGGCAGTGGCGTTCGACGGACTGATCGAAGCCGCGGGCGAGCGCAGGCGCGTTAGATTGCGTTGGCCCGGGCGATGGCACCGAGCCAGGTGAGGCTGGGTTTGGGGTGGCGTTCGAAGGTTTCGCGGTTTACGGCGATGAGACCGAAGGTGGGGTCCCAGCGTCCCCATTCGAAGTTGTCGAGCAGGCTCCAGTGCAGGTAGCCGCGGATGTCGATGCCGTCGTCCATCGTCTCGCGCAGGTGCTGCAGGGCTTGGCTGGTGTAGGCGATGCGGCGCTGGTCGTCGCTGGTGGCGATGCCGTTCTCGGTGACGACGATGGGGACGTCGCCGACGACGTCGTGGGTGTGCCGGACGGCGATGCCGAGGGCGTCGGGCCGGTAGGCCCAGCCCATGATGGTGTTGTCGGGATGCTCGGGGTGAGGAACGATGCCGTTCTCGTCGACGGGCTGGCTGGTGTAGGACTGCACCCCGACGAAGTCGTCCTGGCGTGCGGGCTTCGAGGTACATGTCCTCCCAGAGGTGCTGCACCTCGGCGTGCTTCTTCTCGCAGCCGGGAGCGGGGACAAGCGCCTGGTTGGCGACCGTCCAACCCACCTTGGCGCCGGTCGCCTCACGCACGAGGGGAGCGACGGCGCGGTGGGCGGCGATGAGGGCTTCGCCGATCTCGGCGTCGGGCAGAGCGCCGACGAACTGGTATTCCTTGCCTTCCGCGATGCGCCGCTGCTGACCGTGGTTGACGGCGACGATGTTCGGTTCGTTGATCGTGCACACCCACTCGACGCCGTCGAGGATCGTGCACGCCTGCTCGACGTAGCGGGAGAACACCTCGACGGCCCCCTCACCGAGCCACGCGCCTCTTTCTCCGAACCAGAGCGGATGGGTGAAGTGGTGCAGCGTCACCACCGGCGTGATGCCCAGCCGGATAGCTGTATCGATCATGCGGCGGTAGTGGGGCGAGCTGGGCCCGTGAGAACTTGCCCGGGCTCGGTTCGATACGGGACCACTCCAGGCTGAACCGGTAGGCGTTGAGGCCCGCGTCGGCCAGCAGGCGCATGTCCTCCGGGTAGCGGTGATAGCTGTCGACCGCGTCGCCGCTGAACTGCACGCCATGCTCCGCGGCGGCGTGTTCCAGCTGCCAGAAGTCGTTGTTGAGGTTGTTCCCCTCCACCTGGTGAGCGGCGGTGGCGGCTCCCCACAGGAAGCCCTTCGCAAATGATCGAGACACTGATTTCCTTTGAGAGTGCGATGTTGATGGTGGGACAGATTCAGGCGGAGCGGCTGACCGTCATGAGGGCTTGGAGCGCGTCCGTGGAGATGTCCAGGCCTGAGATGCCGATGAACTGACGCATGGTCATGGACGCGATCATCGCCAGCTGTTCCTCGGTGATCGGTGCGCCTGTGAGGCCGAGCGTGTCCATCACCGCCGAGCCCACCTCGGGATGCTCGAACCACGCGCCCACGGGCGTGTCCATGGTCAACTCGGTGGCGTTGCGCTCGCCCTCGAGGGTGAGCGCCGAGGACCGCAGCACGGTGTTCGCGTCGGCGCACACTTCGATGCGGTATTCGCCTGGGGCGACGACCCAGCGGCCGACGGTGATCTCCCAATAAGCGAAGGCACGCCGGGGAAGGTCGATCTCCACGGTCTTGCTCTCGCCGGGTTCGAGCATGACCTTCGCGAACCCTCGAAGCTCCCGCATCGGCCGCCGGACGGGTCCGGCGTCGGTCGACACGTAGACCTGGACGACGTGCTTGCCGGTCCGGTCACCCGTGTTGGTCACCTCGATGCGCGCGGTCGCGCTGTCGGCGCCGTTGCGGGTGACGCTCAGTGCCCGCGTCTCGAAGGTGGTGTACGACAGGCCGTGCCCGAACGGGTACCTCACGGGCGTCCCCGAGGTGGCGAAGTAGCGGTAACCGACCAGGACACCTTCGCCGTATCGCACGTGGCCCTGCTCGCCGGGGAAGTTCAGCCAGCTCGGGTGGTCCTGGAGCCGAATGGGGATGCTCTCGGCCAGGTGCCCGGACGGGTTGACCCGGCCGAAGAGGATGTCGGCGAGAGCGCGCCCGCCTCCCTGACCGAGCAGGAACCCCTCAAGGATCGCGTCCACGTCGTCGTGCCACCCCTCGAGGGAGACGATTCCGCCGTTGGCCAGGACGACGACCGTGCGGTGCGCGGCGGCTGCGACTTCGCGGATGAGCTCGACCTGCGGTGAGGGAAGGTCGATGGTGCCGCGATGCGGGAACTGCAGAATCGGGCTGGACGAGAAGGGCATCGGAACGGTGATCACCGCGGGAAGGACCAGGAAGCCGGCGATCAGCGCGCCCAGCAGATACAGCCACATGGCCGGTCGGCGCTCTCTCATCGCCCGACGTCCGTGAGGTCGCTCAGCTTCGCGAAGCGGCTGCCTGCGGCGAGCACGACGAGGGTAGCGGCCAGCAGCACCATACCCAGCGCGGAGCCGGTGCCGAGGTCCAACTGCCCACTGAACCGCTGCACGATCAGCTCACCCAGCAAGATGTCCTTCGGACCGCCCGGCAGGCTCGGCGTGATGTAGAAGCCCAGCGAGAGGCTGAAGACGAGAAGCACGCCGGCCACCACCCCAGGCATGGTCAGCGGTAGATAGACCAGGTGGAAGGCTCTCGCCGGCCGGGCCCCGAGCGTCTCGGCCGCCCGGACCAGGCCTGGATCGATTCGCTTCATCGCGGCGTATATCGGCAGCACCATGAAGGGCAGCAGGACGTGCGTCATGCCGATCACCACGCCGGTCAGGTTGCGTACGAGTGGTATCGGGTCGTCGATGACTCCCGCGGCCCAGAGCGCTTCGTTGATCAAGCCGGTGTCCTGGAGCAACATCTCCCAGGCGAAGCTGCGCACCAGCACGCTCGTCCAGAAGGGCAGGAGCACAGCGACGAGAAGGACGCCCCGCGCAGCCTTCCCGCAGCGACAGAGCAGATAAGCGTACGGGTACGCGATCAGCAGGCAGAATCCGGTGATGAGCACCGCGACTTTGAAGGTTGTGAACAGCACCCTCGGATACAGCGGGCTGTCCAGCACAGCGCGGATTAGCTCCCGAACGAAGGGACGCGCAGGCTCTCCATAGCCATCCCGACTACAGGAGCGGCAAAGAAGATCCCCAAGAAGGCGGTGGGGACGATCAGCGCCGGCAGCCAGCCGCCCCTGGCGAGCCGAGAGACGGCAGTTGCCGCGATCCGACTCATGGAGGCACGCTCAGCGGCTTGTTGACGACCATTGGTGGTTTCACCCCCACCAAGGGCGGTCGCACGCTCACTGACGGGCCGAACGCGTGGGGAGAGTGGGGTGTCTGACATGGGTTGAGTCTTCCGATCGCCGACCCGCGTATACCAGGGCCAGCCGAAAGCTGAACGATGAGGCCAGTTCGCGGTGTTTCCGTCGCTGCCGCTTGGCGGGATAACCCGAGATCGGCCAACGACGCATCGCGCGCCGGCTTGCACTTGGCGGCCTCAAACGCGAGACCCTCCAGGGCGCCAAGCGTTGGTCCTGCCCGCCCGGCGGTCTTCACGTGGATCACCCACTGTTCTGGGCGGGACGCGGCGCGGGCGCCAACGTCGGCATCGTCACCTCGATGGACTCCGGCGCCGCACTGGTACCGATGGTCGTCCACGCCGTCTTCCAGTACCGCGTCGACCGCCTCGTGCCGTTCCTGTACGTGGCAGGCGGGGGATTCGCCCTGGGACCCGTCATCTTCGCCGGAGCCGCCGAGCGGGCGCTCGGCCCCTTTCTTCGCGTGCCCTGTCCTCGGCCAGCGCGCCAGGCTTGAGCCGTACGCGGCCGTTGTGGAGGTACGCGCACCGCACCGCAGTCAGCAGGGCGCCTACCTCCACAACGGCTTCGCCGTCCACCTGGACGACACCCTCGCCGACCGGCTCGAGGCACTGGCCGGCGCCGAATCCGGAACGATGCTGCAAATCCGCTCGGTCGGTGGCGCGATCAACGACGTCGACGCCGAAGACTGCTGCGGTGAGAACGCCGTCTCGAAGCTGAGATACAGACCGTCCAGTGAGGGGCGAACGGTCTCCCACGCGGCGTCGAATGATCTCCATACGAACCCTGCGTGACCGGGGTCTTGTTGCAGGCCTCGCTCCCGGCAGGCCAAATTGCGGTTTTGCTGCTGATACCAGTCGCCGACGGCAAGGCTCAATCGGTCGGACTGGGCAGGTCGTGGAAGGGACGCAACCCCGGCCGACATCGGTGCAGGTGAAGGCGTAGCGGCCCAGGAAGTTGATGTGCCCATGCTGGATCGGCGACAGCTGGGCGCACATCACGTCGGTGACCGGGAAGCCCTGCTCGCGCGGCTGCTTGACGGCGGCATCCAGGCAGAGGCTGAGCAGCGACCAACTGCTCAACCGAGGCAGGTTGCTCCGGGCGAGATGCGGCGGCGGTCATGGCGCTCACCGTAGTGCCCCGAGCCACGACGAGCGGGGCATATCAGCGCAACTCGCAGGCTAGCCCAGTCACGCTCGATGCGTTGACCAGGGCTAACGCTACTTGCGTGTACTTAGTGACGGCTTCGTTAGGGGTCCCGGTAGCAATCGCGGAAAATACCACGAACCCGCCTCTGACCTGCTGTTATTCGGCTTCTTGGGCGGTTGACGATCTTTGCCGCTACGGTTCGTACTGGTTGTGGTGCTTCCGTGGAGGTTGATGGGGTTGGCGACCCAGTTCTTCTCTGATGAGCAGATGGAGCGGCTGCGGTCGTATCCAGACATCGGCCGGGAGGAGCTGATCCGGTTCTTCACGCTGACGCGGAAGGATCTGGGCTTCATCGACAACCTGGACCGTGGCGGCGGGCGCGGGCCCGCGGCACGGCTGGGGCTGGCCGTCCAGCTGTGCACGTTACCGTGGTTGGGTTTCGTGCCCGATGACATCTGAGCGGTGCCGCAGGCGGCGGTGCTTCGGCTGGCGAACCAGCTGGCTGTGTATCCGGGGATGCTGGAGCAGTACGGGCGGCGGGCGCGGGCCCGCAGTGATCATCTGAAGCTGGTGCTGAAGTATCTGGACTGGAAACCGGTTCCGACCACGGGCGAGACGCTGAAGGAGCTGGAGCAGTTCCTGCTGGACCGGGCGATGGAGCACGACTCGCCGTCGCTGCTGTTTCATCAGGCGGCGGAGTTCCTGATCAGCGCGCGCGTGGTGCGGCCGGGCGTGGTCACGCTGATGGAGATGGTAGCGACCGCTCGGACCGGTGCGGGCGCGTTGACGTCGGAGAAGGTCGATCATCTGCTGACCAGGCCGATGCGGGCGGATCTGGACCGGCTGCTGGTGCACGATCCGGAGATCGGGGCGACCCGGCTGGCGTGGCTGACGACGCTGGCGGTGGAGGGCAACGCCGACGTCGATCAAGCTGGCGATCGACAAGCTGATGTACCTGCGCGCGTTGGACGCGCATCTGCTGGATCTGTCGATGCTGCCGCGGGAGCGGCGCCGGTTTCTGGCCACGTTGGGGCGGCGCTCGACGGTGCAGGGGTTGAGGCGGCGCGAGGAGCGCCGGTTCCCGATCCTGCTCGCGGTGGTGGCCCAGTCCGCGGTGGACCAGCTGGACGCGGTCACCATCCTCAGGGAGTTGAACCGGACCGGCGGCCGGAAGGTCCCGGCCGGGGCGCCGACGTCGTTCGTGCCCGCCCGGTACGCCGACTATCTGGCCAAGGCGCGCAAGAGCGGGGACGACACCGCGTTCCGGCATTACTGGGAGCTGTGCACCGTGCTCGCGCTGCGGGATGGTCTGCGCAGCGGGGATGTGTTCGTGCCGTGCTCGCGCCGCTACGCCGACCCGGGAACCTACCTGTACACCCCCGAGCAGTGGGAGGGCAAACGGGCGGAGTTCTGCCAGCTGGCCCGCAAACCCGCTCAGGCGGCCGAGGCGATCGAGCAGGTCAAAGAGGAGCTCCACCAGGCCCCGGAGGATCTGGAGGAGACGCTCGCCAGCGCTTCCCCGAACGACGTCGGCGCGGTCCGGCTGGACGAGGCCGGACGGCTGGTCATCCCGCCGCTGTCGGCCGAGGACATCCCGGCCGAGGCCAAGGAACTGCGGGAGGAGCTGTCGGGGATGCTGCCGTTCGTACCGATCGCTTCCCTGCTGATCGAGCTGGACGCCCGCACCGGCTGGAGCTGGCCAAGAAATTCGGCGCCGGCACATGTCGTCTTCCGACGGGCAGCGGTTTCCTGTCCGCGGCAAGAGCTTGACGGCCCGGGACATGAACATCCACGGCGGCCGGGTCCTGTCGACCTACACCCATGTCTCCGACCAGTGGTCGACGTACGGCACGAAGCAGATCGTGCCGACTACCCGCGAGGGCCATTACACCCTGGACGAGATGCTCGGCAATGCCACCGATCTGCCCATCCACGAGCACCCGACCGATACCCACGGCGCCACGCTGGTCAACTTCGGGTTGTTCGACCTGGTCGGCAAGGTCCTCACCCCCAGGATGCGCGATCTGGGCTGGATCACCATGCTGCGGGTCGACACCCCGGCGGCGACCAACGCGCTCTATCCGCACGCCGGGCCGCTGCTGGCCGACCGGTGGAACGAGGACTTGATCGCCGGATGGTACCCGACCTGTTGCGGATGGGCGGATCGCTGAAGTTCGGGGAGGAGACCGCCTCGCTCATCGTCGGGAAGTGGTCGGCCGCCTCCCGGCAGAACACCCTGGCCGCGGCGTTGAAGGAGTGGGGGCGGATGCGCCGCACCATCCACGCCGCCCGCTACCTTTCGGATCCGGTCTACCGGCGCAAGATCTCCCGGCAGCTTAACAAGGGCGAGTCGCTGCACGCGCTGCGCCGGGACTTGCACTACGCCCAGCAGGGCACCATTGTCCGGCCTCACCTGCAGGATCAGACCGAGCAGGCATGGTGCCTCACGATCTTGACGAACGCGGTGATCACCTGGACGACTGAGTATTACGGATGGCGATCAAGGAACTGCGCGCTCAGGGTCGCGAGGTTCCCGACGAACTGCTGTCGTTCATCGCCCCCGGCCACCGCGAGAACATCAACTTCTTCGGCTTCATCGAGGTCGACATCGAAGCCGAACTCGCCAAACTGGACGACGGCTGGCGGCCGCTGCGCCCCACGCTGGTCAACGAGTCCGGCACCACCTTCCTGATCAACCCCTGATGCCCCCGAACCTGGAAGAACCATGATCGTGGCCGCCGCTCCGCTTTCACTGACCACCTCCGCTGCTGCTGTGATGTGATCCGACAGGATCAGGAGGAGCCAACCGGCGGTCGGCGGCGCGAGGCGTGCCGCCCCTTTTCAGGGTCCGATGTGGGTGAGCAGGGCGAGCAGTTGGAGCAGGCCGTAGGCGGCCGCCATCGTTATCGAGACAGTCCCGACCGCTGCAGTGGACCCATGGACTGGTGGGCGTTATGAAGGCCGTTGCCTGGCCCGAGTCTCCGGGGCCGGGCAACGGCCTTCGCGACGGGTGTGACGATCAAGTGGCGAAGCCAACGGCGCGAATCGGTGCGATGGAGTCATGGCTGTTGACACATCGGCCGAACTCGGTGACCTGTTCTCTGAGTAATCCCGCGGCTGCGCGGTTACGGGACGGCCCACCAGCGGCTGTCACATGACCCAAGCCTCCGGATCCGAGGAACAGGTCCGGAGGAGTGCCTGGACTCCCGGAGGAGGCGCCGACGCTCCCGATTCTGCTACGAATGGTGAATTTGATGCGCATGGTGATCAGGAGGTTTTCCCTGCACAGCTGTGCGCTGCTACAGCATTCATATCGAGGTTCCGTTCATACCTGCAGGTCGCAGCGCATCCAGCTGATGTCTGTGGTGCAGGAGATGAGCACGGTGACTGTACGGTACGGCGGCAAGCAGCCCCGGCGGAACCCTTACGGGGTGCTCGGTGTGGAATCGTCGGCCTCTGCGGAGCAGATCACCTCCGCGTACCGCCGACTGGTGCGCGTCCTGCATCCTGATGTTCGCCCGCCGGGCCGGCGGAACGGGAACGGTTCGCTGAGGTGATCGATGCCTATGCCGTGCTGCGCGACCCCGCCCGGCGCGCAGCCTACGACGCCACGCGCGGAGGCGGCGCCCGACTCGAAGGGCGGCCTGTTTCTGTCCGGGTCACCCACACGCCGGACCTTGGCCTCGACGTGTCCGCGCACGCCGTCCGCCGGCGTGTTCCTGCTCACGCGGCTGATGTGGCAGTCGTGATCGTGGAGCGGTCTTCTGCTGTTGCGCCGTTGGAACATGTGCTGCTGCGGATGGGCGCCACCCGATGGGGCCTGACTCGCAGGGATACGCGTGAGGTGCCGCGGCTCGGCTGGCCCACGGCGCGCCTGTGGTGGCGGTGAACCGCGCAAGGCGGAGCTGGTGCCATGAGGAGGAGGGCCGCAAGGAAGGAGGCCGGTGATGACCCGACCCGTCGGTATCGACCTGGGCACGACGAACTCGGTCGTGTGCGTGCTGGAAGGCGGTGAGCCGACCGTTGTCACCAACACCGAGGGCTCGCGGACGACCCCTTCGGTGGTCGCGTTCGCCAAGAGCGCTGACAAACGGCGTGCCCGCCATCGAGATCGCGGCCCGGACTGGGGCCGTTCCGATGACTACCTTCCCCGGGCAACCATGGCCAGGAGGTCGAACGTGAGGCCGGCGGCGGCCAGCGCGGTGATCTGAGCGTGGTCGTAGGCGGGTGAGACCTCGACGACATCCGCACCGACGATGTCGAGGTCCGCGAGGGAGTACAGCAGCAGCTGAAGCTCCCGGGTGCTCAGCCCGCCGGGCTCAGGGGTGCCGGTCGCGGGCGCATGGGCGGGATCGAGCACGTCGATGTCGATGCTGATGTAGACCGGCCGATCAGCCACTCTCTCCCGGAGCCGGTCGGCGGCGTGCTCGATGCCGCGCCGCGCGACGTCGAGTGTGGAGATCGTCGCGAATCCCAGCTCCCTGTCGTCCTCCAGATCCTTGGCGGCCGGGGTTGTGTGGCGGATGCCCACATGGGCGCAGTGGTTCACCGCCAGCAGTCGCTCCTCGGTGGCCCGGCGGAACGGAGTGCCGTGAGTGAGCCGCGCACCGAACATGTTGTCCCAGGTGTCGAGATGGGCGTCGAAGTGGATGAGTGCCACGGGGCCGTGGTGCCGATGGGCGGCTCGCAGCATCGGGAGGGCGACGGTGTGGTCGCCGCCCAGAGTGATGATCCGGTCAGCACTTCGATAGAGCCGCTGAGCGGCCGACTCGATCTGACTCACCGCCTCGGCGATGTCGAAGGGAGTCACGCCGACGTCACCGGCGTCGGCGATCTGCAACCTCGACCACGGCTCGATCTCGAGCCCGAGGTGGTAGGGCCTCAGGAGTTTGGAGCCGGCGCGAATGGCCTCCGGGCCGAATCGTGCGCCTGGCCGGTAGGTGGTACCGGCATCGAACGGCACGCCGAAGATCGCGACGTCGGCCCGGGAGACCTCGTCGAGCCGCGGCAGGCGGGCGAACGTGGAGGGCCCCGCGAAACGCGGGAGCTGCCTGATGGAATCGGGCGGTCCGACGATCCCTGTGTCGCCGGACTCCGCGAGCTCGTCCTTCTCAACGCTCGACAACGCGATTCTCCTCCCAAGGTGACCGGCCCCCGTCTTCTGGGCCTCACAGTAGTCAGAGCTCTCTCCCGGGCATTCGGTCGATCGCACGAGGGATTCGCGCCGCTTCCGGCCTTCGGCACAATGCGCCGATACCTGGTGAGGACAATGATGCGAAGGTCGGCATAACACCCACGAGTGAGGATTCCGCTTGCCTGAGAATGCATCGGATGCGTATGCGTCCTCGACTCCAGACCTGCTCGGCGCCTTGGACGGAGAGCGCCGGCGATTGGGCATCCCGGGTGCCGTCGTCCACGTGAGCGGTCCGTCGTACGGCAGTTGGACCCGTGCGCTCGGTGTCTGCGATCTGGCCACCGGGGTGCGGCTCACCGCCGGCAGCCGCATGAGGATCGGGAGCCTCACGAAGACCATCGTGGCGCTGATCGTCCTGCGCCTGGTAGAAGCCGGAGACCTCTCCTTGGACGATGAGATACAGGCCCATCTGGCAGAGCCGCAGATCCCGCGAGGAGTCACCGTTCGCCGTCTCCTCGACATGACCTCGGGCCTGCCCGACTACACCTCGGAGGAGTTCGTCGCCGGTCTGCTCCTCGAGCCCGACCGGCTCTGGACTCCCTCCGAGCTGCTCAAAGTCGCCCTGCGGAACCCGCAGCAGTTCGAGCCCGGCACCTCCTGGGCGTACTGCAACGCCGGCTACATCATGCTGGGAATGCTCATCGAGCACGTAACCGGCGCACGAGTCGAGGACGTCGCGCGCCGGCTGGTCTTCGACCCCCTCGGCATGCGGGAGACCGAGCTCCCGCCGCTGACGCACGACGCCGCCGCCCTGCCGGATCCTCGGCTGCGTGGGTACCACCGCCGGGACGGCGAACTCGTCGACGCGACGCGCGTCAACCCGTCCTGGGCGTGGACCGCCGGTAACGCGGTGTCCACCGTAGGCGACTTGAGACTGCTCATCGAGGCATCGGTGCGCGGCGACCTCCTCCAGGAGCAGACCCGGCGTGAACTCATGCGCACCCACCCGGTGCCCGACAGCACCATCACCTACGGCCTCGGCATCGCGAACTTCGACGGCATGTGGGGCCACAACGGCGAACTGCCCGGATTCCAATCGTTCGCCGGCCACGATCCGGCGACCGCGATGACCGTCGTCGTCCTCACCAACCTCGACGACCACTCCGCGGACCTGCTCGCCGCGTTCCTGCGCACCCGGCTCGCGAACGCTGCCGGCTCATGAGGAAAAAGCCGACACCCGAGGATTCCACCGGGCCGGAGGTGTCCGGAAACCTGTCGCTCCTCCTCGAGGATCTGAGCAGACTCGTTCGTACCGAGTCGCCGTCGACGGACCTGGACGCGGTCGGCCGCTCCGCGCGGGTGGTCGCGGACTTGGTTCATGAGCGCTTGGGGCGTCGGCCAGAGATCCTGTGCGTCGACGGAGTCGACCATGTCCTGCTGCGCGGGGCCGATCCGAAGGTCATGCTCCTCGGGCACCACGACACCGTCTGGCCGCTCGGCACGTTGGACGAGCTGCCCTACACCGAAACTGCCGGCGTCGTCAGTGGCCCGGGCTGCTTCGACATGAAACTCGGCCTCGTCCAGGCGATCCACGCTCTCGCGTGGCTGCGGCGATGCCGCGGCACCGGCGTCCTCGACCAGGTGACCCTTCTCATCACGGGCGATGAGGAGCTGGGGTCCACGACATCACGGGCACTGATCGAGCAGGAAGCAGGCCGCTGCCGGGCAGCCCTCGTGCTGGAGGCGGCCGGCCCGGGCGGCGCACTGAAGACGGGGCGCAAAGGCGTGTCCCTCTACCGGATCGAAGTGCTCGGTCGTGCCGCGCACAGCGGTCTCGATCCGGAGAAGGGCGTGAACGCGACCATCGCGATCGCCGAGGTGGTGCTGGCGATCGCCCAGCTCGCTGACCCGGCGGCCGGTACGACCGTCACCCCGACGGTGATGAGCGCGGGCACGACGCCCAACACCGTGCCCGCGACGGCCACTGTGGCTGTCGACGTCCGGGCCGGCACCGCCGAGGAGCAGCACCGCGTGGACCGGGCGATCCGCGAGGTCACGCCGGTTCTCGTCCCGGCGGAGATCCGGGTGCGGGGCGGAATCAACCGGCCGCCCATGGAACGGAGCGCGGCGGCGGCGCTGTTCAGCCAGGCACAACGAATCGCACGCCGCCTCGGCCATCCTCCGCTGGAGGAGATGACGGTCGGCGGCGCATCGGACGGGAACTTCACCGCGGGTATGGGAGTGCCCACCCTGGACGGGCTCGGTGCCGTCGGCGGCGGCGCCCACGCCCGCGACGAGCACGCGGAGATCGCGTGGATCCTCCCGCGTACGCGACTGCTCACCACCCTCATCGAGGAACTCGCAGAGTTCTAACGGCGGTCGGAGAGCACCTGACGCGCGCGCTCGCTGCTCGCCGCGAGTTCGTACAGGACTGTGATGAATCCGAGGAGATCCGCCGACGCCGTGAGGACTGTCGACACCGTCCGGTCGGCCGTCCGGGCGCAGCCGGGGATGCAGGCGGCGAGCTCGGCGGCCACCGGCGAGGGCAGGTCGACCTCGACCTCGAACGACGGGGGCGGCGGCGGACAGCTCAGTGCCGACGCGCGGGCCACGGCATCGGCGGCCCCTTCCCGCACCAGGTTCCTCGCCACGCTCGGCGCGACGGAGTCCGTGGCCGAGAATCCGTGTGTCTTCTTCACGGTCACGATCGTGGCCTCGGGGAAGATCTCGGTCGCGATCGCGCCGATGACGTCATCCCCGGTGACCAGGCCCACCGGGACACCGAGGGATGCCGCGTACAGGGCATTGACCTCGGCCTCCGACACCGGTGATCCGTTGACTCTGACCTCACCGAAGTAGGCGGAGAAGGTGTGCGCCAAGAGCCCGGGCGTGCCGGCCGGCGCGTGGTAGCCCACGAAGAGCGCCACTGCGCAGTCCTCGGTCAGGCCCTCGGCCATGCACTGGGCCTTGGGCTGCCCGAAGACCAGCCGTGCCCTCGGGTCGAGGCGCTCGTGGATCAGGTTGTCCATCGTCCCGTGGGAGTCGTTCACGAGCACGCTCGTCGCTCCGCCGTCGAAGGCGCCCGCGATCGCGGCATTGGCCTCCTCGGTCATGAGCTCCTGGGCTCGTGGGTAGCCGTATCCGCCGCGCACGATCTGGTCGAGGGTCGCGATGCCGGCGACGCCCTCCATGTCGACGGAGATGTACGCTTTCATCGCTGAGCTGCTCCTTCGTCGGTGCCACGCGTCACTCCCATTGTTGTCGAGGCTTTCGCGCCAACACTGGGTCGATCGACCGAATCAAATCGGACACAGATGTACGATCACACAATGCAAGACGGTAGGAGCAGACCAGCGGACCTGGGGCGGGTGGTCGAGCGGCTCGGCTCGACGCTGCTGACCATCAAGGCGGGGCCACGTCAGCCGGCTCGTGCCGTGACGACCGTCATCCTTCACGATCCTCTGGACCGACCCGACGTCCCGCCGGACGCAGTGGTGCTGGGCGTCGGCGTGGCGGCTGACGACAGCTTGGTCACCCTGGTCAGAGCGCTGGGCGAAGCCGGGGCCACGGCCCTCGTGGTCCGGGAGCCGCTGGCCGTCGACGAGGAGGTCGCCCGCGAGGCGGAGCGCGGCAAGGTGTCCGTCTTCGGCCTGGTGCAGGGCGCATCGTGGATCCAGGTGGCGACGTTGCTGAACGGCGCTCTGCTTCTCGGTGCCGATGGGGCGCCCGCTGTCGGCGGCGATGCGGACCGAGACCTGTTCGCCCTGGCGAACTCGCTGTCGGCTCTCCTCGACGCCCCGGTCACCATCGAGGATCTGTCGTCGCGGGTGGTCGCCTTCTCGGCTGACCAGGCCGGCGCCGACGAGCCGCGCCGCCTGACGATCCTCGGCCTCCAGGTGCCGCAGATCTACAGCGAATACCAGAGAAAACAGGGCATGTTCCGCCGCGTGTACGCCTCGGAGCGACCGGTGTTCATGCAGAACCCCGCCCCCGGCACCCGTCCTCGGGCGGCGATGAGGGTCCAGGCGGGCAATGAGCTTCTCGGCTCCATCTGGGCCGCCGTGGCAGGGCCGCTCACCCCCGAGCGGGAGGCCGCCATGATCGAGACAGCACGGGTGATCGCGCTCGAGATGCTGCGTGCCCGCGTCAGCGCCGATGCCTCCCAACGACTCGGAGTCGCCCTGCTGTCCATGCTCCTTGAGGGAGGGACCGGCGCGCGCGAAGCCGCGCAGCAGCTGGCCTTCGGTTCGTCGCCGGCATGCGTCCTGGTCCTGGGGCCGCTGCAGTACGACGACGAGGTCCGCACTGCGGCCGACATCCAGCGAACGGCCTCCGCGCTTCGGACGCACCTCAGGCCCACCTATCCGCGGGCCATCGTCGCCCAACTCGGCGGCGCGGTCTACGCCGTCGTCCCTGTGCGTGCCGCGGCCGCCCCGGCGCTGGCCGCCATGAAGGACCTGGCCGCCGAGTTCATCGCCCGTCTGGACACCGCCACCGAGTTCTGCGCCGGACTCGGCGGCATCGTCGAGGACGTCAGCGAACTCGGCTCATCCCGGCGCGATGCCGATGCCGCGATGCGGGTGCTGAGCTCCAATCCGCGCGCGGGCAGACGCGTCGCGTCACTGGCGGATGTGGCGATCGAGTTCCTCCTGCTCCGCCTCGGCGACCTGATGGCAGCCGACCGCATGGAACTGACCGGCCCGCTCGCCGACCTGGAGGACTACGACACCGAACACGACACCCAGCTGGTGCCGACACTCCAGAGCTGGCTCGAGCACTTCGGGGACGTCGCCGCCGCGGCACGAGCCGTCCACGTGCACAAGAACACGTTCCGATACCGGCTCGGCCGGATCGAGGCGATCGGCGGCGTGGATCTGGCCGACCCCGACGAACGATTCGCTCTGATGCTGCAACTCCGACTCGGCCCCGGTCGGCGATCGCCGCGGCCACCCGCGTAGCGACCGGGACCGCATCAGCCGGTCCCGGGTTGGTCGATCGTCCAAGGTCCGTGCACGCAGATCAGGCGGACGTACGATGCGCCTCTCCGACCAGGCAGGTGAGTCTTGGTGTTCCACGTCACACCCCGACTCGGACCTTAAGGCGGGCCTGCCATGAATCGACGCGCCGCTGCTTTCGCAGCCCTCCTCATCGCTCTGCCAGCTCTTGCGGCTTGCGGCGGCTCGGGCTCGGGCTCGGGCTCGGACGGGGGCCAGGCGGGCTTCGCGACGGACGGCACGTTCGCGTTCGCGATCGACTCCGACCCAGGCGACCTGAATCCGCTCGTCACCAACCTCGTCAACGCGCAGATCGTCGGAATGTACTCCTACGACACGCTGATCTTCCTCGACGCCGAGACGGCCAAGCCCGCGCCCTTCCTGGCGAAGAGCTGGACCGAAAGCCCGACCAAGGTCACCTACACCCTGAACGACGCCATCACCTGCGCCGACGGCACGCCGTTCACCGCGCAGACCGCCGCTGACAACCTCAACTGGATCGTCGACCCCGCCAACAAGTCGCCGCGCCTGGAATCCGTCGTGCCGGCAGATGCCAAGGCGAGCGCGAAGGGGAACGTTCTCACCGTCACCACCTCCAAGCCGCGGCCCTTCATGCTGTACGACATCGGCGAGCAGCAGCTGGTGTGCGAGCGCGGCCTGAAGGACCCCAAGAGCCTCTCCGCGGGGAGCGACGGCACCGGCCCGTTCGTCATCGATCGCGTCGTGGCCGGAGACTCGATCACGATGACCCGCCGAGAGGGCTACACCTGGGGCCCCAAGAACAGCACCTCGAACACGCCGGGGATGCCGAAGACCGTGACGACCAAGATCGTGCCGAGCCCGTCGACCAGAGCGAACCTGCTGCTGTCCCGTCAACTCAACGCGGCCATAGTGAGCGGCAAGGACGAGGAACGCCTCGCCGCTCTCAAGTCGCAGCCGACGCCGGCCATGTCCGGAATGATCGTCTACAACCACCATCAAGGTCTCCCGACCGCTGAGGCCGCCGTACGGCGCGCACTGACCCAGGCGATCGACCTCGACACCCTCACGAAGATTCTGACCGGCGGCAAGGGCGAACGGGCGAAATCGCTGCTCTCCGAACACCCGAGCCGGTGCGCCTACGACACCGTCCAGGGCAACCTGCCTTCCCACGACCCGAACGCCGCCGGCCAGGCCCTGCGCGCGGTGGGCAAGCCGGTCGACATCACACTTGTCTACGACAACTCCACGGACACGGGCAGCGCCGCCGCGGAATACGTCGCGAAGCAGTGGGAGACCGCCGGCGCCGCCGTGAAACTCGACGGTGGTGACGAGAACTACATCATCAGCCGGACCTTCGCGGGCAAAGACCCGTCGGGCTGGACGGCATCGCTGGGGCTCAACCTCCAGACGGGCACACCGGCCATCTTCCCGCAGTACCTCTCCGGACCTGCCGCCCCTGCGGGGACAAACTTCGCCTCCATCGACAACAAGGACTACAACCGCAGCGTCGCCGCGGCCGGCGGGCGGACCGGTGACGATGCCTGCAAGGCCTGGGCCGAGGCGGAGAAAACCCTGATGACAAGCGCTGACCTCATACCGGTGTCCGTCACGCCGTACAAGATGTACTTCAATGGCGCGACGGCGCTCTACCTGCCCGTCGGCGGCTCGGCGATCCGCGTGCTGAAGTGACCACGGAACCGACCGTCACCCTGCTGACGGGAACCGGGGCGGGACCGGATTCCGCGACCGGAACGCTCCGGGGCAGAGGTGGGCGACTGGGGGCCTTCATCGTGCGGCGGCTGGTGCGGCTCGCGTATTCGGTGGTCACCCTGGTGACCGTCGTCTTCCTGATGGTCCGGCTGATCCCAGGAGACCCGGTCCGCAATGCCCTCGGAATCAACGCGACGGCCGCGGTCGTGGAGGCACAACGCGAAAGCCTGGGACTGAACGACCCGCTGTGGACGCAGTACCTGAACTTCTGGAAGGGGCTGCTCACGTGGGATCTCGGAGACTCTTTCTCCCTTCACCTGCCGGTGACCACGATCATCGAGCAGCGCCTGCCGGCGACCCTGGAACTCGCGTTCCTGTCGCTGGCGCTGGTGCTCCTGGTGTCGATCCCGCTCGGCATCGTCGTCGCCGCGCTCACCCGAGGCGGCCGCAGACCCACCGTCGACCTGGCCTACACCTCGGCGAGCGGCCTGTTCGCCGTCATCCCCGAGTTCCTCATGGGAGTCGCTCTGGTGTACTTCTTCGCCGTTCAGAGCCACCTGCTGCCCGTGGCGGGCCGAACCGATCCGAGCTCGTACGTGCTGCCCGTCCTGGCACTGTCGATCGCGGTCGCCGCGGGCGTCTCGAGGATCGTCCGGGTCGAGGCGCTCACCGTGTTCGAGCAGGACTACATCCGGACGGCGCGGGCGAAGCGCATGTCGAGGTGGCGCCTGTACTTCCGCCACGCTCTGCCGAACCTGGTGACCTCCTCGCTCACCGTCGCCGGAATCGTGCTCGGCTCCCTCGTCGCGGGCACGGTGCTGATCGAGACCATCTTTTCGTGGCCCGGACTCGGGCTCACGATCGTGGACGCGGTGCGGAGCAAGGACTTTCCGCTCGCGCAGGGGATCGTCATCGTCTACGGCTTGATCGTCCTCGTTTCCAACCTCTTGATCGACATCGTCCTGGTCTGCCTTGACCCGCGTTCAGCGCTGAAGGACACGTGATGGCAGTGACAAGCATGTCCTCTCCCGACTCCGCGCTGGCGGGGCCGGCCGCCGCGGTGGGCGAGCCGATGCCCATGGCGGTCTCGTCTCGCCGCAGGTTCCTGACCGTCCTGCGTTCTCCCCTCGGCATCGGCGCGCTGGCCGCCCTGATGGTGGTCGCGTTCTTCGCGGTGTTCGGACCGGTGCTGTGGGGCGAGGCCGCGCGGCAGGCCGATCTGACCCAACTGTCCGCGAAGCCCAGCGCGGACCACCTCCTCGGCACCGACGCGGGTGGCCGGGACGTTCTCGCGCGGGTGCTGACCGCGACCCGGCTCTCGATCGTCACCGCCGTCCTGTCGGCCGCCCTCGGCGTGTTCGTCGGTGTGGTCATCGGCCTGCTGCCGACGATCGCGCCCCGGCGGCTGGGGCGGTTGGTCAACAGCGCCATCGGCGTGGCACTCGCCTTTCCGGCTCTCCTGCTCGCCATCGTCGTGTCGATCACCCTCGGTGTGGGCGCCACCAGTGTCACACTGGCGATCGGCCTGGCCATGGCGCCGTCCTACGCCCGGCTCACTCAGACCCTCAGTGCGTCGGTGACCGGGCGCGACTTCGTGGCCGCCGCTCGCATCCTCGGCGTCAGCCGAGCGCGGATCCTGGTACGGCACGTCCTGCCCAACATGCGAGACCCGCTCATCGTCAACGCCAGCATCGGCGCCGGCACCGCGCTGGTCGCGGCGACGGGGCTGTCCTTCCTGGGCCTCGGCGTACAGGCGCCGGACTACGACTGGGGCCGCATGCTCAACGAGAGCATGGGAGCCATCTACGTGAACCCCGCTCCGTCTCTGGGGCTAGGCGCCGCCATCGTGTTCGCCGGCGTGACGTTCGCGCTCGCCGGCGAGGTGCTCGCCCGGGCATTCGGGCTGCACCGGCCCTCCGGCCGCCGCCGGCGGCGGAAGACCACCGGCTCGACGGCGGCGGCACCGGTCCCGCAGGTCGCGGAGGACCCCGTGCTCCGCGTACGCGGCCTGCGCGTGGAGGCGCCCCGGGGGGATGGATGGGCGACGCCGGTTCGTGGCGTCAGCTTCGACATCGATCGAGGGGAGATCGTCGGCATCGTCGGTGAGTCGGGCTCGGGGAAGTCACTGACCTGCATGGCGGTCGCGTCACTCCTGGAAGAGCCACTTCACGTGACGGCGTCATCGGTCCAGTTCGACGGCACGGAACTGGTCGTCAGGGGCAAGGTGCCCGGCAGACCGCGTTCCAAGTCGCTGGCCCAACAGCTCGGTACGCGGCTGGCATTCGTCTTCCAAGATCCCTCGACCTCGCTCAACCCCGCCCTTCACGTCGGTACGCAGGTCGCGGAGGTCGGTCTGCTGCACGGCGGCCTCAGCCGGCGCGAGGCACGCCGGCGTGCGGTCGACCGGCTTGCCGCGGTACGGCTCTCCGACCCGGCTCGCCGCGCCCGCCAGTATCCCCACGAGTTCTCGGGTGGCATGCGGCAACGAGCCACGATCGCGATGGGGCTCATGGGCGAACCGGCGCTGGTCATAGCCGACGAGCCGACAACGGCCCTCGACGTCACGGTGCAGCGGGAGGTCCTGGCGCTCTTGCGGAGGGTGAACCGTGAGCATGGGACGGCCGTCATGTTCGTCTCGCACGACATTTCGCTGGTCTCGTCATTCTGCACGCGGGTCCTGGTCATGTACCGGGGAGCCATCGTGGAGAGCCTGAGCACCGAGGATCTCGCGAGCGGACGCGCGGCGCATCCCTACACCCGGGCGCTGGTGGCGGCGGTGCCGCACATGGACGCCGTCCCGGGCACCGAGTTCGCCACGATCACCGAGGGTGCCGAGTTTCCCCTCGACGCCGTAAGGGAGGGGTCGGTGTGAGCGACCTCGCCTTCGAGAACGTGGGAGTCAGGTACGGGCACGGACCCGCCGCCCATCAGGCGGTTCGTGGGGTGAGTCTCCACGTGCCGAGCGGCCGGACGGTGGGGCTGGTGGGCGAGTCAGGTTCGGGCAAGTCGACGCTGGCTCGCGCCGTCGTCGGCCTGCACGAGGCGCATACGGGCCGTATCCTGGTCGACGGCACCGATGTCGTCGGTGCCCGGGGGAGCGCCGCGTCCGTTCGCCGCACCGTGCAGCTGATCTTCCAGGACGCCAACTCCTGCCTGAACCCAAGGATGTCCATCGGCGCCTCGATCGAGGAGGCGCTTGCCGTACGCGGAAGATCCACGCGACGCGATCGCGCTCACCGGCGCGGCGAGGTGGCCGCACTTCTCGAGATGGTCGAGCTCGACCCGGCCCGTGCCGGCGATCTGCCCATGCAGTTGTCGGGGGGTCAACGTCAACGCGTCGCGATCGCGCGGGCGCTTGCCGCCGAGCCCCGGGTGCTGCTCGCTGACGAGATCACTTCAGCGCTGGATGTCTCGGTGCAGGGAACCGTGCTGAATCTGCTGATGCGTGTCCAGCGGGACCTCGATCTGACGGTTCTCTTCATCAGCCACAACCTCGCTGTGGTCAGGCAGTTGTGCGACGACGTCGCGGTCATGAAGGACGGGCAGGTCGTCGAGGTCGGATCGGCGACCGAGGTGATCGACCACCCCGAACATCCCTACACACGTGAGCTGATCCGTGCCGTCCCCCGGATCGGCACCCCTCTCTTCGGCAAAGGAACCACTCTATGAACTCTCGCCTGTGCAGTCTCGATGACGTCCGTCAGGTCGTCACCGTTCCCGAGACTGCGATCACGGCGGATGGAAGAACGGTCGTCTTCACGCGGCGCCAGGCGGCAGACCACCGCACGGAGACCTCGCTGTGGGCGGTTTCCCGCGACTCTCAGCCACAGCCGCTGACCCACGGGCCGACGGATCGAGCACCTCGCATCGTCCCAACGGGGATCATGTTCCTGCGCGATGTCGACGGATTCCCGCAGTTGCATCTCCTGCCGCACATGGGTGAGCCGACGCGGTTGACCGAGCTGCCGCTGGGGGCCGGGGCCGCGGCCGTCAGCCGGGACGGTCGCCGGGTCGCGTTCTCCGCACCCGTGAACCGCGCGCCCGGCGACGCCGCTGCGCCCATCGTCATCGACACGCTCGACCAGAAGGCGGACGAGATCGGCTGGATCGGCAGTGTCCGCCGCCAGATCTTCGTGATGGACCTGGGATCCAGGCAGATCAGACAGGTCACCGACGGCGACTACGACGCGGACGGCCCGGCATGGTCGCCCGACGGCGACCGCCTCGCATTCACGGCCTCCATGGCCCACCGCGCGGACGTCGAGCTCGAACGCCGCGCCTACGCGGTCGAGGTCGACGACCCGCTCGCTCCGGTGCAGGTGCTCGGACAGGCCACAGGAGTGACCGGTCCGGTCATGTGGGCTCGCGACGGCGCGTCGCTGCTCGCCGTGGGATCACCCGCGATGGTGGCAGGTCATGCCCGGCTTCTCCGGCTGTACGGCGACGGCAGGCCCGACACCGACATCACGGCTGGGCTGGACCGCAATGTGCTGCCGGGCGCGACGGGCTACCCAGGTGGCCACCCGGCGCAAAGCCACGACGGCAGCGAGATCGTCTTCTGCCTGCGTGACCGTGGCTGGACCCATCTGTACGGGGTCGGTCCGGATGGCGGAGAGGGCAGGCCGATCGTCGCGGAGCCGCATCAGGTCGTCTCCGCGCTCTCGGTGGCCGCCGAGACACCCCGTGCCGCGATCGTCCTGACCACTCCTGAGTCGTTCGCCGAGGTCGCGATCGTCGACCTCGCCACCGGCGAAGTCGAGGTCCTCACCTCGCTGATGGAAGAGAGCCTCCCCGGGGTCCAGCTCTGTCGACCGGAGCCACGAGAGTTCACGATCAGCGATGGCGTCGTCGTCCACGGGTGGCTGATGGCGGCACCGGACACGACCGGAACCGCTCCGCTCCTGCTCGACATCCACGGTGGGCCGCACAACGCCTGGGCCGGTGTGGCCGACGAGATCCATCTGTACCAACAGCTCCTCGCCGCACGCGGGTGGCGTGTCCTCACGCTCAACCCCCGTGGATCCGACGGGTACGGCGAGGAGTTCTACCGAGCCGTCGACGGCGGCTGGGGACGAGCTGATCTGGCGGACTTCATCGAGCCGATCGACCAGTTGATCGCCGAGGGGATCGCCGACCCCGAGCGACTCGCTGTCGTCGGCTATAGCTACGGCGGCGTCGCGACCTGTGCCCTCACCGCCCACACCGACCGGTTCGCGGCTGCGGTGGCCGGCGGCCTGATCTGCGACTTCGCCTCCATCGCCGGTCAGCGACTGCTGCCGGAAGGCTTCTTCGCCTCGGCGACCGCAGGTGCCGCGCCGACAGACGTGGTCCGGCTCATCGAGAGCTCTCCGATCGCACGCGTCGAGCAGGTGAAGACACCCACGCTCGTGCTGCACGGCGAGAACGACAACACCTGCCCGATCGGACAGGCGCAGCAGTGGTTCTCGGCACTGCGGATCCAGGGTGTGCCGACTCGCCTGGTGGTCTATCCAGGAGGCAGCCACCTCTTCATCGCCGACGGCGAGGTCGATCACCGCGTCGACTACCACGCCCGGGTCGTGGAATGGGTCGAGCTGCACACCCGCGCCGCCGCACGGCCGGCCGCGCTGTCGCCGGCCCCACGTGGGGAGCACTACTGGCGCCGCCGTCTGGACCTCCTCCGAGAACGGCACGGAGTCGTCGGGGCGCAACTCGGGATCGTGCAGCTCGATCGGAGCGGAACGGTCTTCGACCGCATCACGGTCAGCTCCGGGGTCCTGAACGTCTCGACCCGGGAACCCGTCATCGACGACGCCGTCTTTCAGATCGGGTCGATCACGAAGGTCTGGACGACGATGCTCGTCATGCAGCTCGTCGACGAGGGGCTGCTCGATCTCGACGCTCCCGTGCGCGAAATCCTGCCGGACTTCAGGCTGGCCGATGACGAGTCGCCCTCGGTGACGGTACGGGCGTTGCTCAACCACACCAGCGGCATCGACGGGGACGTCTTCACCGACACCGGGAGGGGAGACGACTGCGTCGCGCGGTACGTGGAGCACCTCGCCGCCGTCTCCCACATCCACCCGCTTGGAGAGAGGTTCTCCTACTGCAATGCCGGCTTCGTCGTCGCGGGCCGCATCGTCGAGGTGCTCCGCGACATGACGTGGGACGAGGCGCTGCTCCACTATTTGATCAAGCCGATGGGCCTGCGGCACACCATCACCCTGAGCGAGGACGCACCCAAGTTCGCCACGGCGACCGGCCACGCCGGCTTCGGCGACGAGTCGGCCCCGGTGCCCCAGTGGTCGATCACCCGATCCATGGGACCCGCGGGCCTGATCGTGGCGAGCGTCGGCGACCTGCTGACGTTCGCGGAGATGTCACTGCGCGGAGGGGTGACCCGGGAAGGCGTTCGTCTGCTGTCAGCCGGCAGCGCTCGCCTGATGACCATCGAGCATGTCGATCTGAGACAGAGCGTCGCCACCGTCCAAGGCTGGGGACTGGGCTGGTTCCTCGAGGACTGGCGGGGAACCTTCGTATACGGCCATGACGGCGGCACGATCGGCCAACGTTCATACCTGCGCTTGATCCCCGGTACGAACTACGCGGTGGCGTTGCTGACCAGCGGTGGTCAACCGGATGGTCTCTTCTACGAGCTGTTCGCGGACGTCACGTCGTCGATCGACGGCAGTCTGCCCCCGGTCCGGGTCCGGGCCGACATGACACGTCCGCCCGAACCGCTGGAGGGCGCCTGGGAGTGCGCTGGCTATCGCGCGGAGGTGGCCCCCGACGCGGACGGTCTCAGACTGACACTGTGGGAGCGGAAGGGGCATCTGCGCGACGGCACGGCAGCAGAGCCGGAGTTCGTCGCGCTGCATGCCTCGAACATCCCGGGCGGCTACGCCTACACCACCGCTGAGCTCGCGGGGGAGAAGCAGTTCCGGCCCGTCGCCGGCGGCGTCTACAACGGATCCCGCTTCCTGCGGCAGGAGTGCTCATGACGACCCAGGCGCCGAGCTCGACCTCCATGGAGTTGCGGCTGCTTCACCGCCCGGAGGAGATGTCTGCCGCCTCCGAGCTCGTGGCGCAGATCTGGAAGGTCCAAAACACCCAGTCGCATGTCAGCCCGGAGCTCCTCACGGCGTTCGCGCACGCGGGCAACTACGTCGCCGGTGGTTTCCGCGGCCATGAGCTCATGGCGGTCTGCATCGGGTTCTTCTACCCGCCCCGGGAGAATGCCCTGCACTCCCACATCGCCGGCGTGCGACCAGACGCGGCGGGCACAGGATGGGGCAGAGCCCTCAAGCACCACCAGCGCGACTGGTGCCTGGCCCGCGGTGTCACTCGCGTGACGTGGACCTATGACCCCCTGGTGGCCCGGAACGCGTACTTCAACCTCCACAAGCTCGGCTGTGAGGTCGAGGTCTACCTGCCCGACTTCTACGGACCGATGGGTGACGGGCTCAACCAGGGCCAGCACAGCGACCGGATCATGGTGGCCTGGCACATCGGGCAGGCCACGGCGCCCTCACGAGCCGAGAAGAAGCACGGCCCCGCCGTACTGAGGTCCGTGGACCGGCGACCCCAGCTCGACCTCGGCCGGGCGGAGTCGCTGACCCGATGCGTCGTGGAGATCCCCTCGGACATCGAGGCTCTACGGCGCCACGAACCCGAGCTCGCGATCTCATGGCGGCTCGCGCTACGACGGGCGCTGGGTGGGCTGCTGGAAGAAGGCTGGGTCGTCGTCGATTTCGACCGCCGGGGTCACTACTGCCTCACGAGGAGCACCTGAGAATGCACATCGAGCGTGTCGAGCTCATCACGGTCCGGATGCCGCTGATCCACCCGTTCACCACCTCGTTCTCCACCCAGACGGAGCGCCTTCCGCTCCTGATCCGGGTCACGGCCTCAGACCACGGCGGCACCGTGACAGGGTGGGGTGAGTGCGTCGCCCTCGCCGAGCCGTTCTACTCGCCGGAATACCTTGAGGGAGCACGAGAGGTCCTGCGGCGATTCCTCGTGCCCGCGCTGTTCGAGTGGCAGGCCGCGGGTCACGCCGTGTCGGCATCGACGGTCGGCGCGGCACTTGAGCACGTGGTCGGCCACCGCATGGCCAAGGGCGCTCTGGAGATGGCGATCCTGGATGCCCAGCTGCGGCTTCGGAACATGTCGTTCGCAGCGCAGCTCGGTGTGACCCGCGTCTCGGTGCCCTCGGGGGTCAGCGTCGGCATCGAGAAGTCGATTCCCGACCTGCTCGGCCGGGTGGCCGACTTCGTCGACCAGGGCTACGCGCGCATCAAACTCAAGATCCAGCCCGGGTGGGACCTCGAGCCGGTCAAGGCGGTGCGCGAGCGGTTCGGCGACATCGCGCTGCAGGTTGACGCGAACACCGCCTACCGTCTCTCCGATGCCCAGCGGCTGCGCAGACTCGACCCCTTCGATCTGCTGCTGATCGAACAGCCGCTGGGCGAGGAGGACCTGCGGCAACACGCTCTGCTCGCGGGCCTGCTCACCACGCCGATCTGCCTGGACGAGTCGATCGTTGACGCGCGGTCGGCCGCCGACGCGATCGCGCTGGGGGCGGCGAGTGTCATCAACATCAAGCCTGGAAGAGTGGGGGGATACCTCGAGGCGGCACGCATCCACGACCTCGCGCTGGCGCACGGCGTCGCAGTCTGGTGCGGCGGCATGCTCGAAACCGGCATCGGCCGAGCCGCCAACGCGGCGTTGGCCGGGCTCCCGGGCTTCACGCTGCCCGGCGACATCTCGGGCTCGGATCGGTTCTACGCCCAGGACATCACCGAGCCGATCGTCATGAAGGACGGCGCGGTGTCGATCCCCGGCGGACCCGGGTTCGGCGTCGAACCCCTTCCCGCGGCACTCGGCGAGATGACCGTTCACACGCTCGACCTCACCGCCTAGCGACGAGACCAAGGATCAGGCCAGATGGGATCAGCAGGCAGCTACGACACCATCGTCGTCGGAGCGGGCTCGTCCGGCTCGGCACTCGCGGCACGGCTCGCCGACGCGGGACAGCGGGTGCTGCTGCTCGAGGCCGGCCGGGACTACGCGGCCTCGCAGCTTCCGGAGGCATGGAGGTCGCCGAATCCGTTGAACGCGATCCTGAACTCCGACTACAACGCGTTCTTGTGGGACGGGCATCTGGCCACCAGGACCGAGGCCCAGGAGCCCTACCTGTACTGGCGAGGCAAGGGCCTCGGCGGAAGCTCGACGGTGAACGGGCAGATCGCGATCCGGCCGCCCATCGAGGACTTCGACGAGTGGGCGGCCTCCGGTTGCACCGGATGGTCGTCCGCGGAGGTCATGGCGGACTTCATCGCCCTGGAGTCCGACGCCGGCTTCGGCGACGAGGACTACCACGGCACCGCCGGCCCGATCCCCGTCTACCGGGCCCCGGTCGACACGTGGGGCTCGGTCGACCAGGCGCTCCGCGCGGCAGCGCTCGCCTCGGGTTTCGGGTGGGCCCCGGACGTCAACGCACCCGGCGCGACCGGCGTCTCTCCCTACCCCATCAACTCGATCGACCGTCGACGGGTCTCGTGCCACGACGCCTACCTGGAGCCACGTCGCGACAACCCGGGCCTCACCATCCGCGGCGACAGTCTGGTCGACGTGGTTCTCTTCGAACGTGCTCGGGCAGTCGGCGTCCGGCTGGCCAACGGATCGGCCTTCCACGCGAACCAGGTCGCGCTCAGCGCGGGCGCCACGGCCTCGCCCTCGATCCTCATGCGCTCGGGCATCGGCCCCGCCGATGACCTCCGACGGCTGGGCATCGAGGTCCGTGCCGATCTGCCGGTGGGCCGTGGGCTCCAGGACCATCCGATGGCCCTGATAGGCATCCCGCTCACCGAAGCGGCCTCGGCCGGCCCCGCCGACCGGCACACGAACTGCTGCGTGCGCTACAGCAGCGGCACCGTGCCCGGCGGGAACGACATGATGCTGGCCGCCCTCAACCAGAACGCGCTGGCCATGGCGGCGGCCGAAGTGCGCGCCGGCGCCGGTGCCGTCGGGGTGTTCGTCAACCGGACCTACTCGCGCGGAACGCTGAAGCTTCGAAGCGCCGACCCGAGCACGCAGCCCCGGGTGGCGCTGAACATGTTGTCGGACGAGCGCGACATCGACCGCCTGGAAGCGGGCATCAGGCTCCTCGGCGACCTGGTGGCCCACTCCAGCTTCGCGGAGATCGCCGACGGCGATCTCTGGCGGGTCAATTCGTCGCTGCGCGATGCCCTGGACACACCAGGGCGACTGCGCGACTACCTGCGCGCCAGCGTGGTCGACACGCAGCACGCGACGAGCACGTGCCGGATGGGAGATCCGAACGCGCCGGAGACGGTCGTCGACCCCCGGTGCGAGGTCCTCGGTTTCGAGGGTCTCCGAGTCGTCGATGCCTCCGTCTTCCCCTTTGTCCCACGCGCCAACACCCATCTCGCCTGCGTGATGTTCGGCGAGCATATGGCCCGCAGGCTCCACTGAAGCCGGCTTCGATCCAGAAGGAATGAGCAGATGAAGCGCCTGAGCAACATCATCGACGGCACCCCGGTCGAAGCCGCGGACCCGGAACTCCGCAGCGTCGTCAACCCGGCCACCGAACAGGTCGTCGCACTGATTCCGGCCGGATCGGCCGCCGACGCCGCGGCGGCGGTGGAGTCGGCGCAGGCCGCGCACGCGGGCTGGGCGAGGCTCGACCTCGAGGACCGCCTCGGCCGGCTGAGCCGCACCGCCGACCTCCTCGAACGGCATGTGCGTGAGCTGGCGGAACTCGAGAACCGGGAGATGGGCAAGCCTGTCCCGCTCGCCGAGCAGTTCATCGCGGGCGGAATCGCCTCGTTCCGGCTCGGCATCGAGCGGGCGCGGTCCTATCCGTTCGTCGCCGACGTCACAGCTCCGGGCGAGTCCGGACGGACAGTGGTCATCCGTGAGCCGCTGGGCGTGCTGGCACTCATCGTGCCCTGGAACTTCACGGTGACCTCGATCCTGGGAGCCCTGGGCCCCCTCCTCGCCGCCGGCAACACAGTGGTGATCAAGCCCTCGGAGAAGGCGCCGCTGTCCGCGGCCCGGCTCGTCGAGCTGTGCGACCTTCCGGCAGGCGTGGTGAACCTTCTCCTGGGCGACGCGCGCGCCGGCAAGCCCTTGGCCGAGCATGAGGCGGTCAAGCTGGTGCACTTCACCGGGTCTGTCGAGGCGGGCCGCAGCGTCGCCGTCGCCGCGGCCAAGCGCCTTCAGCGAACGATCCTGGAACTGGGAGGGAACGACCCCGTCCTCGTCGACGCCGACGTCGACGTGGCCGCCACCGCCAAGGCGGTCGCGACGTCGACGTTCCTCAACAGCGGACAGATCTGCACATCGTCGGAGCGGATCTACGTGCACCGCGCGGTCGCGGACGAGTTCATCGCCGCCCTCGTGGCCGAAGCCGAAGGCTGGACGATGAGCGACGACCCCTACTCCCCGGGCCTGGGACCACTGGTCGACGACACCCAGAGGAGGATCGTGCACGACCACGTCCACGAAGCCGTCGACCGCGGGGCGACGCTGCTCTGCGGTGGCGGGCAACCAGACCGGCCCGGATACTTCTACCCCGCGACGGTGCTGACCGAGGTCACCTCGGACATGCGCATCATGAAAGAGGAGACCTTCGGGCCGGTCGCCCCCGTCACCGTGGTCGACTCCTTCGCCGAAGCCATCGACCTGGCCAACACCACAAGCTTCGGACTCGCGGCGACGGTCTATTCCTCGACCCCCGAGAACCTGCGGCGCTGCAGGGAGATCAACGCCGCTCTCGTGTGGATCAACGAGTGGCAACACGGTGGCGTCAACATGGTCTACGAGCCGTGGGGGGTCAGCGGGATGGGTGCGACCGGGGCAGCGGCGTCGTTCGACGCCGCCACCCGCCCGGTGTCGATGCTCTACTCGCCGTCCACGAACCACGGGTAGTACAGGGCCGTGCTCCAGGCAGGGGTCGCGCCGGTCGTGGCGGCCTGAGCAAGGGCCCACTCCGGAGAGCCGAATATGAGTAGGGGCTACTCATGTCCGGCGGTGGGCCGCGGGACAGGATGCGATCACGGGGCTGGGAGTGCCCGCCCGCGATCCGTTCCTTGATCTCTCCCAGAGGAAGAACATGCTCACACGTTCCGGCAAGCTCGCGGCGATGACCGCGTCGGGATGCCTGGCGATGTCGGTGCTCGGGGTCACGGGAGCCGCCGCCGAGACGGCGTTCGCCCCTGACACCTGCGCCAGCGGGTACGTCTGGCGCGGCGCGCGGCCCAGCGACCACGTCTGCGTGGACCCGTCCGTACGCGACCGTACGCGGTCGGAGAACGCCTCCGGCGTCTGGCACGCGTGCACGACCGGGTTCGTCTGGCGGGAGGCGTACACCGGTGACTACCGGTGCGTGGTCCCCAGCTCCCGCTCCCAGGCGCGGCAGGACAACGGCAGCGCGGCCCGCAGGCTCGCCTGGGTCGTCATGGTGAAGCGCAACCACGCCGGTAACGGGCCCTCGTGCGACGGTGAAAGCTGCTCCACCACCAACGAGGGGCCGTACCAGACCGTGGGCGTCCGCGGCTACTACCTGACGCCGGGCACCCAGGTCGCCGTCCAGGTCAGGCGCGCCTCGGATGACCGGGTGCTGTGGCAGGGCCGGGCCACGGCGCAGCCGGGCGGTAACGGACCGGCGGGCAACTACTCGGTCGACACGGGGCGGGTCCTGTGCGGTGGCAGCTCGTTCGCGGCGCCGCTCACCGCGTACGTGGTGGTGCGCGGCGACGGCGGGCAGTGGTCGCCGCGCGTGCCGATCGCCTGGCGGTCCTGCGGACTGGTGTGATCAGCGTGCCAGGGGTTCCGGCCGGGGCCCGGTGAGGATCCTCGCGTTGAGCACCGTGGTGACCTTGAGGGCCCATTCGCTCGGCTCTCGTACGAAGGTTCCGTGTCCCGGCCGTCCCGGGCCGTCGTCACGCGATGCGGGGCGCGTTACCGTGGCGTGGTCGGGGAGCAGCGCGAGGCGGTCGGCGTTCAGCAGGTTCCGGGTCTCGGGCAGCGACGGCGCGTGCAGGGGCACGATGTCGCTGCGGTGCAGCAGGTCAGGCAGCGGAACGAGGGTCGTGCCGAGGGCCTGGGCGTCCGCCTCGGTGGCGTAGGGGTCGCTCGCGAGCACGGTGAGGTCGAAGGACCGCAGCAGGTGTGCCACCCGCCGGCCGGTATGCGACAGGCCGACGATGCCGACGACGCGACCGTAGTTGGACCGACCACCCCCCCACAACTGCTTGGCTGCGACGCAGGTCAGAGACGGATTCGTTGTTTTTTCCGCGATTGCTACCGGGACCCCCGTTACCGACACCCGATGTTCGAGGTGGAGGAGAACTTGGGCGGCTTTGAGGATGGCACCGATCCGCCGAAGGTCGAGACTGACTCGGCGGAGCGCCCTGGAGGTGGGCTTCAGCAGGGAGTTCGTTCGCTCGGCGACCCCGTGGACGCCACGTATGAGCCCCTCCCTGCCAAATGGACAGAGGTAGCAAACGGCGCGATCGGCCGCCCGTCGCAGAAGACGGGCCACAGGTCCGCTACATCTTGCCGGTACGGGTCGGTCAGTGTTGCGTCTCGTCTCCCGCCCCGCTTGGCTGGATGGCGAAGTCAAAGCGCGGCGTGGAGCGGCTCAACGTCGCGGTCGGCATCGAGATCGGCCAGACGCTGCTCAACGCGTCCGTCAGCGCGGCAATGAGGTCCGGGACGTCCTTGGCCGCCGAGGAGTGCAGCCCCTCCGCGATGATCAAGGCCGTATGGGTCTTGTCGCGAACGGCCGAGTGGCCGCTCTGCCGGTTCGTCCATCGCCGGGCGTGGGCGTGCTCCGCGGCGTCGACGAAGGTCACCTCTCCCGGTTCTGGGTTTTCCAGCTCTCCCGACAGTGTCAGGTACTTCTCGTCGCCAGCCGCACGCCGGACTTCGAGGTGCCCGGAGATCCTGGCGACGTCCAGCGCGGCCACCGGGATCGCGAAGGCGAGTGAGGCGGCGTTGCAGAGGTCGACCAACGGGTGGATCCGCGGCAGTGCGCCTTCTTTGCGGAAGCGCCGCAGCAGTGACTCCGAGGCGCATCGATACCGCGTTGGCTTGAGTCCCATCTTCGAAAAGGTGCGCCGCCAGGCCTGGATCTCGGGCAGGTCGGCCTCCGTGCCCGCCGCGAGCCGCGCCTTGGCGAGCAGGTTGAACGCCTCGATCCGGGGCTCGACGACCGCGTCGGCGGTGATCCCCGTGGCGACGAGCACGCCGGCGACGAGCTCGGGGTGCTCAGACCAGATCTCGTCCGAATGCTGGAAGTACATGTTCGGCTCCGTCGTGGGCTCGGCGGTCATCGGACGGCGAGCGCGAGCTTGGCGCCGAGGGCGACGAATGATCCGGCGAAGCCCCTGCGCAGCCAGGCCATCAGCCGCGGCCGCGCGATCACGCGGTCCCGTACCGAGGCAGCAAAGACGCCATAAACGGCGAAGATCGCGAGTGTGGCCAGCATGAACACGGCGCTGAGTTCCAGCATCCGCAGCACGTACCCCGGCTCGCCGGTGTCGACGAACTGCGGCAGGAAGGCGAAGAAGAAGATGGTTAGCTTCGGGTTGAGAAGGTTGATCAAGATGCCGGAGGCGATCACGCGTCCGGCTGGGAGCGGCGTGGTTTCCTCCTCGGCGACGATCGGATCTGTGTCCTTCAGCGTGGCCCACGCCATGTACAGCAGGTAGGCCACGCCCAGGTACTTGACGAGCTGGAACGCCGTCTCGCTGGTGTGCAGCAGCGCCGCCATGCCGGTGATCGCCGCCACCATGTGGGGAACGATGCCCAGCGTGCATCCGATCGCGGCGACGACGCTCGCGCGGCGGCCGTGCGATAGCCCCGCCGACAGTGTGTAGATCGCCCCGGTGCCAGGCGTGGCGACCACGATGAGCGTGGTGACCAGGAACGCGATGCTCAAGGTGGTCCTCCTGATGGGCTCTGGTGATGGCCGTTCTCGTGACCGGAACTCTGCCGCCACAATGGCCTCATGAACAGGTCCAATGAAGACCTCGTCGAGAGGGCCATAAAGGCCGGCTCCGACTTCCTCCAGCTGAACGTCGAGGACGCGCCCGTCGGTGGGCTGTCCGAATGGCTCGCCGACCGATTGCGGTCGGCGATCTGCGACGGCCGCCTGACCGTGGGGAGCAGGTTGCCTGCGAGCAGGGTGCTCGCGCGGGATCTCAGCGTGTCCCGCGGCGTCGTCACCGAGGCCTACCAGCGTTTGAACGAGGAAGGCTATGTCGCAGGGCGCCGCCGGAAGGGGACGATCGTCGTCGGCGCTCCGGGCCGGACGCCACCGGCGCGGCCGCCGTCCCTTCCGGCGGACGTGGTGCCGGAGGACGCGGTGTTCACGGCGTCGCCCGGCGTCGAGGTCTTCGACTTGCTGCGGGCGGCCGCAGCGCGGATCGACCTGTCACCGGGCGTGCCCGACCTGGCCGCCTTCCCGCGGTCAGCGTGGCTGCGTGCCGAACGCTCACTGCTCGCCGACCTGGCATTCTCCGCCCTTGGATACGGAGATCCGCGCGGAACCCCGGCGTTGCGCGTCGCCGTGGCGAACTGGCTGGCCCGCAACCGCGGGATCCTCGTCAACCCGGCAGATGTGATCATCACCGCCGGCACCGCTCAGGCGCTCGGACTGTTCGCCGAGATGCTCGCCGAGGCCGGGATCCGCGAGGTGGCGGTGGAGGATCCCGGATCGCTGGGCGCCCGCCAGCACCTGCACAACCGGCGGCTGGTCACCCCACCGGTGCCGGTCGATGCCGACGGGATAGAGGTCGGCGCGCTGCGCGCGACAGGCGCACCGGCTGTCCTGCTCACGCCGGCGCATCAGTTCCCGACAGGCGTGGTGCTCGGCGGCGATCGGCGCCGCGAGCTGATGCGGTGGGTCGATGACGGCGGCCTGATCATCGAGGACGACTACGACGCCGAGCACCGTTATGACCGGCCTCCGGTTCCGGCGCTACGGTCGGCGCTCGGCGAGCGCGTCTGCTACGCCGGGAGCGTGTCCAAGCTACTGGCGCCGGCGCTGAGGATCGGATGGGTCCTCGCGCCGCCGCGGTATCGGGACGCCGTCGTGGCCGCCAAGCGGTTTGCCGACCTCGGCAACGCAACACTGCCGCAACTGATACTGGCCCGCCTGATGGAGTCGGGGGAGATGGAACGCCATCTGCGACTGCTGCGCGGACGCCACCGCCGCCGTCGGGACGCCATGATCGACGCGATCAGAGCACAGCTACCGGACGCGGCGGTCCACGGCGCCGCAGCGGGCCTGCACCTGACGATCACATTCGACGCCGGGTTTTCCGACGTTGACCTCGCCGCCGCGTCGCTCGCGTGCGGGGTGAAGGTGCAGCCGCTCTCGTGGCACCGGCAATGCCCCGGCCGCCCGGGGCTCGTGCTCGGCTACGCCGCGAGCACCCCGACCGCCATCGGCGAAGCCGTGGCGATCATCGGCGAGGCACTGCGCCGTGTGCGCTGACGCGGCTCCGCAGGGCACCCAGTGCAGCTGATCACACCCTGCCGGTCCACATCCACACTCACACCCTGGACCCGACCGCATCGGAACGGCCAGTATTGGTAACCCGAGCCCCGACGGCTCGCTGACGCGACTGGTCGTTCGGTTCCTGCTCAAGGGCCTGGAAGTCCCAGAGTTCACTGAATTGACGGTTCGTCGGACGGAACCGATGGATCTTCATGCCTCATGACCCATTTCGACCCCTGGGTTCGCCGCGACTGGCGGGGTCTCGCTCTTCAGCTGCGGTGGCCAGCAGGGCGCGGGCGTTCTCGGCACAGCGGATAGCGGATAGCGGTCTTGGGGTCGAGACCGAACACCGCAGCGAGGGGGAGCGGGTCCGGGCCATGCGCGAGGGCTTCTTCGAGCTGCTGATCAACGTGAAGGCGTTCAAGTGCCGCAGCCTGACCGCGCAGCTTCTAAGCGGAATAGATCTTGGATACGAGACCGACGCCGTGGGCGCTCATCTGGTCGATCCACAGGTGAGGATTGACTGTGCTCGGCCAGCGGGTGCGACGGTAGTCGAGCCATTTGAGCAGGATCTGATGGGTGAACTCGTCAATGGGGCACGCGGCGCAGCAGGTCCTCCAGGCCGTCGCGAGCCATCGTGGCTCCGGCGCGCCGATCAGACCAGATGAGCTCCTCGGGAATGCACCGGTGGGACGACGCCCTCTAGCTCATGACCACTCCGCTTGCCCCGCCGACGGATCACGGCTTGACTAACCGGACCGCAGTCCGATAGCTTGCGACCATATTCGGACCATAGTCCGCTTCTCGGATTCTCGCAGCAGAGGGTAAGTCATGCTCAAGAAACTGATTCTGGCCAGCATGGCCAGTTCACTGGCCATGCTGGCGAGCGGAACGGCTAGTTCGCTCGCCGAGTCGCGCCCCGCACAGGCCGCCGGCCAAGTCATCTACCACTCTCACAAGGAGGATGGATCGCCCTGCGAAGGACTGAAGGGATGCACATTCGTCCAATTGAAGGGCGATCCGAAGACCGGCCCTTCGGAGGCGATGTTCACTCTCAAGGCCGGCACTCCCTTCTCCCCGCACTGGCACACCAGCCCAGAGCGCGTCGTCGGAGTCTCGGGGGTCATGCTGTGGCACGTGGAGGGACGCAAGACCTATCGGGTCGGTGCAGGCGATTACCTGTATTACCCAGCGAAGGCGGTGCACTGGGGCAAGTGTGCTCCGGGTGCCGACTGCGTCTACTACGTGTACGACTCCAAGCCCTACGACTTCCATCCCGCCGAACGCTGAAGTGGCGTTGCGTCGACCGACGCCGACTCAGCCGCAAGGAAGCTCAGGCAGAAGCCCGCCGTACAGGAGGGGTGGCCGTTCAGCACACCTGGCGATCACGGGCACAGCCCGACTGATCGGCGACTCCGGCACCGGCAAGTCGCACCTGCTCATCACCTTAGGCACCGAAGCGGCGATGCCTGGATTCCAAGTGAAATAGACCCTGGCCACCTGGCTGGTCAGGGTGGCAGTGGACTCGGCATCGAGGCCCACATCGATGTCGGCTATCAGCGCGGTTCCGGCTGATCAAGGATACGCGGCTGGACTCTCCCATATTGGAAGAGTCCATGCTGGGGCATAGACGAGGAACTGTTGCCGATCGGGCAGTTCGCCAGGCTCGGTCGGCTGAGCGTCAAACGGCCTCGCTGTAGTCCCGGGGAAATTTCCAACAGATTTGCCTGACCTGCGGCGATACACAGGGCCTGGACGGCAGTCGCGAGGCGTCTACGGTGGGATCATGGGCGATGACGAGCCGAGGTTCGGCTACGGCCAAGGACGGCGGCCGCTGTGGAGCCAGCGCGAGCGCGATGCCGAGCAGGTTCTGCGGGTGTGGCCGGTCAGTAGGCGGGGCAGCAGCCGGGCGGTGGGGGTGGCCCAGTGCACGTACTCGATGGCGCCGCCCTTGGAGACGACCCGGGCGCGGCGGAACTCCAGGTCGAGGTCTTCGACGTTGAGGGTGAGGACTTCCTCGGCGCGGGCGGCCGTGTCGTACAGGAGCCGCCACAGCAGGCGTTCCCGCAGGGCGTGCGCGGCGACCGGATACTGAGGCCCGGTCACGGCGGTCAGGCGGGCGAGGGTCTCGGCGTAGCCGGCGCGGGTGGTGGCCGCCTGCACCGACTCCAGGAAGCGCTCGACCGCGGCCGTCATCGACGAGGCGGGCGGGGGCCCGGCGGCCGGGGAAGGACGACGGACACGGACGTCCTCCGGGCAGGCGATGTGACACATAATGTAGCCGAGTCGCCGTCGTGGCGGCAGACGCCGAGCTGGGCGGACACGGCCCTAAGGCCGCCCACGTGACAGATAATGCAAGTTCTGTGTCACAGATGTGGCGGCGCCATGGGCAGAGACTAGGTGGTCGTTCGCAACCGGGCCTCGGCGGCCCAATGAGGTGCGTTCCACCGGTCGGCGATGGTGGCGGCCTGAGCGAAGTGGGCGGCGGCCTCGTCGTCGTGGCCGAGGAAGACGGCCAGCTCGCCGAGGGTGTGGGCGACCGGGCGCAGCTCCACGGACAGGCTCGTGGCGTCCGGCGGGGGGCCGTCGCAGCGCGCAAGCAGCGTCGCGTAGATCTCCTCGGCCGCGGCGCGGTCGTCCAGGGCGATGGCGGCCATCGCGCGGACGGTCGTGAGGAAGGTGAAGAAGTAGTCGGGCCGGATCGGGTCCGAGGTGCGTACCCGGCGGGCTTCGTCGATCAGGCCGTTGGCGTGCAGGGCGAGGACCAGCAGGTCGGAGGCGATCGGGCCGAACGCCTCGTGGAAGGCACGCACCTCCTCCAGGTGCTCGCCGAGCGTGCCGTTGTTCACCCAGATCGCGGCCAGCGCGAGGCGGAGGAAGCCGACGGCGTGCAGGGATCCGGCGCGCCGCATGCCGTCGGCGGCCTCGGTGTAGAGCCGTTCGGCGTCGGCGAACCGGCCCTCGATGAGGGCCAGGGTCGCCAGCACCACCTCGGCGACGCCGATCGCTTCGGGCAGCCGGTAGGTGCGCGCGAGGTCGAGGGCCTCGGCAGCCGCGCGGCGCATGGTGGCCGGGTCGTTGGCCCCGGCGGCGGCGCTGGCCTGGTTGAGCAGCCCGGTGACGCGATAGACGGGCAGGTCGTGCTCGGTGCCGATCGCCACCAGTTCGCGGCAGAGGTTGTCGCGTTCGGGCAAGCCGCGGTGGCCGCGGGTAATGACCTGGAGGGCCGCCGCCCGCAGGCGGGGTGAGGTGGCGAGGTCGAGCGCCTCGCGGGCCGCCGCCAGGGCGGTGGGGTCGTCCTCGCCGACCAGTTCTTCGGCGTAGGCGGCGAGGAGGTGGCTGCGTGCCTCCGGGGCCAGGTCGGTGCGCTTGAGCAGGCGGCTCAGCCTGTCGACGATGGGCCGGTCCACCGTGCCGTACTCGCGGGACTGCCATGGTGTCGGCTCGGTCCAGGCCGTGAACGCGGCGATCATCAAGTCGTCGCGTCCCAGGGACTCGGCGTACTCGACGGCCTGCAGGCGGGTCTGGCGCGCGGCAAGCAAGGCGCCGGCCCGGATCTGCGCCCGCAGCAGCCTGCCATGCAGGTCTATGCGCTCCTCCGGGCCGGTCGAGTTCGCGACCGCGTCGGTGAGGAGATCGGCTGCGACGTCGTGGGCGTAGCGTGCTTCGGCCAGTTCGGCGGCCCGGAGGCAGTAGCCGACGGCCTTGGGGGATCCGGCTCGCGCGTAGTGGTGCGCGAGCGCCGGGATGTCGCCGGTGGCTTCCAGTGCGGCGGCGATGCGGGCGTGCATGCGGGATGCCCGCAGGCGGCTGACGCCGGCGATGAGGGTGTCGCGGACGAGGGCGTGGACGAACCGCACCCGTCCGGGGCCGGGCTCGCTCAGCAGCCCGGCGATCACGCCTGCGTCCAGTGCGTTCAGCACGCCTTCCTCGTCGGTGTCGGCGGCGTCCACGAGGACGTCCACCGAGCTCTCCCGGCCTGCGACCGCGGCCAGTCGCAGCACGGCCACGCCTGCCTCGGGCAGCCGTGCGAGGCGCCGCCGCAGCACGTCCCGTACGCCTTCGGGGACCTCGGAGAGGGCGACCAGCGCGCCCTCTCCGTTCAGCAGTCGCGCGCTCTCCCGCACATAGAACGGGTTGCCGCCGGTGCGCTCGGCGATTCCGGCGACGGTCTCGTCATCGGCCTCACACTCATTCCGTACGATCTGCGCGACAGCCACATCGTCCAGGCCGGGCAGGGGGAGCCGCAGCGGCGTGGCGCGCGCCAGCGAGGCCAGCGTTTCGGCGAGGTGCCCGCTCTCGTCCGCCCGGTAAGCCGCCACGACCAGAACGGGGGCCCGAATGCCGAGGCAGCCGCCGAGCAGCTCCAGCGTGACGGCGTCCGCCCAGTGCAGGTCGTCCAGCACGACGGCGACCGGGCGTTCCGCGGCGACGGCCGCGAGCCACTTCCACACGGCCTGACGCAGGCGGAACCGTCCCGCGGTGGCGTCGACGTTCACCGGCTCGGTGTCGGTGAGCAGCGGCGCGAGGTCGTCCGCGAACTCGCCCGGGGACCTGGTCGCGGCAACGCCTCTCAGCGCCTCAGTCCAGGCCCACGCGGGCGGCGCGCTGTCGACCTCCGAGCAGTGGCCGACGGCGACCAGCCATCCGTCACGTTCGAGCCGCCTGCCGAGGCGTTCCAGAAGCGTCGACTTGCCGAGCCCGGCCTCGCCGGTGACAAGGGCGATGCGCGCTCCGTCGGCGGCGGCCTCGGCAGCGGCCGCGACCAGTGCCGCCAGCTCCTCCTGGCGTCCGACGAACGGCGCCTCGGTGATCGGAACCGTCTGCGGCAGCGGGACAACAGGCGGTGGCAGGAACACGGACGCGTGAAGGACGTCCGTGCGCTGGGTGAGGATCGCCTCCTCCAACGCCGTCAGGTCCGGGCCGGGGTCGAGCCCGAGCTCCTCGGCGAAGATCCCGCGAACGCGGCGGAGCGTCGCCAGCGCGTCGGCTTGGCGGCCACTGCTCCACAAGGCCAGGGCGTGCAGCCGCCAGCCCTCCTCACGCAGAGGCTCGTCGCGGGTGAGCCGCTCAGCCTCGGGAACCACCGCGGCGGGGTCGCCGATGCGCAGACCGGTCGCGACGTGCAGTTCGGTGGCGACCAGGCGCAGCTCGTTCAGCCGGGCCGTCTCCGCGGCGGCCCACGGCTCGTCGGCGACCTCGGCGAACGCCGGTCCCTGCCACAGGCCCAATGCCTCGGCGAGCCGGGCCCGGGCGGCGCGCGGGTCGGTGTCCGTACGGGCCTGGTCGAGCAGGTCCTCGAACCGCCACGCGTCCACCGACTCGCGGGGCAGCCGCAGCGCATAGCCGGGCGCCGCGCTCACCAGCAGCCGGGCCGGCGTGCGTGACGGGCGGCCGGGCTCCAGCAGCCGGCGCAGGTTGGACACGTACGCCTGCAAGGACATCAGCGCCCGCGCGGGCGGCTCCCCGCGCCACAGGTCCTCGATCATCCGGTCGACCGGCACGACCTGCCCGCGCGCCGCCACCAGCAGGGCCAGTACGCCGCGCTGCCGCGGCCCGCCGAGGTGGACGGGCTCACCGTTCACCTCGGCGGCGAATGAGCCCAGTACGCGGATGAAAACCATGATCCGGACATAGTACTTGGGCGGTTCCAAATCGGCTCCAAGTCCCCTCCAAACACCCGAGAGCAACCTGAACACGTCGCAACCGATGAAGGACAGGAACAGATGAGCGTCAATACCCAGGACATGGAGATCGTGCACCGCGTCTTCCGCCGTGAAACACGGCTGCTGGTGGACCTCGTCGCGGCGGTCGCCCCGGGTGACACTGCTCGCGCCAAGGTGATCGCCGACCACTTCCGCATCTACCGGCTGGGCCTGCACCACCATCACGAGGGCGAGGACGAGCTGCTGTGGCCGCCGCTGCTCGCCCGGGTGGACCTGGAGGCCGACATCGTCCTGCGCATGCAGGCCCAGCACGAACGCATCGCGGCCACCCTGACCAGACTGGCCGCCGCGGTCCCCGCCTGGGAGGCCACCGCGGGCGCCGACGAACGCGACACCCTGGTGGCCGCCCTCGCCGAGCACCGCGCGGTCCTGCTGGAACACCTCGACGACGAGGAGGCCACCCTCCTCCCGCTCGCGGCCAAGCACATCACCCAACAGGAGTGGGCCTCCCTGGGCGACCACCTGGTGAACAACACTCCCAAGCTCACCCTGCTCACGCTCTTCGGCGCCGTCCTGGAAGACGCGAACCCGGCCGAGCGCGCCATCGTCCTCAGCGGCCTGCCCGCCCCGGTCCGCGTCATCTGGCACGTCATCGGCCGCCCCCGCTACGCCCGCCACATCCGCCGTGTCCGCGGCTGAACCCTGCTCCGACCCCGTCTGAACATCAAAGGAGAACAACCATGTCGCAGAAGAAGCTCAACACCGTCCTGGCCGCCGCCGTCGTCCTGTTCACCCTCTACCTCGGGTTGTCCTTCGTCCTGCCCCTCGGGACGTCCTTCCCGGGCCTGCCGAACTGGCCCTCTGGCGACAGCGGCTTTCCTATCGTGAAGGGCAGCCGCGAAATCGCGATGGGCCTGGCCATGGGCATCCTGCTGGTGACGGGCCACCGCCGCGCCCTGGGCTGGGTCCTGCTGATGGTGGCCGTCGCCCCGTTCGGCGACATGGTCAACGTGCTGGCCCACCACGGCTCCATGGCCGCCGCGTTCGGCATCCACGGCCTGACCTCGGCGCTGATCGCGGTCACGGGGTTGCTGATCCTCCGCGAGACCAGCAAGGCGCGCAAGGCCCAAGAGACCGCCACCCCAGCGCCCGCCGCGCAGCCCGCCTGACGTTCCCGCAGTGCGGCACGGTGTTCCTTCGCATTTTCTGAGAACTCGAAAAGGGAGACGACGATGACGATCAACGATTTGCGCGGTGTCCTCAAGGGGCGCGTGCTCCTGCCCGGTGACGACGGCTTTGAACAGGCGGCCACCGCGTGGAATCTGACCGTCAGGCAGCCGGTGGCGGCCGTGGCGGAGGCCGTGGATGCCGATGACGTGGCGGCGCTCGTGCGTTACGCGCGGCGGGCGGGTCTGACGGTGACCGCGCAGCCGAGCGGGCATGGCGCCTCGGGTGATGTGGAAGGCCTGATCCTGTTGCGTACCGGCCTGCTGAACGAGGTGGAGGTACGCGCCAAGGAGCGCGTGGTCCGGGTGGGCGCGGGTGTGAAGTGGGGGCAGGTGCTGGCGGCGGCCGGTCCGCTGGGTCTGACCGGCCTGTCCGGTAGCGCGCCGGGGGTCAGCGTGACCGGCTACACCCTGGGCGGTGGGGTCGGCTGGTTCAGCCGCAAGTACGGCTTCGCCTCCGACAGCGTGCGGGCTATCGACATCGTGGACGCCGATGGCGAGCCGGGCCGGGTGAGCGCCGAGTCCGATCCCGAGCTGTTCTGGGCGCTGCGCGGCGGTGGCGGGGACTTCGCGGTGGTGACCGCCCTCGAACTCGAGCTGTATCCCGTGCCAGTCCTGTACGGCGGGCGTGTGATCTGGCCGGAGCACCGGACCAGGGAGGCGTACGACGCGTTCCTGGAGATCACCGCCGAGGCGCCGCGTGAACTCAGTGTCTGGATCAACCGGCTCCAGCCACCCGGCGCGTCGCCGATGGTGACGCTGGATCTGGCTTACCTGGGTGAGGCGGTTCAGGGGGAGGACCTGCTGGCGCGCCTCGACAAGATCGAGGGCGCGATCTCCGACAGCCGCGGCGTCGTCCCGGTTGCCGACCTGGGCGGCATCACCGCCGAGCCCACCGATCCGGCCCCGTCCATCGCTCGTGCGGAGCTGCTCACCGGCCTGGACGCGGACGCGGTGGAGCTCCTGCTGGCCAAGCCGGTCGAACCGCTTATCAACCTGCAGATCAGGCACCTGGGCGGGGCGCTCGCCGAGCCGGAGGGCGGGGCCGGTGCGAGCGGCGCGGTGGCCGAGCCGTACCTGCTCGGCCTGCTGGGTCTCGGCCTGCCGCACGCGGCCGACGCGACGCGCGCCAAGCAGGCCGAGGTCGTGGCCGACCTGGAGGCCTACATCAGCGGCCACAAGCCGTACACCCTGCTGTCCCCCGGTGACACGGCGGCGAAGTCCTTCTCCGGCAGCGCGCTCGTGCGGCTGCGGGAGATCAAGCGGGCCCGTGACCCGCACAACGTGTTCCGCGCCAACTACCCGGTGCACGGATAGATCGGTTCCCACTGCGCGCACGGCACCGCAGATGCGACGGCGACTCGACCGCAGCCCGCGCCCGCCAGGAGCCAGCACCTTCGGTGCCACGTCCGCGAACAGGTTCTCGGATAGCCCCGATCGCGCGGATCGCGGTCAGCTTGTCGATCTCACGCAGCATCGACTCCAGGCTGATGTTGCCCGGCATCGCCTTGATCAGCGCCATCACCGAATCGCCCGTCCGCAGTGACCGGGCCCCGCACGAGGCTGGGCGGGGGACACCGGCGCGGCGCGCAGGCCAGGCGCCGGGAAGCGGCGATCACATCAGAGCTATCTCCGTAGCCACCGGACGCAGTGGCCGCCAGCCGCCGCCATCCAGCTTGGCCAATTCCGCCTCCACGTCGACATTGATCACGCCGAAGAAGTCGATGTTCTCGCTGTGCGCCGGAGAGATGTGGGCCGGCAACTCATCCGGCACGTCCCGGCTGGTCGCCCGCAGTTGCCGCACGGCGAGCGAGTAGTACTCTGTGGTCCAGGTGGTGACGGCGTTGGTCAACACGGTCAAACACCACGCCTGATCGGTCTGATCGGCCAAGGCCGGCTTGGTGACGGTGCCCTGCTGGGCGTAGTGCAGGTCCCGGCGCAGCGCGTGCAGGCTCTCGCCCTTGTTCAGCTGCCGGGCGATCTTCCTGCGGTAGGCCGGGCCGGATCCGACAGATACTTCGCCGCATGCAAGGTGCGGCGCAGCATGCCCCACTCCTTCAAGGCAGCGGCCAGGGTGTTCTGCCGGGAGGCCGCCGACCACTTGCCCACCACCAGCGACGCGGTGGCCTGGCCATACTTCAGCGACCCGGCCATGCGCAGCAGATCGGGCCAGCACTCGGTGATCATGTCTTCATTCCAGCGCGCTCAGCAGCGGCCCGGCATGTGTCTCACGCAGCGTCTCCTCCCGCACGTACCACTCCTGCGTCCAGCGCAGCACGTCATACGGGATGCCGCAGGCCTCCGACATCCTGGACAACCCCAGATTCGTGGCGTTGGCGATGAGCACGCTGAGGATATTGCGCTTGAGATCGGCCGAGCGGGCCTGGTTACGGCCGCCGGCGTGAGTGAAGCAGTCCAGAAAGTGCGTGCGCACGTCAAGCTCGATCAGCAGGGAGGCGATCGGCGCGAACGGCAGCATCCCGGCCGGCTCCGCCCTCAGCTCCTTGGCCTCGCCTGGCACGTCTTCGGCCGACAGCGGCGGGATGACGAGCTTGTCGTCGTCATCGAGCCGGACCGCGCCGGTGTCGTCCGGCAACGCCTGGGCCAGCGTCTGGTCGAGCTGCGTCAGCGCGGCGTGCAGTTCCTCCTTGCTCTGTTCGATCGACTCGGCCGCATCGGCGGGCTTGCCGACCAGCTTGCAGAAGTCGGCCCGCCGCGGCGCCCACTGCTCGGGCGAGTACAGGTAGGTGGCCGGGTCGGCGTAGCGGCGCGAGCCGGGCACGAACACGTCCCGAGCGCAGCCCGTCACGCAGCGCCAGCACCACGCACAGCTCCCAGTAGTGGCGGTAGGCGGTCTCGTCGCCGTCCTTGCGCGCTTTGGCCAGGTACTCGGCGTAGCGGGCCGGGACGAACGAGGTGGGTGCGCCCTCGGGCACCTTGCGGCCGCCGCCCTCGTTCAGCCGCTTCAAGATGGCCACGCCTCCATCAACTCCGCCGTGCCGGTCCCGCCCTGGAAGTCGATCGCCGCCAGCACCTCGGGGTGAACTGGCGCAGGTAGGTGTAGGAGGCGTGCAGCGCCGAGAGCCGGCCGTGATCGCGTGGCAGCTTCTTCCAGCCTTCGGTGACGACCTCGCGCAGCTTGCTCATCCCGATCGTGTTGCGCAGCCCGCTGGCAGGAGAGCCGGACGCCCTTCCACCTGTCCGCCCGCACGGTCCGCCTGCGCGTCCTCGTCGACCGCACGTCCGTCGAGATGTTCGTCGACGACGGCCGGTACGCGCACTCGACCGAGGTCTTCCCCGACCCGTCCGACACCGGGCTGGCCCTGTTCACCATCGACGGGCAGGCGGTGTTCCGGAACATGGTGATCCGGGAGTTCGCGGTCTGATCCGACGGGGGGTGGCCGGTGGGATGGCCGCGACGGACGAGGTCGGCGGCGGCGCCCGGCGCACCGGGGCTCTCGTCGAGGAACAAGCGCGAGGGCCGCACCGGGCGCGCTCGGTTCCGCGTCGGCCGAGCTTCGGGCCACGAGGTGGGGCCGGTCCCGCGTGAGGGAGCGGCCGGTGGGGCGTGATACGGGGGCTTCGGCTCGGCATGACAAAATGGGGGGCCGTTCGTCCGTCCTTTGATGCTGCGAGGTTCTCCGTGAGCAAGCCCGTGGCCCGCGAGCCCCTGCGCCGTAATTCGCGGTCCAACCGGGCGCGCATCCTGGCCACGGCCCGTGAGGAGCTGGGGCGGAACCCCGATGTCACGCTGGAGGAGCTGGCGCGGGCCGCCGGGGTCGTCCGGCGCACCCTCTTCGGGCACTTCCCGGGGCGGGCGGCGCTGCTGGAGGCGCTCGCCGAGGAAGCCGCCGAGACGTTGCGGAGCACGGTGCAGGCCGGGCCGGAGTCGGGGGAGCCGGCGGAGTCGGCCGAGTGGGCGTTGGCGCGGTTCGTACTCAGGATGTGGCCCGTGGGCGACCGCTACCGCATGCTGCTGGCGCTCACCCGGCGGGACCTCGGCTCCGAGCGCCTCGACGAGGTGCTCGCGCCGGCCCGGGAGGCCGCCATCGGGATCCTGGATCGCGGGCAGCGGGACGGCGTCTTCCACTCCCATCTGCCGCCGGCCGTGCAGAGCGCAGGCCTGATGGCGTTGATCGTAGCTCTGGTGGAGTCCGTCAACACCGGCGCGCTGGAGGACGACGGGCACCGGATCGCCACGGCCACCCTCATCGCGGCCGGCGTGCCGGAGGATCGGGCGAGCGCGGTGGTCGAGGAGGTTGCGTCGGCGATGGCTACGGCTCTTCCGGCCCACGGCACCTGATTTCTCTCCGGCCGACCCGTTCGACGAGGTGTCCCGGGCGTCGTCGCGGCCCGCGACCTTGAAGTCCTTGAAGGTGACGCGGTCGCCGGAGGCCGCCGAGACGGTCGTCGTCGCGGTGACCTCGAAGCCGAGGGTGGTCAGGACGCGGGCGCGGATCCGGTCGGAACCGTAACCCCGGGTCAGTTCCAGGCACAGGGCGTCGGACAGGTCCGCGTACGACAGGAAGACGGTCGCCTCCGACGAGCGGGTCCGAGCCTCGCTGTCGTCGTCCGGCTTCGTCAACCCGTCCATCCGCAGGGCGAGGTCGGTCACCGGCAGCGGGCGGTCGGAGCCGTCGGCGGGTTCGTGCGAGTACGAGTACGAAAACTCGCACTCCTGGTCACGGTCGTGCTCGGGGCGGGGGCGGTACATCGGCCCTCCTCCAAAGGGCTTCGGGGGACAGGGAGTTGGGGGCGGACATGTGTGAGTGCGAGGGGGGTGCGGGCACGGGTTTCAGACGGGACTCGGGGGCGACCCGGTCTTCCGTACGTGATCGACCTTCGCGGCGGCGGTGTCCGGGGCGACTCCGGCGGCGATGAGGGCGGCGGTTGCGGCGCCGGTGCCGTCGTCGGGGCACAGGCCGCGGTCGACGCAGTCGAGCAGGGCCAGCAGTTGGGCCTCGATGGCTCGGGCGAGCGGGTCGGGCGGGACGGTGATCTGGAAGACGCCCTGTCGGCGGCCGTGGGCGAAGACTCTCGTGGCCATGTCGCGGGCGGGGGTCAGCAGTTCGTCGACGCGTGCGGGGGCGAGGTCCTGGCCGCGGGCCAGCCGGATGAGGGTGCGGTAGCGGTCGCCGACGGGCCACATCATGAGGACGAATCGCGCCAGGTCCGCGACGGCGTCGGGGGTCGGGGCCGGGGCACCCGCGACGGCGCGCCGGATCGCCTCCGCGGCCTCGGCGGCCAGGCACTCGACGAGCGCGGTCCGGCCGGCGAAGTGGACGTACACGGTGCGCCGGGCCACACCGGCGGCGGCGGCGATGTCCTCCAGGCGGCTGTCGGGGTCGCGGGTCAGTTCCCGCCGAGCGGCGTCGAGGATCCGGGCACGGGTGGCCCGCGCGTCCCGACGCTGCGCCGAAGTCGAGGTCGAAGTCGGAGCAGGAGGGGGCGGCGTCTCGTGGGGCCGGGCCGGAGACCGCCTCGGCCTCGTCGTCGGTGTTCGTGCTGGTCGGCTGGTCACGTCGGTACCTCGAAGGCGGGTGGGAGGAGGGAGTCATCGCGATATTTGCACATCGACGGGCAACAAACTAGTCTGCACATCGATGGGCAATTAAGCGATTCCGCTCAAACATGGTCCAGCAGATCGGCTCCGTGATCGGCGTCAGCGTCCTGGTCGCCGTCAGCCGTACTTGCTGCTTGGTCCGGGCTTGCCGGACCGCGACGCCGCGAAGGCGGCTTGGGGGTTGAACTCATGACACAGGTGACCCAGCGACCGTCGTCTGGCGAGGACTCCCCGGCCAGGGGGTCCCAGGCGACCGACCGCGTCCGTCATCGGACGGTTCAGGCAGGCGGGCTGGACGTTCCGATCCTTGAGGCCGGCAGCGGGCCGCTCGTGGTGTGCCTCCACGGGTTTCCCGACCATGCCGCCAGCTGGGCGGGGATCCTCGACCGCCTTGCGCAGGAAGGGTACTGGGCGGTCGCGCCCGCACAGCGCGGATACTGGCCCGGCGGCGCGGCTCCCGACGGCTCCTATCGCATTGCCTCGACCGGCCAGGACGTCCTGGCCCTGATCGAAGCGCTCGGGCGCGAGCAGGCGGATCTCATCGGCCACGACTTCGGAGCCGCGGCGGCGTACGCGGCTACGAGCCTCGACGCGAGGCGTGTCCGCAAGCTTGTCACCATGGCGGCTCCCCATGGCCGTCAACTGCTGACCGCATTGGTCACTGACGGTGACCAGCAGCGGCGCAGCTGGTACATGTTCTTCTTCCAGACAGCCATGGCGGAGGCGGCCGTCGAGCTCGACGACTTCGCCTTCATCGACCGGCTCTGGCGGGAGTGGTCGCCCGGCTACGAGCTGCCGGATGCGGAGCGTGCCGCGCTCAAGGAAACCCTGGGTGCTCCGGGAGTCCTGACCGAGATCCTGGGCTATTACCGCCAGTTGTTCACGCCGCCGCCCGCGGACGAGGCGGCCCAAGCCCTGGAAGCCCGGGCGTTCGGTGCCATCACCGTCCCGTCGCTCTACCTCCACGGTGCCGGCGACAACTGCTTGTCCGTGGAGGTGAGCGAGGGCATGGACGACCTGTTCACGAACGGCTTCGAACGCATCGTCGTACCCGGCGCAGGGCACTTCCCGCACCTGGAGCAGCCCAAGACAGTCGCCGACCACATCCTGGGCTTCCTGAACAGCTGACCCCCTCCCACCACCCAGAACTCGAAGGGTTGACCGAACCATGACTGACAAGGAAAGGCAGGAGGCCATGGCTGTGACGACTTCTCCGTACGCGAGCGACGCACTGGCCAAGGGGGCCGTCGACGCGGTGGTGATCGGCGGGGGCGCCGCGGGGCTGAACGGTGCACTGATCCTCGCCCGCTCCCGCCGCTCGGTCGTCGTGATCGACAGCGGCTCCCCGCGCAACGCGCCCGCGGAGGCTGTGCACGGCTTGATCGCCTTGGACGGCACCCCGCCGCCCGAGATCCTTCGACGGGGCCGGGAGCAGGTGCGCCAGTACGGCGGACGCGTCGTCCACGGCGAGGTGGTCTCGGCCGAGTCCGCCGCCCCGTCGGCGGACGGGGGCCTGCGGTTCACCGTCACCCTGGCCGACGGCCGCCGCATCACCGCCCGCCGCATCCTGGTGGCCACCGGCCTCACGGATGTGCTGCCCCAGGTGCCCGGGCTCGCCGAGCACTGGGGGCACAGTGTGGTGCACTGCCCGTACTGCCACGGCTGGGAGGTGCGCGACGAGCCCATCGGTATCCTCGCCACCGGTCCGGTCTCCATCGACCACGCGTACCTGTTCCGTCAGCTGACCGAGGACCTGACCTACTTCACCCACGGCACCGACCTGGACGAGGACAGCCGCGCCCGCTTCGCCGCCCGCGGCATCCGCGTCATCGACACCCCGGTCACCGAGGTCGTCGACGACGAGGACGGTGCCCTCGCCGGGGTGCGCCTGGCCGACGGCCAGGTCGTGGCCCGCCGCGTCCTCGCGGTCGCCGCGCAACTGCAGGCCCGCACCCAGGGCCTGGAAGGTCTGGGCCTGCCGGTGCAGGACCTGCCGAAGGGCCGCAGTTTCGCCTCCGGCACGGCCGGCACCACCGAGGTGCCGGGTGTGTGGGTGGCCGGCAACGTCACCGATCTGGTCGCCCAGGTCGGGGCCTCCGCAGCGGCCGGCGCACTGGCCGGCGCCGACATCAACAGGATGCTGGCCATCGCGGACACCGACGCGGCCCTCCAGGGGATCGCCGAGGCAAGCCCACAAGGGGTCACAGGATGATCTTGAAGCCCTGAGATCTCAGCCCGCCACCCGCCCGCCTCACCTTCATCGGCGAGGAAACCGATCTGTTTTCCCGCCTGGAAACTGATCAGTTTCCAGGCGGTTTTCAGTCATGCCCAGCAAGCAGGCAGCAGGAGCGTCCCGCCGAGGTCAACGCCACCCTCCTCGGCTTCCTCGCCCGCCTCGACGACTTCACATCCTCGGCTTCCTGAACGGCCGACCCACCCCAACCAGATGGAGGACACGACAATGTCGGACCGCAATCCCATGGACAAGAACACGACATCGCGACAGCGGGCCCTGGTGGTCGGCCTCGGGATCAGCGGGACCGCCTCCGCGCTGCGACTGCATCGCGCGGGCTGGGACGTGGTGGTGCTGGAGAAGGCCCCCGAGCGGCGCCGCGGCGGATACTTCATCGCCCTGTTCGGGACCGGGCTCGCCGCCGCCGAACGGCTGGGCATCGCCGATGCGGTGCCGAATCGCTTCGCTCCGGAAGGCGTGAGCTACGACGTCGACCGCACGGGCCGGCGCCGCCGCGGTGTGGGCTACGCCGATGTGTTCGGCGGGTCTCGAATGGTGATGCGGGGCGACATCGAAGACGCGGCCTTCACCGCCCTGCCCGACGAGGTCGAGATCCGGTACTCGACCGTGCCGATCGCGCTGGACCAGTACCTCGACGGGGTGGACGTCGAGATCCGCGATCTGACGACGGAGACGACGACCCTCGAACGGTTCGACCTGGTGGTCGGGGCAGACGGACTGCGCTCGACGGTGCGCCGGCTTGCGTTCGAGCCCGAGCAGAGCCCGATCCGTCGGCTGAACTACATGATCGCCGTGTACAGCCTGCCCGAGCCGGTACCCGGCTACCGCCTACAGGACGGGCTGTACATGGGCGAGGCGGGCCGATCGGTGTGGGTGTTCTCGTTCGCCGACCGTCCGCCGTCGGTGCTGTTCTCCTACCGCACCGACGACGTGGACGCCGAGTTCACCCGGCCGGCCATCGACTCGCTGCGCGCCGCCTACGGCCCCGAGCCCACCGGCTCCACGCTCGGTTGGCTGCTCGACCAGTTCGAGAAGGTCCCGGACCACCTGTTCGACTCCGCCGAGCAGGTGCACCTCGACCACTGGCACCGCGGCCGAGTCGTGCTCGTCGGCGACGCCGCGTGGTGCCTGACCGTTTACTCCGGCATGGGGGCATCCACCGGCCTGGCCGGGGCGGACCTGCTCGGCACCATGCTGGAACGCCACCCGCACGACGTGCCACGAGCGCTGCAGGACTGGGAGGACCACCTGCGCCCGTTCATCGACCACCACCTCGGCAGCGGTGTGAGCATGCGCGGTTTCTTCACCCCAGGCAACCGCGCCGAGTTGCTGCTTCGGTCCGCGATGATCCGCCTCGCCCGGCTGCCGATCGCCGGCCGGCTGCTCGCCAAGATGATGACCAACAGGGCGCGAATGAAAAGTCTGGATATCGCCGCCGCTGCAGCGTGAGTGGAGTTCCTCGAATACGAGCGGGAGAACGAGGTCCTCTGGGCCCGCAACTTCGTCGAACGAATGCTCGGACGCAGGTCGCGGGGATGGCCGGGAGGGTCATGTACCGGAGAATAGGCTGTTATCCGGTGCATCGGGGTTCACCCGAGCTGCTTGCTCCACGCGTCGTAGCAGCCGCGGTCGACGAGCCTGGTCCAGTCTGCGTCGAGGGTGGCGACTACCGTGGTCTGGCTGCGGGTGCCGCACCGGCTGCACGCGATCCCGGTCTTGCGGTCGAGGCGGTGCAGCTGCAGCGGACCCTGGGCGGGTTCAGAGCGCACGACGCGGTTGGCGAGGCGGGTCATCGGCACCGCGGCTTGGTCGTGGAATCGCCGCCACCGCGGCGGCCGCGGACGACGAAGGAGCCGGGTCCGATGCTGGTGCGTGCGTTGTTGAGGAACGAACGTGACACCACGCCATGCGCTACCGGAAGAACGCCAGCAGGCCCTGAGCGCGGCCTCGCAGCTGGTTGACCTGCTCGCCGTAGGCCACAACATCCCCGCCGACGCGCAGACTCTGCCCTGCGGGGTCGTCGTGCGCCACGTACTCGACCACCACCTGCGGCACGTCGGCCGGGCCGGAGCCGCTCGAGGGGATCTCACCCTTGGGCGGCCCCGGCCCCGGCAAACAGGGCCAAGCCCAGGCCGCGCGGAAACGTCGACGGTTCTCCCCGGCAATGGCTGACCGTTGTGTGCCGTGGGTTGAGGTCGAGGCCCACCCGGCGCCGGCTCGGTGTCAGTCGTCGATCGCCTGGTACAGCGTGGTCCAGAAGTCGTGGATGAGCCGCGCCGAATCCGGGGTGGACATCCCGACCTGGGTGAGCAGGATGCCGACGAGCTGGTTGTCCGGGTCGGCGTAGACCGCGGTACCGGTTCCGCCGTCCCAGCCGAACTGGCCGATGGGCGCGTAGTCGCCACGGTAGGTGCGCACCGCCATCCCAAAGCCCCAGCCGCCGTGCTGGCCTTGGCCGAACCCCACATGGACGTTGTCGCGGGCCATGGCGGTGCGGGCGGCGTTCTGCTCGGGGGTCAGGCTGTTGGTGGTCATCAGCTCCACAGCGGGCCGCGACAAGATCCGTTCGCCGTCGTGCATCCCGCCGGTGAGCAGCATCCGGAAGTAGGCGTGGTAGTCGTCGGCGGTGGAGACCAGCCCGCCGCCGCCGTCCTGGAACACCGGAGGCCGGCTCCACCGCCCCTCCTTGGCGTCGTCCCATACGTTGAACTCGCCGGTCTGCGGGTCGGGGACGTAGCTCGGCGGCAGCCGGTCGATCTTGTCGGCGGGCACGTGGAAGGCGGTGTCGGTCATCCCCAGCGGATCGAGAACACGCTCGCGCAGAAATGTCGCGAACGACTGGCCGGTGACCCTGGCGACCAGCACGCCGAGCAGATCGCTGCTGGTGTGGTATTGCCAGCGCTCGCCGGGCTGGTCCATCAACGGAAGCGCGCCAAGGCGGCGCATCCACTCATCCGGCTCGAGCATCGGATTGGGGGTGAGCCCCTGCTCGAAGATCGCGTCCATGATCGGAGTGCCCAGGGACGTCAGGTCCATGCCGATCCCGAACGTGCTGGTGAGCAGATCCCGGACGGTGATCGGCCGCCGCGCCGGCACGGTGTCGTCCAACGGGCCGTCGACCCGCTTGAGCACCCGCCGGTCGGCGAGCTCGGGCAACCACGGCTCCACCAGGTCATCCAGCCGCAGCCGGCACTCATCCAGCAACACCATCGCCGCCGCGATCGTGACCGGCTTGGACGTGGACGCCATCCGGAAGATCGTGTCCCGGCGCATCGGCGCGCCGCCGTCATGCCGCATCGTGCCAAGCGCCTCGACGTGCGTCTGGCCGCACCGGCCGACCAGGGCGACCAGCCCGGGGATCTTCCCGGACTCGACATGCCGGGTCAGCACGTCATGCAGCCTGCGCAGCCCACTCGCGGACAAGCCGCTGTCGCTGTTTCCCATGGTGAATCTCCTCACATACAGTGTTCGATTTGTCCGAGCCGCCCCCGGCGTGGCGATCACCGGGCGCGGCATGACTACGCATTCGCCCTGCTCAAGGACGGAGCAGGGGCGAATTGCGCAACGTGTTCTCAACCCGACGGTTCGCAAGGGCTTCGATGAGCGACGTACGGGTGAGCTCGGCGTGGCCCGAGGCCGCGGCCGCCACCGCTCTGATATCGGGTCGTCGCCGTCGTGATGCCGCAGCTGACCTGCGGCGGGAAGGAGCCGGCCGAGCGTGCCCCCGTGGCCGGGCAGTGCTCGGGCACTGCGGGCCGAGCTGTGGATCAGAGGCTGCGGGCGGTGATGTCGCCGTTGGAGGTGGTGGCCTGGATGTCGAGTTCGGCGGTGCCGTTGTTCTTGAGGGCGTTGTTGATGCGGCCGTTGGAGGTGCCGGCGTCCAGGGAGGCCGAGACGCCCACGGCGGCGGTGACCAAGATGTCGCCGGACTGGGTGCGGAGCACGACCTTGCCGCCGGTGGCCTCGGCGATCCGGATGTCGCCCCGTGCGGTGCTGATCTCCGCGGCGCCGCCCAACCGGTCGACCTCGACGTCACCGTCGGTCGCGGTGAGGCGCAGGCTTGCGGTCTCCTCCAGCTTGATCTGGCGGTACGCGCCTTCGAAGGTGACGTCGCCGAGGCGGCCGACGGTCCGGAGTTCGGCGCTCTCCGTCTTCGCCTCGACGCGGGAACCGGTGGGCAGCTGGATCGTCACCTCGATGGCCCCGGTGGGGCCGAGGTACTGGTTCTTCTGCGCGGTCTCGATCCGCAGGACGCCGTCGGCGTAGTCGACCGTGGTCTGCTCGGCGGCCTTGACGTCGCGGCCCTTAGCGGCGCTCGCGGGCAGGACCTCGACGGTGGTGTCGGCCCGGTCGGCCGCGATGAACTGAACGCGTCCGGCGGGGATGTTCAGGACAGTGGTGATCGGGGCGGCGGTGTTGAACTTACGCATGGTGTGCTCCCTGTGCTGCAAAATGTCGTTTTCCTGTATGACCACTCAGGCGTTGCGTCCCGTCCCGGGCCGCGATCGCTGAACCGTTCGTGGCTCCACCATCGCCGAACGCTCTGACGCCGGACCGTCGCCGTCCTGACGCAGCCGCTGACACGGCCCCGTAGGGCGATGACGTTCGTGGAGGCAGCGGCCGGCGCTGCTGTCAGCTCAAATCCGGGGGCCGAGAAAGCAGCCGCCGGAAGCGTCGATGATCTGCCCGGTCACCCAGCGGCCCGCCTCGGAGGCCAGGAAGGCCACCACGTCGGCGATGTCGGCGGGGTGCCCAACCCGGGGATGGCGTTGCCGCTGCCCACCACCTGCTGCACCTCGGGGTCATCCAGCATCCACGGGTTCATGTCGGTGACCGTCGGCCCGGGCGCCACGGCGTTGACCGTGATACCGCGCCCGCCGACCAACTGAGCGAGGGAGCGGCTGAGCACCTCGACGGCGGCCTTGCTCATCGCGTCCGGCTGCTCGGGCATCGCGATCCTGGTCGCCGCCGTGGACAGGTTGATGATCCGGCCGCCGTCGTTCAGCAGCGGCAGAGCCCGCTGGATGATGAACAGCGGCGCCTTGGTGTTGACCGCGATCAGCCGGTCAAACGTCTCCGGGGTGATCGTCTCGATCGAGTCGGCGGTGATGGCGGCGTTGTTGACCAGGATGTCCAGCCGTCCGTCCCCCCGGTCGTTCCACCGGCAGCTACTGGGCCCACCACTCGGGTCGGCGCGACCAGCCCCAAAGTAGCTCTATGTAATCATCGCTACTCTTCGTGGTCTCAGAAATGAGGAGTTCTGATAGCGATCATCATCGGTTCCCGCGTCCCGAGCGGAACGCAGTAGTTCAGGCCCCCGTCGTTGTCCGACAACAAGCTCAGCGACCGCACCACTCCATCCATCCCGGTCGGGCGCCGCTGCTCCTTACGGAGGAGCTGGACTCGAAGCTGCTGATTCGTCGCCGCTGTTTCGAGTGCGTTGGGTGATGGTGTGTTCGAGGCCGTCGAGGAGGGTGTGCAGGCCGAATTCCTGGGTCGTGGTGGCCGAGGGGATGGCCATGGTGGTGGCCAGCAGCGGGAAACGGTCGGCGTTGCGGAGTAGCAGGTCGCGCATGATGGGGGCGGCCCTGCCGTCCGTCCAGGTCTGAGTGCCTTGGGTGGCGGCTGGGTGGGTGGCGCGGATGTGGTGGGAGACCAGCATGACCGCGTCCAGCCGTTCGCGTTCGGTCAGGGGCGTGTCGGCCAGAGCGCTGAGGGCTCTTTCGGGCCATCCAGTTTCGCATGGACCCATGACGCGGTCGCCCACGGTGATCGACGGCAGCCAGGGGTGGCGTCGCCAGGCGGCGGACAGTTGGCGGGCGTACTCTTCCAGCTTGGTCCGCCAGCTGGTCACGCCGCTCAAGTCGGGGGGTGTGCCGACCGCCGCCTCGATCATGATTGCACTCAGCTCAGATTTGCCGTTGACATAGCGGTACAGGGCCATTTTGGTGAGGCCGAGCTCGGCGGCTACCCGATGCATCGAGACCGCCTCCAGTCCCTCGGTATCGGCGACCTTGACAGCGGCGTCGGCCACCTGAGCGAGGTCGAAGGCGGGCCTGGGGCCCCTGGTGCGCGGCTTCCGCAGGCCCCACAACAGTTCGGCCAGTGCCATCGGATCCTCGTTAGCCGACATCGCAGCCTCCCACTAGCCCACCCTAAAAAACTGTATCTATGATACACAGTGTTATGGAGACACAGTTAGTCGCCGAACTCGGGAGCAGGCGGCGTGGCTGAGGAGTTGCACCGTCGCAGACAGGGAGCGGACTATGTCCAAATCAGTGCTCGACATGTCAATGTCGCTCGACGGGTACGTCGCCGATCCCAACGACTATCTCGGGGGCGACGATGGCGAGCGGCTGCACAAGTGGGCTGACGCGGGCCCGCAGACCGGTCCATCGTCCGGGCCGATCCAGCAGTTCCAAGGCGAATGGAAGGCGGCCGGTGCGGTCCTCGCAGGGCGGCGGACCGCCGAACTCATGGATCACTGGGGAGGCGACCACGACGGTCTCCCGATCTTCGTCCCCAGTCACCGGCCGCCCAGCCCGGCCGCCCGTTGGGGTCATCCGCTGGTGACATATGTGAACGACGGGATCGAAAGCGCGATGGCGCAGGCGAAGGCCGCCGCCGGGGGCCGGGACGTTCAGGTGCGTGGCGGCGCCTACACGGTGCAACAGGCACTCGAGGCCGGGGTACTGGATGAGGTGCAGATCCATCACATCCCGGTGCTGCTGGGCGCCGGCCGCCGGCTGTTCGACGTCTTGCCGTCGGAGATCGAACTGGAGATCGATCAGGTGATCGACACACCGGAGGCCACCCACATCCGCTACCGCATCCGCCGCTGAGCCGATCGGTCACCGACCCAGGCCAGCGCTGAGGCCAGCGGCGCTCCGCCTCTCCTTCCCGGAGATGGGCACCGAGTACGAACTGGTGCGGTTACCTGTCAATCTCTTTGAGGTGACTTCGGCTAATCCTGTGTGGTGTTCGGTGGCTCTTCTCGGCCGACGGGCGTGTCGATCTGTAGGCGGCCCGGGCGACATAGCGGCTCCCTTGCAGCCAAGCCTCAACAGCCCCTCAACTCAAGATTAACCTCTGAGCTGGGACTCTTCTCTCGCGGCGCGGTTCTGGTTCGTCTTGTTCTCGGGGGACGGGTGACGTGGGTTGGGCCGGAGCGTGATTCGACGTAGTGGGTGTGCTCGCGCAGCATGACGGCGATTTGCTCGGCGAGCTTGGCCTTGCCGCCGTAGTAGGTGATGGGGGGCAGCACCGTGCTCCTCCTACGCCGAGACCGGCTTGTCGGGGTCAAGGTGGTGGTAGATCGTGGCACGACTGACGCCGAGCCGGTCGGCGATCTGCTGGACGGTGTAGCGCCGCTTACCGTCCTCGCCTTTCACCTCGTACAGCGCGCGGCCATCTCCACGCCGTGCTCATCCAGGGCGGGGGGACGTCCGCCGACGCGGCCGCGTGCCCGCGCCGAAGCCAGCCCTTCAAGGGTGCCCTCCGCGATGAGCTCGCGGAGGAACTCGTCGAACGCGCCGAACATGTGGAACTGCAGCCGCCCCGACGGTGTCGAGGTGTCGATGCCCTGTTTCAGTACCAAGAGATCGACCTCGCGCGCGCCGAGCTGGGCCGCCAGGTCCAGTAGATGGCGCAGCGAACGGGCCGCCCGGGAAAGGCGGGTGATGACGAAGGTGTCACCGGGCCGGAGGTAGTCCAGCGCCTTGTCGAACTCGGGACGGCGGTCGATCTTCCCTGAGGCCTTGTCGACGAAGATCCGGTCACAGCCTGCTGTCGTGAGGGCATCGCGTTGGCTGTCGGGGTTTTCCTCAACCCCGAGGAAGTCCCAGAGTTCATGCGAACTGAAGGTTCATCGGATTGAACCGAAGGGTCTTCATCCCTCATGGACCGTTTCGACCCTTGGGTTCGTCGCGACTGGCGGGGTCTTGCTCTTCGGCTGCGGTGGCCAGTAGGACGCCGGCGTTCTCGGCATAGCGGATGGCGGTCTTGGGATCGAGGCCGAACACTGCGGCGAGGCGGAGCGGGTCCGGGCCGTGCGTGAGGGCTTCTTCGAGCTGCCGATCAACGCGGAGGCGTTCGAGCGTCGCAGCCTGACCGCGGAGACTCTTGGCGAAGTAGATCTTGGAGACCGGACCGGTGCCGAGGGCACTCAGCTGATTGATCAACAGGTGAGGATTGGCTGTGTTCGGCCAGCGGGTGCGCCGGTAATCGAGCCATTCGAGCGGGATCTGATGGGTGAACTCATCGATGGGGCGGGTGCGGCCGGCGATGGTGAGCCGTCGGTTGCCGAGGTCGACGTCATCGAGCAGCAGGAAGCGGATGGCGCCGGTGCGGGCGGCGTGAACGGCGGCGAGCATGAGCACGAGCCCGGGCGGCCGGGGTAGTGGCGGCTTCGGTCGCCCGGTCGATGTCGTCCTGGTCGGGCCGCTGGACAAGCCCGTAAGGATGCTGGCCGATGCGGATGCCGCGGGTCGGGTTGCGGAAGATAAGCGCAGCGCCCGCGCCCAGGCCTCGACGTCGTCTCGGATGCCTGGGGCGAGTCCTTCGAGCTTGGCTTCCAGCCACCCGTCGAAGGCCTGCGGCCGGTCATCGACGAACACCCCCATCTCCTGGAGCACCTCGAGGGTCCGCTCGACGGTGATGCCGAGCGCGCGCAGCGCGGGGAAGACCTCCGAGTAGTAGACGACGTCGAGGCAGCTGTGCCGGGACAACACGATGATCAGGGCGCGCCGGACGGCGAATCGAACACCACGTCGCCACCCGCGCGCCTCGCCCCGCCGATAGGCAAGATAGAGCGCCCAGCTCAGCCACGGATTGGCGAGATCGACATCGGCGCTCTCGTCGAACCGAGTGAAGTCCCGGCGTGCTTCGAACAGTCTCAGCTGGGTCCACCGCTCGGTGGGCCGGACCGCAGGCGGCGGAGGCGGCTTGGGCCGCGACCGCCATCCCTGTTCATGGACTGGGCTTTCGGGGCGGCGTCGTTTCATCCGGTCGAAGAACGGCTGCTGGAACGGCAGTCTTTCCCCGGATTCCAGGACCGAGACCGCGCCGCGGGGCAGGCCGCCTGCGGCCTTCGACTCATAAGCGGCCTGCTGCCAGCACAACCTGCAGTAGCCCTTCTTTAGCGCGACCGTTCGGTTGCATCCGGCGCATTCGCCCTCGCTGCCCGGGTAACAGTGTCGAAGCACGGTGCAGGCCGAGCATCGGCGAGCGCCGAGGACTCCCCAGGCCAGGCAGTCCATGCAGCTCTGTGGACCATGCAGAACCCGTCGCGGCGGCATGTCACGCAGGCGGCAGAGAACGACCGTCCTTCCGCTTCGGAACCACGGGTGGGCCACCCGCGGCTGCTGCCGTGACCTGCTTGTCCTGCCCGCCATCGACGCGTCTGACCTTGTCGGGCTCGGGGATGAGGAGCTCTTCGACCCCGCAGCCCAGCACGGCGCAGAGGACGTTGAGGTCGTCGAGCTTGATGCTGGCCGGCTCGCCCGACCACAGGCCGGATATCTTTCCAGCGCTGATCGTCAGGCCGTGCTCGGCGAGCATCCGCTGCAGCTCAGAGGCTTTCCAGATGCCGCGGGTGGCGGCGGCCAGCCGCAGGTTCCATCTCATCGCCGTAGTCCTTCCAGCCGGGCGGCGGCGCGCTGCTGGCCCGCTGCCCAGGCGTCTTCGATGTGAGTGCCGGTGACGTGCACATACTTCATCGTGGTCGCGATCCACGCGTGGCCGAGCAGCTGCTGGACGGCGATGAGGTCCATGCCCTGCTGATAGAGCTGGGAGGCGCAAAAGTGCCGCAGCACGTGCGGGGTCAGGGCATCGGCCCATTCCGGCAGGTGCGCGGCGGCGGCCTTGGCGAGCGCGGCCCGCAGCGTTTCATCGCCGACCCGGGCCACCGATCCGTCAGCGTTCTTGCGCTCCGACAGCAGCAGCGCCACACCGGGCCGGGTGTGGTCGTCACCGAAGTGCCCCCACACGTCTTCGACGAACCACCGCAGTGTCGCCGCGGCGTTGTTGATCAACGGCACCATGCGCTCGCGTGGCCCGGAGCCACGGGCGCCCTTGCCGTGGCGGACGTGCAGTTTGCCGATGCGGCCCAGGTCCCACTTGATGTCGGCCAGGTCGAGCTTCCAGGTCGAGCTTGCAGGCCTCGTTCACGCGCGGCCCGACCTCGGCCATCAACCGGCAGGCGGTGTAGTTGCGGGCGGTCGGGGCGAACTTCCGGCAGGTTGTCAGCTCCTGCCGCCATCCGGCGAACAGCCGATCGACCTGGTCAGTGGTGGGCGGGATGCGCAGCTTGCCCTGCGTCCCGCCGCGTGGCCGGTTCATCTCGTCGATCGGGCACTCGATGACGCGGCCGGTCATCTGGTGGATTTCGACCTTGTGACGCAGCTCCAGGAACGCAAAGAACGTCTTGATCGCCTGGGCCCGAGCCAGCCGGGTGCCCCTGGCGGTGGCGCGTAGCACCTTGCCGAAGTACGTATCGGCGTCGGCCGGTTCCATCTCCCACAACGGCTGGCCGAACCAGACCCGCACCTGCTCCAGATGCACCACGTCGGAGGAGATCGTCCCGTCCGACAGCCCCGCTGCCGTCCGGGCCGGCACGAACCCGGCCAGCACGTCGGTCTCCAGCGCCTCCAGGTCCTCCGCAGTGGCCGGGGCACGCGCCACCCGCAGATCCTTCACCACCGCCAGCGCCAACTCCGGCCACCTCGCCTTCACTCTCACAGCAAGACGAACGACCAGGACGATAGACCTTCAGAATCCCCGAAATCTCATCAACCTCTGCAGAAGCCGGAGCACGCCGCGACCAGGGCATTTGCACTCAGGGGCAAACATGTACCCCCCAACCGGGCTCACGCCGAAAATGGTGCCGTTTCGAGATTCCGACTGACGGCCTGTGACGGCCGAGGTGACAAGGGAGCACAGTGAAGAAGTCTCGAGGGGTACGCGGCCATCCAGCGAGCAGTCGGGCCGTGAGGGAGCGCCGTGGTGGCGCCGTCGCCGGCCTGGCGGTGTTCATGGTCGCCGCGTCGTTGACCGGGCAGGTCGCGATCTCGCAGGCCGCGCTGGCGGACGATGCCACGCTTCGACCCGGTCAGGTTGCCACCATGCCTCAGCCCGCCCTGACGGCCGCCACGTTCAAGCCCGACGACCGGGCGGTGGCCACGCGGACGGCGAAGGCACAGGGAAGGCGGGTGGAGGTGGAGAGCGAGAAGACCGAGAGTTCCTCGCTCTGGGCCAACCCCGACGGCACGTTCACCTTGGAGACCTTCCCAGGGCCGGTGCGGGTCAAGGACGGCGACACGTGGCGCCCGATCGACACCTCCCTCGTCCGCGACGGTCAGGCGGGCCTGCACCCGAAGCGCACCGCCTCGGACGTTCAGGTGTCAGACGGCGGCGGCGAGCCGTTCGCCAAGGTCCAGCGGGCGGATCGCTCGTTCGCCGTCTCCTGGGGCAAGGCCCTGCCCGCGCCGCAGGTCAAGGGGGACACCGCGACCTACAAGGACGTCGTGCCCGGCGGCGACCTTATGGTAAAGGCGCTGCCGAACGGGTTCAGTCATTCGATCGTCTTACGCAAGCCCCCCACCCATCCCCTGGAGATCACCTTGCCGGTGGCCACCAAGGGCCTGAAGCTCTCGGAGGCCGCCGACAAGGGCCTGAACCTGCAGGACGCCTCCGGCGAACTGCTGGCATCCGCTCCGGCCCCGCGCATGTGGGACGCCACGACCGATCCGCGCTCCGGCGAACCCGCCCACCAGGCCGCAATCGACATGACGATCAAGCAGACCGGCCAGGGCACCGTCCTGGTGCTGAAGCCCGACGCGAAATTCCTCTCCGACCCCGCGGTGAAGTACCCCGTGACCGTGGACCCCACCAGCACGCTCACCGTCGAGACCGACACGTGGGTACAGAGTGACATTCCCGACTCGCAGCGCGGTTCGACCGAGCTGAAGGCCGGCACCTACGACGGCACCCACATCGCCCGCTCCTACCTGAAGTTCCGGCACGTCGACGATTTGCTCGGCACCCAGATCGTCGACACTGACCTGCGCCTGTGGACGTTCTGGTCGTCGGTCTGCGTTGACCCGAGCGCCGGCGTGCAGGCGCGCCGGATCACCTCGGCCTGGGACCCCGACACCATCAGGTACGGCTCGGAGCCGGCCACCACCACCACAGGCGCCGTCACCACCAAGACGGCCTACGGCGCGGCGAGCTGCCCGCAGGACTTCATGCACTGGGACACCGACGCCATCGTCCAGGCGTGGGCCGACGGCCAGCCGAACTACGGCATCCAGCTGCGCGGCGCCGACGAGAAGGACGCCTCAACCTGGCGGCGCTACTACTCGTCCAACTACGTCTCGGGCGCTCAGGGCGACAAGGAACCTGCTCTCACCGTCACCTTTTCCTATAAGCTCGCCACCCCCACCGGTCTGGACGTGACCCCGAGAGCCTCCACGGACCCGGCGGTCACCACGGTTGCGAGCCTCACGCCGACCCTGTGGGCCAAGGCGACCGATCCCTCCGGGAAGCCGCTGGACTACACCTTCGAGGTGACCGAGGCCGGCAACGGCGACGTGATCGCCACGGGCGGCCCCAAGGGCGTGGCCTCAGGAACGACGGCGACCTGGAAGGTGTCGGGGAACGCCTTGCGCAACCCCGGGTCGTACCGGTTCCGTGCCAGGGTGACGAGCCAGACCGGCGCGAGCGGCTGGTCGTCCTGGACGCCGTTCGCGACGGACGTGCCCAGGGTGCCCACCGGCCTGGCCACCGGCGCGAGCGACCCGTCGGCCGTGGTGCTGTCTGGTCTGCTCTCACGCCCCTCAGGCGAATGGCTGACCGCGAGGTTCTACCTCTTCGACAGCGCCGGCGCGGCGGTGGGGACCAGTCCGCTGGGAACCGCCGACGCTCAGGGCGGGCAGCGGGCGTCCTTGAAAGTCTCTCCCGAGCTGCTCACACCCGGCGCTTCCTACAAATGGCAGATGGAGGCATGCGTCGTGGCGGCCTGCGGCGCCCGCACCGCTCCCGTCACCTTCATCGCGCCGCAGGCTGCGGCGGAGAAGCCCACCCAGACCAAGACCTTCGACGCCGACGTGCTCAGCGTCCGCGCGGCCAGAACGGCGTCCGACGCCTGCGACGGGAACCCGTGCACGCTTGAGGAGGCCTCCGCGTTGCAGGTGGGAGGAGGCCGGATCTCCACGTTCGAGGCCGACCTCGGCGCGATCCCGGCGGGTGCGGAGATCGCCTCGGCGACACTCGACCTCGGCACCCCCATGTGCGCCATGGCCTGCCCCACCGGTGGGAAGGTGTCTGCGTACGAGCTGAAGGGCGCCCTCGCCGCCGACGCCTCGGGCGCCGACGTCTCCGCCAGGCTGCTGGAGGAGCCGTTCGCCGAGGTTGACCAGACCGACCCGAAGATCGACATCACCGGTTCCGTGCAGGGGGACCGCCAGGACGGCCAGGGCTTCGCCGAGCTCGCGCTGCGGGCCACCGACCCGGCGGCGCCGGAGATGGCCTTCGGCTCGGCGAGGATCACCGTCACCTATGTCCCGCCCGGCGTGCCGGGAGCTCTGCAGAACGTCAGCGTGCGCGCCGGAGACGGCGGAGCGCTCGTCACCTGGGGGCCTCCGTCCGAGGCGACCGGTGACACGCGGACCACGGGGTTCGACCTGGAGGTCCTCGACGGCTCGGGGAACGTCGTTCAGACGCTGACGCCGTCCGAGGCGAGGGCGATCGTCCCTGGGCTGGCCAACGGATCGGCCTACGTGTTCCGGGTGCGCGGGAAGAACGAGCAAGGTGCCGGAGCCTGGAGCACGACCGCGGCGGTCAAGCCGCAGGCCGTGCCCGACCGGCAGGAATACGTCGACGCGGTGGCCCAGTATCTGGACAGCCGGGAGGGCATCGTCGAGGGACGTTTCGCGAGCGCCGCAGAGGCGATCGGGAAACACGACCAAGGCTACCGGTTCGAGTCGCTGCTCCAGGCGGACGAGCAGGAGCTGCTGACCGCGAAATCCAAGGCCGAGGTCGGCGGAGGGGCCCAGGAAAGCTCAATCACCACGCTGGGAGACCCGCTCGTGTCCCTGTCGGCCGACAGCGCTACCGTGACCGTTCGGGCAACTGTGCACCAGAACCGTGTCGTGCGTGACGAAACCGGCGAGAAGACCACCGAGGAGGAGGAGAATGCCACGGACTATTCCTTCAACCTGGTGGTAGCGGGGCAGGGACAGCGTACGGACGGCTCCGCCGACGGCCTGATCGATCGGACGGACGGCGACTCGGTCGACTCCCAGGCTCACCCGGAGGGATGGGTCAGCGCGGATACGAGCGAAGACCTCACCGTGCCCGTACCGGACGACACCCCCAGCGACACGGTCTCGGCCAACTCCGTGAGCCAGTCGGGCATCGCCAACTGGGCCAGGAGGAACGTCAACAGCCACGTGGAATACACCAACAACGACTGCACCAACTTCGCCTCCAAGGCGCTTCGGTTCGGGGGCGGCGCCTGGGAGATCCGGAACTACGGGAGAACTGCCAAGCAGAAGCGCGAGAACCTGAACAACTGGTTCTGGGCGGCTCCCACCGGCAAGGATTCGCAGACGTTCGTCCTGGTCCACAAGAGCATGTACCACATGGCCAACCGGCACCGGATCCAGTGGCGCTCCACGTTCTCACAGGTGCAGGTCGGCGACATCATGTACTGGGACTTCGACCCGTGGCTGCACGACGGACCCGAGCACATGTCGATCGTCACCAAGAAGACCGCCAACAACGAAAGAGGGATCTTCTACACCGCGCACAGCTACAAGAGGCTGGACGCCAGAGTCTCCGACGCGAAGAAGAACGGCTATACGATCGGCTACGCGAGGCTCGTCGTCTGACGAGGAAGAGGCGCCGAAACCCCCAGCGTGCTCGTCCTGCCGCCTTCCGGGGTCACGGAAAACGATAATTGATCTTTAAAAGAGGGCGTCCGGCCGGAAGTCCGGGCGCCCTGCCCGTCCGACGTCCATGACCAGGGCATGGACGTCGGGCCGTGCGTCGTAGGCCTCGGGGTCGAGGAACGAGAGGACAGCCATTAGCGGTGAGATGGATCATGGTGCAGATGGTCACGGTGGGACGAGGAGTCGTCGCCAGAAGGGGTGGGCGAGGAGTTTCCAGGACAACCCAGACGATCCCCAACCCCTGGCATCGCGGACGAATTGAGGTAGTCCTGAGGCAGTCTTGAGGATTGCTGAATGTTTTAGTGCGAATTGTCGTTTTATGTGCTCTTCAACGAGGCTCGTGGGCACCGGGCGTGCGGGGTCGGGCGTACGTCGCGTCATGGTGGTGTACGGCACGCGGCCCGAGGCGATCAAGATGGCTCCCCTGGTCATTGGTCTGACCGAGGCGGCGCTCTTCGAGCCGGTGGTGGTCGTGACAGGGCAGCATCGGGAAATGCTCGACCAGGTCCATGAGACGTTCGGCATCGAACCGGACGTCGATCTCGGGATCATGCGGCCGGGACAGACCCTCGCCGAGCTGACGAGCCGGGCGGTCTGCGGGCTGGACGGTCTCGTGGCCGCGTACCGTCCCGACGCGGTGGTCGTGCAGGGGGACACGACGACCACGCTGGCCGGAGCGCTAGCGGCCTTCTACCACCGGGTGCGGGTCGTGCATCTAGAGGCCGGGTTGCGCAGCGGCGACCTGTACTCGCCGTTCCCGGAGGAGGCGAACCGCAGCCTGACGAGCCGGATCGCCACCCTCCATCTGGCGCCGACCTCGGGCAGCGCGGACAACCTCCTTCGTGAGGGCGTGTCCGCCGAGTCGATCGTCGTCACCGGAAACACGGTGATCGACGCGCTCCTGCAGAGCACCTGTACGGGTCACGGGTACAGGGAACCGAGGCTGGCCGCGCTGGAGCAGGACGGCCGGCGCGTCATCGTGGTCACCACGCATCGCCGGGAGTCCTGGGGGGACCGTATGGAGGGCATCGCCCGGGCCCTGTCGCGGCTGGCGGCGGCCGGTGAAAGGGACGTGCACCTCGTCTTCCCCATGCATCCGAACCCGGAGGTGAGGCGCGCCCTGCTCCCGCGTCTCGACCGGCATCCGAACATCACGGTCACCGAGCCGCTCCGCTACGGCGACTTCGCCCGCCTGCTGCGCCGCTCGTACCTCGTGCTCACCGACAGCGGCGGGATCCAGGAGGAGGCGCCGAGCCTGAACAAGCCGGTGCTCGTGATGCGCGACACCACCGAACGGCCCGAGGCGCTCCGCACCGGGGCGGCACGGCTGGTGGGGACCGAGGAGGACGGCATCGTGGCCGGTGTCAGCGGCCTGCTCCACTCGCCCGAGGACTACCGGCGCATGGCGCGGGCGCGCAATCCCTACGGCGACGGGCGGGCCACCGAGCGGGTGCTGGCGGCGCTGGCCCACCTGTTCGGCCTCGGTCCGCGCCCCGTCCCGTTCGGAGCGCTGCCCGAACAGGGCGTGCCCCGACAGGACTACCGGGTCGTGGTCGAGGTCGAGGCGGCGAGCCATGGCGTGAGGCCGGTGATCGTGCGATGAGCGACGGCGAGCGCGCGGGCGGGCTCCGGCGGCACGCCGGGCTCAGGTGGCTGGCGGCTCTGCTGCTGAGCGCTCTCGTCGTGTCGGGCGCCAGCCTGGGGATCTTCTCCAGGAAGGAGCCGGTGACCTTGCCCGCGCCCCGTACGTGGCCGGCGTGCAGCACGAACGGCTCGGACGCGCCGGACGGACGGTCCGCGAACCCGGCGGCGACAGCACGCGCGGGCATGGACCAGAACGGCACGCACCATAACGGCAGGGACCAGAAGAGCACGCCTCAAAACGGCACGGACAAAGGCGGCACGAACGCGAACGCGACGCTGATCGCCGTCGACGACGCCGACGGGCCGGCCGCGTTCCAGGTGTACGCGGCCCGCGCCGCCAACCTGGTCTCGCACTTCGGGCCGGTACGGGTGATCCGGACGAGCACCTACCGGGCCGGCATGCTGGCCGGCCACCGGGCCCTGGTGTACGTGGGCATGTCGAGCACCCAGCGGCTTCCGGCGGCCCTGCGCGGCGACGTGCTCGCCGGCCGGCGCCCCGTTCTCTGGCTGGGCGGCAACATCGGCACGCTCACCACGGCGGACGACTTCGCGCGGCGCTACGGCTGGCGATGGGGCGGCGAGGGCCTGGCGCCCCGCCGGGTTCCGCGCCAGGGAACCGACGCCCAGCCGCCGATCCCGCAGTCCGGGCAGGTCGTCCAGCGCGGCGCGGGCCTGGAGCGCGTCACTGGCGTCCAGTACAAGGGGGTGCTGCTGAGCCGCGACCCCGGCCAGGGACCGATCAGCACGTTCGCCGCTCTCGACCCCAGCAGAGCCCGGGTGCTGGCCACGGCGGTCACGACGGATCGCCGGACGGGTCCCTGGGCCGTCAGGTCCGGGAACCTCACCTACGTCGCCGAGGTCGCGTTGAACATCGACGAGGACGACGACCGCTTCCTGGCCGTGTCCGACCTGCTGTTCGACCTGCTCGCTCCCGGAACGCCTGCCCGCCACCGCGCCCTGGTCCGCCTGGAGGACCTCGGACCGCAGGCCGATCCCGAGGCCATCCGCGCGGCGGGGGAGACGCTGTCCCGGCTCGGCGTCCCGTTCAGCTTCGGCGTCATCCCGGTCTACCGCGGCCCGCTGAAGGACGGTCAGGAGCGGGCGACCATCCGCCTGCGGGACCGGCCGGAGCTGGTGCGGGCCCTGGTCTACCTTCTGGAGCACGGCGGCACGATGGTCCTGCACGGCTACACCCACCAGTCGGACGGCCCGCCCAATCCCACGAACGGGGAGAGCGGGCAGGACTTCGAGTTCTTCCGCACCCACTTCGACGCCCAGCAGCGGCTCATCTACGACGGAGCGATCCACGGCGACTCGGCCACCTGGATGGAACACCGTCTCGACCAGGCGGTGGCTGAGGTCCGCGCGGCCGGCCTGCCCGAGCCGCACGTCTTCGAGGTGCCGCACTACGCCGCCTCGCCGGACGACTACCGCGTCATCGCGCGCAAGTTCGCCGCCCGCTATGACCGCGGGGCCTACTTCACCCCCGGCTGGGAGGGCCACGCGCCGGTGTCGCCGTACATGGACGAGCAGTTCGCCCCGTACGTGATCCGCGACGTCTATGGCAGCGTCGTCGTCCCGGAGACCCTCGGCATGGTGGAGCTGCACCCGGTCATGGAGGACGAGGGGACCCCAGAGGCGATCGTGGAACACGCCCAGGCGCAGCTCGTGGTACGCGACAACGTCGCGGGGTTCTTCTACCACCCCTTCCTCGGCGCCGACCGGCTGAAGGACATCGTCGGCCGGCTCAAGTCGATGGGATACCGCTTCGTGGCGCCCTGTCAGCTATGAGAGTGGCCCCCTTCAGCTAGGAGAGAGGCCCCTGTCAGCTAGGAGAGAGGAAAGGCAAGCGCCATGACTGAGCTCCTCGCGCGGGCCGTGGACGTCGGGGCGACGGCGTTCGGCGTGGCCCGGCTCGCCCTGGCGGTCGCCGGACTGCTGTTCGCGCTGTACGTCGTCGTCCTCGGCACGCTCGTGCTGGCCGCCCACAGGAGGCGCCGATGATCACCGTGCTGGTCCTGTGCGCGCTGTCGGCCGTGCTGCTGGTGTTCACCTACACGCTGGGGATGTACCTGGAATCGGCGGGCATCGCCGAGCACCCCGCCGGCGACGGCGGCGACTTCTCCGTCGTCTTCCTGGTGCCCTGCCTGAACGAGGAGCGGGTCATCGCCGCCACCCTGAGCGCCCTGCCCGGCGGCCAGGTCCTGGTCGTGGACGACGGCTCCGACGACGGGACGGCCGAAGTCGTCCGGCGGGTCGCCGGCCCGCTGGTCCGCCTGCTCAAGCGCGAGCCGCCGGACGCCCGCCAGGGCAAGGGCCGGGCGCTCAACCACGCCCTTCGCCACTTTCCGGAGGAACTGCTGGACGACGCCGACCGTGTCCTGGTCTGCCTGATGGACGCCGACGGCCGGCTCGACCCGCGGGCCCTGGACACGGCGCTGCCGTACTTCTCCGACCCCCGGGTCGGCGCCGTCCAGATGGGGGTGCGGATCGGCAACCGGACGCAGAGCCTCCTGACGCGGATGCAGGACATGGAGTTCGTCGTCTACACCTGGATGTTCCAGCGCACCCGCACCCGCATCGGCTCTGCGGGGCTCGGCGGCAACGGCCAGATCATGCGGCTGAGCGCCCTCCTGGACCTGGGTGACGACCCGTGGTCGCCCAGCCTGACCGAGGACCTGGACCTGGGCGTGCGGATGGTGCTGTCCGGCTGGCGTACCGCCTGCGTCCCGGACGCGACCGTGAGCCAGCAGGGGCTCGTCAGCGTGCGCGCCCTGGCGCGGCAGCGCTCACGCTGGTTCCAGGGGCACCTTCAGGCGCTGCGGCTCGTGCCGTCGGTGGTCGGGCGGGCGTCCGGCCGGGTGGCGACCGACCTGCTGAACGTGCTGCTCAGCCCGTTGCTGATCTTCGTGGGCGCCTTCATGACGATCTCGCTGGTCGCGTCCCTGGTGGGGGTGGCGTTCTCGCCGGTGGCGCGCGAGCAGCTCATCCAGCCGGTGCCGATCGCGTCGTGGTACGCGCTGACGTTCGGCGCGGCCTTCCTGCTCGGGCCGCTCTACGCGCGCATCAGCGGTGACATGGGGCGGTTGCGCGGGCTCTGCTACGGTCACCTGTTCATCGTCTACAACCTGGTCTGGCTCGTGGCGGCCTGCCGGGGGCTGTGGCGGGCGGCGCGCGGCCGGCGGGTCTGGATGAAGACCGAACGGCTGGCCGATCCGTCACCGGGACCCGCGTGAGAGCGCTCGCGGGCCCGGCACTGGCCGCCGTCGCGCTGCTCGCCCTCCCGGTGGCGCCCGCCGCGCCCGCCCCGTGCGTCCCGTGGCCGGAGGGGACCGTCCGGGCGGGGCTGTTCCTGACCTACGACGGGTACGGCAGGGCGTGCACGTACCAGGCCGGCGGCCGGTGGGTGTGGCGGCTGTCACCGCGGCCCGCGCGAGCCCCGGCCGAGACGCACGCCGCGCTGGCCCTGACCACCGGCCGCTACACGGACGTCCGGATCCGCGTACGGGCCAGGACCCTGCACCAGCTACGGCGCCCCACGCCCAACGCCTGGGAGGTCGCCTGGGTCGTGTGGCACTACACGGACGACGACCACTTCTACTACCTCGTGCCCAAACCCAACGGCTGGGAGCTCGGCAAGGTCACCCCCGGCTACCCGGGCAACCAGCGTTACCTCGCCACGGGCGCCCGGTCCTACGCGCTCGGCGTGTGGCACACGATCGAGATCCACCAGGTGGGCGCCACGATCACGGCCAAGGTGGACGGCCGTCACCTGGTCCGCTTCCACGACCGTGAACGGCCCTATCGGGGCGGCCACGCCGGCCTCTACAACGAGGACGCCACGACCTGCTTCACCGACCTGCGCGTCGCATCTGCGGCACGGCGGTTTCGCGGCGGCTCGCTGCGGTAAGTGAGGCCTTGAACGGGGGAGGGATCGCCGGGGTCACGGTCGTGCGACCGCGCCGCCACCGCGCTCGCCGGCGATCGGTGGCTGACTCGAGGTGATGGCGTGGTGGAACGGCCGGGGGCACTGGTCATCGAGGACACCGCGGAGATGCGCAGGCTGTTGTGCGAGGTCCTGCGGATGGCCGGTTTCGAGGTGTCGGAGGCGGCCACCGGGGCCGAGGGGCTGGACCTGGTCGCGCAGAGGCGGCCCGACCTGGTGACGCTCGACCTCATGCTGCCGGACATGGACGGCATCGAGGTGTGCCGGCGGCTGCGGGGGATGACGAGCGCGTACGTGATCATGGTGTCGGGCCGTACGGAGGAGGCCGACCGGCTCATCGGCCTGGAGGTGGGCGCCGACGACTACATGACCAAGCCGTTCTCGCCGCGGGAGCTGGCGGCGCGCGTCGCGGCGATGTTCCGGCGGCCCCGCCGCGAGCCGGAGAGCGCCTTCCCCGAACGGGCGGGGGTCCACGAGTTCGGCGACCTGGTCGTGGACGAAGAGAGCCGCGAGGTGCACCTGGCGGGCCGGCCCGTGCCGCTGACCCGCATCGAGTTCGACCTGCTGGCGCTGTTCGCCTCCAACCCGAGGCGGGTATGGCCTCGCGAGACGTTGACCCGGGCGATCTGGCACACCGACTGGCCGGGCAACGCCCACGTGATAGACGTCCACATCGCCAACCTGCGGCGCAAACTCGGTGACGACGCCCGGTCCGGCCACTGGGTGCGCACGGTGCACGGTGTGGGCTACAGGTTCGGAGACGGAGGGGACATGCGCGATGGTCCCGATTCACGTTCTGCTGTGCGGGAGCGGTGACGACACGGCGCCGCGCGACGCGCTCCGGCTGCTGCGCGAGGCCGCGACGCTCCCGGCCGCGCCGGATCTCGCTGGAACGGCCGGGCTTGGCGGAGGAGATCCAGATCAGGTTGCCGTTCTCGTCGGTGAGGGCGAGGAACAGCAGGCCGTGGACCTTGTGTTTGCCGTTGTAGTTGGTGCGGTTGGCTCGCCCGGTGCGGCGGCGGGTACGCACCAGCGTGCCGTCCAGCAACACGACCTGCCCGCCGGCCTTGGCGATCTTCTTCAGGGCGCGGTCCAGGCGTGGGGCGTGCCGCGAGCAGGTCGATGACCTCCAGCAGCCAGCGGCGGATGGTGGAGGCTGAGACGTTGTTGCCTGCGCACAGATCGTCTTGCAGGACAGCGGATCCTAGCCGGAGCACACCGCGGACAGCACGCCTGGTAGTCGGCGGGCAGCACGTGAACCCCGGCGGCCTCATGCCGGAAGCCGCTGGAGATGGCCATCTGGCGCCGCGACGGCTAGGCCGAAGAGCTGGAGGGACTGGTCCATCACTCCGATCGCGCCTGTTCATCCGCTACACCGACCGGCTCGCCGACGCCGGCGGGGTCGCACACCTCTGGGCCGCACTCGGGTCGTCGCGGGCCGCCTGGGTGGTGCGGTGTCAGGCGTTCCTGGCCGTGAGGTGCCGGGTCAGCTCCTCGGCGAACTCGGCGGCGTGCGAGAGGAAACCGGTGTGGCCGCCCGGCAGCTCGATGACGCCCAGGCCCAGCCGTTCGCCGAGGCGCCCGATGGCCTCGTAGCAGGGATAGCCGTGGGATTCGCGCCCGGCGACCGGGAGGATCCGGTCGGCGTGCTGTGTGAGGGCGTCCAGGTCGAGCTCGGCTGGCGGGTACTGACGCAGCTCGTGTTCGAACCAATAAGCGGCGTTGGCGTCGTTCCTGGGGGCGCGAGCCATGGTCCGCCGGTCGATCTCGGCGAACGTCCGCTCCCGGAACGCCTCCAACGCAGGCTCGATCCCCGACGATCGGTAGAGATCGTAGACGCCGCTGAAGAAGGTCTCCCACTCCTTCCCGTCGGGCAGTTGCCCCAGGGCGGGCGGCTCGTACGGGACAAGCGTGCGCACCGCTTCGGGGTGGCGGGCGAGCGTCTCCAGGCCGACGATGGCCCCCGAGCTGGCGCCGAACACGGTCGCAGAGTCGTCGCCGCCCAAATGCCCGATCAGCCTCCGTACGTCGTCGGCGTCGGTCTGGAGGCGGCGGTCGTAGTCCTGAGGCCCGGCGAGGCGGCTGCGTGAGAAGCCGCGCCGGTCGTAGATGACCACGGTGTAGTGCGCGGCGAGGTGCGCCGCGACCATCCTGAACACGTCGGCCGTGCCGCCGGCTCCCGGGACCATGACGAGGAGCGGCCCGTCGCCGTGGGTCTCGTAGTAGAGCCGTGCTCCGGGGACCTCTACCTGGCCCGCCGCGACGGCCTGCCGCAAGGTCGACAGGTGTTCCGCCTGGTGTGAGAGGGCCACGCCGATCACCTGCTCCAGCGTCCGCTTCCCGTCGGAGAAACGGCTCGTGGCCGGGTCCAAGACGCTGTCGAGCCGCTCGTCTGTCAGGTCGCCGAGCCGGCTGATCTGATCGTTGGCGCGGGTCAGGTCGCCCAGGAGATCGGCCAGGTTCGCGGGCCCCGGCGCTCCGTCGTGGCCGCCCCCGTGCGTTACTGATCCATCGTGCTGTCCGGCCTGGTGTGCCGCCGGGCCGTCCGCAGCACCCCGGACGAGTCCGCCGAGCCGCCCGTAGCCGTCGGCCAGATGACGCCCGGCCGCGCCGACGGTGTCCCCCGCACCGTCGCCGCCCTCGTCGTGGCACGGTTTGCGCAGATCGGCCTCGGTCATGCGACCGAACAGGTCCATCGCTTCGCGCAGCTGGCGGGTCGCCGCCTCCATCAGTGCCTTACCGCGTTCGCTCACAGCAGTGCCCCTTCCTCCGTGGCATGTGAGGATTTTTCGATACACACTGTATGTATCATGAGCGGCATGTAGTGTTCAATTCGATGCTGTTCCACTGCATCACGGTGTATTGATCCACAAGGAAAGGACTCACGTATGAGCGACGCGCCCGTGCACCCGCACGGCCCTCCGGAGGACCTGTACGGCACCACGCCCCCATGGGACGTCGGGCGCCCCCAACCGGCGTTCGCCGCCCTGGCCGAGGCCGGCGAGTTTCGCGGCAGGGTGCTGGACGTCGGCTGCGGCACCGGCGAGCTCGCGCTGCTGTGTGCCGGCATGGGACTCGACGTCACCGGCGTCGACCTCGCGCCGAAAGGGCTCCAGGCCGCCGCGGAGAAGGCGCGCGAGCGGGGGCTCGCCGTCCGGTGGCTGCGCCATGACGTGCTGCGGTTGGGCGAGCTGGGCGAGACGTTCGACACCGTGCTCGACTCGCTGATCTTCCACATCTTCGGCGACGCCGACCGGGCCACGTATGTCGAGAGTCTGCGCGCCGCCCTGCGGCCGGGAGGCCGCTACTTCATGTTGTGCTTCAGCGAACGGCAGCCGGGCGCGGGTGAGTACGGTCCGCGCCGGGTGACGCGGGAGGAGATCGCGGCGGCGTTCTCCGACGGCTGGAAGATCGACTCGATCGACGCCGCCACCATCGACAGCAATCTCGGCCCGGAGGGCCTGGCGGCCTGGCTGGTCGCCCTCATCAGGATCTGACCCCGAGTCCGAACAAGCAGAAGGAGCACGATGCCGACCAGCGAAGCCACGGTCAAGATCGAACGGCCGAGCCGCTATCTCACCCAGCTCTGCCGCCACGCCCAGCAGATGGGCGGGCGCAAGGGCCACCAGATCCCCGGCCACCTCGGCCATCGGCCGCCTGCCGAGCGGCCGCAACGCGTCGAGGCCGAATGGAGCGACACCCACGGCACCATCACGTTCGACTGGGGCACCTGCACCGTGGACGCAACCGACGACACGCTGGAACTGCGGATCGAGGCGGACGACCAGGAGAACGTGCGCCGGATCGAGGAGCTCATCGCCAGGAACCTCACCCGGTTCACCGCCCGCGACCCCGTCAGCGTGGAGTGGCGCTCCAAGGACGGATCGACCACCACGGAGAGATCACGGACCCTGCACGGATCACAGGCTTCGGCGGGCGGTCGCAAGCGGGGACGCGGCCAGGCGATGCTCATCGCCGTGACCGTCGCGGTGGGCGTCGCCATACATGTGGGCGTGGGGGTAGGCCTGCTGGCCATGCCCCAATGGACGGGCATGATCGTCGACCTCCTGCTGCTGGCCGTCGCCGTCAAGCTCGTCTTCGTCGGCGTGCACCTCTACCGCCGCCGCAAGGTTGCCAGAACCCGCTCCTAAGGCCGCATCCCGGCCATGACGACCTCGAGCAGGCGCTGAACGGCCGCCTTAGACGGCATCGCGGCCGCCGCCTGAAGGGCGTGCCGGCAGTAGGCCGCCAGCTCGTCGGCCGGCACGTCCGCCCGCACGTGACCGGCTTCGGCGGCCCCTGCCAGCACGTCGCGGAGCAGCTCGTCGAGCTCCTGATGCGCCCGCGCGACGTACTCCCCTTTGTGCAGGGCGGCGAACACGTCCGCCCCGAAGCTCTCGTGCTCGCCGTGGTGCCCGCGCTCCCGCTGGATGTGCGCGTACGTCCGCAGCACGGCCTCGAGCCGCTGCTCCGCGCCGCCGGCGTGATCGCGGGCCGTGACGAGCTCCTTCAGATGCTCGGCGACCCGGCGGTCGTGCCAAACCAGCACGATCGTCTCGACGGCGGGGAAGTATTTATACAGGGTCGCCCGCCCGATGCCGGTCTGCTCGGCGATCTGCGACATGGTCACCCCGAGCAGGCCGCGCTCGGCCACCAGCGCGGCGGTGGTGTCGAGAATCGCGTCACGCACCGTGCGGCGGTGCGCCTCGATCGTCTCGTTCCACAACTTCGGCACCACACAAGCTTACTGCTACAAAACGCTGTGCATAAGTAACGACATAGTGTCTCGCAAAATCCTCGCGAGCCGGCTGACCAGCCCTTGCGCTCGCCGTCGACCATGCGGTGTCGTGTCAGCGGCCGCGTCAGGAGCCGGCCAGGACAGCGGCGGGCACGACGGCTTTGGGCGCCGGGGCCATGAAGGTCACCCGGCGTGGGTCAGCTCCCGCACGTTGTCGTAAGAGATGGTCTTGGAATCGCCCAGCAGCAGTTCCCGCCGGTCGGCGATCTTCTGCAGTGCCCGCATCGCCCCGACGACCTGCGACACCTCCGCCGCGCCGCCATCGTAGACCCGGGAAAAGACCGGCACCCCGCCATCGGCGCTGGTGCCGATCCCGGCCGGATCTGCTTCAGATCCGGCCGCCGGTCCTTGGGATGGCCGTACTTGGACCGGGGGAACTCCTCCTCGGCCTGGTCATAATCGCCGAACAGGGAGATCGGTCGGGTAGCGGTGGCACGTTACCGCGCCACCGCCCCCTCAGAACCGGGCGAGCGGGCTTTCCCCGCACCTCGGCTCAAGCAAGCCACGAGGGCGTCACGGCGATGATGTCACCGGGTCCTGCGCGCGCGGGCCTGGTGGCTGCGGTTGCAGGAGGCGTGCACCAGGCGGGTTGTGGTTCTGTCCGGCTGGCCGTCCCGCCCGTGGTGGGTGAGGTAGAGGGCGGCTATCGCCCTGCGGGCGGTGCTCAGCCACCAGTTCTCCCATTCTCGGGGGGATTGCGGCGGTTGATCGGCGGCGAGAAGAGCCTCGCCGCAAAGCGGGCAGCGTCCGTCCTGCCTGGCGAGCAGGCGCAGGTTATAGCTGTCCAATGGGGGTTTGATCTTTCGCCGCCGCTTGGCCCAGTACTCGGTCAGGTCCGGGTCGTCGGGAGAGGCCCGCCCCGTCACGAGCTGATGCCGGACGATGGTGGTCCAGGAGAACTTGGCCAGGTGGCGGACATTCCCCCCGTCAGAGACGGAGGTGCGGTCCCCGAACACCCACCGGTCGTTCCTGAACCGGTTGAACCGGCCGAAGTAGCGTCTGACGATCCACTTCTTCGGCTTGTTGGAGTGCGTGTGGCGTGCCCATCGGAAAGTGGGCCACCACACGTGATGGTCCAGCGCGGAGAAGATCTTGCTGGCCACCACTCCTCGGTAGTAGGCGGCCCAGCCCCGCATGATGGGGTTGAGCCTGGCGATGACCGCCCTCGCGTTCGAGCCGCGCAAGGCGCGGACCTCGTCGGTGAGCCTCTTCCGAAACCGCCTGACCGCATCCTGGCTCGGTTTGATCAGCAGCTTGTCGCCTGGGTAGCGACGCAGGTTGAACCCCAGAAAGTCAAAACCCGCTTCGAGGCGCACGACTCTCGTCTTGTCCTCGTTGAAGATCAGCCCTCTAGGACCCAGCCACCGGGCGAGCCGCTCCTTGACCTGCGCCGCGTGCTGCTCGGAATGGCAGCACACGACCAGGTCGTCGGCATACCTCACCAAGATCGGAGAACCGTTCCACCGCCACCTCACCCTGATTGGTTATGGTGCGGTAGCGGACTCCAGCGGCCTCTTCCAGCCCGTGGAGCGCCACGTTCATCAGCAACGGGCAACTTCCAGAATTCCAGGGGAGGCAGCAGCACACTCGGCATATCCGGGGGTGAGGAACCAGCGGACAGCCGTTGGCGCTGAGAAGGATCTTGGCCGCAACGAGTGAGGTCGCTCTTGGCCGTGAAGGTTCTTCAGCGGGTTGCCCGGTCGCGGCGTCGGCGGGCGGCGCGGATCTCGAAGTCGGCGACCTTGTCGTCGAGCAACGCGTACAGCTGCGATCTCGACACCGGCGGCGGCGCAGTAGCTCTGCCGGCGATGGTGGGCGGCGTCGTAGGACAGAGGTCCGCCGCGGCCGTTGATGGAGGCGCGGAACAGCGGTCCGGCGGTGTAGCCGGCGCGGGTCAGGTAGAGCTTGAGTAGGGTGACGTAGCCGCGGTCGTCGAGCAGGACGGTGCGGACGCTGCCGCCCTTGCCGTGGATGCGGACGTGTTCGTCGTCCAGCCGCAGGTCCAGGTCTTCGACGTACAGCAGGTGCGTACAGCAACACGGCCTTACATCATCACACTCCACCAGCCGCTACCCACCGCCTGACCAGGCCGGGACGTCGTTGACAAGGTATCTGCCCTTCCCTACGGATCAGAAGGTTACGGGTTCGACTCCTGTCGGCCGCGCTTATGTGAAAGGCCCGTCACCAGGGGCTCCCTGGGACGGGCCTTCGTGTTTGTCTTGACCATCTCGCGATCTTGCTAACACCCCTGCTAACAGGCGCTCAGAGGATACTTCCGCCTACTCGCCGATCGCCTGAGTGAAGATCTCCGCAGCGGATGCTTCCGCCGTGAGTTTGTCACTTCACGAGTGATACCCCCCGGGTCTTTTTGTCGATCAGGTCGGCGAGGAGTTGGTCCCACATGGCTGCGATGGTGGTGGGGCGGTATCGGGCCGAGGTGTTCAGGGCGCGGGCTCCGAGCTGCCGGCGTAGTTCCTCGTTCTCGATGAGTGTGCAGATCGCGTCGGCCATCGCGTGGATCTTGCCGGATTCGACGAGTAACCCATCGAAGCCGTGGGTGATCAGCTCGGCCGGTCCGGTGGGGCAGTCGTAGCTGATCACCGGCAGCCCTTTGCTCATCGCTTCCAAGATGACCATCGGCATGCCCTGGCGGCGCGAGCCGAGCACGAATAGGGAGGCGGTGTCCAGTTCCGCGCCGACGTCCCTGGCAGCACCTTCCAAGAGCACCCGGTTCCTCAGCCCGCGCTTGTCGATCGCCATCTGGAGTTTGGCCGCGCGGGGGCCTGCGCCGACGATGCGCAAGCTCCAGTCCGGATGTCTGGCATGGACATGGACCCAGGCGCGGATCAGCAGGTCGTGGCCCTTGACATAGGCCAGACGACCCACGGTGACCGCGTTCTTGGTCGTGAGGGCGGCGGGGCCGCCGCTCAGCCGGGTGACGGCGTTGGGGATCTGGATCAACGTCTGCGGGCCGTTGCCCCTCTTCGCCGGTAGGCGTGCTCGTAGCTGAGGAGGTCGGCCTGGGTGAGGGTGACGAGGGCGTCGAGCCTGCCGGAGCGGCGCAAGATCTGTGCGCGAATGGCCGGCCGGTGGCCGGACAGGTTGCCATGCTCCTGGGCGATCGTGATGACCTCGGGCGGGGCGAAGCGGGCGGCGATCAGGTTCAGGGACGCTCACGTTCCCTGAGCACGCTCATGATCTCGACGTCGCGCGTACGCGCGAGGTGTTCGGCGAGGTTGAAGACGGTCCTGATCGTGCCGCCCATACCGTTGGCGTGCAGCAACAAGATGCTCACCGTTTGGCCGTCGGCCGGAGGCGCCGAGCGGGCACGCTGGCGGTCGCGTATCTCCAATGCCCGAAGAAGCGTCGTCACGGCGGCGCGACGTACGAATGACACGTCACATTTCCGTTCACGGTGATGGCGGCCCCTTGCGTGAAGCCGGAAGAAGGCGGCCGTAGCGGTGTGGCCCGGTCCGGGGCCGGGGCGTGGGCAAGCCCGGCCCCGGACCGGGGCCAGTGGTGGGGGTTTGGTCCTGGCCGGGCGCCAGGGGTGGGGGCATGCCCGAGCGCGTTTGCCGGGGGGTGGGCCCCGAGGGAG
>NZ_JBEZDU010000037.1:0-86325 GCF_040648495.1 Nonomuraea sp. NPDC049129 | reverse complement strand
GGTGGGCGTGGACCGGGGGGTGGTCACGGCCGCCGTGACCTCGGACGGGGAGTTCTTCGACCGCCGCCACGCCGGAACCAGCGGTGTCTCCTCCCTGCAGCTGCCACGGGAGACGAAACAAGACCGGCAGGACGACCTGGGGTATGTCACGCCCGGCGAAGCGGAACGGTATCTACGGCTGCAACGCCGACTCGCCCGCACGCAGAAGGGATCGAAGCGCCGCAAGACGGTCAGGGCCGCGATGAGTGAGATCATGCGGCGCATCCGGTGGCGGCGCGCTGACTTCAACGCCCAAGCCGCGCACCGGCTCACCCGCGCCTACGGGCACGTCGTCATCGAAGACCTGAACACCAAGGGCATGAGCACGGCCGTCAAGCCCAAGCCCGACCCCGACCGGCCGGGCAGGTTCCTGCGCAACGGCGCGGCAGCGAAATCCGGGCTCAACAAGGCGATTCTCGACAAGGGCTGGTACGGGCTGGAAGTCGCTCTCCGCTCCAAGGCCCGCTATACCGGCAGCGTCATCCATAAGATCAACCCCGCGTACACGTCCCAGACGTGCCCGGAACCTGCGTGCGGGAAGGTGGACGAGAAGAGCCGCAAGAGCCAAGCGATCTTCTCCTGCACTTCCTGCGGGCACACCGAGCACGCCGACATCGTCGGGGCGAGGAACATCAAGAGCAAAGGACAGGCGGCCGGGCTGGTCGTCTCAGGGCGTGGAGACCCACCCGGGTCCGCGAAACGTCAAGCACCCCGTCCCACAGCGCGGGCCGCGCAAGCGGCACGAGCTGCCGCATAGCGGCACGGGAATCCCCGCCCCTTCAGAACGGGGAGCAGGTCAACTCTTCTCCGATTGGGATCCCGAGGACGTGGCGGTCCTCGAAGCGGCGGTCGGACACCACCCCACCTGGGCAGTGCAGATCGACATCTCCGGACGGATCGACGGCACCGCAGAGGTTCACCAAATGGTCGCGCTGCTGCTTGAGCACGGAGGCGTGGCAACAGATGACTACTCCGTCCACCCCTGGACCCTGCAGGAAATCAAGTCTGAAACAGTGATCGCCTACCACGAACTCAATCGCGAGCATTGATACTCCGGAATCGATCAGCATTCAAAGCGTAAGTTCAAAGAAGCGTGTGTCCGCTGTCCGATGCTGCGGATCGACCTGGCCCAGGGTCCCCGTCTGCCGCAGAGCGAAGACGACACCCGCGAACGCCTGGCCGAAGCCAAACGCATGCGGTGGCTCGGCGAGCTGGTCTTCACCAACGAGGTTTTACAGCGCTTCGAGGCCGAGCCGGCGGCCCTGAACAAGGCGGATAGCAGCGTGCTGAGGCCGAACCCCTTGCCAGACGGCATCCGGTCGACCGGCCTCCGAGGAGGCCGGCGCGGCCCGGAGCCGACAGGCTCGATCAGCCGATCGGTGGTGCGAGGTATTCCAGCGCATAACCGTCGCCGGAGGGGGTTACGCGGGCGATGCCGGGTGAGTCGAGGTGGGCGCCGGCTACGAAGTGGTGTGGTCGGGTCAGTTGTTCGAGGAGGGCCGCTCGCGCGGCGCGGGCCTGCGACTGGTTGCCGTCGAGCTCCCAGGACACGTTCGGCTGATCGAATTGGAGCGTGGGAACGTGAACGGTGTCGCCCCAGGCGAGAAGGTGGCCGGTGCCGCTCCTGACGTCGTAGACGGTGTGACCGGGTGTGTGGCCTGGTGTCGGGATCGCGGTGATCCAGTCGTTGATCGCGACCTTCTCCGACACGGGTACGACCCGGTCGCGGATCGGCTCGAGCCGCCCCTTGAACACCGAGGTGTCGCCCGCGCCGATCCACACGCGCTCGAGTTTGGTGAACGCCTCTGAACCGTCCGGCGCGATCAGGCCGCTCACGTGGTCTTCGTGTTTGTGGGTGATGGCCACATCGGTGACATGCGCGCGGTCGATTCCCGCTTCGTCGAGCGCGTCGTAGATCAATCCCATGGTGGGGTCGTGCCAGGCGTTGGACGCGCCGGTGTCGATGAGAACCGACCGTGTGCCGTCGGTGACGAAGAAGGCGTTGACCGACAGCCGCAAGTTGTCGCCGGCCAGCGGAACGGCGGCTGGCAGCTCATCGAGCGTGCGCCCATCCTCGTCGCGAAGCCGTGTCGGCGGCATGTCGATGTACCCGTCTCGCAACGAGATCACCTGCAGATCGCCGAATGCGAACGTGGCATGGAGCTGGCCACTCGAGATCAAACGCATGGAGCCTCCGTCGTGTTGGGCGCACATCGCGCCTCTCCGATAGAAGATCTTATCTTCTTTAGGAGAAACCCTACACTGTGGGCAGCGAGGTACCCAACGATCAAGGAGCACGGTGGTCGAGCAAGACGGAAACGCGCCCGAATCACAGCACGGTGACGACCTGGCCGGCGCGTTCGGCGGTAACGTGCGGCGACGCCGCGAGGAGGCGGGCCTGACGCTGGAACAGCTGTCCACACAGTCGTCGGTCAGCCGGGCGATGCTGTCCAAGGTCGAACGCGGTGAGAAGAGCCCGACGATCGGCGTCGCGTCCAGGATCGCCCACGCGCTCGACGCGTCGCTCTCGGACCTGATCGGTGCGCCGGCTGCTGCCGCGTCTGGTGTGGCCATTGTCATGCGTAAGAACGATCGCCCCGTTTTCCGTGACCCGGAAACCGGCTTCGAGCGGCACATGGTGTCAGCGGCCCCGGGCGCGGGAGGAGCCGAGATGGTCGTCCACTACCTCCCCGCGCAGGTCTCTACCGGGCTGCTGCCCGCATATCCGCCGGGTACGGAGAAACAACTCGTGGTGCTCGAAGGCATCCTCACCGTCGCGATCGGCGGGATCAGCGAGACCCTGAACACAGGCGACTCCCTGTTCTTCCAGGCCGACGCGGACCACGGCTTCGCCAACCGAACGAACGCTCCCTGCGAATACATCATGGTCATCTCGCGCAGAACCTGATCGGCCGCAGCTTGCGGGCCTGGACAAAGCCGGCTAGGGCATCGCCGCACTCACGGCATTCTCCGGAAAAGCCGACTCGCGAGCAGCTCCGCGACGTGTCGGTACCCATGCGGCTGACCGTCGGCGGCCAGGCACCGACTGGCCCGGCGCTGCTCGCCAACTGGCTGCCTTCTAGCCGACGCGTTCAGGCTCTCTACTGCGTCAAAGCCGCGGACCAGGACCGTACCTGCTGGGCGAGAGCGGCCACATGCTCGGGAGGTGTGGTCTTGACGATTCCGTGTCCGAGATTGAACACGAACGGGCCACCACTGAGCGCGTTCAAGATGCGCTCTGTTTCCGCGTGGAGTGCGGGCCCACCCGCGACCAGGAGCTGAGGGTCGAGGTTGCCCTGCACGCACCGGCCGAGTTCTTGCTGCACCTTCCGCGCGGCCCACTCCACAGGCACTGCCGAGTCGAGCCCGACGCAGTCCACGCCGGTCGCCTCGGCGAAGCCGTTGTAGGCAAGCCCCGCGCCGCGCGGAAAGGCGATGATGGGAACACTCGGATGCTTCGCCTTCAGCGCCGCGACGATGGCGGCGACCGGCGTGACGCACCAACGCTGGAACAGCGGGTCGGGGAGTATTCCGGCCCAGCTCTCGAAGAGTTGGATCGCTTCGGCACCCGCCTGAATCTGACGGTCCAAGAACTCGATGGTGGCCGCCGTGAGCAGGTCGATCAGGGGTTGGAACCCCTCCGGATCGCTCAGCGCCCACTGCTTGACGATGGAGTGCTCTGAGCTGCCACCGCCGCGCCCTTCGACCATGTAGGTCGCGACCGTCCACGGCGCACCGGCATAGCCGATCAACGTGATCTCGTCAGGCAACGCGCGAGTGAGTCGTCTGACGGTCTCGTAGATCGGGGCCAGTTCTTCGTGCAAGCGGGAGGCGCTCAAGAACTCGGTGATGTCCGAAGCCGAACGGATCGGGGGCGTGAGGACGGGGCCGTCACCGACCCGGTACTCCAAGGTCTGCCCCAACGCCGCCGCGATCTGGGGAAGATCCGCGAACAGGATCGCGGCGTCGAGCGTGAAGCGGCGGAGCGGTTGCAAGGTGACCTCGACCGCATGCTCGGGCGAATTGCACAGCCCCACCATTCCGCCCGCAGCCTCGCGGACGTCGTGGTACTCCGGCAGATAGCGTCCGGCCTGCCGCATGAGCCAGATCGGTGGTCGCTCGGTGCGCTCGCCCGCGAGCGCGCGCAACAGCAGCTTCTTCGGTCTCGCCTCGCCCGCCACGTGATCGACGTCCGACTCTTCCCGCATATCGACGCCCACGCGCCTCCGTCCTGCTCAGATACGCGAGCCCCAACCAGCTCGATCAGCACACGCACCCCTACAAGCGAAGGTACGCGCTACCACCCTATCTACGCCCACTACCTAGATCGACAGACTGGTGACGGCCGGGCTGCTGTAGGAGACGTTCTTGCCTCCCACGAACGGCAGCAGGCGCTTCGTCTCCTGTTCCAAGGCCGCCTGATCGATCGCGGACAGCGGGCGGAACGGCGTGAGGAGCAGGGTGTCACCTTGGAGGGACCAGGTTCCGTGCACGTGGCCGTCCACCAGGAAGGTGGGCCGTACTCGTGCCTGACCAGGCATCACGCGCTTTCGGTTCTCGTGGCTGATGATGCGGGTCCGGTCGGCGTGGCCGAGCAGGGCGTTGTCGAAGGCGGGCAGCAGTCGTACGGGGGCGGGCGTGTCGGGGTCGGGCAGTTCCGCGTCGGCGACGTCGATCAGTTCCCTGCCGTCGGGGTCGCGGTAGTAGCGCAGTTCGGCGCGCATGTCAGAGACGATCTCGCCGAGGCGGGTCAGCCCGGACCAGGCCTGTACGTCCATGATCCCGGCTGGGCCGAATGCTGCCAGATAGCGGCGGATGAGGTCCTTGGCGGTCGCCGGGGCCATGGGCCGGCCGAGCCAGGTCTCGGCGGGCGTGACGGAGACGGCCGATCGGGTGCCCCAGGACCCCCATGTGCCGGCGGCCGGGTTGTGGATGAGAGGGGTTCTGAGCTCGACCTCCCCGGCGAGGACGCGCCCATCGCGGCCTGGGTGACGTTCGGCCAGCCGCCGGGCCAGTTCCTTTCGCGGTGTCGTCTCGCCCGCCAGCAGCTCAAGCCCGGTGGCGACCAGTGAGGCGGTGTCCAGGCCCGCGTTGTCGCGGGCGAAGTACGCCGAGCGGGCGGTGCGGTCGAGGACGGGCTGCAGCAGCGGCCGCAGCCGGCGGAAGTCGTCGGCCGCGGCGAGGTGCTGGGTGCTGCGGAGCAGACCGGAGCGGACCACCTTGCGGTCCTGCAGCAGTGTGGTGAGCTGGGCGTGGGTGAAGCCGCAGATCCTGCTCCACAGCCCGACGTAGGGCCAGTTCGGCTCTTGCGCCTGCAGCGCGACCAGGCGTCCGATCACCTCCAGCGGGGTGTGATCGGTGCGGGCCAGCAGGAACTGGCGGCCCAGCAGGGCCCGGTTCAGGACCCTGCTCGAGAGAGTTCTCATGACAGCCGCACCGAGACATTGCCCCGGTAGGAGCCCTGGAGCAGGGACAAGAACGCCTGCGGCACGTCTTCGACCCCGCCCTTGATGACCGTCTGCGGATAGACGAAGCGGCCCTCGCCCAGCCAGGCGCTGAAGTGCTCCCGCCAGGCGGCGATCTGGTCGGGGGTGTGGTGGCAGGAGAACGGCAGCAGCTGAATGCCGCTGGCCTGGGCCGCGGCATGGTCGGGCGCGGGGAAGCGTTCGGCCGCGTCGCCGAGCTGGCTGGACAGCGAGCCGCACAGCGCGAAGCGGGCGCCGGGCCTGGCCGCCTGCAGCGCGGCCTGGTACTGCTCGCCGACCTTGGCGGGGCTGCCGGCGCTGCCGATCACCCGCGCCGCGCCGAGGCACTTGGAGATCTGCCCGGCCAGTGAGCCGACCCCGCCCGCCGCGCCGGAGACGAACACCACGTCGCCCTCGCCGACGCCCGCCACGTCGGCCATCCCGTAGTAGGCCGTCGGCCCCTGACCGAGGTAGTAGCCGGGGTCCGCGACGGGATCAAGCTTCATGTACTGGGCGGCCGGGCCCGCCGAGTACTCGCTCCAGCCGGTCATCGACTGGACCAGGTCGCCAACCGCGAGCTCGGAACTGTCGGAGCGGACCACGGTGCCGATGGTCGCCACGCCCACCCGCTGCCCCGGCTGCCAGGCCGGGACCGGGATGGTGCAGTCGGCCCGCATCAGCTCCAGATAGGTCGCGGCGAGCCCGATCTGGTCGGTGCGCACCAGGACCTCGCCGTCCACCTCCGTCTTGGCGACGGTGAAATGGCCGAGCGTGGGGGCGCCGGTGATCTGGGCGGTCAGCTGGATCTCACGGGTGATCATTCGTCTGTCCTTACCTCGGGCGTTGCCGTTGAGATCGACTCTAGAAAGACTTCCGGCCACTTTTTGACCGGAAGTCGCGCAAGGATGGGGGTATGGCGAACACCAGCTCACGGACCCTCCGACTGCTCTCGCTGCTGCAGACCCACCGGCACTGGCCCGGTCTGGAACTGGCCGACCGGCTCGGGGTCTCCGAGCGGACCCTTCGCCGCGACGTGGACCGGCTGCGCGAGCTCGGCTACCCGGTCGGCGCGGCCCGGGGCACCGACGGCGGCTACCAGCTGGCGCCCGGCGCCGTGCTGCCGCCGCTGCTGCTCGACGATGAGGAGGCGGTGGCGCTGGCGGTGGGCATCGGCGACGCGGCGCAGAGCGGAATCGCCGGTATGCAGGAGGCGTCGCTGCACGCACTCACCAAGGTGGTACGGGTCCTGCCGCCCCGGCTGCGGGCCAGGGTGGACGCCCTGCGGGCGATGACCCTGGCCGTCGCCGCCTCCGGGCCGATCGTCGCGGCGGAGGTGCTCACCGCGGTCGCCCAGGCCTGCCGGGACGAGGAGCGGCTGCGCTTCGGCTACACGGCCAGGGGCTCGGCACCCACTGAGCGCGAGGTCGAGCCGCACCGCGTGGTCGCACTCGGCGGACGCTGGTACCTGGTGGCCTACGACCTGGGCCGGCACGACTGGCGCAGTTTCCGCCTCGACCGGCTGACCGAGCCGGCCGCGACCGGCACCCGCTTCCGTCCACGCCCGCTCCCGGCCGAGGACGCCGCGGCCTTCGTCCAGGCGGCCGGCGGAGCCCCGGCGCCGTACACGGTCCAGGCGCTCGTCCACGCCCCTGCGGCCCGGGTACGGCAGGCGGTCGGTCAATGGGGCACCATCGAACCGCTCGATCAGGACCGCTGCCGGATCACCATGACCTCGACCTCCCTCGACTGGCCGACCCAGGCCCTGGGCAACGTGGGCGCCGAGTTCGAGGTGCTGGGACCGCCGGAATTCGCCGCGCACGTCCAGGAATGGGGCGCCCGCTTCATCCGGGCCACCCGCTCGGGCCAAAGCCCCGACCTCTGAAGGGCCTCACTCCGCTCGGACGCCCCACCCAGGCAGGCTTCGCCTGCACGGCGCTTGTTGAGCTTGGCCGGCCCGGCATGGATGGCAGGTGCGACCTCACGATTGTGGGGCGTCGCCATTTCCAGACAGGGGGCGCGGATCAGGGGCGGTGGTTGTCGCTGAGGTCGCGGGTGAGGCGGCGCAGGAGCGGCCCGTACTCGGGGTGTGCCAGGGCGGAGGCGAACTGGGCGGTGAGGTAGTCCGCTGGGTTGCCGGTGTCGTACCACCGGCCGGAGATGACCTGCCCGTATACGACGTGGCTGCTGGCGCAGGCGTTGATGGCATCGGTCAGGTAGACCTCGCCGATGCGGTGCTCGTACCAGCGCTTGGTCTGCTCGCGCAGTTCGTCGATGATGGCGGGCGTGACGATGTAGCCGCCGATGGCGGCGTAGGCGGAGGGGGCGTCGGCGGGTTTGGGCTTCTCGACCAGGCCGGTGATCCGCAGCAGGCCGCGCTCGAGGTTCTCCTGGACGACGGGCACGCCGTACCGTGCGGAGTCCTGCCGGTCGATCGGCATCAGGGCCAGCACCGGGCACCTGGTCGCCTCATAGGCGCGGATCAGCTGCTGGGCGCGGGGCACCTCGGCCACGAATACATCGTCGGGCCACAGGACGAGCATCGGCTCGTCGCCGATGCCGTGCGCGGCGTTCAGGACCGGGGTTCCGTTGCCGTACGGGCCGTGCTGGTCGAGGTAGGTGATGTGGCCTTGCCGGGAAAGCTCGGCGACCTCCTCCACAGCGTCGGCGTAGGCGCCCTTGCCGTCGGCGCGCAGCTGCTGCACCAGCGCGGGGTTGGGCCGGAAGTGGTCCTGGATCAGAGACTTCCCGCCGGAGACGACGATGGTGATGTCCGTGATGCCGGACGCGATCAGCTCACGGACGGTGTGCTCGATCACCGGCTTGTCGCCGACCGGCAGCATCTCCTTGGGGATGGCCTTGGTCAGCGGCAGGAGGCGGGAGCCGAGTCCGGCAGCGGGGATCACCGCCCTGCGGATCGTCGGTCGCATCAAGTCTCTTTCCGTTGAGCGGGTACACCGCGCTGGCCAGCACGACACGGTCCGACACTAGCAACGCTCTCCAGCTCGTAGTCGTCCACGTCGTCCAGCGTGGTCCGGTCAAGTCCGAACATGTCCCGGGCGGCGATCTGGACGGCCAGGGATCTGGGCGAGGCGTAGTTCTGCTCTCGCTCCCATCTTTTTTCTGTGGATTCCTACGGCAATGGCCCAGGACGACAATGCCCGGCGGATGTCCGGCGGATGTCCTGGCTGTGTTCACCCTGGCGAGGCAGCATCGAACGCATAGGTACCAAGAACCTGCCGCAACGCAAGATCGAGGGGAGAGAAATGATCCGCAAGGCGCTTATCACGATGTTCCTCATGACGTTACTGGCCCTTTTTGCTGGCACGTTCCCCGCCAGTGCCGGCGTCGGCGAGTCGGCCTTCGCCAGTTCTTCTCAGGTAACGAGCGCTCCGCAGAACGCTCTGCTCGCCAGTTGTTCTTCTACGCCGCCGCCATGGTGGTACAACTACAGCACGGCATTCACCGGCACCAACAACTGCAACAAGTGCATCGAGATGGGAAAGGTCTGGAACGCTAGCGGCTACCAGGCATATTGCTGGGAAGTCTCGGATTACCGGGTCGAGCTCTGGCTCTACCATCCATAGAAACCCACCCGGGAGAGCCGCAACCCCTGTCCGGACTGCGGCAGCGCCCGGCCGTTGTGAAACTCCAGCGGTCGGCACGCTTGCGCGGAGCGCGATGCCGTGCCGATCGTCGCCGTGGCGTTCCGGCGGGACTGGCCCACGGTCACGGCATAGTAGACGCCTTCGATGTACCCCTCGACGACGCGGTCCACGGCTCATGCTTCTTTCTGGCCGGCGGCCGTGTCGTCGTTGGGGATGCGTCAACGTAGGTGGCGATGGTGCTGTGCGCACCACCGCGCGCCAGGTCGGCCGACGCCGGATGCCGCATCTACCGCAGATCCGACGCGAGTTGCCGCACGGCCCGATGGATACGGATCCGCTCAGGCGTGATGCTCTCCGCCTCCAGCAACTAAACCACCGCCTGATCCACCTGACGACGCTGCGCATGCGCTCGCGCGAGATCCACCGCCAGCCGCGCCCGCCATTGGCCGAGGAGTGATGGCTGGTCGCCGAAGTTCGCCCCGGTCGACTACCGCGAGCGGCACGCTGTGAAATGCGGCATCAACTGCCTCAAGAGGCATCGCGCGTAGCCAGCTACGAGGCGACCGTCCTCGTAACGGACCGCCAACGAGCGGCTAGGACCCACCGCTCTCAATCAGCAGGTCCACGTTCCACTTCTCGGGCAGTTCACTGCCGCAGAAGACACAGACGAAGTCGCTCTCACGCACGATGTTGTGCTCCTGGCACCCAGGACAGCGTCGGAACACCACTTCGTGCGTGAAACCGGACGGCCGTCCGAGCCCTACACAATCGAGAGCCTGGGCGACCGACGGCCAAGAGTTAACGTCCGGGCAGTACCCGGTTGAATGGTTGCTGACATCGCCCACGACCCATCTGCCCGCCTCGCGGGTGAAGCTGATCTCGCCGGCGCTCAGGACCGATCGTCCGCCTGCACAGGCCACATGCTCGCTTCGTCGCGGCGCCAGCCGAAGCACGCCGTCCGCGCCGACCACGAAGGTGAACGGCTCAACCAGCTCCGCCGCGGAACGCTCGGCGACCCAGTTGTCGAAATCAGCCGCAGAGCCGATCCGGCAGCCGCCGCTGCCAGGCCGGATCGCGGCCTTAAGATCGGCCGGTCCCACGTACCGATAGTTCCACCCCCGCATGCTCACCTGCGCCAACCTAGAACACTTCCGATACCACGCCCTAGGCGTAGCGGCGTTACCGCGGGTGGATTCTCTCGCGCACCAACCCTGTCCTCATCCACCGTCGGCTCTGCCGCATATCGGTCGTGACGAGATTGGGGAACGGAGATTGACGAAGACGAGAAGACGATAAATGCCACCGACCTCGCCGGGGCAGGGCGGCAGTCCACCCGGCCGCCTTGCTGTGCCCGTACGGATGGGTTTTACGCAATTGTCGTTCTGCGGGTGATCAGCGCTGTTGCGGGTCTGGCCACGCCGCATTGCGACCGGCTGGCATGGAACGATCCACGCGAGAGCGACCGTTGGCTCATCGGTAGCTCCGCGCGTGGCGGCGAGGGCGTGCTCCACGCTGGGGTACCAGTGCAGGTGCCGCCAGGCGGGGCGAGTTCCAGCAGGCGAGCGTGTGGCGAGAGGTGGTGCTGGCATGGCGGTGCAACGTCACCGACCTGACGGCCGCGGTGATCCCAGGAGTGCTGGCGTCCGCCGCCGCGTGGCGCGCGCACGCGCTGCCCCTGGCGGAGCTGCCGTGGGTGCTGGCCAAGGCCTTGGTCTACTTCTGGCTGATTTTGTGCGTTCACACGCTGTCCAACCAGGCCAGCGGGGTTGCCGAAGACCAGGTCAACAAGCCCTGGAGGCCGATTCCCGCCGGGTTGATGACCGCGCGCGGTGCCTGGGTGCGCTGGGGGTTGGCGGTCGCGGCGTTCCTGCTCGCCGGGGCGCTGATGGGAATCCTGGCCGGGACGGTGCTGTGGGTCGCGATGGTGGGTCTGCGAACCTACCGAGGGCTGATGCGCCATTGGTATGTGAAGAATCCGGCGATCGTGGTCGGTGCGTGGGCGTTGCTGGCAGCCGGCTGGCAGATCGCCGGGCCCCTTACCCCGCGCGCCTGGCCGTGGGTCGCCGCGGGGACGGCGTACTGGCTGGTGGGGTTCGTGGAGGACCTGCGAGACGTGCCCGGCGACCGGCGTTGCGGGCGGCGGACGCTGCCGATGGCGGTGGGGCAGTGGCCGGTGCGGCTGGTGGCCGCCTGCGCGTTGGCGGCCCTGCCGGTGGCGGCCGCGTGGCTGACCCGCGATGTCGCCGCGGCCGGATGGTGGGTGTGGGCAGCAGTCCTGGCCGGGGGCTGCTGGTGGGTCGCCCTGCGGCTGACGGTCCTGCGCACGGCACGGCAGGACGCCGCCACCTATCAGCTGTACGCCTGACCTGGTGCTGGTTGGTCAGCGGACCGCTGGTTCTGGGATGACCCGTCCCCCGTGGGAGCGACTGCGAGGAAGGCCCACATATGGAAGGTGCGTCTCGTCATGGTCCGGTACTGGTGACCGGGGCGTCCGGCGGCATCGGCCGGGCGACCGCCCTGCTGCTGGCCCGGCGGCTGTCGTAGCTGCCGCGCTCGGCCGGGTTGGAGAAGGTGGTGCCGGGCAGTTCGTGCACCATCTGCATCATCGCGCCGATCAGCCGCTCGATGATGCCGCCGAAGTGCGGCATGCCCTTCGGCCGGTACGTCAGCGGGATGCTGTGCTGCGCGCAGCCCCGGCGCAGCGCCTCGCTGCGGAACTCGGCGGCGTTGTCCACGTAGATCTCGTCCGGCTTGCCGCTCATGGGTCAGGCCACCCCCTCCACGCCGGGCCGCTCCAGCCACGGCCGCTTGTCGCACACCATGCGTGCCAGGCACAGCCCGGCCGACAGCGCCGAGGGCGCCTCCAGCGTGACCATCAGGCCGATCACGCAGCGGCTGCCCACATCGATCGCGCCGCCGCCGTGTCCGCGGCCGCTAACCCCGGCCGCGGCTGATCGGCCGGCGGGCCGATCACCTCCGCCTGGCGGACCGCCACGTCCCATGCCTCATCCGGGGCGGTCAGCACACCCCGTTCGATTTAAGAGCGACTGTCGGTGGCTGGGGTGAAACATGAAGGCCGGTCAGCCCTCGCAAGGTGGCGGGCCTGATCGGATGCCGGTCAGGTGGGGTTCATGGGTGGGGCGCCACGCATGGCCTCCTGCGTGGTCGTGATCAGAGCGTCCAGGGTCTGCCGGGTGCGGGCGAGCTCGTCCGACTGGGCGTCGATGCGGTCGCGCTCCGCGGTGAGCTGGCGTAGTACCGCCGGAGGGCAGCGCTCCCCGGAGTCCTTGACGTGCGGCAGCAGCGCGGCGATGACCTTGCCGGTCATTCCGACGGCGAAGAACTGTTTGATCAAGAGCACGCGGCACACAGCGTCCTCGTCGTAGTGGCGCTGCCCGCTCGCACTGCGCCGGCTGGCGAGCATGCCCTGCTCCTCGTAGTAGCGCAGGGAGCGCACGCTGGCCCCGGTCCGCTGCGCGAGATCACCGATCCGCACGGCCACCTCCATCCCGGATTGCCTCGCACATCGATGTCAGGTTTAGCGTAGCGGCGTGCCCCACGAGCCCCTGGAGGTGGTTTCACGTTGCCCGCATGACCCGGCGGCTTCGCCACGGCGCGCCAGACAGGAGGCCTTGGTGTGAGCTTTAGAAGGTGCGTTCGGCGACCCTCACCCGCTGGCTCGCCTGCAACGCGGCGCGAAGCTTGTCGGCCGGCAGCGGCGCGGCGGGGGCCTGGAGTATGCGCTCGACCGGTACGTCGGGGTCGGCGAGGTAGATCTGGGTGTAGGCGCCGGACTCGGGCTCGAAACGCCAGCTCTCGCTCAGAGTTCCGGCGTCGACGGTGTCGAAGCCGAGCCGCTCGATCAGCTGCGCTGCCCGAGCCTTCGCGCCGGGGTCGTCGCCGGCGATGGGCAGGGCGCTGCGGTCCGGGGCTCCGGTGGGCCGGGCGAGCTGCGGGATGTGGTGGGCCAGGATGTTGTTGAACGCCTTGACCAGCAGGGCACCGGGCAAGAGCTGCTGGGCCAGCTCGGTCGTGGTCACCTTCTCGGCGTCGAGTTCGGCGATCCGGCCGTCGCGGAAGGGGTAGTAGTTGCCGGTGTCCAGCACGGTCCGTCCCTGCAGCAGCTCGGCGGGCACGGAACCGTAGGCGGTCAGCGGGATGCTGAGCAAGGTCGCCTCGCCAGCGCGGGCAGCTTGCTCCACGGTGCCTGCCGTGGCTCGCGGCCCCAGTTCCTCGACCAGCGCAGCCAGGCTCTGCGGGCCACGCGAGTTGGCGATCACCACGTCGATGTCCGCCGCCACCGCCAGCCGCGCGACCGCCGAGCCGATCTTTCCGCTTCCGATGATTCCCAGAGTCGACATCGCCGATTCCTCCCTCTACGTCGTGGCCTCCTCCGAGCCCATACACCCGTGAACGTATCGGCCACCCTGGGCCACGTTAAGACCTCACATCAATGTCAGAGGCAAATCAGCGGTGCGCGATGGAGCGGCGCGGTCGATGATCCTTTCCGGGCCGATGGCGGAAAGGCAGATGCGCTGTGCGCGGCGCTTCTGGGGGTCCTTGGCTTCGCTCCGGCGGCGACCGGCCGGCATGAACATCGCGCCACACGCCGCCATCCCCGCGGCGATAAGCACCAAATATCCGTACTGAACGTCCTCGACGCCCCGACGGCCGTCTGCCGCAGCGGTCTGCTGCCGCGGCGCATATTCTCGATCGTGCCGCCCGGAGTGGTGACCACCCAACTCTTGTCAGTCCGGTACGCGCGCACGCGGCCCGGCTGATCCAGCCCGCAGGAAGGCATCAGCCGTGTTGCTCACCCAGCTAACTGCCCGCAGCCTTCCACCAGGTTGGGCCGCGACGCTGCCGCCTGTTCGCCACCTGGCGGAACGAGGTCTCGAGCTCGCCGCCCCTGTGGCCTTCATCGTCGGGGAGAACGGCTCCGGAAAGTCCACCATCATGGAAGCGGTCGCCGATGTTTGCGGCCTCAACTCGGAAGGCGGCAAAGCCGGCACCAAGTACGCCAGCACCGGACCCGCCACCCCCTTGGGGGAGGTCCTTGACGCAGACCTCACCGCAACGGGGCTGCGACTGCTTCACGGCCCCCGCCTCAAGCGGCGGGCGTTCTTCTTCCGCGCCGAAACACTCTTCAACCTGGGGCAGAACGTGTCTGGCCGGTATGGATTCTGGGAGGACGACCTGACGGAGCAATCCCATGGGGAAGGGTTCTTCACCGTTCTTGAGCGGATGGTGTCGGGGCCGGGGCTCTACCTCATGGACGAACCCGAAGCCGCCCTGTCGTTCCAGTCATGCGTGCGCCTGGTAGCCCTCATGAACCGCGTCGCCGCCGAAGGCGGACAGATCATCTGCGCCACCCACTCGCCGATTCTCACCAGCCTTCCGGGGGCGCAGGTCATCGAACTCGGTGACCACGGTATCCGCACCACCGACTGGGAAAAGCTCCAGTTGGTGGACCACTGGCGACGATTCCTCGCCAAGCCCGATTTCTATCTGAGGTACGCCCTGGATCAGGACTGAGACGCTTAACCTCGCTGTTGGCTGACTCCGCCCCAGCCGAAACGGCGAGGTCAGCGGACGGCCGCTTTCAGCGCCGCCTCGATCGCGTTGGTCAGCGTTTCCAGATACTCATCGTCGCTGCGGCCCTGTATGACCAGTACGCGGAATGCGAGCGGTGCGATCAGCAGGTCGGTGCCGAGGTCCAGATCCAGCCCTTGGGGGAGTTCGCCGCGATCAATCGCGCCCTGCAGTATCGCGCGCGCCGCCGCCCGCCGCGGTGCGGTCACTCCGGTGTAGAGCCCTTCCGCCAGGGCGTCGTCGTACCTGGCCTCGGCGAGCAGTCCGGCCGCGATCCGGGCGAGTAGCGGATTGGCCAGTTGGCCGCGGAAGGTGGCGAGCAGCTCGCGCAGGTCCGTATGCAGGGCACCCGTGGCCGGTGTGGGCGGGATCGCGTCGGTGACCTTGCTACGGATTAACTCGGTGACCATCGCCTGCTTCGAGGGCCAGCGCCGGTAGAGCGCGGCTTTGCCCACGCCGGCGCGCCGGGCCACCGACTCCATCGACATTCGCGCGTACCCGGTCTCGGCGAGTTCGGCGAGGGCTGCCTCGGTGATCGCCTCGGTCACCCGCTGGCGCAGGACCGCCCCGCCGGTCGCCGGCTGGCTCTCCTTCTGCTGCTGCACTGTCATGCTCTCGAGCATAGCGAACGGAACGGTGTCGTTCCATGTGTTACCTTATCGGCGTAATGGAACGCTGCCGTTCCGTTCCGTTTTCGGAAAGAGCCGACGATGAAATTCCTCTACGACAACGAGTCCTTCTCCTTCGAGGCGCTGCGCGCCGCGGGCTACGCCGCCTATAGCGGCGCCGACCTCGGCGAGGTCCTGGTCACCTGCCGGCAGATCCCGGAAGGTGACGAGGAGGCCTGGTCGGCCCAGTGGGCCGCGACGGCGGCGCGCATCGAGCGCATCGGTCGGGACGCGCTGGCCGCCGGTCACCGAGTCAGCGCCCGGGAGGCGCTGCTGCGCGCGTCCAACTACTACCGGACCGCCGACTTCTACCGCCGCGAGAATCCCGCCGCCGACGCCGAGTCGGCGCGGCTCGCCAAGGCCTCCCAGCAGACGTTCGCCGACGCGGCCGCCCTGCTCGACACTCCGGCCCGCGCCCTGCGCATCCCGTACGAGGACATCACGCTTCCCGGCTACCTGTTCCTCGCCGACGATTCGGGCACCCCGCGCCCGACGGTGCTCTACCACGGCGGGTACGACTCCACTCTCGAGGAGGACTACCTGGCACTGGCCGCGGGCGCGCTGCGGCGCGGCTACAACGTCATCGCCTTCGACGGCCCCGGCCAGGGCAGCACCGTCCGCGAACAGGGCCTGCACTTCCGGCCGGACTGGGAGGCCGTGGTCACCCCCGCCGTCGACTTCGCGCTCACCGTGCCCGAGGTGGACGCCGAGCGACTCGTGCTTGTCGGTACGAGCCTGGGCGGCTACCTCGCCGCGAGGGCCGCCGCCTTCGAGCACCGCGTCGCCGCGTGCGTGCTGCACGACGGCGTCTACGACTTCCACGCGGTCATCGCCGCGACCGCCGGCCGTGCCGCTTCGATGCCCGGCGGCATGGAGGCATTGATGGCGCAGAACACCATGGTGCGATGGGTGGTGCGCAACGGCCGGTGGACCTTCGGTGTCTCCGACATCGACGAACTGGTCAAGGCAAGCGAGGCGTACACCATGGCGGGTATCGCCGACCAGATCACCTGCCCGACACTCGTCCTCGACGCCGAGAACGACCAGTTCTTCAAGGGGCAGCCGCAGCGCCTGCTCGACGAGCTGACCTGCCAGAAGGAGCTGATCTCCTTCCGCGAGGACGAAGGCGCGGGCGAGCACTGCCACGAGGGCGCGCTCTCCCTGTTCCACCAGCGCACCTTCGACTGGCTCGACACCCTGCTCGCCGACTGACCTCGCAGGCCGGCCCGCAGTCGCTTTCATGAGGCCGGGACCGTCAGGGCCGGTGGCATGACCGTAGGTCACCCTTAGTGTCCGGCGTCATTCGCACGATCGCCATCGTGATCGCTTACGCCTCGTACCGGGCGTCAGTACGATCCGCGGACGCGTCAGAGGCATCGGCTGTCGCTTCGAAGGACTCCGCCAAGGAGGCCACTAAATTGACCCAGATAGAAAGCCAAAGGCGCCAAGATGAACGCGAGGACCGCCACGAGCTGCTCGCCCCGCTGGCTATGAAGGTGGATCCGAGAGCCATGTGTCGGTCGGTTTGAGAGCCACTTGCTGATCAACTGCCTTGGGTGTTGGTGAAAACGAGAGCCATGCCCGTGGGTCTGGGGCATGGCTCTCGTGACGCTGTGTGAGGGGTGGGCCGGAATATGCCAGAAACCTGCCGCGAGGGTCAGTCTCCAGCACCGTGGCCAGGGCAGATGATCCGATAACGCTGCCGCGAGAACGGGGTTTGTGACGGACCTTGTGAGCCATCGCCGCATTTCAGAGGCACACCCGCGCTGTTCTGCCAGCGGTGAACTCTGCCAGCGGTGAACACCGGCCCGACCGGGCTCGACGATCACTACAGTCCAGTCTCATGACGACAGTGACAACCCGCACGGTCGAGTACCCGGCCGACGGCCTGACGATGATCGGGCACCTTGCGCTGCCCTCCGGCACCGGGCGCCGCCCCGCGGTGCTGCTCGGACCAGAGGGCCCAGGGCTCAGCGACGTCGAGCGCCGCCGAGCCGATGCGCTCGCCGAGCTGGGATACGTGGCGCTGGCCTTCGACCTCCACGGCGGGCGCTTGCTCACCGACCCCGAGGAGATGCTGGCCCGTTGCATGCCGCTGCTCGCCGACCCCGACCGGATGCGGGGCATCGGCCACGCGGCGCTCGACGTGCTGCGCGCCGAACTGCGGACCGACCCCGACCGGATCGCCGCCGTCGGCTACGGCACCGGGGGCGCCATCGGGCTGGAACTCGGGCGCGACGGCGTCGACCTCCGCGCCATCGGGACTGTCAACGCACTGACCACGGGCCGACCGGGCGAGGCGGCGCGCATTCGCTGCCCGGTGTGGGCCGGGGTCGGGTCGGAAGACCCGATCATGCCGCCCGCGCAACGGGACGCGTTCACCGCCGAGATGCAGGCCGCGGGCGTCGACTGGCGCCTCGTGGTCTACGGCGGCGCCTTGCACGCCTTCCACCACCCGACGGTCGACCACACCGTGGTCCCCGGCGTCGGCTACCACCCACGGCACGCGCAGCGAGCCTGGCGCGACGTCGTCGACCTGCTCGCCGAGTGCCTGCCCGTGACGGAGTGATCTGGTCAGTCCAAGCTCGGCCACCCGCTGACCAGCGCTTACCGGTCACCACGGCAGGTTTCTGGCGTATTGGGGTCCCACCCCTGTGAGTGTGGTCAGCCGGCTTGTTCGGCTCTGGCTCGGGTTTGGGCAAGGCGGTAGGAGTCAGTGCCGGTCTCGATGATGTTGCCAGCGAAGGTGAGCCGGTCGACGATCGCGGCGCAGAGGCGCGGGTCGGTAAAGGTGCGGGTCCAGCCGGAGAAGGGCTCGTTGCTGGCGATGGCGACGCTGTTCTTCTCTTCGCGTTCGGTGAGGACCTGGAAGAGGAGTTCGGCGCCGTGCCGGTCGAGTTCCATGTAGCCGAGTTCGTCAATGCAGAGCAGGTCGACGCGTCCGTAGCGGGCGACGGTCTTGGCGAGAACCTTGTCGTCGGCGGCCTCGACGAGTTCGTTCACGAGCTTGGTGGCGAGGGTGTAGCGGACCCGGTAGCCCTTCATTGCGGCCTCGGTCCCGAGGGCGATGAGCAGGCGGGACTTGCCGGTGCCGGAGTCGCCGATCAGGCAGAGGGGCTAACCCCTTTTCACCCATTCGCAAGTGGCGAGCGTATGGATGGTGGCGGGATCGATGTTGGGGTTGGCGTGGAAGTCGAAGGCGCGCAGGGACTTGTCGCGGGGAAACTGGGCGGCCTTGATGCGGCGTTCAGAGCGGCGGCGAGCGCGGTCGTCGCATTCGGTTAGTGGGAGTTCGGTGAGGAATCCCAGGTAGGACATCTGCTCGCGGGTCGCCTGCTCTGCCAATTCGGGAAAGGCGGTGCGGAGCTGGGCAGGCGGAGCATCCAGCAGGCCTGATCGATGGAGGCCGGGCGGCCTGTTCGGTCATGCCGCGGTGGGGGACGCTTATGGTGTTCCTTCTTGGGCTGGGCGCTCGTCGGGCGGCCGGGCGCGTTTGAGGAGCTGGTCATAGGCCGTCACCGAGGGCAGCGGCCGGGTGTCGCGGGGAAGCCGGGCCAGGCGCCGTTCGGTCAGGAACGTCACCGTTGCCTCGTGGTTGTCGTGCTGGGCGGGCTCGGGAGCGGCTTGTTCATCTTCCTCAGCGGCTTTGCGGGCCTCCAGTGCGACCGCGTCCGCGGTGAGGGCGCCGGCCCGCAGCGCGGCGGCCAGGCCGGTGACCAGATGCTCGGTAGGGATGTGACGGGTCAGGAGCAGCACTTCGATCAGCGCGCGGGTGCCGTCGCGGTCGCCATGGGCCTTGCAAGCCGCCGCATTCTGGCCACCGATGGGCGTTGACGAGAACAATCCGTGGTCATGTGCTTGCGGTCGGCCCACAGGAGAGGACACAGAGCGGCCGGGTCATTGGGGGATTCGCATCCCGGTTGAACGACCGAAGCGCCCGCGGGTCCGCATCCCTTCCCCCATAACCAGCAAGCGCTAGATGTAGAAAGAGTGTCATGCTGCGTCGCGCTCAGATCGTGCTCTCGGTCCTCTTCATCGCGATGCTCGGCGTGGCGACCAATGTCGCCACCGGGATTCTGCCAGCAGCATGGGAGAGCAGACTATGGGTGGCGTGGCCGCTGATGCTCGTGATCGTGATCGCCACGGCAGTGCTGGAAGTCGTGCAGAAGGACGAGCGGCCTGCAGACTTTCCTTCGACGCAAGCGCGGACCGAGTTGATCCGCCGCGTACGGCGATTCTGGGTCACCGGCGTATTGGAGAAGTCGCTCTATAACGAGGCGCGGATCCAGCTGGACCTGGTGGTCCGCGAGACGACCGACCGGCCATGGGGTATAGCCGTCACCTGGACTAACGGGACCCGGGAGTCGCTGCCGCCGGGTACGGACATGGCGGATGTGAAGTGCTGAAAGTCTCATGCCCATCGGAAGGACACAGGGATGTCGCTGGCATCCGATTGGATGAGCTCATGACTGCTCACGATGCGGCCCGGCTGCTGCCTGATATCCCGGCGCTTCGCGATCTGTGCCGGTCCATGGCGGTGTTGGAGGCCATCTTGAGTCCGGAATGGTCCAGTCGCTACCACTCCTTCGACGCGGGCTGGAGCCCTGGGGAGGAGATGGCCTCGATGCGCAACGGTTCGGGAGATGAGTACTCCATCGTCTTCTCCGCGGCAGGTGCGTACATCCGCGGCTTCGCCCACGAGTCGGCGATGAGCCCGTACGGCAACGATGGGCCGTGGCCGGGGGTGCTCGACTACGTTCCCGAGGCCTTACGCCCTTGTGCGGAGGAGCCGGCGTTCTGCGATGAGGACGGAATGCCGGTCGTGACCGCCTGCCTATGGCGTGAGGTCGGCGATGGTCATTGGCGGGTGGGTGAGATTGACTACCCGGATGGTGTGAGCGATCCCGATGGTGCGGCGGGTTTGTTCGCACGGCTCGTCGATCCGTCTCCGGAGGCGTTCCGGCGGTTCGCGGAGGACTACTACGAGGTGCCCGTGGATCTCGATGCGGTGCGGCACGTCTATGCCCTCCGTCCGCTGACGCGGGGGGTGGTCACCGCGCTGAACGCTGATCTTGCCGTGAAGGATCTCGCCGACGACCTTGCGGCAGCCCGGTATCCGGTCGCTGCCGGCTGACGAGCTGAAAGACGGACGGAGCCCTTGTCCAGCGGCAAACCGGGCGCACTGACGCGGGCGAGCGCCGACGCCGAACGCTGATGTCAACGTTCCCGGGCGGCGCTGCGGCCAGCAGCCACTGTCACGGAGTCCCGGTCGAGATCAGGGGTTTGTCGAGCAACGGTGACATCACGCGCGCGGGCCGGTGATATTCGCGACGAAATATCGCAGCCATGACCAACAGTGCCCAGGACCATCGCGTCCTCAACGAGCACTCGCCTCCTGCCTCGCGCGGGGAAAGCGATGCGATGGACTCGGATTCCGTACGGGGTGTCGAGCGGCGGCGGCTGCTCGGATGGGGCGGTCTGGCCGCCGGTGTGATGGCGGCCGGCGCGTGCCTAGGCGCCGCCCCCGCCGCCGCGTCCGAGCCGTCCGAGCAGGACCGGATCCCGCCGGATACCCGGCCCGGCGGGGCCTATGACCGGTACGTGGCGAAGCTGGCCGCCGAGGACAAGTTCTCCGGAGTGGTGCTGCTGTCGCACCGGGGCCGGACGGTGCTGTCGCGCAGCTACGGCATGGCCGACAAGGAGAAGGGGATCCGTAACCACGAAGGTGTCGCGTTCAATCTCTACGGCGGGCCGTTCGTCAGCCTGTCCATTGTGCAGCTGGCGCAGCGGGGCAAGGTGAAGCTGTGGGACACGGTGGGCACCTACCTGACCGGTTTCGCCAAGGAGATCGCTGAGCAGGTGCGCATCCACCACCTGCTCATGGGCACCTCCGGGTTGTCCTTTCCGGAGCACGACTACAAACGCATCTTCCACAGCCAGGAGGAGCAGCACGAGTACTACCAGCGGTACACACGGCAGGCGAAGCTGGTGGCCGCCCCCGGCGCGGGTTCAGAGAAACCCGGCTGGGGGGCGGACGTCACCGTGCAGATCGTCGAGGCGGTGACCGGCATGACGTTCTGGGACTACGTGCGTGAGCACATCTTCGGGCGCTGCGGCATGGCCGGCTCGGCGTACTACACCAGGCCGCAGTGGCTGGCCGACGAGCACATCGCGCACTCGTACATGAAACAGGCCGACGGCAGCTGGGTGGACGCCGTCCGCAACCTGGACAAGGACAGCCCGAGCCCGGGCCTGGCGGGCCAGAACAATGCCCGCAACTTCGTCCCGGACGGCGGGTTCGTCACCGCACCGGACCTGATCCGGTTCGCGGAAGCGTTGTACGACGGCACCGTGCTCGACCCGGCCTGGGCCGACGTGTTCACCTCGGTCAAGGCCCCCAACTTCCGAGGCTCCCCGGGGTTCAGCACCTACGGGCCGACAGCCCACATCGTCGAAGGCCAGTGGGAGCTCTCGCGCAGCGGCGTCCACCCCGGCAGCTCCACCCACTGGAGCATCTACCCGGAGGCCGGGTGGGTCGGCGTCGTCCTCAGCAACTACGACGACATACCGCTGCAGGAGATCACCGGACAGCAGACGCGGGCCATCACCGGGGCGTCGCCCGGCGACGGCGGCGGTGGCGGCTGACGCGCGGCCACGGCGTAGCCGCCCCGAAGAAAGAGGCCCGGGCCGGGAAATCCACCGGCTCGGGCCGGGAAAGGCGGATGCGCTGTGTGCGGCGCTTCTGGGAGGTTCATGGCTTCGCTCCGGCGGCGACTGGCCAGCATGAAGGAGCTTCTTCGCGTACCCGTTCAGATCAGTTATCGGCGCACCCGATAGCGCAGGTGAAGCACCCGGTTGCCCTGAATCACCACGTCAGGGTCCTCCAACAGGTGCTGTGCGTCGACCGACCCGAAGTAGCGCTTGCCGGACCCGAACACGACGGGTACGACGTCCATGCGCACCTCGTCGATCAGGCCCGCGGCAAGCACCTGGCCACCGACGTCGCCGGCGGCGACCTCGACCATGCGGTCACCCGCGAGCTCCTGCGCCTTGGCCATGGCTGCCTCGACGCCGTCGACGAAGTGAAACGGCGCCTCGGGGTCCCAGCCCTCGGGCATCGGCCGGTGCGACACGACGACCACGTGGTCGATGCCGCTCGGAGGCTTCCCGTCCCAGCCGTCCGTCATGTCGAAGACGTGGCGGCCGACGATCGTCACCCCGATCTGGTCCCAGTACGGCCGGGTGTAGTCGTAGGACGTCTGCGACACCTTCAGCTCGCCGCTCTCGTCCAACGGGACGTCACCGCTGGACAACCAGTCGAACAGCGGTCCGGGCTGGTCGTTCTCGTCCGCGACGAAGCCGTCCACCGACACCGAGCTGTACATGACCACCTTGCCCACGGGGCTCTCCTCTGCTTGGGGTGCCCCAAATTAGCGTGTCGTGAGCTGTCGCTCTTGTAAGAAATCAATCGGCCGGCAGCGGCCAGCCGTCCAGCACGTGGCCGGGATGTTCGCGCAGGAACCGCCGCCGGACTTCGACGTACCGGGTCGGCGTGAGTCCGGTGAACGCCCGGAACTCGTGGCCGAAGTGGGCCTGGTCGAAGTAGCCGGCGCCACCGGCGAGGTCGCCCCAGTCGATCGGTCCGGCGGGGTCGATCGCGAACACGGTGGCGGCGAAGCGGTAGGTGCGGGCCAGCCGCTTCGGCGTGACGCCGATGAGCTCCTTGAACCGCCGCGCCAGATGAGTGCTGCTGACACCGGCCGCCACGCTCAGGTCGCCGATCGCCACCGCCCCGCTGGTCGCCGCGATGACGCTGCTGGTATGGCGGACCAGCCCCAGGCCGGCGGTCTCGCACAGCCGTCGCATCAGCTCCTCCTCGAGCAGCGTCAGCATCTCGTAGGGCCCGGCCGCCGTGGCCAGCCGGTCCCGCAGCTCAGCGATGGCGGGCCGGCCCCAAACCTGCTCCACAGTCACCGGCCGGTCACACAGCTCGGCCGCGGGCATCGGCAGGAACGGCGCCAGCCCCCACGGCTTGATGTGCACGCCGACTGACCGGGTCCCCGGCGGATAGCCGAACTCGAAGGCGCGGGTGGGCATGGTGACCACGCAGCCGTCGGCGTACCCGGCCGACTCGATGTCGGTGCCGGCGCGGATGCGGAACGGCGCCCCGAGGTTGACGACGAGCAACGCCGCAGGCATCGGCGGCAGCGTCAGCCGGGCGTACGGCGGCTCACCCTCCAGGTAGTAAAGGTCGTCGATCAGCCCGTCCAGCGGCGGTCGCGGCACTCTGGACACGTACTTCACGCGTCACAGCATCGCCGATGCACGGGCGGACCGCCAGATCGTCGCACGCCGTCCGCCGTAGAACCGCGGCGGGCGCTTCTCCTTCAGCGCCTGATGATCAACCGCCCCCTTTGACCTAGCAGGTGGTGCCGGCCACCTCGTAGTAGTTCGGTCCCGTCTGCCGCAAGGTCGTCGTCACGAACGTGTTCCACAGGCCCATCGCCTGGCCGGAGCCGTTGGCGTACGCGTAACCGCCGGACTGGTGGGCCCGGCCCGCCTGGGTGTGCGCGTAGTTGGTGGCGGTGAAGCAGGGCTGCGGCGACGGGGTGGGGGTGGGCGTCGGTGTGGGGGGCGGCGGCGATCCCGTGTCGAGGCCGAAGAAGTGGGTGTCGTAGTACGCCGAGCAGATGGTGTCGAGGAAATAGGCGCCCGCCGTGCCGCACTGCTCCGCGGCGCCGCCCGGATCGACCGGCGTGCCGTGCCCCATTCCGGCGATCCGGTAGAAGCGGACCTCACCGCCGCCGTACGTCTCCATCGTGGTGCCGCCCGGCAGGCTCGTCGTCGAGGCGGGGGTCTGCGACAGGCCGAGTACGTCGGTGAACTGGTCCCTGAGTTCGACGCCGTTGGCCTTGTTGACCACGTAGTCGGCCTGGCCGTGCCAGATCGAGACTCTCGGTCGCGGCCCGGTGTATCCGGGGTACGCGCCGCGCACCAAGGCTCCCCAGTCCTTGGGGGTCTTGGTGACCGGGCCGTTCATGCAGGTGCTGGTCGAGGCGGGTGGGGAGCAGCGGTACGGCAGGCCCGCGACGATGGACGCCGCGTCGAACAGCTCCGGGTACGCCGCGACCATGACCGCGGTCATCGCGCCGCCCGCGGACAGGCCGGTGATGGAGATGCGACCTGGGTCGAGCTGGTAGGTGCTCGTCGCGTACGACACCATCTGGGCGATGGACAGCGCCTCGCCCTGGCCGCGCCCGATGTCGCCCTCCTGGAACCACTGGAAACAGTTCGACGGCGGGGTGGTGGCCTCGGGGAAGATCAGCGCGAAACCGTACAGGTCGGCGAACTTCCGCCAGCCGGAGTTGGTGTAGTAGGCGTCGGCGCTCTGCGTACAGCCGTGCAAAGCGACGACGGCGGGGGAGCCCGCGGGCAGGCCGTCGGGGCGGTAGACCCACATGTTCAGGGCACCCGGGTTCGAGCCGAACCCCGTGACCTTCGTCAGGGAGGCCGCCCGGGACGGGCGCGCGACGGCGAGTACGGCGAGGATGAGGACGAGCGCCGTCACGGCTCTGACGACGGCTCGGCTGGGGAGTGGAAACATCGGCGACTCCGTGGTTCACACGCCTGGCGATTGCCCGTGACGGTACGTTCCGGGCGAACGGCCTGATATGTGGCACGCACCAGAATTCCCGGAGGCGCACATGTGAGTCCGGCCCATACCTCTGTCGCGGACAGCCTTGTCAAGCTTGGCGACCGACCCCCCATGATCTATACGTGAACATCCGACAGGACGGGAACGCGCGGCGGATGCCCGCCGGGTTGGTCGCGCTCGCGCTCGGCGGCTTCGGGATCGGCCTGACCGAGTTCGTGATCGCGGGCCTGCTGCCCCAGGTGAGCCGCGGCCTGGACGTCTCCGAGGCCACGGCCGGGTGGCTCATCTCGGGATACGCCCTGAGCGTCGCGATCGGCGCGATCCTGCTGACCGCCGCCACCACCCGCATCCACCGCAAGGCCGTCCTCGTCGGTTTGGTGGCGTTGTTCGTCCTCGGCAACCTGCTGTCCGCCGTCGCGCCCAGCTACGCCGTGGCGCTGCTCGGCCGCGTCGTCGCCGCCCTGTGCCACGGCTCCTTCTTCGGCATCGGCTCGCTGGTCGCCCGCCGCATGGTCCCACCGGAGCGGGCCTCGCAGGCGGTCGCCGTGATGTTCGCCGGGCTGACGGTCGCCAACGTGCTGGGCGTACCGTTCGGCGCTCTGGTCGGCGAACGCTGGGGCTGGCGCGCCACGTTCTGGGCCATCACCGGGATCGGCGTGCTGGCCCTGGCCGCCATCGCCGTGTGGGTTCCGGCCTGGGCGGGCGCCGTGCACGAGGCCCACCGGCCGGCCGGTCTGCGCCCCCAGCTACGCGCCTTCCGCTCCCGGCAGGTCTGGCTGACCCTGGCCGCCACCGCCCTCGGCTACGGCGGCATGTTCGGGGCGTTCAGCTACATCGCCTACACCTTTACCGAGGTCACCGGCTTCACCAGCGCCGATGTCGCCTGGCTGCTCGTCGTCTACGGCAGCGGCCTGGTGATCGGCAACGTCGCCGGGGGCCGGGGGGCCGGGGGGCCGACCGCGACCGCGACCGCACGCTGATCGTGTCCCTGGCGGGACTCGCCGCCACGCTCGCGGCGTTCGGGCTTCGCGGGCCTGGGTTACACCGCGCCGCTGTACGTGGGCGCCGCGGTCGTGGCGCTCGGCCTCGCCGTGATGGTGGTCACCGCGCGCACCGGGCGTGCCGCCTCAGCTCCGCCTTCCGACCCTGATCAGGCGTCTGTCAGCCTCCGCCGTCTGCCGTGACGCAGCTGCTCGCCCAGCGCCCTCAGCCTGCTCAGCTTGCGGTCCATCGGATCGCCCGCGGCCACCTCGAGCAGATAAGACTTCAACAGCGCTTCCGTGTCGCGGGTCATGTGCAGCCGATCAAGCATTTCCTTGAGGGAGAGTGCCAGGGAACGTGTACCGGCATCGTCCGCGGAAGCGGCTGTCTCCTTCTCCGCCTCGTTCAGCAGCTTTCCGACCGCCTGATGTGACATGCCTAGCAGGTAGCCGATGTCGCGGTGAACGTAACCTCTTCGCGCCAGATCAGCCACTGTCGCTTGCGTCGCTTCGGCGGCCTTCTGTTTGACGAGGGTCGCCGCGAGGCGTGTCACCAGCGTGGCTTCCAGTTCTGTAGCCACTTCATCGTCGGCCACGGTCAGGTCGAAGTCGGCGTTGATCTCGAAGATGTCCACATCCAGCATGGTGGCCACCAGGTCACGCGCCATTTCCTCCGCCTGCTCCAAGCGCTTCACCTGTGTGTGGTAGCTCCGCTTGAGGCCGGGTCCGGAGACGGTCAAAGCCCACCAGTCATCGCTCCGACTGGCGGTGATGGTGAAAGTGTCGTTCCTGCTCACTGCTCCTCCTGCTCCTTCGCGACCTCAGCAAGGATGTTCTCCCAGTTCTCCAAGATTCCTTTCGCCGTCCGCTCGTTGACCTCCGAGTGACGAGGCACGGGCATCGCCTCCGAACCGGCATGCCACTTGGTGTGACTGCCACCCTCGGTGGACTCAACGGGCACGCCGTACTCCTTGGCGAGCTTGCGCATGCGTCGCTCCAGATCCCGCTTCCTCATCATCAGTTTAGGCTACCGAGGTTGCACGATTAAAGGCAACCTAGGTTGCAGATTGTGGCGACATGTCTGCCCGCAGCGCTGTTGCCCGACCAGTTCCTGAGCTGCCCCGGTAGACAGCGACGGCCGTGGTCCGCAGCAGGGCGGTCAGCGGTCGGCCGGTGGGTTCCAGTGGGCGATGCGGACCTCGCGCAGCCATGCTTCGACCGTGGCAGCGTCGGCCTGGGCGGGCAGCGGTGTGCGCGCGGTGTCGAACGCCTTCTCGGTGGCCGCCAGGAGGTCCTGGGCCTCCTGGGTGCTGCCTTCCGCGACCCTTTCGCCGAAGGCGCGGATCGCCTCGGGGTCGGGGAGCCGGATCGGCAGGTGGCCGGTCTCGTACAGTTCGCGCCCCTGGTGCAAGAGGCGGGCGAGGTGGCGGGCGTGCTTGCTGGTCCGCTTGCGGGTGTCGGCCGAGAACGAGCCGTCGCCGCGCCGGTCGAGGCGCTGGAACTGCTGAGTGGCGTACCCGAGGTAGGCATTGCGGACCCGCGGACCGGACAGGAACGCGGTCCGGATGGCGATCAGCTGGTCACCGACCGGTGTACGGGTCTCGTACAGGTCGTCGGGCAACCACACCAGCTCCATCACGGTCGGATTGCCACCCAGCGCGAGAGAGCACCACTTGCCCACCTCGTGGAGCGTCCGGTCGGGGTTCGTGTGGACGATGCTGTCCTTGGGCCGGGACAGGCCGACCATGGCCAGCGTGGGGGTGGCGAAGATGCCGAGCCGGTCGACGTCGGAGTCGGGCCCGGCCAAACCGTAGGCGGTGGAGCCGACGACGCCGGCCAGCAGCACGGTGCCGGGGATGTTGGTCACGGGAGATCCTTCGGGGGGTGGTGATCGGGCAGCGCCCGCAGGTGGTGGGTGTCGTAGGAGCCCGCAGGCTCCCGCCGCAGGGCCAGGCACGCAGCCGATGCGGCGCGCGTGCGGTCAGCGGGGGACAGGCCCGTCGAAGTGGATGCCTTCGAGGAGATCGGCGGTCGGCCGGTCCAGGACGTGCGCGCCGGTGGCCGGACTGGTGCGGCCGGCCCGGACCCGCGTCAGCAGCGCCTCCCAGCGGCGATTGTGCTGCGCGAACGTCCGCGTCGCCACGACCCGGCCCCTGGCCTGCTGGCCGGCCAGCGCGTCCGCTGGAGGGGCGTCGAGCAGCAGCAGATGGAACGGGACCGCCGACCGGCGCGCCAGCCAGGCGAACCCGTGCAACACGGCGGACCCGCAGCCGCGATTGTGCGCGATCACCGCGCTCCCGCCCCGCAACGCCCGGCCGATGCGCCACACATGCGTCGTGAACACCACCGCGGTACGCACCGGCTTCGGCGCCCAGCCCAGACGCGTGCTCCACCTCAGGCGTGACTGCGCCGAATCGATCACCACCACCGACCCCGCCACGACCGGGCGGCTCTCCGTGCCGTCCAGGGCGTACAGGCGGCGCAGCAGCGTGGTCTTGCCCGCGCCGGGCAGGCCGGTGAGGATCACCAGGGAGCCGGCCGGGTAGCGCAGCGTCCCAGCGGCCTCCGGAGCCGCCGGCACCGAGATACTCAAGACCCTCACCCTCACCCTCACCCCGATAGGACGGACACGTGCTTTGGTCACATTTTGCTGCACGTCAGGTGACAAGAGTGCCGCATCAGCGTCTTTATCCGCAGATCCAGGGGGATGGCGTCACAGACTGTTCCCTGGGCAGCGGGCCGAGAATCAAGGGGCATCGGTCCAGCGGCGCTTTCGCCACGGGAACGGCGTGATCTCGATGCGCGAGTTGACGGAGCCGTTCCACTTGGCCTCGACCCCGTGAGCGGTGAGGGTGTCGCACACCTCTCGTGCGATGGCGGCGCTCGCCGCTTCGCTCTTCGCCTCGTCGTCTTCGAAGGCGCCGAACGCCAGCATCAGCCCGTGGCCCTGAACCCCGGACTCGAGGTCCTGGCCGTGATAGAAGACCGCGCCGCGGGGCTTGTCCGGTAGCTCAGAGGCGGCTTCGAGCGCGTCGGTCCAACCGTCGGACATCGTGAAACCCGCGTTCTGCAATGCGACGAGGCCGCGCTCGTTCAGCTCCTCGAACGCCTGGTCGATGGCGTCGTTCACGGTGGGGGTGAGCCAAGTGTCCTCATGCGCCCGCTCCTGCCGGAACAGCTCTTCCGCGTACGCCTTCAGCTCCTCCAGCAGATCTTCGTCGGTCGTTTCATCCTCCAGCCAGTCCTCTATGTCATATTCATCGGCGAAACCGCCGAGAACCGCGAGTTCGATCTGCTCCCGTAAGAATGCGCGTTCCGTTGCCGGCTCATCCGTAGCGTCGTCGGGTTCATCGTCGTCATCAGGCATGCCAGGAACCTACATGATCACTCCGACACATCTTGCGCGCCCGCGTGGACGGCCGGTGAATGTCAATGGTGCGTGCGGGCCGCGACGCGTACGCCGACGGTGTCCAGGAGACCTCATCGGCCGGGTTCGGGCCGGCAGCGCCTACGATGGCTGGAAAGCGCTTTCAAGGAGGGCGTCCCATGATCCGCCAGAGCTCACGCTGATGGCCCCCATCGCGCTGTGCCACACCGATCGTGGCGAGGGCGAGACCCTGCTCCTCGTGCACGGCTGGGGCGGTCACGCCCGTACGTGGGCGCCCATCGCCGACGCCCTCCAGCCGGGTCACCGGGTGATCGCCGCCGACCTGCGCGGGCACGGCGGGTCGCCGGCGCCCATGGACGGCTACCGGCCCATCGACCTGGCGGGGGACCTCGTGGCCCTGCTCGACCGCCTCGACGCCGGACCGGTCGTCGCCGTGGGGCACTCGATGGGCGCTCAGGTCGTCACCGCCATGGCCGTGGAGCACCCCGAACACGTCTCCGCGCTGGTGGTCGTCGATCCCGCCTATGGTGCGGACGCCGCCGAGGAGCGGCTGTTCGGCAAACGGCTGGCCGCCCTGCGGGCCAAGGGCGCGGCGGCGGCCGTCCGCCAGCTCGGCACCCTGCCCGCCGAGGTACGCGCTCAGCTGCTCGCCACCCCTGGTCACGTACTGGCCGCCTGCTATGAGGGCATGTACCTGGGCCCGGACGCGTTCGGCGCCCGGCCCGCGACGCGCCGCTACCTGGCCAGGCGCACCCGCCCGGTCCTCTGCGTCCGCTCGCTGAGCGAGCCGGCCGCGTGGGAGTCCTCGATCCCCGCACCTTCCGGGTCACAGATGGTCACGTGGGACGGGACCGGGCATTTCCTGCATCTGGAACGCCCCCAGGCCTTCGCCGGCCTCCTTCGCCGCTGGCTGGCCACCCTCCGCCCGCACGCCCGCGCCCGCGCGTAGCGCCAGGCCCTAGACGCATCCTCAACATGACCTCAACATCCCCGCTCCTACGGTCGGCGTGACATTTCGGACGGAGAAAACGGAGAAAGGGGACGCGCAAGATGAGCATGAGAGAAAAGATCCGACTCGCGGCGATGGCGGCACTCGTCTCTGCCGCTCTGGTCGCACTTCCGGCCTACGGCGCCTCGGCTTCGACCGAGTCGGCCGCCCGGGACGGCGCCCCAGACTGCGCCACGACCTGGACCGGGCACGACTACAACAAGTGGGTCAAGGTCCGCAACGACTGCGGGCACACCATCCGCGTCAAGATCGTCATCCAGTACAACTTCGACAGTGAGTGCAAGGTGCTCAAGCCGCACAAGACCTTCCTCTTCCGGCACGGCTGGGGCTCCTACCTCGACGAAGTCAGGGCCTGCTGACCTGGCGATCGTACGAATGCCGGACCCCGAATTCCGGTACGAAAAGGTGCCTTCCACTCTGCCTCCGCTGCGACCCCAGCAAGTCGCCGCCAGACAGGTTAGAAGGCACCTTTTCGCGCTATCTCATATTTCGCCGAGAAATCAGGACCGCTGCCAACCCTCGGGAAGTGGCGCCTGCTTCGCGGAAGGGGCCGCGTCGTAGAGGATGAAGAGCGCCCAGTCCCGACCGTTGGTCGCACAGGCCGAATGGTCCCAGGTCCACCAGCCCTGACTGGCGCCCCATCTGCGCTGAGCCTCGCAGGTCCCCTCGTCCGGATAGAAATTGAAGATGTACCAGACTCCCGCCGCGGCGTTCGCCTGCGTGGTGGACGATGCGCTTTCCGCCCAAGTCGGCGCGGCCAGCGTCATGCCGCCGGCGGCGAGCGTGGCCGTGATCGCGAGCGTCGTCGCGGCCTTCTTGATTTTCCGCACTGTTCTCTCCTGAGTTTGATTCATCGGATCGAAGGTCAGGGGGAGGGGTCGTAGACGACCCAGAGGGCCCACTGGCCGTTGAGAGGCCGGCAGGTGAATCCAATAGCTCCGTTTTGGTGGACGTATGCCCGGCCGACTTCGGCGCAGCTGTCCACGCTGGAATACCACCCGCCCCATTCCGTGTGGCTCTCCACCTGCGCGGGACCCGCCACTTGCCGGCTCGCCGAGCTGCTCTGCGCCGCGAATGCGGGGACCACGGGAGTCAGCGCCAGACCCAGGCCGACTACGCCGACGGCTATTCGCCTCGCCATGCGATTGTGCATACTTCATCCCTTCTTCTGGATCGAAAACCCTTAGGCGGGGACGGAGACGCTGAGACGGTCTCCGACCGGCACGGGACTCGTACCCGGAGCGATGATTAGGGACAGTCCCTGGCAGTGCGTTCCTTGGTAAACGGTGACAGCGACATTCGTGCGATTTGTGGCATTGTTGAAGGCTGATGTGGTGCTGTAACAACCGGCCGTGGGATTGTTATACACGATTCTTTGCCCGGCGGGGCTGGTGGAAAGAGTCAGTGTTCCCGTGGCGGCGTTCGCGGGTGCCGCGATGAGCGCCATACCTGCGGCCAGTGTCGTCATCGCGAGTAATCGTGCTGTCGTTCTCAATGCGACTCTCCTTTTGTCGCGAATCTCCAAGGGATTTCGAGGCTGCGGACTTCATGCTCGCCGCTTCGGCTTTCGTATCGCTGGCGTGGCGCTGACATGTCCTTGTGGAAGGAGTCAGCGCGGCGAAAGGAGTCAGCGTGCGGGGCCATGAACCGATCGGACGGGGCCCGGCTGCGGCTGGGAGGTCTGGGCTTACCGGGCAGGGCGTTACGGAGAGTCGCCGAGCGGAGAGGTCGCCGGGGCACGGTACGCGGCGGGCCATGGTGTGCGGCGGGCTGCGGTGTGCGGCGGGTCACCATGTGCGGCGGGTCGCGGTGCGTGGCGGGTCCGGCGAAAAACGATTTTTCAAGATCCGCCTTTTTTGACCTCTCTTCCGTACACGTTTCGACAGTTGAACGCGGAAGGAGAAGCCAATGACCCCACTGCGATCCGTCCCGCGAACACACGCCGAGCATGCCTGGCCCCTGCGCGAAGATGTGCAGGCCGTCCGGTATGCCCGAACGGTCGTCCGTGACGCGCTGACCGGACTGGAACTGAGTCCCGATCTCGTCGATGACGCCGTGCTAATGGCCAGCGAATTGGTGACAAATGCCTTCCTGTATGGAGAGGCACCCTATGAGCTGGTGCTTCACGCCGATCCCGAGGAGATCGTGTGCATGGTGGTGGACTGCGGTCCGCCGCTGCCGGTGGCCCGTCTGGTCGACGCCGACGCCGAGCGCGGGCGGGGGCTGTGCATCGTCGCCGCGCTCTCCGAAGGCTTCTGGGGATGCCATCCCCAGAAGTACGTCACCAGTCCGGGGCGTATCGGGAAGGCGACATGGTTCGCGTTGCCGTACCGGCGTCCGAGGATGCCGGCCGTACGGCGGGGCGGGCTGTTCGCCGGGAGAGGGCCCGGAAGCGCCGCCTAGCACCTGACGCCGGAGCGGGAGAGGAACGGGCGCTGTGGGGGCGCCTGTTCGATCCGCGAGCTGTTCACAGCGACACACCGCTGGCCTGAGGCGATACGTCGCCGACCAGGCAAGGCACGCTGCTGGCTTATCTGGCGACACGCCGCCGGTTTTAATGCGATGCCGTGTGCCGGCGATGCGTGGTTGGGTGGGTGCCATGGATGCCCCTCGCTTGCTGGCCTGTCTGGCCGATGAATACGGCCTGCTCAGAGCCGCGGCCTCCGCCGCGCCGGACGCGGCGCCCGTGCCGAGCTGTCCGGGGTGGACCGCCGCCGATCTGGTCGCGCACATCACTGAGGTCTACCTGCACAAGGCCGAGACGATGCTGCGCGGGGAGTGGCCGACGCCGTGGCCGCCCGACCTGTCCGGTGAGGAGCCGTTCGCGGTGCTCGACCGGGCCTATGCCGAGCTGATGGCGGAGTTCGCCGCGAGGGCCCCGGACGACTACGCGCTCACCTGGTACGAGCCCGACCAGAGCGTCGGCTTCTGGATCAGGCGCATGGCCCAGGAGACGGTGATCCACCGCGTCGACGCCGAGCTCGCGGCCGGCCTGCCCGTGACGCCCGCGGCCGACGACCTGGCCCTCGACGGGGTGGACGAGGGGCTCAAGGTGATGCTTGCGCACGAGTTCGCCCATTACCCCGAGAGCTTCGCCGAGGCCCTGCGCCCCGACCTCAAGGGGGCGATCGCGGTCGTCGGCGGAGAGCGCGCCTGGCTCGTACGGGCCACGCCCACCGAGATCACCGTCACCGACGAGACCGCCGACAGGGCGGTCGAGCAGGCGCGGACCGTCGTGTCGGGGGCGCCCGACGAGTTGCTGCGCTGGGTGTGGGGCAGGGGTGGCGAGGTGTCGGTCACCGGCGACCCCGAGCAGGTCACCTACCTGCGCCGACTCCTCTCCCTCGCGACCCAGTAACCTCAGTGACCTGAGTGACCCGGTGACCCAGCAGCGCTCTCCGACCGCACCGGGTGGGTGCGGCCGAAGAGCAACGCGGCTTGGCAGGGCGGCGGGGCTTACAGCCCGCAGAGCTCAGACAGGCTCTGGGCGGTCTTCTGGCTGTTCTGGGTGGGCGTCTGGGTCGGCTTGGCGGCTGCGTACGAACGAGTCGGCTTGGTCGTGGGCGTCCCGGGCGAGGACGTGACGTCAGCCGCCTGCGCGCTCCGAGCCGGCCGGACCGAGTCCTTGATCGCCTTCTCTGCGGCCCGCCGGATCTTCAGCCAGTCGGGACGCCCCGACAGGAACTCCGGCGGCACGAACTGCAAGCTGGTGATCCTGGCGCTCTTCACCTTGACGGCCAGCGCCACGAGCGGCTCGACCAGCTCCTGCGGGATGTTCGTCTGCGCGAGCCGCTTCGTCGCATCGGCGATCTTGCCGAAGTTCAACAGGATCTTGTCCGGCGTCGCCTGCTGCGCGAACGCGCCGATGACGCAGCGCTGGCGGGCCATGCGCGAGAAGTCGTCGCTGTCCACCCGAGACCGGCCGTACCAGAGGGCCTGCTCGCCGGTCAGCTTCTTGTAGCCCGCCTTGATCGTGCCCGCGGTGCCGAAGTGGCCGCCCCACTTGATGTCACGCTCGACGCGGATCTTGAGGCCGCCGATGGCGTCGACCAGGTCCGCGAAGCCGTACATGTTCATCATGGCGTAGTAGTCGATCTTCAAGTTGAGCGTGTAGCCGATGGCGTCCATCAGCGCGCGCGGGCCCTTGTTCTTGCCGCCCATGATCTGCGGGTTGTCGGTGGCGTACTGCCAGACCTCGTTGAGCAGGCCGCCGTTGGGCAGTTCCGCCATGAAGCCGTTGGGGAACTGCTTGCGCAGCGGCGAGGACGTCGGGAAGTGCACGTGCTGCAGGTTGCGCGGCAGGCTGAACAGGACCGTCTTGCCCGTCGCGACGTCCACGCTGGCGATCGTCATGCTGTCTGTGCGCACGCCGGTACGGTCGCCGGCCGCGTCGCCGCCGATCAGCAGGAAGTTCACCCGGTCCTTGCCGTTCCAGGGATCGTTCTCCTTGATCGGCGCGACACTCGGGTCCGTGCTCAGGGCGATGGGGACGAAGATCTTCTGGGAGGCGTTGCGGAAGGTCAGGACGAGGTTCGCGGTGAAAGCGAAGGGGGCCATGACCGAGACGCAGAGCACGCCGACCACGATGCCGGAGACGATCTGGCCCTGCTGGTTCAGCCGGTTGGGGCCGAGTGCCACGTACGACAGCACGATGATGGCGAACCAGGCCAGTGCGAGGACAGCGGCGATGACGATGACCGTCATCTGCATGTCGGCGCCGACCAATTGGGCGATGTTGCCATCGTTGCGCGTCAGCCCGAACGCCAGCCCGGCGAGCAGCAGCACCACGTACGCGCCGAGCATGATCAGGCCGGTACGACGGCGCCCGGCGCGCAGGTGAGCGGTGCCGGGGACGATGGCGGACAGCAGGGTCCAGCCGAGCAGGCCGCCCGTGGAGAGCGGCTTGGCGAACTGCGGCGCCGCCGAGCCCGCCCGCGGCCGGGGCTTGGGCCGCCCGGCGCCGGAGGACACGGGACCGCGAGCGCCCTTGCCGCCCCGGCCCTTCCCACCCGGACCGGTGCCGCCCGGCCCGGTCCCACCGGGACCCGCCGGATGCGTGCCGGCCGGACGCGTGCCGTGGCCGCCCGCGGCTGGGGGGCCGTCCGCGGGGGCGTCGCTCTGCGGTGTGTCGTCCGCGGGGGTGCGGTTCTGCGGGGTGTCGTCCGCGTCCGGCGGTTCGCCCGAACGGCCGGGGTCCGAACCCTCTCCTGGTCCGGTTTCGGACCCTGTGCCCGAGCGGCGGGGAGCGCGCCGTTTCCTGCCCTCGGGCGCGGTGTCCACCCCATCGCGCTTGCTCACACCGGCTCCTTCACACGCCTACCTGGCGAAACCCATGGTTTTTGCACCCCGTAGGGCACAAGATTGCCAGGAGTCTAGCTCCCATATAGGGACATCCAAGACATGTACCCAACCTGAGATGAACAGGCCATGACATCAGGAGGTCGTCGACGAAGCCGCCATCCAGGTGTTGCACTGGAACGCCTGGTTCCTCTCCCAGCCCTGACGGAACCACCGGCTGTTGTTCACTCTGTTGCCGTGGTCGCGGGGGTATCCGGGATAGTCACCCACCTGCCCGTAGAAGGCGAAGAGGCGGGCGCGGTTCGCGGTGCTGACCGGGTAAGACGCGGCCACCGACCGCATCCACATGCCGCCGAAGCACGTCGCCTGGAGCTCCAGCTTCCTGCTCAGTGCCAGCTTGCCGCTCCGGCTGCTGGAGTCGACCGTCTGCTTCCACCAGGAGTCCATCACGCCCGAGATGTTCTGGACGTGGTGCCCGTACTCGTGGGCCAGCATGCTGATGATCCCGCCGTGCCAGGAGATGATCTCCCCGTAGCCGCGGGCGTTCCCGTTGCCCCTGGCCATGGCCGAGGTGGAGGCGTAGATGGTGTTGTTGCGCGGGCAGTAGTACGGCACCATGCTCCCCGGCGACGGGTAGTCGCCGCAGGCGCCCCTGCCGCGCGTGGCCACGATCGAGTACCTCGGCGGCGTGAACCGGATGCCCTGCCGCTGCATGATCGGCCCCCAGGCCCGGTCCATGCACCTGCCGGTCTTCAGGATCAGCGCCTTGAGCTGGCTGTGGCTGAAGATGCTCGCGCCGCCCGCCGGGCAGGCCACCCTGGGCAGGGTGCCGACCCGGTACAGGGTGTTGTTCCTCGTGCTCGTGTTCAGCATGGGCCGGGTCGGCGTCTCGGGCTCGGTGGACCGCGTCGCCGTCGGCTCGCTCGACCGGGTCTGGCTCCGCGACTCCGACGGGGACGGCGTCCCGGTGTTGTAGGTGTAGGAGGGGATGGCGACCGGCGTGGTCGTGTCGGGCCTGGACGAGCCCTTGAGCATCGCCGTGGCGATCACGAGCAGCACGAACAGCGCCGCCATCGATCCGAAGACCGCCCCGAGGATGCCGATCACCCCCATGCCCGACTTCTTCCGCGGCGGCGGCCCCCACGGCCCCGGCGGCATGGGCGGGCGCGGGGGAGGAGGCGGCTGCTGCGGATGCCAGGAGCCGCCCTGTGGCGGCCCATACGGCCCGCCTGGCGGGTGCGGCCGGCTTTGCCCGCTTGGCGGGTACGGCTGCCCCTGAGGCGGGTACGGCTGCCCCTGGGGCGGCGCCCCGTACGGCTGGCCCTGCGGGGGATGCACCGGCCCCTGCGGATAGACGGGCCCCGGCGGAGGCGGCGGATAGACCGGTCCAGGCGGGGGAGGCGGCTGCTGCCCCGGATGACCGTAACTCTGGGACTGCGGCTCGCGGTGACCCGGCGGCGGCCACGGACGCGACGGTGGCCGCAGGGGCTGACCTGGCCCCTGAGGCGGGGGTGGATGCTGCCCGTTGCCTGTCACCGTGTATCCCCCTTGACTCGGTTGTCCGTAAAGGGTGACTTGGTACGTCACTGGTTGGACATTTGCCGAATTTGGGGCAGAAGCATACCGATTTATCACCCGTCACAGAAGTCGCGGTGTCTGGCTACGGTCCGAAATCATTCGAGGTGATCTCTGCTATGTCCCGGACCGCGCGGCAGCTGGTGTCCTAGCTTCTTTGACATGAACCTCCAGCAGCTCCGCTACGTGGTCGCGACTGCGGAGCACCGCACCATGACCGACGCGGCCAGATCGCTCTATATCGCGCAACCTGCGCTTTCGCGCGCGATCCGCGATCTGGAACGGGAACTCGGCATGACGCTCTTCGCCAGGTCCGGACGCGGTGTCGTCGTCACCGCACAAGGCCGGCGGGTGGTCAAACTGGCAAGGGAGGCTCTTGATGCCGTACACGAGATCGAGAGCCTGTCCAATCACGGCAGCACAGGGGAGGCGGAGCTCCGCATCGCCGCCACGCCCAGCCTCGAACCCGGCCTGGCCGGACGGCTGCTGCCCGCCTACACCGCCGAGCACCCAGGTGTCCGCGTGCACATCGTCCGTTGTGACGGCCGGGACGCCGTCGTCAACGCCATCAGGGATCAGCGGGCCGACCTCGGCCTGACCGATCTGCCCGTACCCACCGATCTGATCACCCATCCGCTCGAACGCCAGGAGATCGTGCTGATCTCCCCGCCCGGCCTCGAACTGCCCAATCCCGTGCCCATGGGCAAGCTCGACGGGATGCGCCTGGCCCTGCCCGCACGGGGCAGCGTCCGGCGCAGGGAACTCGACGCGATGTTCGGCAAGTACGCCGTCAGCCCGGTCGTCGTGCTCGAAACCGACGAGCGCAACGGCTGGCTCAACGCCGTACGCACCGGCCAGGCGTCACTGCTGTGGTACCGCGGCATGGCCGAACAGGCCGGTCGGGCGGGCCTCGTGGTGCGCTCGCTGGAACCCGCGGTCCGCCGCGTCATCGCCGTCGTGCACGCCCGTCGCCGCCTGCCGCTGATCGCCCAGGACTTCCTGGCCGCCGCCGAAAAGGGCAGCGCCGCCTGACCCGTCCTGAGCACATCGCCTTCGGCCGCCGCCGCGCCCGGCCGGAAGCGAGGACTCACCCCCGCACGAACCCCCCGCAGAAACCCCGTACGAACCCCGCACGCACCCCGTGCGCGAACCCCCTCCTCATCTCGCCACAGGCAACCGCACGACCGCACGCAGCCCCGGTGCGGCGTCCTCCAGATGCACCCCGCCCCCGTGCGCCCGCACGGTCTCCCGGACGATGGCCAGGCCCAGCCCAGCGCCGCCCTCGTCGCGGCTGCGGCCCGAGTCCAGCCGGGTGAACCGGTTGAACACCCGCTCGCGATCCTGCTCGGGAATGCCGGGCCCGTCGTCGGTCACCGTCAGCACCCCGTCGGCCGTCAGCGCCACCTCCACCTTCGACGAGGTGTGCCGTACGGCGTTGTCCACCAGGTTCGTCAGCACCCGGCTCAGGTCCAGCGCGTCGCCGCGGACCACGACGGGATCGCACACGGTCAGCCGGGCTTCGCCGTACCTGTCGACGGTCTGGCGCACCACCTCGTCGAGATCGACCGGCTCGCGCCTGGCCGGCACGCCCCCGCGCTCGTCCAGGCGGGCCAGCGCCAGCAGGTCCTCGGCGAGCCTGGACAGCCGCATCGCGTCCTCCATCACGCCCTCGGCCGTCTCCGGCCAGTCCTGGCCCTCCGGATGGCCGAGCGCCACCTCCAGCTGCAGCCGGATGCTGGCCAGCGGGCTGCGCAGTTCGTGCGCGGCGTCGGAGACCAGCGCCCGCTGACGCTGCTCGGCCTCCTCCAGCCGGGCCAGCATGTCGTTGAGCGTGGTGGCCAGCGAGTGCACCTCGTCGCGTGACTCGGGCACCGGCAGCCGGCGCGACCTGGCGGTGTGCGTGATCTCGGCGGCGCCCCTGCGCAGCGCGGCGATCGGCCGCAGCGTCCGGCCGATGACCACCCAGCTCGCCACGGCCAGCGCCACGATGAGCATCGGCGTGCCGACCAGCAGCACCCGGCCGGCCGTACCGAGGCTGGTCTGGATCTCGCCGATGGGCCGGGCCGCGACCACGGTCCTGCCATGGTCGGCGCTGATGACCACCACGCGCAGCGGCCCCGAGATCGCGAACGGCCGGCCGTCCAGGAACGTCGCCTGGCCGTCGCGCAGCACCTCGGCCCGCTCCCGCGCGTCCAGCAGCGGGACCAGCCGGTCGGCGCCGTACGTGACGTCCGTGATGCGGCCCGCCGCGTCGATCACCTGCACGATCGTGCCGTCGTGGGTGGCGATCGGACTGGTCAGCGTGCCCGCGTCGGCCTGCACCCGCACGGTCTGGGCCTGCTGCCTGGTCGAGTCGTCCACGGTACCGATGAGGGCCCGGTCCAGGACGGTCAGCAGCACCGACGCCGAGATGGCCAGCGCGAGCGCGAGGACGGCGGCGGCCACGACCGTCAGCCGGAAGCGCAGCCCCTGGCGGCGCCACCAGAGCAGCGGCGAGTCAGCCACCGTCGCCCGCCAGCCGGTAGCCCGCGCCGCGCACGGTCTGCAGGGCGTTCCTGCCGAACGGGGCGTCGATCTTGCGCCGTAGGTAGCCCACGTAGACCTCCACCACGTTCGGGTCGGTGTCGAAGGTGTCCCACACGTGCTCCAGGATCTCCGACTTCGACACCACCTCGTCGCGCCGGCGCAGCAGATATTCCAGCAGCGCGAACTCCCTGGGCGTCAGCTCGATCACCTGCTCACCCCGCTCCACCCTGCGTCGCGCGGGGTCCAGCGTCAGGTCGCCCGCCGTCAGCACGGCGGGCCGCCGCCCGGAGTCGCGCCGCAGCAGCGCGCGCAGCCTGGCCACCAGCACCACGTACGAGAAGGGCTTGGTCAGGTAGTCGTCGGCGCCCAGATCGAGGCCGTCGGCCATGTCGTATTCGCCGTCCTTGGCGGAGAGCATCAGGATCGGCACCCAGTTCTCCTCGGCGCGCAACTGCTTGCACACGTTGTAGCCCGACAGCCTGGGCAGCATGATGTCGAGCACCACGATGTCGTAGTCGCCGTGCCTGGCCGCGTGCAGTCCCTGCTCGCCGTCGTGGGCGAGGTCCACGGCGAACCCCTCGGCCTGGAGCCCCCGCTGCAGCGCGGCCGCCATCCGCCGCTCATCCTCGACGACAAGTACTCTCATGTGGCGATTCTCCCGTTCCTCCCCTGTGACCACGCTGAGAAGGCTGAGAGCCGTCTCAGCTGGTCTCAGGCTCGCCTAAGCATGCATGACGCAGGCTCTGGTCATCGACATACCGTTAAGGAGTGAGATGCGCAGAGGAACGTTCGTGAGATGGGGAGTTCCGATCGCGGCCGCGGCCGTGATCGCCGGAGCTATGGGGGCCGGTCCGGTCATCGCCGCGGTCAGCGGCGATCCGGTGCTGCCCGAGCGTACGGCGCAGCAGTTGCTCGCCGACGCCGCGGCGGCCACCAAGGACAAGGCCGGCCCGCCGCCCATGTCCGGCACCGTGCAGCAGACCGCTTCGCTCGGTCTGCCCGCACTGCCCGACATGGGTGGCACGTCGCCGCTGAGCCTGCTGTCCGGCTCGCACGAGGTGAAGGTCTGGTACGGCGCCGGCGACAAGCTGAGGGTCGCCATGCCGACGCAGTTCGACGAGTCCAACCTGATCGTCAATGGCGACCAGATCTGGTACTGGGACAGCGGCGACAACACGGCGACCAAGATCAAGGTGGCGAAGGGCGCCGAGAAGCCGCACGAGCTGCCCACGCCGGGGCCGGCCGACGTGACCCCGCAGCAGGTGGCGGCCAAGCTCCTGGCCAACGCCGACGAGCACACCGCGATCCGTGTGACCAACAACGCCCAGGTGGCCGGCCGTGCCGCCTACCAGCTCGTGCTCGCCCCCAAGGACGAGGGCTCGCTGGTGCAGGAGGTGCGGCTGGCGCTCGACGGTGAGACGTACATGCCGTTGCAGGTCCAGGTCTTCGCCAAGGGCTCGGCCGAGCCGGCCTTCCAGGTCGGCTTCACCCAGGTGACCTTCACGCCGCCGGCGGAGGAGAACTTCTCCTTCACCCCGCCCGCGGGCGCCAAGGTCAAGGAGGAGACGCTCGGTGCCGGCCGTGACGCCGAGCACGCCGAGCAGAAGACGGAGTCGGCCAAGGAGGCCGCCAAGGGCGCGAAGGTCGTCGGCGCCGGCTGGAGCAGGGTCGCGGTCCTGCCCGCCACGCTGGCGGACCTGACGGCCAAGCCGGCCGAGACCCCGTCCGACGGCAAGCCGGGCAGCCACTGGAAGGGCGGCTCGGAGGGCGCCGACCCGAGCGCGCTCGTCCAGAACGTGCTCAAGACGGCCACCCCCGTCAGCGGCACGTGGGGCTCGGGCAAGCTGATCAAGACCAAGCTCGTCACCGCGCTGCTGACCGACGACGGCCGGCTGCTGGTCGGCGCGGTCACGCCGGAGGAGATCACCAAGGCGGCGGGCACCAAGTGACCGTTGTCATGCATGAAGCGGGGGCGCCCTTCGGGGCGGCCCCGCCCTCCGGCGACTCGGCGATCGTCACCCAGGGCCTGACCAAGCGCTTCCGTGGCGGCCAGGTCGCGGTCGACGCACTGGACCTGACCGTGCCGCGCGGATCGGTCTTCGGCTTCCTCGGGCCCAACGGCTCGGGCAAGACCACCACGATCCGCATGCTGCTCGGCCTGGTGGCGCCCACGGCCGGCGAGTACTCCGTGCTCGGCCTGCCCCTGGCGGACGCACTGCCCCGGGTGGGGGCGCTGGTCGAGGGGCCGGCGTTCTATCCGTACCTGTCGGGCGAGGCGAACCTGTACCGCTTCGACGCCGCCGACCCCACCGCCTCCGGCCGCACCGCGAAGAAGCGGGTCGCCGAAGCCCTGGAGCGGGTCGGCCTGTCGGCGGCCGCGGGCAAGCGCTTCCGCAACTACTCACTCGGCATGCGCCAGCGCCTGGCCATCGCCGCCGCCCTGCTCGGACCCCGTGAGCTGCTCATACTCGACGAGCCCACCAACGGGCTCGACCCGCAGGGCACCCGCGAGGTACGCGCGCTGGTCAAGGAGATCGCCGCCGACGGCACCACGGTCTTCGTCTCCTCGCACCTGCTGACCGAGGTCGAGCAGATGTGCACGCACGCCGCGATCATGCGGGCCGGCAACCTGGTCGCCCAGGGCACGATCGCCTCGCTCAACGGCGGCCTCACCACCCGCGTCAGAGTCGAGACACCGGACGTCGCCGACGCGGCGCGGGTGCTCGGCACGCTCGGCCTGGCCGACGTGCGCACGCCTGACGAGGGCGTCGCGGCGGTGACGGCGGACCTGGGCGCGCACGCGCCCGAGGACATCAACGCGACGCTGGTGCGGGAGGGCGTCGCCGTGCGCGGCCTGGCCGTCGTACGGCCGAGCCTGGAGGACGTGTTCGTGGGACTGACAGGGGAGGGATTCGATGTCGACGGCTGAGACGCAGGAGCGCCGGACGCCGGGGCTGGTGCCGGTGACCGAGACGATGCGCACCGCCGAGCGGCGGCCGTCCTCGGCGCCCGGTTCATCCGAGCCGGCCGAGCCGTCCGAGCCGGCCGGGCCGCCGGTGCGCCTGGCGTCGGCGTTCTGGCGGCTGCTCGGCTCCGAGCTCGGCCTGACGTTCCGGCGGCCCCGCAATCAGGTGATGCTGGCCGTCCTGGCGAGCGTGCCGGTGCTGATCGGCATCGCGCTGCGCATCGCCAGCGCCGACGAGGCGGTCGGCGGGCTCATCGGCGCTGTGGCGGGCAACAGCCTCATGCTGACGTTCGCCTCGTTCTCCTTCCTGGTGCTGCTGCTGATGCCGATCGCGGTGAGCGTGGTCGGCGGCGACTCGATCGCGGGCGAGGCGGGCGCGGGGACGCTGCGCTACCTGCTCGCCGCGCCCGCCGGCCGGACGAGGCTGCTGGTCGTGAAGTACCTCAACGCGGTGGTGTTCGGCTACGCGATCACCGTCGTGGTGGCGCTGTCGGCGCTCGTCACCGGGCTGATCCTGTTCCCGGTGGGGCCGGTGACGCTGCTGTCGGGCAGCACCATCTCGGTGGCCGAGGGCCTGCTGCGGATCCTCCTCACCGTCGGGTACGTGGGCGCGGGCATGGCGGCCCTGGCGGCCGTGGCGGTGGCCCTGTCGACGTTCACCGAGGTGTCCATCGGCGCCATCGCGGCGACGATGGTCCTGATCATCGTCACCCAGGTGCTCAGGGCGATCCCGCAGCTCGAGGCGATCACGCCCTACCTGCTGCCCAGCTGGTGGACCAAGTTCGACGCGGTGCTGCGCAGTCCCGTCGACTTCGCGGGTCTCGGTCAGGGGCTGCTGGTCTTCGGGGCGTACATCCTGCTGTTCGGCTCCATCGCGTGGGCCCGCTTCTCGGGCAAGGACATCACCTCCTGAGCGGTCCGGGCCGGTGAGATCCGACCCGGACCGTCTCGGCGGTCCGCCTTCAACAGAGAGCCGCCCGAGCCGCCCGTACGTCAGGACGGGCGGCGGCGCGGGGCCCGGCCATCAGGACGGGCGGCGGCGCAGGGCCAGGACGGCGACCACGATGCCGATGATGCCCACCACGAGCCCGGCACCGCCCAGCAGGCGCGCGGTGCCGTCCGAGGACGAGCCGGCCGCTACCTTGCTGACCGACGGGGCCATGCCGTCAGCGGAGGCCGGCGCCGAGGCCGCGGGGGCTGACGCGGCGGCCGACGGGGAGCCGCTGTGGTGCGAGTCGGACGCGGTCGCGGGGGTCAGCTTGAGCGTCGGAGCCGGGTGCTCCGCCTCGCTGCCGTCCGCCTTCGGGGCGTCCGCCCACTTGACCACCTCGCCGCCGGAGTATGTCTGCGTCGTCGGGAACGCGAGCTGATCGGTGTCCGTGGGCAACTGCCCCATGGACACCTCGAACTCCTGGAACTCGCCCTTGCCGATCTTCCCGCCCGACCAGACGACCTTGGTGACGGCCTCCTTCAGATCGCCGTACTCGGTCTTGACGGGCTTGGGCAGCTTGCCCTCGGTGACTTTGACGCTCCACCCCGGCACCGGCTTGACCGAGACGAACGCCAGCGGGTGGTCGGTGGGGAAGGAGACCTCGACCTTGACGGTCGAGGCGTCGTCGCGCTCGTTGGGCACCCGGAAGGCGACCTTGCTGAAGCCGCCCTGCTCGGCGGTGCCCGGGTTGATCGTGACATGGGCCAGCGCGGGAAGGGCGAGGCCGGCGGTGATGGCGGTGGCGGCGGCCAGGACCGTGGCCGTACGTCGCACGAAGGACATGATGGATCTCCACTGGAATGAGCGGGGGTCGAAAAGGTGTCAGAGGATCAGGCGGGCAGTGGAGGGCCACGCCTGGCGACACAGTGCAGGAGCAGCGGATCGACGGGGACGATCCGTACGATCACCATCGGGACGGCCGGCCGCACGGCGGGAACGGCGACCGGGCGCAGCAGCGCCAGACGGTGACCGAGGCGGTGCAGCAACGCCCAGAGCGCGCTCTCGCCGCGCGCCAGCCACCATCCCGTGATCAGCGTGGCCGTCAGGTGCGCCAGCAGCATGCCGGCGGCCTGGCCGAGCCCGCGGCCGTGCGAGTGCGAGATGACGTAGGCGGTGCCGTCGGCGCCGAACAGCTCGTGCAGCCCGAACTGGGCGCACATCAGCGCGACGTTGATCGTCGCGGCCGAGCGCTCCCGGGCGCTCAGCGCCAGGGCCGGCAGCAGCACGGCGCCGAGGCCGAGCGCGGCCGTGTGCGGCGGGGGAACCGAACCGCCGCCCATCGCGTGCGCGAGCGCGGCGAGTCCCACGCAGACGGCGGCGAAGGCGGCCGTCCGCGCGAGCCTGAGGGGAAGTTCCGCGCGCATGGGTGTGTCACATGCTCTCACGGGGGCAGAGATCGGGGAGACCGCTACTCCCAAGCCGCGCAATGCTGGTCGATTTGCGGCAATTGTCGCTAGGGTCGTGCCGAACACGTTGACATTGAGGTGAGAACGTTGCGGCACTTTGCAGGATTGCTCATCGGCGTCGTGGTGACCGCAGCGGTGCTGGGAGGCGGCGGCTGGGCCGTCCAGCAGGCATTATCCAGTGCGTCGGCCAACCCCGTCGGCGGCCAGAAGATGTGGATCGCCCTCGGCGCGATGGCGGCGGTCGGGCTGGTCGTGGGACTCGTGGTGGCGGGCCGGGTCTCGCCGATGGCCACGTTCGTGCCCTCGATGGTGCTGCTGGCCTGGACCGTGGTCTACTCCCTCGATGTGAACCGGGCGATCTCCCTGATCCCCGCCGAGCCGTCGGTGAACCAGATCATCAGGGACATCGGCACCGGCGACAAGACGCTGCTGACCTCGGGCGTGTTCGCCCTGCTCGGGGTCGCCCTGTTCATCCCGGTGCTGATGCCGTCGCGCTGGTCGCGGCGGCACGAGGACGAGGATGAGGACTACGAGGAGAGCCCCCAGGGCGGCTATTACTGATCGTCGTCCTCGAGGCCGGCGTTCATGCGGGCCGGCGTCCGCATGAACGTCTCGCTCTCACGGGTGCTCGTGGGAGTCGGGTGCTCAGCGGCTGCCCGTGTAGAGGTGGGTGACCACGTCCTCGATCGTGGACTTCTCGGGCGCCGTGGCCATCAGCTCGTCGAGCGTGCCGTCGAACGCCAGCCGTCCGTGGTCGATCAGCATGACCCGGCGGCAGAGCCGTTCGATGTCGCCCAGGTCGTGCGTGGTCAGCAGGACGGTCGTGCCCTGCTCGGCGTTGAGCCGGCGCAGGAACGCCCGGATGCTCGACTTGCTGACCACGTCGAGCCCGATGGTCGGCTCGTCGAGCACCAGCACGTCCGGCGCGTGCAGCAGCGCGGCGGCCAGGTCGCCGCGCATGCGCTGGCCCAGGCTGAGCTGACGCACCGGCGTGCGGGTGAAGCTCCCCAGGTCGAGCGTCTCGGTCAGCTCGTCGAGCCGCGCCTTGAATACCTTGCGATCTACTTTGTAAAGGAGCCGGATCAGCTCAAAGCTGTCCCGCAGCGGAAGATCCCACCACAACGTCGTACGCTGCCCGAACACCACGCCGATGCGCCGCGCCAGCGTCGTGCGCTTGCGCGAGGGGTCGAGCCCGGCCACCCGCACCCGCCCCGACGTGGGTGTCAGGATGCCGCACAGCATCTTGATCGTGGTGGACTTGCCGGCGCCGTTGGGGCCGAGGTAGCCGACGAACTCTCCCGGCGCCACGGTGAACGACAGGTCGCGTACGGCGTGCACGATGTTCCCCTTGAGCTTGAGACTCCTTCGCACCTTGAACGAGCGCCCGGCCTGGTCGAGCTCGATCATCCCTAACTCCCCGTGGATCGGTAGTGCCGGATGCCCAGGCGCCAGGCGAACCCGGCGAGCAGGGCGAGGACCAGGGCCGCGACCGGCCCGAGGAAGCGCATGAAGCCCGGCGTGCCGAACGGGTCGTCCCGGTCCAGCACGTAGAGGGCGGGCTGCCAGTTGATGAAGGCCAGCGGCAGCACGTAGGTCACCCCGCGCACCAGGTCGCGGCCGTAGATGGCGAACGGGTACTGAGTGAGCTGGCCGCTGCCGTAGGTGAAGGCGTTGGTCACCTCGGGCGCGTCGGTCAGCACGAACTGCAGTGCCCCGGTCAGCGTCCAGAGCGCCCCGAAGATGACCATCCCTGTCGCGATCATGACGGGGACCATCCAGAGCCGCCCGGAGTCGAGGTCGAGGGCGCTGATCGCGTAGCCGAGCACGATCGCCGCCTGCAGGACGCGGCCGGCGCGGGTCGGCAGGAAACGGTCGGTCGCCAGCTGGATCCAGGCACTCACGGGCCTGATCAGAATGGTGTCGAACGTGCCCGCCTTGATGTGCTGGCTGATCCGGTCGATGTTGCCGACGAGCAGGTCGCACAGGCAGAAGGCCAGGTTCGCGGTGCCGTACAGGAAGAGCGTCTCCTCGCGGGAGAAGCCGGCCAGGGAGGTGGTGTTGGCGAAGATGATGAGGATCACCGCCACGTCGGTGCCCGCCACGAACAGGCCGAGCACGATCGTGAGGACGAACGAGGCCGGGTAGGCCATCGCGGCGCGGGTCCAGGTCCAGGCCAGCAGGAAATATGTGCTAACCACCCTGGATCACCACCTTGTGGCGGATCGCCCGCGTGCCGAGCGCACCGGCGGCGAGCAGCGCGGCAGCCCAGTAGCTCTGGAAGGCCAGGGTCTCCAGGACCGGCGCCTTGCCGAGGTAGAGGTCGGTGGGTGCCTGGACCATCGCGGCCCACGGCAGCGCCTTGGCCAGGTCGCCGAGCAGGCCGGGGAACAGGCTGAGCGGCAGCAGCATCCCGCTGAAGAGCGTGGTGAGCACCAGCGAGAACGCCCCCACGCCACGCTCGTCGATCAGCCAGCAGACCGACAGCGAGACCAGGTAGCGCCAGCCGAAGCTGGCGATCATCCCGGCCAGGAAGCCGGCGAGGAAGGCGAACCACTGCCCGGGTCCGGCCGGATAGGTGACGCCGAACAACGCGGCGCCCAGCAGCATCGGCGGGATGCCGCGCACCAGGAACAGGTAGCAGGCCCGGCCCAGGTCCTCCGACAGGGACCAGAGCAGGAGCGAGGCGGGTCGGACGAGGTCGAGCGCGATGTCGCCGCTGCGGATCCGCTCGGGGATGGCCAGGCCGGTGCCGAACAGCTGCATCGGGCCGATGAGGGCCTGGGTGATGAAGCAGAACGTGACGGCCTGGGTGACGTCGTAGCCGGCCAGGCCGGGTCTGGCCTGCCAGAGGGCGATGAGGATGTAGGCGCGAAGAATGCCGAAGACGCTGTTGGTGAAGGCGCCCGCGATCGCGGCCCAGACGTAGGTGGCGTGTTTGCGGAAGCCGTACCGGACCAGCCGGGCATAGAGCGGTATGGTTTTGCACCTCCGGATAGTGATGACACGGTGACCAACCGTGCCCGGACCCGCACGCGGGTCAGCCGATGGAAGCCTTGAATTATCTGCTTTCCGGTCGGCGATCCGCAACGCGATAAACGACGCGCGACCGCCATTCGGCCTGTTGTGACACATCGCGGAAATAGTCCCGTAAGCGAGGAGATACTTACTTGCGAGTAGAGCGATGTTCTGGGGGGAAGGAGATTCATCGGAGGGATATATGGACTTGGACAGGGACGTCACTCCCGACTATCCACTGAGCTGGCAGGCTCGCGCGGTCACCGGCCTGATGCGCGGGACCCTCAAGCCGGCCTCCCACCTCCTGATGCGCCACCCCGTGACGATCGACTGCGCCGCCCGGCTCGGCGAGCTGGGCCGGCTGGTGCCGTTACGGCCGCCCGGCCACGTGGACGTCGAGCCGGCCGCCTTCTCCGCGTGCGGCGGTGAGTGGGTACGCGCGGGCGCGGCGCCCGACGAGGGCAAGGTGCTGCTGTACTTCCACGGCGGCGGCTACTTCTCCTGCTCGCCCAGGACACACCGGCCGATCACCTGGCGCCTGTCCGTCGCGGCCCGCCGCCCGGTGCTCGCCCTCGACTACCGCCAGGGACCGGTCCACAAGCTGGCCGACTCCCTGAGCGACGCGCTGGACGCCTACGACTGCCTGCTGAAGCGGGGGTACGCGCCTGAGGACGTCCTGTTCGGCGGCGACTCGGCGGGCGGGCACCTCACCCTCGTCACCCTGCTCGCCCTGCGCGACCGCGGCCTGCCACTCCCGGCCGCGGCCGTCTGCCTGTCGCCCTGGGCCGACCTGACGGACCTGCCCAAGCGCGCGAACCGCTGGCAGGACCCGATGCTGCCGGCCGGCCGCATTCGCTGGCTGGCCCGGCGCTGGACCTCCGGCCTGGACTCGCGTGATCCCCTCGTGTCGCCCGTGCTCGGCGACTTCACCGGCTTGCCGCCGCTTATGATCGTCACCGGTTCGACGGAGGTGCTCCGGGACGAGGCCCGGCGCGTGGCGGTCAAGGCCAGGCTGGCGGGGGTGCCGGTGACGTATGAGGAGTGGCGGCGAATGCCGCACGTGTTCCCGATCCTGGCCGACGTGCTGCCCGAGGGCAGGCTGGCCTTCCGGCACATGACGAGGTTCTTCGCCGCGGTCGCGGCGGTGCGGTCGTCCTCTCTGGAGGACGCGGCCTGACCCCTTGGGGTTCAGGGTGGTCGTCGTGATGCGATGCTGGATGGGTCGCGGCGAGTGAATGGTGTGCGGGAATCAGGTCTTTGTCGTTGCCCGTGGCCGCTCGCCCTGACCAGACCGGGAATCAGGGTGTAGGTTAGGCATACCTAATATTTGAGGAGTGTTCCGATGGCTGACAAGCCCAGAGATCACCATCGTGGCGTAGTGATACGTACGGAGCGGATCACGCCGCACATGATCCGTGTCGTGGTCGGTGGTGAGGATCTACGGGACTTCGCCACCTCGGGTCTCACCGATCACTACGTCAAGCTGGTCTTCCCGCACGAGGGGGTCGACTATCCGGTCCCGTTCAACGTCCAGCATGTACGCGAGACCATGCCACGGGAGGTCTGGCCGCGGCTGCGCAGCTACACCGTGCGCGCCTGGGACCCCGACGCCGGGGAGATGACGCTCGACTTCGTCTACCACGGCGAGGAGGGCATCGCCGGGCCGTGGGCCGCGCGGGCCGTGCCCGGTGACGAGCTGTTCATGCTCGGCCCCGGCGGCGCCTACGCGCCGCGCCCGGAGGCAGGCTGGCACCTGCTCGTCGGCGACGAGAGCGCGCTCCCGGCTATCGCGGCCGCGCTGGAGGCGTTGCCCGACGGCGCCACCGCCTACGCCTTCCTCGAGGTCGACGGGCCGGAGGAGGAGCAGAAGCTGCGGGTCTCGGGTGAGACGCGGCTCGTCTGGCTGCACCGCGGCGGCGCGCCCGTCGGTGAGGCGCTGGTGAAGGCGGTGCGCGAGCTGGAGTTCCCCGACGGTGACGTGCACGCGTTCGTCCACGGTGAGGCGGGGTTCGTCAAGGAGCTGCGCCGCCATCTCCGGGTCGAGCGCAAGGTGCCGATGGAGCAGCTGTCGATCTCCGGCTACTGGCGGCTCGGCGCCGACGACGAGGGCTGGCGGGCCGCGAAGCGCGACTGGAACCGCCAGGTCGAGGCCGAGGAGGCCGCGGCCCTCGGCTAGGTGGTAAAACGCCACTTCAGGCCATCGAGTCACACCACTTACTTACCGTGGAGGCACGACCGCCTTACCTCCGATACCCCTTGTGAAAACCATGCGGAAACCCCGCTCGAATGGGACGACAGTGTGCTTTGGCCGTGTCCCAGACAGCGAGCGGAGAACCGATGGCGCGTGGTGCGAGCGACATGCCTCCAGGCGTGCGGCCGCTTACGGTGGGCGACCCGGTCATCATCGGCAGATACCTGCTCCTCGGCCGCCTCGGCATCGGCGGCATGGGGGTGGTCTATCTGGCCGAACACCCGCGGGGCGGTCTGGTGGCGCTGAAGACGCCGCACGCGGTACACCTCAACGATCCCACGTTGCGGGCCCGTTTCGCGGAGGAAGTCGCATTTTCGCGGCGAATCGTGCCCTTCTGCACCGCGGCCGTGATCGAGGACGGCACCGACCGGGACCGCCCGTACCTGGTCACCGAGTACATTCCAGGCCCCGCCCTGTCCCAGGTCGTGATGGCGCGCGGCCCGCTCACGCCCGACCTCGCCTACGGCGCCGGGCTCGGCGTGGCGGCGGCGCTGGTCGCCGTGCACGACGCGGGGCTGGTCCACCGCGACCTCAAGCCGGGCAACGTACTGCTGTCCGAGGACGGGCCGCGGGTGATCGACTTCGGCATCGCCCGAGACGTCGACACGCTGGCGGCGCACACGCAGGCGGGACAGGTCATGGGCAGTCCGGGCTGGGTGGCGCCCGAGCGGCTGACCGGCGGGCCCGCCGTGCCCGCGTCGGACGTGTTCGCGTGGGGCTGCCTGGTGGCGTTCGCCGCCACGGGGCACCACCCGTTCGGCGGCGGCGAGGCCGATGTGCTGACCCGCCGCATCCTGTTCGAGGCGCCGCGCGTCGAGGGTGTGCCCGCCCTGCTGCGGCCCGCGGTCGAGGCGGCGCTGGCCAAGGCGCCCGGCGACCGGCCCAAGGCCGCCGACCTGTTACGCGTCCTGCTCGCCGCCGGGGGCGTGGGCGATCCGTGGGACCTGCGGACCGCGGTGGCGGGCGTACTCGCGGAGATCTGGACGCCCGTGCCCTATCCGCCGGGAGCGGGCAGGCTGCGGCTCGCGCCCGAGACCGGCGAAGGGGTACGGCTCACGCCTGAGACCGGCGAGGAGGCGACGACCACGCCGAAGCGCGGACGCAGGGCCAAGGCCGGGGCGCACCTGTCGCACGCCACCTTCGCGGCGCTGGCCACGGTCTCCATCGCGGCCGTCACCGTGATCGCGGCGTCGGGCGGCGGCGGTGGTGGTCCGAGCATCGGCGGGGCCTCTCCGCCGCCGGAGAACCGGCCCGTCGTCCAGCCGTACGAGAGCGCCGACTCCACCAGGCGCCCCGCTATCACGCCTTTGACCAGCGTCCCGGCCACCGTCGCGGGCACGGCGATCACCTCGCCGCCGGTGTCCGCCACCCGGGCCCGTACGACCGCCCCGGTCATCGTGCTCGACCCCTCGCCCGAGCGGAAGACGGCCTGGCATCCGCCGACCACGTACGAACCGGGCGAACCGGGCGACGCTGACACGGGCGGCTGTGCCGGCCCCGCGGGAAAGAGACGCGGCGGCTCGGCCAGGCGCGACTGCCCGCCACCGTCGGCGTCCATCACCACGATCCCGCAGGACGGCCCCGGTGAGTCGCCGAACCCGTCGATCACCCCATCGGTATCGGAAACGGTCACCGCTCCGGCCACCGGCTCCTCCTGAGCCCCGGATCGCTGGCAACCCCTGCAATTCCTGGCGGCAAGTCACCATGATTGGTGATCTGCGGCCTGGTTGTGCCGGGAGGAGAAATCCGGATGCCGGAGTTCGAACCGCTGCGCGAGGAAGAGCTCGTCCAGGTGGGTGTGTACCGGTTGATCGGACGGCTGAGCCCGGACGTCTTCGTCGGCACGCCGAACCCTGCAGGAACGGATGAATCGCCGCCGCCATCGTCGTCGGAGTCGGAGTTTGAGCCGTCGTCGCCGTCGCAGTTCGAATCGGCTCCGCCGCCGTCGGGGGCGGAGCTTGTCGTGGTGAAGCTGCTGCATCCGGAGATCGACCAGGAGCGCTTCCTGCGCCTGATCAACTTCGGCATCGGCCGGGCGATGGCGGGCACGGCGTCCGCCACGACCCGCAAGGTGGACGTGCCCGCCTTCACCGCGCCCGAACGGCTCGACGGGGCCGCCGCCGAGCCCCCGGCCGACCTGTTCTCGTGGGCGGCGACGTTGGTGTCGGCGGCGTCCGGCCGCTCGCCCTTCGACGGCGGCTCTATGGCGGGCACGGTCAACCGGATCACCAACGGCGAGCCCGACCTGCCCGACCTCGGGGACCTGCGCGATCTCGTGGTGGCCGCCTGTCAAAGGATCCCGCCTCGCGTCCCACGTCGGCCGGCGGGGACGTCGAGCTCCGCACCGCGGACAAACCCGGCGACACGCTGGACGCGAGGTGGAAGATGTAGGCGAGCCTGAGCGACGTGCGGGCAGCGCCCGTCGAGCCGGCACGGCACGGCTGGGTCGCACGCGTCGAACGGCGCGACGGGCGAGGGCGGCGGCTGCCGGACGGGCTGTTCCTGGCGGCCCCAACCGTGCCGGGGTGACGAGGAAGAGGCCCAACCTGGAGAAGAGCCGGGTCCCTTCCTTGCGTCTATGGGTGGCGCCTGAAACAGCCGAGCAGCCCCCACAAAACGGCGCCGCCGGCGGCGAGGCCAGTTAGGAGTGCGGCGGGCCACGTGGAGCCGTCCGCGAGCATGAGAGCAGTCGCGATGCTGGTGGAGGCGACTATCGCGAGCGCTATAAGAAGCGCACGTTGCAGGTCCATACGAACCAACTCCTGTCCGACGAAGAACCCCATCCGAAGCAGGCTCCATGCGCGGCATGCGCAGTGGACGCCGTCCGGGGTGGATCCAGTAGGAGAAGGCCCTCTACCTGGCACGATACGGGGCCTTGCCGTACGAGCCCACGTTTTCGCGCAGTTTTGACATTGGCGTGTCCCAACGAAAACGCGCCCTACCGACGCTGGGACGGCTGACGTGCTGCTGGCGCGTCGCTCATGAGCCGGGCCGGTTCGCCTACCATCCGCTGCTCGGGTTCGTCCCGTTCCCAGAGCGGATGGTGCGCACGAAAGTGGGCCGCGCCAGGCCGGGGGGAGACTGGCGCGGCCCATCGCCGGGGGAACCATCCCATGCCCTGGAGGTGGCCGGCGAGATTGGGAAACTAGTGGGCGAACTGCTCTTCCTCCGTGGAGCCGCGCAGCGCGGTCGTCGAGGAGTCGGGGGCGATGGCGGTGCTGACGAGGTCGAAGTAGCCGGTGCCGACCTCGCGCTGGTGGCGGGTGGCGGTGTAGCCGCGCGACTCGGCCGCGAACTCCGCCTCTTGCAGGTCCACGTACGCCGTCATGCCGTCCGAGGCGTACCCCTGGGCCAGGTTGAACATCGAGTAGTTCAGCGAGTGGAACCCGGCCAGCGTGATGAACTGGAACTTGTACCCCATGTGCCCCAGCTCCCGCTGGAACTTGGCGATCGTGGAGTCGTCCAGGTGCTTCTTCCAGTTGAATGACGGTGAGCAGTTGTAGGCCAGCATCTGGTCCGGGTACTCGGCCTTGATCGCCTCGGCGAACTCGCGGGCCACGTCGAGGTCGGGCGTACCGGTCTCCATCCAGAGCAGGTCGGAGTGCGGTGAGTAGGCCAGGCCGCGCGCGATGCACGCCTGGACGCCGTTGCGGACCCGGTAGAAGCCCTCGGCGGTCCGCTCGCCGGTGGCGAAGGCCTGGTCGCGGGGGTCCACGTCACTGGTCAGGAGCGTCGCGGCCTGGGCGTCGGTCCGCGCGATGATCAGAGTCGGGACACCGGCCACGTCGGCGGCCAGGCGGGCGGCGTTCAGCGTCTTGATGTGCTGGCCGGTCGGGATCAGCACCTTGCCGCCCAGGTGGCCGCACTTCTTCTCGGAGGCGAGCTGGTCCTCCCAGTGCACGCCCGCCGCACCTGCGGCGATCATGCCCTTCATGAGCTCGAAGGCGTTGAGCACGCCGCCGAACCCCGCCTCGGCGTCCGCCACGATCGGCGCCAGCCAGTGCGGGGCGTCCTGGAGGCCCTCCGACCAGGTGATCTGGTCGGCACGCAGCAACGCGTTGTTGATCCGGCGCACGACGGCGGGCACGGAGTTCGCCGGATACAGGCTCTGGTCCGGGTAGGTGTGGCCACCCAGGTTCGCGTCGGCCGCGACCTGCCAGCCGGACAGGTAGATGGCCTGAAGTCCGGCCTTCACCTGCTGCACCGCCTGGTTTCCGGTGAGCGCGCCGAGCGCGTGCACGTAGTCCTCGGTGTGCAGGAGGCCCCACAACCGCTCGGCGCCGAGCCGGGCCAGCGTGTGCTCCTCCTGGACGCTCCCGCGAAGCTTGATCACATCCTCGGCGCTGTAGGTCCGTTCGACGCCCGCCCAGCGATGGTCGTTGTCCCATTCGTCCTGCAGCTGCTCAGCAGCTCCCTTGAGGCGATCGTTCATTTTTCACTCCTTTGTCGTCCCCTGGGGCCTGTGCCGAGTCTGTGCCCGGGCCGACGTGGCAAAATAGCCTCCTTCGAGTAGAAGAAGCAGCAAATTTCGCGAAATATGAAGGTTTGGCCGTTGTTCAGCGGAGAATAAAAGGCAAGTTTTCCATATGGACTAGACCAATGTGAAGGGGCTCCAGGAGGCTGCGACACCCCCGGCACTCCGACCTCCGATGTCTAGAAAATGGCCGGAATTTCTGTCTAAGATGCTCGCATGGCGTCCTTGCTAGGCGAAGAACCGCTGTCTTTGACGCAGGAGCTTGATCTCATCGCGTTTGGGCAACGCCTTCGTCACCTGCGCAAACAGCGTGGCCTGACCCTCTCCGACCTGGGGGCGCGGGTCAGCAGGGCGCCCAGCCAGCTGTCGCTGCTCGAGAACGGCAAGCGCGAACCGAAGCTCACGTTGCTCAAGTCGCTGGCCGCCGCGCTGGGCGTCCCCGTCGAGGAGCTGCTGCGCCGTCAGCCGCCCAACCGCCGCGCCCAGCTCGAGATCGCCCTGGAAGAGGCCCAGCGCGACCCGATCTACGCGAGCCTCGGCCTGCCCCGCCTCAAGGTCTCCGCGCGCGTGCCGAACGATGTGCTCGAACACCTCCTCGGCCTGTACGGAGAGCTGCGCGCCAGGCAGGCGCGGGGCACCGCCACCCCGGAAGAGGCCAGGGTCGCGAACGCCGAGCTGAGACGCCGCCAGCGCGAGGTCGGCAACTACTTCCCCGAGATCGAGAAGGCCGCCGCCGAGGCGCTGACCTCGGTCGGCTACCGCACCGGCGCCCTGTCCCAGAGCACGGTCCAGGGCCTCGTCACCCATTTCGGCTTCACGGTGCACACAGCTCAGGACCTCCCCAGATCCGTACGCTCCATCACCGACCTCCGCAACCGCCGCATCTACGTCAAGCACGAGCAACTCGGCATGCACACCCCTCGGACCATCCTGCTGCAGACCCTCGGCCACCTCGCGCTCGGCCACGGCAAGCCGCGCGACTTCGCCGATTTCCTGCGCCAGCGCACCGAGGCCAACTACTTCGCCGCCGCCGTACTCGTACCGGAGAAGGCCGCGGCCCTCTACCTGCAGGAGGCCAAATCGGACCGGGCGCTGTCGGTGGAGGACCTGCGTGATGTGTTCGCGGTGTCCTATGAGATGGCCGCGCACCGCTTCACGAACCTGGCCACCCACCACCTCGATCTGGTCTGCCACTTCGTCCGCAACGACGCGGGCGGCACGATCTACAAGGCGTACGAGAACGACGGGATCGTCTTCCCCGCCGACGAGCAGGGGGCGATCGAGGGGCAGCGGATGTGCCTGCAGTGGTCGGGCCGCCAGGTGTTCTCCTCGCCGGACCGGTTCTCGGTGTTCTACCAGTACTCGGACTCGCCCACCGGCACCTATTTCTGCGTCGCGCACGTGGACCCGTCGCGGGAGCGGGACTTCGCGATCACGCTCGGGGTGCCGTTCAGGGAGTCGCGGTGGTTCCGGGGCAGGGAGACCACCAATCGCACCAAATCCAACTGCCCCAACGGCGACTGCTGCCGCCGCCCGCCCACCGAGCTGGCCGAACGCTGGGAGGGCTACGCCTGGCCTTCGGCCCGCGCCAACTCGCACGTCCTGGCCGCCCTGCCGCCGGGGTCGTTCCCGGGAGTGGACGAGGCCGACGTCTACACCTTCCTGGAACGGCACGCCGCAGCGATCTAGGCGAGCCGATAGCCCACGCCGGGGGTGGTGGTGATGACCGGTGGTTCGCCGAGCTTGCGGCGCAGCCGGCCGATGGTCACGGTCACAGTGTTGGTGAACGGGTCGGCGTTCTCGTCCCAGACCCGCTCCAGCAGCTCCTCGGCGCTGAGGAAGCCGGGACTCGCCCGCAGCAACGCCTGCAGCAGGGCGAACTCCTTCACCGAAAGGTTCAGCTGCCTCCCGTCGCGCACGGCGGTCCGGTGGATCGGGTCCAGCTCGATCCCGGCGGCGCGTAGGGTCCGCGGGCGCGCGTCCGGCCTGCGGCGGGCCAGCGCCTGGACGCGCAGGACCAGCTCCGGGAAGTGGAACGGCTTGGCGAGGTAGTCGTCGGCGCCCAGGGTCAGACCGCTGACCCGGTCGCCGGGCGCCCCGGCCGCGGTCAGCATCAGCACCATCGGGCGGTCCGGCCGCTCGCTGATCATCTGGCACAGCGTGTCGCCGTGCAGGCCGGGCAGGTCGCGGTCCAGAACCACGACGTCGTACTCCGTGAGCTCCAGCTTGGCGGCGGCGCTCAGCCCGTCGTAGGTGATGTCGACCGCCATCCCCTGATCGCGCAGCCCTTCGGCGACGACCTCGGCGAGCGGCCGCGCGTCCTCGACCACCATGATCCTCATGCCGTCGCCCCGGCCGGCAGCGCGATCGAGACCCCCAGGCCGCCCTGCGGCCGGGCGAGCAGGTCGAGCCGTCCGCCGTGCGCCGCCGTGATCGCCGCCACGATGGACAATCCGAGGCCGGAGCCGTTCTCGGAGCCGGTGCGGTCGGCGCCGAGCCGTTCGAAGGGCCGCGCGAGCCGATCCACGTCCCCCTGGGCGAGGACGCGTCCGCCGGTCTGCACGACGAACCGGACCTCGGCGCCCTCTCGGACGGTCTCGGCGTGGATCCAGCCGTCCTCCTCGTTGTACGCCACGGCGTTGTCGATCACGTTCTGCACCATCCGGGAGAGCAGCGCGGGATCGCCCCGGGTGCCCGCCGCCCGCAGTTGTGTGGTCACGGTCAGCCGTTTCGCCGCGATCCCGGCGGAATGGTCGCACAGCGCCCGCGTGACCAGATCGTCCAGGTCGACGCCGGCGGCCTCGGCCAGGGCGCCGTGCTGGGCCCGCGCCAGCACCAGGAAGCCGTCGAGCAGCTGATCCACCTGGTCCAGCTGGGTACGCAGCCGATCCCCCACGACGAGCGTCTGCGCCGGCACGCCGGGCTTGGCGACCGCGACGTCCAGCGAGGCCCGCATGGTCGCCAGCGGGGTCCGCAGCTCGTGCGAGGCGTTGGCGACGAACCGGCGCTGGGCGGCGAACGACGCCTCCAGCCGTTCCAGCAGGCCGTCGATGGTGTCGGCGAGGTCCTTCACCTCATCGGCCGGGCCGCTGACGGCCAGCCGCCGGTCCAGGTTGTCGGCGGAGATGTGCCGGGTCGCCGCGGTGATCAGCCGCAGCGGGCGCAGCACCCGGCGGGCCAGCGCCCGGCCGACCAGCAGGGACACGATCGCCATCACCACCAGCGCGAGCAGGGAGCCGACCAGCAGCTGCCGGGACTGGTTCGCCTCCGCGTCGCCCAGTTGCCGCTGCAACTGGAGAATGTGCCGCTGCGCCCCGGTCATGCCGTCCCCGCCCGGCGGGGGCGGTCCCACGGAGGCGACCTCGGTGTCGGACAACACGAAGGTCAGGGCCAGCAGCACGATGCCGGACAGCAGGAACACCCCGGCGTACAAGATCGTGAACCGGGCCCCCACCGTGCCCTTACGCAGCCTGATCACGCCCCCAGCATGCCCGAACGGACCTAACAACGGTATGACAGGCCCGGTTCGGGTGATGTTAGGCCCGCGCCCATAGAACGAGCGCATGCTGAGCACTCAACTCCTCCACCGGGAATGGACGGCCTTCCGCCGTCCCGGCCGCCTGATCGCCCTGGCGGTGGCGGCCCTCATCGTGATCGCCAGCGGCCTGGTCTTCACCTCCACGGTCGACTGCGGCGATCCCTGCCCGGTCGCTCCGACCGCCGCGGACGGCTCGATCGTCAACGACCAGTTCTGGTTCCACCACCGCGGCCTCGGCCCGAACGGCGTCATCACCATACGGATGACCTCGATGACCGGCACGATCACCTACCCCCCGCCGAACCACGACCAGATCGTCTCCGGCCTGGTGCCGTGGGCCAAGGCCGGGATCATCATCAAGGACGGCGTCCGGCGGGGCTCCTCGTACGCGGCGCTCATGATGACCGGCCGCCACGGCGTGCGGATGCAGGCCGACTACCGGCAGGACATCGCCGGGAGCTCGGGCGGCCTGTCACTGGGATCCCCGCGCTGGCTGCGGCTGGCGCGGTCCGGGGACACCATCACCGGCGCGGAGTCCGCCGACGGCCGGAGTTGGCAGACGGTCGGGACGGTACGCCTGGCGGGCCTGCCGGAGACGGTGCAGGCCGGCCTGTTCGCCGCCTCACCCGGTGACCTCACGTTACGGGAGGTCGGACTCGGCGGTGCCATCGAGGAGGTCCGGTTCACGCAGGCCACCGGGGTCTTCGACCATGTCGACGTGAGGGGCGCGGCCGACGGCAAGAACGCGGCGGACGCGGCCGGCGGCGAGAACGCGGCGGACGCGGCCGGCGGCGAGAACGCGGCGGGCGCGGCCGGCGGAAAGTGGCGCAGCGAGTCCGTCGGCGAGATGAACCACACCGACTGGGAGAAGTACCACACCGCCTCCGGCGCGGTCGAGAAGGACGGCGTCATCACCGTGAGCGGGACCGGCGACATCGGCCCGAGCGAGGGCGGCATGACCGTCACGACCGCGCTGTTCGGCCTGGTGATCGCACTGATCATCGTCCTGGTCGTGGCCGCCCGGTTCGGCGCCCGGTCCGGCACGCCGGCCTCCCGCCCGGCCCTGGCCGCACGGGCCGTGGTGGCCGGCGGCGCGATCTTCGTGGCCGGTCTGGTCGCCGTCGGCGTGGCGGTGACACTCGGCTTGGCGATCCTGACCGGTAAGGGCGTCAACCTGCAGCCGCTGTCACCGGTGACCGGCGCCCGGGTCGTCATCGGCCTCGCGGCGGTGCTCGCGCTGTGCGGTGTGCTGGCGTACGGGCTCGGGGTCCTGCTGCGGCGCGGCTGGGCGGCGATCCTGCTCGCGCTGGCGCTCGTCGCCGTGCCCTACACGGTGGCCGCGCTGCCGCTGCTGCTCGACACCGTGGCGCAATGGCTGCTGCGGCTCACCCCGGCCGCGGGCTTCGCCGTCCAGCAGACGGCGGTGGAGTATCCGCAGGTGACCGCGCACTACGCGCCGTCCGCCGGATACTACCCGCTGCCCGGATGGGCCGGCTTCGCCGTGCTGTGCGCGTACACGCTGGCGGTGCTGTGGCCGGCCGCGAAGCGTACCCCGGCCGGCCCATCCGCGAACTGGCGATAGCGTCCGGCGCGCATAGGGTAGGGGGGTATAGTAATGTGAGCGACAGAGTGCGGGAGAGGAGCGGCGAATGGCCGGCTACACCGACAACAAGCAGGACCACCAGCGGCGGTTGCGCCGGGTCGAAGGCCAGGTGCGTGGCCTGCAGCGGATGGTCGAGGACGACAAATACTGCATCGACATCCTCACGCAGGTCTCGGCGGCCACCAGCGCCTTGCAGTCGTTCGCCCTGTCCCTGCTCGAAGAGCACCTGAGTCACTGCGTCGCCGAAGCCACCCTCCAGGGCGGTCCCGAGGCCCAGGCCAAGGTCAAAGAGGCCAGTGACGCCATCGCCCGACTTGTTCGTTCCTGACCTGGAAGGTTGATCGATATGAGCACTGCCACCTACACCGTCAAGGGCATGACCTGCGGCCACTGCGTGAGCTCGGTCAAGGAAGAGGTCGGCGAGGTCGCCGGAGTCACCTCCGTGGAGGTGGACCTGGCCAGCGGACTGCTGACCGTGGACAGCGAGGGCCTGATCGACGAGGCGAAGATCGTCGCCGCCGTCAAGGAGGCCGGCTACGAAGTGGCGAACCAGTGACGCACGGCGATCACTGACGCGAGAAAGGGGTGGTGATGACCTCCCTCGCCGACGGCAACGCCGTCGAGCTCTCGATCGGCGGCATGACCTGCGCGTCCTGCGCCAATCGGATCGAGCGCAAGCTCAACAAGCTCGACGGCGTGACCGCCACGGTCAACTACGCGACGGAGAAGGCGAAGGTCACCTTCCCCGATGGCATCGACCCGCGGGTGCTGATCAGCGAGGTGGAGAAGGCGGGCTACAGCGCCGCGCTGCCCGCCCCGCCCGCCGTCGTGGCGGGGGAGGAACACGGGCCGGACGATGAGCTGCGTCCGCTTCGCGACCGGCTGATCACCTCGGTCGTGCTGTCGGTGCCGGTGATCGCGATGGCGATGATCCCGGCGCTGCAGTTCACGAACTGGCAGTGGTTGTCGCTGACCCTGGCCGCGCCGGTGGTGATCTACGCGGGCCGGCCCTTCCACCAGGCCGCCTGGACCAACCTGCGGCACGGCGCGGCGACGATGGACACGCTCGTCTCGGTCGGCACGCTGGCCGCGCTCGGCTGGTCGCTGTGGGCGCTGTTCTTCGGTACGGCGGGCACGCCCGGCATGACGCACCCGTTCGAGTTCACGATCCAGCGCACCGACGGCTCCGGGAACATCTACCTGGAGGCGGCGGCCGGGGTGACGGCGTTCATCCTGGCCGGCCGCTACTTCGAGGCGCGTTCGAAGCGCCGCGCCGGAGCCGCCCTGCGGGCGCTGATGGAGCTGGGCGCCAAGGAGGTCTCGGTGCTGCGCGACGGCGTCGAGACCCGCGTTCCCGCCGACCGGCTCGAGGTGGGCGACACCTTCGTCGTACGGCCGGGCGAGAAGATCGCCACCGACGGCGTGATCGAGGAGGGTTCCTCGGCCGTCGACGCCTCGATGCTGACCGGCGAGTCCATCCCCGTGGAGGTGCGGCCCGGCGACGCGGTCACCGGCGCCACCGTCAACGCGGGCGGCCGTCTCGTGGTCCGCGCGACGAGGGTCGGTGCCGACACCCGGCTCGCCCAGATGGCCAAGCTGGTGGAGGCGGCGCAGACCGGCAAGGCGCGGGTCCAGCGGCTGGCCGACCGCGTCTCCGGCATCTTCGTGCCGATCGTGATCGGCCTCGCGGTCGCCACCCTGGGCTTCTGGCTCGGCACCGGCGGCGGGGCGGGAGCGGCGTTCACCGCGGCCGTGGCCGTCCTCATCATCGCCTGCCCGTGCGCGCTCGGCCTGGCCACACCGACCGCGCTGCTGGTCGGCACCGGCCGGGGCGCGCAGCTCGGCATCCTGATCAAGGGACCCGAGGTGCTGGAGTCGACCCGCGCGATCGACACGATCGTGCTGGACAAGACCGGCACGGTCACCGAAGGCAGGATGACGCTCACCGGCGTGCACCTGGCCGACGGCGAGGACCGCGAGCAGGTCCTGCGGCTGGCCGGCGCGCTCGAACACGCCTCCGAGCACCCGATCGCCCAGGCCATCGCGCGGGCGGCCGGATCCGACGCCACGGTCGAGGACTTCGCCAACATCGAGGGGCTCGGCGTGCGGGGCACCGTCGACGGGCACGCGGTGCTGGTCGGCCGCCCGAAGCTGCTGGCCGAGCGGTCCCAGCAGCTGCCCGCGGACCTGGCCCGCCGGTCGGCCGAAGAGCAGGCGGCGGGCCGTACGGCGGTGGCGGTGGGCTGGGACGGTCAGGCCCGGGCGGTGCTCGTGGTGGCCGACGTGGTCAAGCCGACCAGCCGGGAGGCCATCGGGCAGCTGCGCGGGCTGGGCCTGACCCCGGTGCTGCTGACCGGCGACAACGGGGCGGTGGCCGGGTCGGTCGCGGACGAGGTCGGCATCGACGAGGTGATCGCCGAGGTGCTGCCCGCCGACAAGGTCGACGTGGTCAAGCGGTTGCAGGCCGAGGGCAAGGTCGTGGCCATGGTCGGCGACGGGGTCAACGACGCCGCCGCGCTGGCCCAGGCCGATCTCGGGCTGGCCATGGGCACCGGCACCGACGCGGCCATCGAGGCCGCCGACCTGACGCTGGTCCGCGGCGACCTGCGCGTGGCGGCCGACGCCCTGCGCCTGTCCCGCAGGACGCTCGGCACGATCAAGATGAACCTGTTCTGGGCGTTCGCCTACAACGTGGCCGCCCTGCCGCTGGCGGCGCTCGGGCTGCTCAACCCGATGATCGCGGGTGCGGCGATGGCGTTCTCGAGCGTCTTCGTGGTGAGCAACAGTCTGCGGCTGCGGCGCTTCAGGTAACGAAGATCGGAAGTGGCCGGGGGTTTGCTTCCGGCCACTTCCGGATTTTTTGGGGTTCGTCGTGGCTTAGCGGGGTTTTTCGCCGTCTTGTTGCGGCGCCCGGCTCTGTGCGGGCTCAGCGGCCGTATTCCTGGAGGCCCCCAGCCCTGGTCGGCGGGTGGGGCTTCCCGGGCTTGCCGTACAAGAGAAATGGTCCTTAAGGGCGCGCGGCCAGGGCGGCGGCCTGGTCGCGGAGGGCGCGGCGGCCAGCGGGGGAGTCGGCGTCCTCACCCAGGATGATGCGCGCCAGCTGCGGCATCATCGACTGGAACAACGCCAGCCCCGTCAGCAGGAACAACCTGCGCGCCGTCGCCGCGTCCGGCTCCTCGCCCCGGCCCTCGGCGAGCGAGGCCGTCTTGCGCGCGCAGCGCGCGACGCGGGCCTCCTGGCCGGGCAGCAGGTCCTGGCCGCGGTAGTTGAGCGCCTCCCACATCAGCAGGCGCACCAGGTCGGGGTGATCGTGGTAGTAGTCGGTCAGCTTGGCCACATAGTCGCCCGGATCGGCGCCCGGCAGCGCGATCTGCGCGGTCAGATCGTCGAGCGCCTCGGTGATGACGGCGTCGAACAGCTTCTCCTTGCTGCCGAAATGGCCGTAGATGCGCTCCTTGTTGACGCCCGCGCGCTCGGCGATGCGATCCACGCGGGCGCCCGCGACGCCGTACGCGGCGAACTCCCCCCGCGCGGCCTCCAGCAGGGCGGCTCGGGTGGCGGCGGTCGAGACCTTGGGTGCCATGGTGTCCATCTTGCCATGACCAACTGGTTGGTTGCAATCCAACTGTTTGGTTGACATCCAACTAGTTGGTTGGCTACCGTCCCGGCCATGGCTATCTCCTTTCCTCGTGTGATCCGCGGCCGGAGCGCCGCCCGCCCAAGCCCACGTCCGGCGCCGGTCGCATGCGATCGAGCCGCGCCGACGTCGGTTCCCCGCGACGCTGCGGGTTCCCTTTCGACTGTCATCGCTCGTGAGCGCGTGCGAGCCGAACCCGCCCCGGCTGTCGCGCGGTTCGGGCGGACGATGGTGGCCTTCGTGCTCACCGCGGTGCTGGTCAGCGGCCAGCTGTACGTCGTGATCCCGCTCCTGCACGACATGGCGGCCGGTTGGGGCGCGTCCACCGGCGCCTTGACCTGGTTGGTCACCGCCTTCGGCATCGGATATGGCGTTGGCTTCCTGGTGTTCGGTCCGTTGTCCGACCGGTTCGGGCGCAGGCGGTTGCTCCTGCTGGGACTGCCGCTGGCCGCCGTCACCACCGCGCTGGTGGCGTTGAGTCCTTCGCCGGAGGCGGCCTTCGTGCTGCGGGCGCTGCAAGGGGTGGCCGTGGCGATGTTCCCGCCGGCGGGCATGGCGTACCTGGCCGAGCGGGTCGAGCCCAGGCGCAGGGTCGTGGCGATCGCCGCGGTGACCGGCGCGTTCCTCGCCTCGGCCGTACTTCTGCAGGTCGCCGCCCAACTGCTGGTGGGCGTGCTCGGTTGGCGGGGGCTGTTCGGGCTGTCGGCGGCCGGGTTCGTGCTGGCCGCGCTAGGGCTGCGCGCCGTGATGCTGCCCGACCTGCCGCGGGAGGGGTCGGGGTCGCTGTTGTCGGTGTACCGGTCGGTGCCGGGGTTGCTGTTCGATCGGGTGTTGGTGCTGCGGTACGTCGCGACGATCGTGCTGATGGTCGGCTTCGTGGCCGTCTATACGGGATTGCAGATCTACGGCATGACATCTCCGAGCGAACTGCTCCTCCTGCGCGCCGGTGGCCTGCCCTCGATCGTGCTCGTACCGCTGCTCATGCCCTGGCTGGGCCGGATCTCAGCGACCACGCGGGCCGTGGCGCTGCTGTTCGCGGGAGCCGTCGCGCTGGCCGTCATCGGCTGGACGGCCGCCGCCGCACTCGGGCTGGTGCTCCTGCTCGCCGTCTATGTCGCCTCGATCACCGGTGGCCTGCCGAGCCTCAACGAAGCGGTCTCCGCGCGGGCGGGACGAGCGCGTGGCACGGCGCTGGCGCTGTTCTCCTTCGCCCTGGCCGTCGGGGGCAGCGTCGGCCCGCAGGTGGCCGCCGCGTTCGGCGGGTTCGGCCCGCTCATGTACGGCCTGGCGATCGCGATGGCCTTGGCCGCCGCGGCCGTACTGGCCTCGACCCTGTCCCGCGGCCGCTGACGAGCGGGCTTCCGGTGATGGGCTACTGGCCGGTAGGGTGTTACCAGTGGTAACGGCTGGCCGTGTGTGGCCGTACCGTGAGCATGGCCTGGTGCCTTTAACGGGATTTTGCAGGGAGCAACAGCATGGGCGGCTTCTGTCCGGAGTTGGGCGACGATGTCGCCGAGGTGCGGGACTGGGTGCATACGTTCGCCCGCGACGTGATCCGCCCAGCAGGCGCGGAGTGGGACGAACGCGAAGAGACCCCCTGGCCCGTCATCCAGGAGGCCGCCAAGATCGGCCTGTACTCGCTCGACTTCTTCGCCACCCAGTGGTTCGAGGAGAGCGGCCTGGCGCTGCCGGTGGCGTTCGAGGAGATCTTCTGGGGCGACGCGGGCATCGGCCTGTCCATCGTCGGCACCGGCCTGGCCGCCGCCGCCCTGTCCGCGAACGGCACGCCGGAGCAGATGGGGGAGTGGCTCCCGCAGATGTTCGGCACGGAGAACGACGTCAAGCTGGGCGCCTTCTGCGCCTCCGAACCGGACGCGGGCTCTGACGTCGGCTCGATCCGTACCCGTGCGGTGTACTCCGGCGGCGACTGGATCCTGAACGGCGTCAAGACCTGGGCCACCAATGGCGGCATCGCCAACGTCCACGTGGTCGTCGCCTCTGTCGAACCGTCGCTGGGCACCCGAGGCCAGGCCACCTTCGTCATCCCACCCGGCACCCCCGGCCTGTCGATGGGGCAGAAGTTCCGCAAACACGGCATCCGCGCCTCCCACACCGCCGAGGTCGTCCTGGAAGACGTCCGCGTCCCCGGCTCCTGCCTCCTCGGCGGCAAGGACAAACTCGACGCCCGCCTCGCCCGCGTCCGCAACGGCGGACGCGCCGGCGAGCAGGCGGCGATGCGTACCTTCGAGACCACCCGCCCGTCGGTGGCCGCGATGGCCGTCGGCATCGCCAGGGCCGCCTTCGAGTACGCCAGGGACTACGCGCGGGAACGCGAGCAGTTCGGCCGCAAGATCGGCGAGAACCAGGCGATCGCCTTCCTCCTCGCCGACATGGCGACCCGCGTGGACACGGCCCGCCTGCTCACCTGGCGCGCGGCCTGGATGGCCCGGATGGGCCGGCAGTTCGGGCAGGCGGAGGGCTCGATGTCGAAACTGGTGGCGGGGGAGACGGCGGTGTGGGTGACGGAGCAGGCGATCCAGATCCTGGGCGGGGCGGGGTATACGCGGGAACATCCGGTGGAACGCTTCCACCGGGATGCCAAGATTTACACCATTTTTGAGGGTACGTCCGAGATTCAGCGGTTGATCATCGGCCGCGCCGTCACTGGATTGCCGGTGCGGTAAGCGTTGGGCAGTTCAACCGACCGCGTGGTGTGCGGCGGATGCCGGTACACGGTGGGCCACGCCGAAGATGTCGAGCAGTACCGGCTCGTGTGCGTCGGGGGTCAACGACATAACGACAAACGTAAGTTGGCACCTTTGGTAAGCGTGGCGGCGGAGACTCCCCGCTTGAACCCAGAGCGAGTTCCCCATCTATCTATGGCCAGTCGCAGGTCGCAGCCCCGTTGATCGAGGAAAACAGGGCATGAAACGCTCCTTGCTGGTCGATGGGCAGGGGATCCCGCTCGGCCGCGTGCTCGCCGGGGCCAACCGGCATGATTCACCGCTTCTGGCCTCTATCCTTGGACAAGCTTGATGACCTTGGCCCGCTGCCTGAGAACATCATTTTGCATCTGGACGCCGGCTACGACTCAGCGAAAACCCGCGACGAACTCACCGCACGCGAAATGACCGGCGAGATCGCCCACAAAGGCGACAAGGCCCCGATCCAAGCCGGTCAACGCTGGCATGTAGAGCGCACCAACGCCTGGCATAACGCCTTCAACCGGCTGCAGCGTTGCTACGAACGTCGTGAGAACGTCATTGACGCCTTCTTCGACCTCGCCGACGCCATCATCACCCTACGTAGCCTGATCCGCCGGGCGTGGACCACCCACCGCTGGGACAATCGGCCCACACGGCGCCCCTGAAGATCATCAATCCTGCGACCTCTAGCCCGATGATGTAGCTTGGATGAGATGGGCTGCTGGACCGGATATCTGCTGCATGACGCTGACGGCACGTGCTGGTATGCGGTCCAGAAGTGGGGTGTTTGGCAGATTACCGACAGCAGCGCGTTGGCCGAGGTCGTCACGTCGATCCGCCGCGACGGCATTCAGGTGGAGAACGTGACGCCGGGCTACTTCAACGAAGCTTGCTGTGGCGGCGTCGCCTTGAACATCCCGACCCGTCGATACCGGTGTTATCCGTGTCGCACATCGGTGCCCGGCAACGAGGCGATCGACCGTGAGGTGCGGACCGCGCCGGTGTGGGCTGGCTGGGACGCCGGACTGGCTTGGGGCGGCCGCGAGGAGTTGGTGGAGGTCGTTCCCGAAGCCGAGCGCCTGGTCTGGCCGTACGACGTGGTCATCCCGCCGCTGGAGGGAGTCCCGATTGCTAGCCGAAAGGGATGGTTCGTTACCTTCGACGCCGACCGGTTCGAGCTGGAGGTACTGCACGATGAGTCCAGCGCGGACTGGTACCTGCAGGGAGACCACCTGATCAGCGTCGTCGGAACGGACTACACCGTACGCGACTACCGGATCGACTGTACGTGGGAACGAACGGACACTCTTCTACCCTGGCTGGTGCACGGACAGCACCTCATCGACTCGCTGTGGACAGTGGATCCGTTCCCTGTGCCACTGGAGGATAACGTCCTCTCAGGCGCGGTGGTCGATCTCGCACGTCGCGAGCTGCGATACTGGACCGGTAAGTTCGTGCCGTCCCGGTTGCTGGCTCAGCTCCGTGCAGCGTGGCCGGGCTGGCAGGTCGAGCGGCTCCCGTACGGCATGGCCGGGCACTTGGCCGTCACCGGATCCCAAGAACCCGACATGCTGACGCCCGTGCCCGGCGAGGCAGACCCGGAATGGGTCACCGCCCGGGACCGGCTTACCGTGGACCCGCGACCGCTGCGCCGGCCCCGAGTCCGGGTGTCTCAAAACCGGGACTGACGATCAAGCACACGCGTGCTCGACCGGCTGAACCATCGATCACCCTCCAGGCCCACCGCCCCGACCGGCGTCTGGTTCATCCTGTACGAACTGACTCTGGACGCCGACTACGTCCTGTCCGTCCCCGAGAGCCTCGACCCGGCCGCCGCCGAGCCGTTGCTCTGCGCGGGCATCACCACCTACGCCCCGCTGCGGCCGGTTCGACCTCATCATCAACACCGTCAGCGCCGACGTCGACATCAACGCCTACCTGAGCCTGCTGACCGTCGACGGCGCCCTGGTCCGCGTCGGCGCCGCCCCTGGGCCGCTGACCGTCAACAGGTTCCTCCTCGGCAGCGCCCGGCGCGTCCTCACCGGTTCGATGATCGGTGGCATCGCCCTGACCCAGGAGATGCTCGACTTCTGCGCCGAGCACGGTATCGGCAGCGAGGTCGAGGTGATCTCCGCCGACCGGGTCAACGAGGCCTACGAGCGAGTCCTGGCCTCCGACGTCCGCTACCGCTCGACACCGCCACTCTCGGCTGAAGCGCAGCGCGACCGGCCAGCGCCCCGGACCGGCGGATCCGTCGGGGTGGCCGGCCAGCACTGTCAAGGAGGATCGACATGGATTATCGGCATCTCGGCCGTTCTGGCCTACGGGTCAGCTGGCTCGGCCTGGGCACGATGAACTTCGGCATGACCACCGAGGAGCCCACCGCCTTCAAGATCATGGACCGGGCCGTGGACATGGGGATCAACTTCTTCGACACGGCGGATGTGTACGGCGGCCTCCCAATCCCCGGACATGGAGAAGGGCTACGGCGTCTTGGAGGAGATCATCGGTCGCTGGCTCGCTCAGGGCGGCGGCCGGGGTGACCGCATCGTGCTGGCGACCAAGGTCTATCAGCCGATGGACACCGGCCCCAACGATCAGCGGCTCTCGGCGTACCACATCCGCAGGGCTTGTGACGAAAGCCTGCGCCGGCTCCAGACCGATCACATCGACCTCTACCAGATGCACCATGTCGACCGGTCGACTCCGTGGGAGGATTCGCTACTACGGCGTCGGACTCATTCCCTGGAGTCCGCTCGCCGGTGGTCTTCTCGGAGGCGTCTTGCGGAAGGCGAGCGAAGGCCGCCGCGCCGGCGAGGGCATGCGGCGGCAGATCGAGCAGCACCGGTCACAGATCGAAAGCTACGAGGCGCTCTGCGCGAACCTTAGTGAGCAACCCGCCGACGTAGCACTGGCCTGGCTTCTGGCCAATCCTGTCGTCACCGCCACGATCGTCGGACCACGGACCACGGAGCAGCTCGGCCGCGGCCAACGCGCGCTCGAGATCTCCCTCCCGGACGAGACACTCCGCGAACTCGACGCCATCTGGCCTGGCCCGGGAGGAGAAGCTCCGCAAGCATACGCTTGGTGACCGACGGCTCATGGCGGGTCGCGAGGCAGGGTGAGGGTCAGGATGGCTCCGCCGTGAGGCGCGTTGGCCGCGGTGAGGGTGCCGCCGTGCAGGCGCGCGTTCTCGGTGGCGATGGCCAGGCCCAGGCCGCTGCCGTCGGTTCGGGTACGGGCGGCGTCGGCTTTGGTGAAGCGGTCGAAGACGTGGGGCAGAAGGTCGGCGGGGATGCCGGGCCCGTCGTCGGAGACGGCGATGATGATCTGCTCGAAATCGGCCCGCACCTGAATAAGCACTGACACCGCCGCGCCGCCGTGCCGCAGCGCGTTGCCCACGAGGTTGGCGAGGATGAGATCGACGCGGCGCGGGTCGAGGCGGGCGCGCAGCCCCGGGGGAACATCGGTGCGGACCCGGTCCCGCCAGTGCCGCAACGCGAGCGTCTTGGCGATGAACTCGCCCAGATCGACCTCGTCGAGGTTCAGTACGGCGGCCCCGGCGTCGAAGCGGGATACCTCGATCAGGTCCTCGACCAGGCGGGTGAGCTTGCGCGTCTCGTCGGAGACCAGGTGCAGCGCTTCGGCGGTGAGCGGCGCGAGGCGGCCGGAGGCGGCGTCGGCGTCGAGGACTTCCGTCACGGCGGCCATGGCCGCCAGCGGCGTACGCAACTCGTGAGAGACATCGGCGGCGAACCGGCGCGCCCGCGCCTCCATGGCGCGCAGCGCGGCCGCGTCGGCCTGGAGCGTGGCCGCCATGGTGTTGAAGGTACGGCCGAGGTCGGCGAGTTCGTCGTCGCCGGTGACGTACACGCGGGTGTCCAGACTGCCGCCCGCCATCCGCTCGGCGGCCGTCCGCAGTTGCCGGACCGGTCGCAGCAGTCTGCGCGCGGCCAGCAGCGCGAGGACGATGGAGGCCAGGGCGACGGGCAGGGCTCCGGAGCGAGCGGCTGCCGCCAGGGTGTCCACGTCCTGCTGCTGGGAGGCCAGGGAGAAGGAGGCGAAGACGGTGAGCGGCGGGGGATCGTGCGGGCGTGCGGTGGCGACGACGGGAAGGGCCACGGCCAGCCAGGGCGTCTGGGCGTGGTGGAAGCGCTGGGCCAGCGCGGTGGTCGCCGAGGCCGCCTGGGTACGCAGTTGCGTGGGCAGCGGCGGCGCCGGCGCCCCGGCGGTGATGAGCGGGCCGCCGCGATAGGACAGGGCGGTGCGCCAGCCGCGCGTGCCCGCCGCCCGGTCCAGTTGCAGCGCCAGCGTACGCAGGTCCGCCTCGGCGGGGTCGGCGGGCAGGTCGGGCGCCCGGGCGGTGAGGTGGGCGCGGAGCTCCTGCAGTGCGTCGGCCTGGACGCGCTCCACGATCGCGGTACGGCCCTGGCGGAAGGTGAACGCGGCGGCGGTCAGCGCGCTGAGCGCCGAGACCAGCAGGAACACCAGGACCAGCTGGGCTCGCAGACCTCGGGCGAGGGGCGGGCGGATCACAGCGGCCCGAACCGGTAGCCGAAGCCGCGCACGGTCTGGATGTAGCGGGGCTCGCGCGGGTCGTCCTCGATCTTGGCGCGCAACCGCATCACGCACGCGTCGACCAGCCGGTAGTCGCCGTGGAAGCTGTGTTCCCACACCAGCTCCAGGAGTTGCTGGCGGCTGAAGGTCTGTTCGGGCGCGCCTGACAGGAACAGCAGCAGCTTCAGCTCCGTCGGCGCCAGCGCGAGTTGCGCGCCGTGCTTGAGCACGCGCAGGGCGACCCGGTCGACGAGCAGGTCGCCGTGGATGGTGCGGGCGGCCTGGCCGGGGGAGGCGGGCTGGGTGGTACGGCGCAGCACCGCGCGCATGCGGGCTTCGATGACCTCGCTGCTGGCAGGCTTGATCACGTAGTCGTCCGCGCCGGCTTCCAGACCGACGACGACGTCCACGTCATCGTCGCGCGCGGAAAGGATCACGATGGGCACCTGGCTGAAGGCGCGGATGCGGCGGCATGTCTCCAGGCCGCTCATGCCGGGGAGCATCAGGTCGAGCAGTACGACTTCGGGAGCGCTCGCGATGAGTTCGGCCAGCCCGTCCTCGCCGGTCGCCACCAGCAGGGTTTCGTGGCCTCGGTGGCGCAGGCCGAGGCTCACGCCCCGGCGCACGGCCGGGTCGTCTTCGATCAGCAGTACGCGGGTCACGAGGGGGCTCCCTGTTTGGCCGGGATGGCGGACCCGCTCTCATCGCACTTGACCGGCCACGGGTCGCCCGCCATGCCGGGCTCGAACACCTCGACGACGGGGTCGGCACCGATCCCTGGGGACGCGGCGGCCGTACACACCAGCTGGCTCACCGCCACCGGCCGCAGGTCGCGCACCAGCCACGGTAAATGCAGCTGCACCCGGCCCTTGGTCGTCCTGGCCCGGATCGGCTGGGTCACCGACGGCAGCCGCGTGATCAGCCCTCGGGCCCGCTCGGCCGCTGTGGGGCCGGCGAGCAGCGCGTCCATGGCCTGTCGCAACCGGTCTCCGTCCGATGCCGGCCGGGAGACCGGCCAGGTGCCCTGGGGCGTGACGAAGTACACCCGCAGCAGGCGGCTGCTGTTCTCGGTCAGGCCACCTTGGGCCGGCTGACCGGCGGGGAGCGCGCCGGTGTCGGTGATCCCGCAGCCCGCCAGCGCCGCCGCCGCGCTCAGGCCGGCCGCCACGCGGCACAGTATCCCCGGCAGGCCGGTCGTCACACGGCACAGCGCCCGCGGCATGACAGTGGCCACCCGCCAGAGCACTCCCGGCATGTGTTCGCTCTCGTTCTTCGGCATGGTCTCTCCGGCTACGGCTGGTTCAGCATGCTCACATCGACCGTCCCGGCGCCGGGTCGCGGCCGCGGTATCGCCGCCCACAGCCCCACCGCCGTCACTCCCGCGACGGCCAGCGCCGCCCATCCGCGCCGCCCGGTGGCCCACCGGGCGCGCAGTCGTACCGGATCCTCGACCACGGCCTTCGAGACTAGCGCGACCAGCAGCGACAGTCCGACCGCGGCGATCGTCCAGCCCCGGCCGTCGAGCCCGGCCACCGGCCGGGGCAGCAGCAGATAGACCGGCCAGTGCCACAGGTACAGGCTGTAGGACAGCTCGCCCAGTCGTCGCGGCGCTGCGCTGCCGACCACCCTGCCCACGAGACCGTCCGGCGTACGGGCCAGGAGCGCGATCAGCACGGCGCTGCCCAGGGAGTGCGCGAACATCCCGCCCTGGAACAGACCCGGGGCCTCTTCCCCGCCGGTCAGCAGCCATGAGGCGGACAGCCCGCACAGCAGCGGGACACAGATCGCGTCCACGGCTAGGCGCGGCAGGCCGGCCACGGCGTCTCGGACGGGCGCCGTGGCGGCGGCCGCGCCGAGCAGGAGAGAGAAGGCCCGGGTGTCGGTGCCCTCGTAGGCGCGGGTGGTGTCCACGGCCGCCCCGAGCTTGATCATGAGCAGGAGCGAGATGAGCGCACCGGCGACCGCGACGAGCGCCACTCGCCGCTGCCCGCCGGGCCCCTTCCCGGCCAATGCCACCACCAGGGGCCAGGCCAGGTAGAACTGCCATTCGACGCCGATGCTCCACAGATGGGCGAACAAGCGGGTGCCGGCAGCATCCCAGTATCCGAGCTGCTCGTGGATATAGTGCCAGTTCACGCTCTGGGCGGCCACCCATGGCGCGTCCTGGAGGGCGAACCTCAGCATGTCCGGCCTGGCGAACGCCCAGGCCAGCGGCAGCGTCGACGTGACCATGACGGTCAGCGCGGGCAGGAGACGGCGGGCCCGGCGCCCCCAGAAGGCCGTCAGGTTGAGCCGGCCGCCGCCGCCGAGCTCCTCCAGCAGCAGGCCGGTGATCAGAAAGCCGGACAGGACGAAGAACAGGTCGACGCCCAGGAACCCGCCACGCATCTGCCCGGCGTGAAACAGCAGGACCGCGGTGACAGCGAGCCCGCGCAGCCCGTCAAGCGCGCCGATGTGCGCGCGTCGCGGAGCTGAAACCATCAACCCCTCGCCCCGAGGAGCCGGCACCATCAGCCGCAGCCGAGTTTGGCGTAGCGCTCGTCGCCGGTCCACGGCCCGGTGGCCCAGACGCTGGGGGCGGCCGGGGTGAAGCCGGCCAGCTCGCCGAGCCGCTTGGCGAACCAGGTGGCGAAGGCCGCCGACCCCTGCTGGCAGGAGTGGATGCCGTCCTTGGCGCGCTGGGCCTTGCCGGCGGCGTAGTCGCTGCCCCACAGCTCGGAGGCGTCCAGGTAGCTTGCGTGAGCAGCCTTGGCGGCCATCGCGGGCGCGCTCTTGATCGCGTTCTCGTGCGGCTTGAAGAATTCGTCGATCTTGAACGGCGGGGCGGACACCAGCACGAGCCGGGCGCCGGCGTCCTGGGCCGTTCGGGCGAGCTTCTGGTAGGCCGACAGCTGCTGGCGGGCGGTGCCCCAGTCGTAGCTGGTGATCTGGTAGGCGATCACCGTCGGCCGGAAGGAGGCGAGGTTCGCCTTCAGGGTCTTCCAGGTGTCCTTGGCCGCCATGGCCGTCACCGGATGGTCACCGGCGACGATGTTGCCGCCGCCGTCGGACGTGGCGTTCTTGAACGCCACACCGCCGGCTTTCAGCGCCGCTTCCAGAGCCGGGGCCTGCGCGCCCGCGATGGAGTCACCCATCCATAACACCCTGACGCCGGCCGCGGCCTGCGCAGTCTGCTGTCCATCGCTGGTGGAGGCGGTGGAGGCGGTGGAGGCGCCGCAACCCGCGAGCGTGGCCCCGACCGCGACGGCCACGGCCAGGAATGCCCCGGTACGACGGAGGCCAGTGGAGAAATAGGGAGTCGCTTGCATGACCATCAGGCAAGCAGACGATTCCGGAGGTCAACCGCGTTGTCATCGTTTCATCACACAACGGGGGATGGGCTGTCACGAAGGCAGCGCCCCTGCGTCTGGGTGGAGCGGTTCCCGGCGTCGATCAGCGGCGTCGATCAGCGGCGTCGCCGGAAGCGGCGCGCGGTCAGCCAGCGGGGAAGTCTGAGATGGAAGCCGGTGGCGTCGAGCACGGCGTCGAGGAGGGCCAGCAGGACGCCTGCTCCTCCCGCCAACCCGGCGGCGCGGAAGTCCTCGGCCGGAGTGTCGCCGGGCGCGGCCGGGCGTGGGTCGATCCGTCCGGTGGGGTCCCAGAGGACCGCGAGGGTGGTGCCCGGCCGCGCCACGGAGATGCGCGTCGTCATCGAGTCCGGACCGCCCTGCGAGCAGGCCAGGCGGTAGTCGTAGTAGGTCTCGCTGCGCGTGGACGTCCACGTGGTGCCCGGGTCGCCGGGTGAGGTGCCGGGCTGGTAGTGGGTGTCGGTGACGGTGCGCTGTTGCGGGGTCTCCTGGCGTACCAGGCAGTCGCTCACCTGGCCGCGCTGGGCCAGCGCCTGCCGCGCCACGGCCTCGTCGGCCAGGTTCATGCAGTAGATCAGCGCCATGCCCATCGCGAGGCTCAGTAACACCCGGGTGCATCTGAAGAACGCCAGGCCGATCGGTGCCACCGCGACGAAGAAACCGATGATCGCCAGGACGACCCCGACCCAGCCCGCTGGGCCGTAGGCGTCGAGATAGCCCCTTCCGAAGGCCAGCGCGATCGCCAGCACGGCCGGCCACACGCGCGGCAGAATGCCCCGCACGTCCGTGGAGCGTGTGTACCTGCCAGGCATCTGATCACCCTCGCCATCGGTGCCCGCGCCGCTCACGACGTAAACGTCCTCCCGTCGAGCCGCGGCTTCTCGAGGCGGGTGGAGGTCATGGCGGCCTCCTCAGGTCAGCGACCGGCGGCGGAAGCTCACCATCCCGATGACGGTCAGCACCACGCAGGAGCCGGTGAGTACGACGATCGAGATCCACGGCTCGATGTGCGGCACCTGCGGCTCCAGCGCCGCCCGGACTCCCTCGCTCGAGTACGTCATCGGATTGAGCGCCGTCAGGACCTGGAACCAGGGCAGCTCGCCGAGCGAGGGCCACGGGTATTGGGTGCCGCCGGTGAACAGCATCGGCGCGATGATGAGGGCGAACATGATGCCGACCTTGCCGGGCGGCAGCAGCGTACCGATGATCAGCCCGATCGCCCCGGCCGCCCAGCCGCCGAGCAGGACCGACAGCACGAGCAGCGGAAGGCCGTCGACCCGGAACGTCGCGTCCTGGATGATCAGCATGCCGGCGGGCAGCGTGACCGCGGCGGCGAACAGCGCGCGCAGCGCCGCCGCCAGCACCTTCTCCAGCCCGACCAGGGAGATCGAGACCGGCGCCAGCAGGCGGTCCTCGATCTCCTTCGTGTAGCCGAACTCCATCATCAGCGGCAGGGCGACGGCCTGGAGCGCCGCCACGAAGCCGCTCATCGCGACCACGCCGGGAAGCAGCACGTTGTTGTAGGAGGGGTCGACGTAGGCCAGGCGGCCGAGCACGCCGACGAAGATGAAGAGCATGACGAGTGGCTGGAGCACGACCTGGGCGAGTACCGAGATGATGTCGTGCCAGGTCACGACGGCATCGCGCCACAGGATCGCGAGGACCACGCGCAGCGGGCTGACACCCCTGCGGACGGCCGTCTGGGCGGGCACGCTCATCGCAGGCTCCTCCCCGTGAGGGTGATGAAGACGTCCTCCAGGCTCGGCTCGCCGATCTGGACGTTGGTGATGGGGCAGTCGCGCTTGGCCAGCAGCTGCGCCACTGGTCCGAGCACGGCGGCGGGGTCGCGGCTCACATAGAGCCGGAAACGCGTCTCGCTCGAGGCAGGCCCGGCGGGTGCGGACTTCACGCTTTCGACGCCGTCGACACCGGCCAGGACGTCCGGCAGCTCCTGGACGGCAGGCCCGGGGACCTGCCCGAGAGTGATGTCGAGCAGGCTCTTCCCCTCCAGGCCACGCGTGAGCGCGTGGACCGTGCCGAGCGCGAGCAGCTTGCCGTGGTCGATGATGCCGACCCGGTCCGACAGGTCGGCGGCCTCGTCCATGTCATGCGTGGTCAGGACGACCGTCACCCCCGCGGCGCGCAGCTCGCGGATCCGGTCCCACACGAAGAGCCGCGCCTGCGGGTCGAGCCCGGTCGTCGGCTCGTCGAGGAACAGTACGCGAGGGTCGTGCATCAGGGCTCGGGCGATCAGCAGGCGCTGGGCCATGCCACCCGAATAGGTGTTGACGCTGTCGCGGCCCCGCCCGATGAGCCCGAAGGACTCCATGAGCTCGGTGGCCCGGGCCTTGCGGACCGCTCGCGGCACGCCGTGGTAGGCGGCGTGAAAGACCAGGTTCTGCCAGGCGTTGAGGGAGCGGTCGAGGTTGTTGACCTGGGGCACGACGCCCAGGAGCCGGCGCGCCGCCACGGGGCGGGCCACGACGTCCACGCCCAGGATGGTGGCCGTGCCGCCGGTGGGGATGACGCGGGTGGTGAGGATGCCGATCGTGGTGCTCTTGCCCGCGCCGTTGGGGCCTAACAGGCCGAAGATCTCTCCTGGGCGGACCTCGAGAAAGAGTTCGTCTACGGCGTTCGCCGGAGCCCCGGGATATCTCTTGACCAGGGCGTCGATGGCGACGGCGGAGTCATCGACCTTCGCCGCTCTCTGTGTCTGCGATCCGGGCACGAGTGGCCTCCCGTTCGTCGAATTCGATCGTGCCGATGAGGAACGTGCGGATGATCGCCTCGTGCTCGGGATCCGGCAGGCTGGGGGTGAGCGGGGGCGCCTCGCTCAGGACGTGCCCCACGCGCTCGGTGATCTTCTTGCCGCGCGGCGTGAGCACCAGCAGGACCTTTCTTCGGTCCACGGTGTCCCGCAGACGGTCCACGAGGTGATCGCGGGCGAGCGTGTCCACGATCCCGGTCAGTGTGGAGACGTGCACCCGGCAGCGCCGGGCGATCTCGGTGTGGGTGCCCGACCCGCGGCTCAGGGCCAGCAACACGTTCATCCCCGCGACGGACACGCCGTGCTCCTGGCTCAACAGAGCGTTCCAGCGGCTGTTCAGCACGTTTCCCGCGATCGACACCAGATAGGGGAGTGGCGCCTGCTGGAGGTCGGACTCCGCTGAATGGCCAGATGTCATGTTCGTCAGGATAGCGACTTTGTTTGGTGCCATACATTACGAGCTCATATATTTTTGCCCCATAGCTTTTGGGGTCGGCCGGCTCGTCGTCCGCAGCCATCAGGTGACGTCTGCCCGGCGGATCTGCTGGAGGATGGTCTCGTCGGTGATCTTGCTGTCGTGGGCGAGGAGGAAGGCCTTGCTGAGGATGAGAGCCAGGCGGCCGTCCTCCTCGAAGGGCAGGAACAGCTTGGCGTCGCGCTTACGGGCTGTGACGATGCACAGGTAGACGTCGCCGGGGCTCATGAGGATGTTGCCGCTGCCCAGGTGGATCCGGTAGGTGCGCAGGTCGCCGCGGACGACCAGGTAGCGGTCGGTGAGCGTGCAGCGGTCGGCGATCGCCGTACGGGGGAGGATCCGGGCCAGTGCGTCGCGGCGGACCTCGGCCGACGGCGGCAGCGTGCCGAAGGCGGCCTCTCGCACGTACCCACCGAAACGCTCGTCACCGCCGAAACGCTCCTCACCGCCGAATCGCTCTCCACCGCTGAAACCGTCCTCGCCCCGGTCGATCCAGTCCGGGTCGGCGGCGATCGAGGTGATCGCGATGAACAGGTCCACGTCCCGCATCGCCTCGCTGAACACCAGCGGCGGAACCCACGCCAGTGGCGTCTCCCGCCAGGCGCGCCCGTCGCGCCGGTCGAAACGGACCTGGTCGGTGGCGGCAAGGGTCACCTCGTGGTCGGCCACCGCGGCGGTCTCGTAGCGGAAGCGGACCCGCCAGGCGCCCTCCGCCAGTTCCTTCTTGGCCACGGCTTCCTGCTCGCCGTGGAAGGCGCGCAGCCAGAGCGTCTGCCAGCCGCGCTCCTTGAGCAGCGCGTACAGCCGCGGGTGGTCGACGATGTGGGCGGCGAACCGATGGGAGTAGACCCCTGTGCTCTCCTCGGCGGGGGTGAGCACGTAGACCTCCCGGAAGGCCTGCTTGTACGGCTGGCGCAGCCGTCGCCCGGTCACCGTCTCCCGCCAGGCCGCCACTTCCGCCGGCGCGGCGCGCGCGGGATGCCACAGCCGGACCTCGGCCCCGGGCGGTGCGTCGCCGGGCAGGAAGGCCGTCCCATCCGCCTCCCAGATCAGCCCGCGCGCCACCACCCCGGTAATCGGATGATTCAGGTAGTGACGGGCCCACTCCTCGTGCGACCAGGTCCGGTCGACGGTGAACAGCCCCTCCAAGCGGGCGCGCTCGGCCGCCAGCGTCTGGCGGACCTCCTTCTGGACGGCCTTGATGGCCTTGAGCTCCTCAGCATGGGTTTCCTTCACCGCCGCGGGAAGGGCACGGACCGCGGTGCCGTCGGCGGCGGTGAAGCCGAGTCGTACGGTGACCGCGTCCCGGACGGTCAGCACCACGGTGTGGTCGCCCAGGCGCCACGACCGGGTGCCGTCGGTGGCGAGTCCGTGGGTCGGCACGCCCCGCTCCAGCAGCTGGGCCGGTGTGATCCCGGCGTGTCCGGCGGCCGTGGCGAGCGCGGTGTCGATCTGCTTGCGCAGCGCCCGGTGCTTGATCGAGGTCTGGAGCCGCCAGAGCGGCTGCGGGTCTTCGCCCTCGCCGAGCGCGTTGATCGCGGCTCCGGCGATCACCAGATCCTGCGTGAATCGGGCGCGGTCACCACCCAGATGGACGGCCAACCAGGTCAGAGTGGCCGCCAGATCGTCGACCCGGGCCAGCGTCGCCGCCCAGATGGTCCCGCGGGCCACATCCGTGTTCGCCTCGGACACCATCCGCCGGTTGCCGTCGTCGGACACCTCGCGGATGAAGGCCGTCAGCGCGAACCGCACGAACTCCCGCGCACCGGCGGGCTCCAGCAGGGTCAGGCAGCGGGCGCGCCACGTCTGGGTGGGCCGAGGCGTATGTACCTCGCACAGATGCTCGACCAGCTTGACCAGGTGGGGTGCGGGCGCGTCCCCAAGGTAATCGCGTACGGACGAGGCCCAGGCGTCGGCGCGTACGAGTGCCGACAGCGGCAATGTCGTCGGACCGCCGGGCAGGGCCAGCGCGATCCGGCGGTGCAGACGTCGTCGGTCGTCGGCAGGCAGCGGGACGTGGGCCATGGCCTCGATCAGCCGGGTGAACGGCTCGCGCAGGTGTTGCCGCTCGGCGACGTCGATTTCCAGCACCGGGTCCACGACCTGGCACACCCAGGTGGCGTCCCAGTAGTGAAGCCTCCGGCTGCGCACGACCGAGAGCAGCGCGGCCACGTCGGTGGCGGTCCAGCCGCTGGAGCCGGACAGGGCCGGCTCCAGCTCTTCGTAGTATTCGTCCAGCCCGGGTTGAGCCAGGTAGATCACGGCGGCCCGGCGGTCGGCGCCTTCCGTGTGACGCAGCCGTCCCACCCACTCCTGCCGGACATTCCGGGCCAGGCGCCGCAGCTTCTCGTCACGCCGTTCGTCCCGGTCATCCGGCCAGAGCCAGGAGTATGACCGTCCCTCCAGCTCAAGCTCCTGGACGATCGCCTCCATGATCCAGCTCGTGGACGCGAAGGCGGCCGTGACCGTCTCGTCGACGGTGAGTTCGCGCATGCCTGGATCATGCCGAAGCCGTCCGACAGAATTCGCCGGAGGCCGGTTTGTCGGAGGCGGCTGATAGTCAAGGGTCATCCCACTACCACAGGAGATCATCGATGGCCCAGGTCACCTTCCGTGACGAGAGCGCGAGTGGCCGGCCGCTGGAGGAGTTCACGCTGCCCGGCCTGCCGGACCGGATCACCGCGCGTGAGCTGCTGCGGCTGCGCGTGCGCGAGGAGGGCGCCCGGTACAACGCGGCGCCCTCGCCCAGGTTCAACGGGCTGGTCAAGCCTGACGATGCCGAGGTCGAGCTGAACGGCTACCGGATGCGCGCGGCACGGCGGATCGACTGGGAGCGTCAGGCGGACATCGCCGAGCGGGCGTTCGCGCGCAACGGGTTCCTCCTGCTGGTCGGTGATCGTCAGATCGAGGATCTGGACGAGTCGATCGACCTGACCGCGGATCCGGTGATCTCGTTCGTCAAGCTTGTCCCGCTGGTCGGAGGCTGAGACGGGTGCGGCGGCGTCCTGCAGAGACCGCCGCTGCTGGTTGGCGGCGCGGCTGTCGTCCCTGGCGCCCGCTCGCGCCAGCGCCTCCTCGGCCGCGCGAGTCGATCACAGAGAGCGTTTATACAAGTGCGCTGAGTGATATACGGTGGTCGGGTGGCTTCCGAACCCCCCACGGGCGCATACATCCCGAGCACCTTCGACACCGAGCCGCGCTCCGCGGCCGGTCTGCCGCTGGCGCTGATCGAGCAGTGGCGTGACACCGGTCAAAGCCAGGAGGACGCGCGGCGGCTGCTGAGCCGATTCGCGGTCCGCGGTTACAACGTGGTGTCCGATTCGGCCGGGCTGACGAAGCTCAGTCAGCGGCTGGGTCTGCTGGAGGTGCTGGCGCTCATCGACCGGCCCAAGCGGATCCTGCACACCCACGCCAGGGCCATCGGCGGCGAGGCGGTGGGTGTGTGGGCGGCGGACAACGCCCAGATGTTCCATCCGGAATCGGCGGAGGCGGGGGTGCTGCTGTCGGCCCTGCTGAAGGTCCAGGACGAGATCGAACGCCATTGCCGCGTACGGATCGGCATCGGTACGCACTACGGGAGTTTCTACGGCCTGGCCGGTGGGCTGTACGGCCCGGAGGCGGACGCGATCGAGGACATCGCGGAGAACCACACCGAAGGCGGGGAGCTCGTGGTGACAGGGGCGGTCGTCGACCGGCTGCCGCCTGACCATGCCTTCGTCCTGCGACGCAAGGACGGCCCCGAGAGCCTGGTCGGCGCCGTCTATCAGGTGCTCGACGGCCCCCGTCCGGACGATGTGCGGCCGGTCGCCGAGGAGCTGCGTTACCCGATTCCCTACTCCGCGGCCTTCTACGCCGACCTGCTGAGGCTGGAGGGTCGTCCCGAGGACGTCGAGTTGGCCCGGCGGCTGGCCGCCGAGCATCTTCAGGACCGGACGGTGGTTCTGGTCGAGCGGAGCGTCGCCGCGGCCGAGACGCCTGAGCTCGGGCTGCTGAGAGGGTTGGCCCTGTCGGCCGTGCTGAGGGAGGCGGGGCTCCGGCTCATGCCCGAGCGGGGTGCCGTGGAGATCAAGATCGCTGGACCGCTGGCTCTCTACCTGTTCGAGGAGGTCGCGCCGGCCGTACGCTTCGCGCAGGGCCTGCGCGCGGGCCTGGCCGAGCATGAGATCGTCTGCCGGATCGGGGTGGCCGCCGGGCCGGTGCTGGCGGGTGAGACGCCGGGCGGTGGGTGGGATGTCGCGGGCGCGCCGGTGAACCTCGCCTCCAAGATGGCGCAGGATCTCGGCAGGCCCGGTCACGTCTATCTGAGCGAGGCCGTACATGAGCGGCTGAGCGAGGCCGGGAGTGAGCGCGCCCAGCTGGACGGGTTCGCCTCCGTCCGGCGTACGGTCTCCGGGGTCCAGCTGACCTTCTTCGAGGGCTGAATTCCCGGGAACCACCCTTCCCCGGCGGGAGATCCTTCTTTATCCTCATGCTCAAGAGGGTCTGTGAACGTTCACAGAGGAGCGCTCAAGAGCCTCTGTGAACGTTCGCAGAGGAGCCCGCCCATTTCTTGAGCAAGGAGATCGGGATGGCCGTCAACCACCTGAACCGCCCCTGGAGGATCGGGGGCACGCTCCTCCTCGCACTGGCGACACTGCTCGCCGTCGCACTCGTGAACCCCGCCCCCGCCTCGGCCGCCACGCTGACCATGCGCGGCGCCGACGTCTCGTCGCTCCAGCGGAGCCTGGACCTCGGTGCCAAGTACTACAACGCCGCCGGGACGGCCGCCGACCCGCTGGACATCCTCGCCGGCGTCGGCGTCAACTACGTCCGCTTACGCGTCTGGAACAACCCGGCGAGCGGCTACAACAACAAGGCGAAGGTCCTCGCCTACGCCAGGACGGTCAAGGCCAAGGGTCTCGGCCTGATGATCGACTTCCACTACTCGGACACCTGGGCCGACCCGGGCAAGCAGTTCAAGCCGGCGGCGTGGGCGAGTCACGGCATCGGCCAGCTCCAGACGGACCTCTACAACTACACCTACGACGTCTGCAACAGCCTGAAGGCGCAGGGCACCACGCCCGACAGCGTGCAGATCGGCAACGAGATCAACGTCGGGATGCTCTGGAACGACGGCAAGGTCATCAACAACGACTTCACCAACCTGAGCCTGCTGCTCAAGGCCGGATACAACGCGACCAAGGCGTGCAACAGCGCAACCCAGGTGATCATCCACACCGCCGATGCCGACAGCCTCGCCAACGCCCGCTGGTTCTACGACGGGATCAGGGCCAAGGGCGTGCCGTGGGACATCACCGCCCTGTCCTACTACTGCATGTGGCACGGCCCGCTGTCCACCCTGTCCACGGTGATCAACGACGCGAGGTCCCGGTACGGCAAGCCGGTCATCGTGGCGGAGACCGCCTACCCGTTCACCGCGGCCAACGCCGACAGCGAGGGGAACGTGGTGACCGGCTCGGCGCCGTGCTCGGGCTACCCGGCCACCTGGGCGGGGCAGGCGAACGAGTTCGCCGCGGTCCAGAACACGGCGCGCGGCGCGGGCGCGATCGGCGTCTTCTACTGGGAACCGACCTGGTACGCCATCTCCGGCAACGGCTGGGACCCGGCCAACATCAACGGCACCGGCGACCAGTGGGACAACATGGCCACCTTCAACTGGACCGGCGGCATCAATCCCGGCATCAGATGGACTCCGTAGGCCGCGTCCCGAAGATCTCCAGGTAGTGCTCGTTGTACATCACGCCGAGGATGTTCCCGAAGGGGTCGACCACGGACGCGGTGACGAATCCCGGCCCCCGCTCGACCGGCTTGTCGTGCACGGTGGCGCCCAGGGACAGCAGCCGCTCGAAGGCGGCCTCGACATCGTCCACGTGCCAGTAGATCACCGCGCCGCCGGCCTGGTCGGACCGGCCGTGCGGGGCGAATCGGCGGTCGACGATGCCGAACTCGTGCTGGTAGTCGCCGAGGCGGAACTCGATGTACGCGGGCGGCCCCTCGACCGGGCGCAAGAAGTACGGCTCGATGCCGAGCAGTTCGGTGTACCAGTCCCGGGCGGCCGAGACGTCGTCGGCGAAGAAGCTGACGGTGGTGAGTCCACGCAACATGGGGTGTTCCTTACTTTCGGTCGGTGACTATGACCATCCTCCAAGCTAAAGTGCTCACCAATTGACCACTTTCTTGGAGAAGATGGGGACATGCGCGCTGACCGGCTCGTCGCGGCCCTCCTGTTCATGCAGAGCCGTGGCCGGGTGACCGCCGCCGAGCTGGCCGGCGAGCTCGAGGTGTCCGTCGCAACCGCCCGCCGCGATCTGGAGGCGCTGTCCGCGGCGGGCATCCCGGTCTATCCGCAGGCCGGACGCGGTGGCGGCTGGTCGCTCGTCGGCGGCGCCCGTACCGATCTCAGCGGTTTGTCGGCGACCGAGGCGCAGGCGCTGTTCCTGCTGGTCGGACCGGCCGCGGCCGTCTCGGGTGAGGCCAAGGCGGCGCTGCGCAAGCTCGTACGGGCGCTGCCGCAGACCTTCCGGGCCGACGCCGAGGCCGCCGCCGGCGCGACGATGATCGACCCCACCCGCTGGGGCGAGCGTGATCGCCGCCGCCCCGAGCTGGTCGACCTGCTCCAGGCCGCCGTGGTCCGGCGCAGGAAGGTCCGACTGACCTACGCCGGCAGCGCCCGGGAGCGGAGCGAACGGCTGATCGACCCGTGGGGCCTGATCGACAAGGACGACATCTGGTACCTGATCGCCGGGACCGAACGCGGACAGCGAACCTTCCGGATCGACCGGATCATCGAGGCCGAGCCGACGGACCAGACCGCCGAGCGGCCGGACGACTTCACGCTCGCCGACGCGTGGGAGCAGGTCGTGGGGGAGGTGGAGCGGCGGCGTTCGCGTACGTGGGCGACCGTGATCATCGAAGCCAGGTTCGTGCCGGTGCTGCGTACCCACTTCGGACGGCACTGCCACACCGAGGGGGAGCTCGACCACGGCCGGGTCCGGGTCCGCCTCGCCGCGCCGACCCCGCTGGACATCGCCAGGAACCTGGCCGGCTGGGGCGCGATGATCGAGGTGGTCGAGCCGCGGACGGTCCAGGCGGAGCTGGCGCGAATCGGCGCCGAGCTGGCCGGCCAGTACGCCGGCGAACGTTGACCTGGCAGCGATCGGGGCTCAAACCTACAGAAGGTTCGCAGAAAGTCTCAGCTTTCAGGCCGGGGGCGAATGCAGCCGCCTGTGGGAGATGGCCCGCCGCAGGCGGAGCATCCCGGTGCGTGGAGCGTGGAGGATGCGGCCGGTGAACTCCTTGCGCAGGTAGTGCGAGGAGACGCCCTTCAACGAGTTGACGAGTTTGCTGATCGCGACCTTGGGCGGGTAGTGGACGAGCAGGTGGACGTGGTCGTGTTCGCCGTTGAACTCGCGGAGTTCGGCCTCGAAACCGTTGCATACCTCGATCATGATGTCTTCGCAGCGGCGCAGCATCGCGTTGTCGAAGGCGTTTCTGCGATATTTGGTGATAAAGACCAGATGGGCGTGCATCGCGGAAACCACGTGTCTGCCTCGTCGATATTCCACTTCCTGGCTCATAGACCAGACGATATTGTTTTCGAGTCGGGGAGACGTGAGCGTCCTGTGGGAGAGGGGGTGTTGCGCATGCTGGCGGGCCGGAAGTATCGCCTGGAGTTCGACTTCGGGCAGCGGGCGTTCGCCGAGAGGCTGGGCGGCATCTGCCGGGCGGTGTGGAACACCGGTCTCGAACAGCGGCGGGATTACCGGCGGCGCGGGCAGTGGATCGACTATGCCGAGCAGTGCGGGCAGCTCGCCGAGGCGAAGAAGGACCCGTACTGCGAGTGGCTCGCCGATGCCCCCGCCCAGGTGATCCAGCAGACCCTCAAGGACCTGGACCAGGCGTGCCGCAGGCATGGCACGTGGACAGTGCACTGGAAGTCGAAGGCGAAGTGGCGGCCCTCGTTTCGCTTCCCCACCGCCAAGCACCTGCCGGTGGAGCGGATCGCCCGCAGGTGGGGGCGGGTGTTGCTGCCCAAGTTCGGGTGGGCGCGGTTTCGGATGTCGCGTCCGCTCGGGGGGAGTGTCAGGTCCGCGACCGTGTCCCGGGACGGCAAGCACTGGTTCATCAGCTTCCTGGTTGAGGATGGGATGGCCGAGCGTGAGGAACACGCCTGCCCTGGATGGGTGGGGGTGGACCGGGGGGTGGTCACGGCCGCCGTGACCTCGGACGGGGAGTTCTTCGACCGCCGCCACGCCGGAACCGGCGGTGTCTCCTCCCTGCAGCTGCCACGGGAGACGAAACAAGACCGGCAGGGCGATCTCGGGTATGTCACGCCCGGCCAGGCGGAACGGTATCTACGGCTGCAACGCCGACTCGCCCGCACGCAGAAGGGATCGAGGCGGCGTCAGAGGGTCGTGGCCGCGATGAGTGAGGTCATGCGGCGCATCCGGTGGCGGCGCGCTGACTTCAACGCACAGGCCGCGCACCGGCTCACCGGTGTGTACGGGCACGTGGTCATCGAGGATTTGAATACGAAGGGCATGAGCACGGCCGTCAAGCCGAAGCCCGACCCCGGCCGGCCGGGCAGGTTCCTGCGCAACGGCGCGGCGGCGAAATCCGGGCTCAACACGGCGATTCTCGACAAGGGCTGGTATGGCCTGGAAGTCGCCCTCCGCTCGAAGGCCCGCTACACCGGCAGTGTCATCCATAAGATCAACCCCGCGTACACGTCCCAGACGTGCCCGGAACCTGCGTGCGGGAAGGTGGACGAGAAGAGCCGCAAGAGCCAAGCGAT